>CALCVP010000093.1 GCA_937907705.1 uncultured Prevotella sp. | reverse complement strand
CTCTGCTTGTAAGGCAGATGCTCTAAACCAGCTGAGCTAAACGCCCTTGTTTCTTAATTGCGAATGCAAAGGTAGTGTATTTTATATTATATACCAAATTTTTTTCTGACTTTTTTATGCTTTTCTTTAAAATAGTTGTTTTTTCTCGATAAGAGATGAAAAACAAGATTGATAATAACTAAAGAAAACGTGTTATAGAAAGAAAATTTCTTTTATGCCACGTCTCTTTTAGGATGCAAATAATAATGTTATTTTTTCGTTGTCTGCGTAGTTCGTTCCAAATCTGCACGTGATTTTGATTTCGTAACTAACCATACACCGAAGCAAACCAATACAACGGCTATACCCTGCCCCCATTTAAAGATTCCAATGCCCATTAGCAGACTGGCTGTTACTGACACAATAGGTTGCACATAGTTATAGATGCTTACCACGGTAGGGCGTAGCGTCTTTTGACCAACCATAGTAAGTATGTAACAAAGGAATGTGCCCACAATTACTACATAAGCCACTTCTGTCCAAACAGTGGTACTAAATGTGCTAAATGGTAATTGTATCACATGGTTGAAAGAGAAGGGTATAATAAGTAGTGTGGCATAAGTAAACATCCATTTATTAACGGTTATCACATGATAACGTTTAATGAGCTTGCCAAAGAGTGTGAGATAGAGTGCAAAACTGAGTTGTGCAAAAAGGCAGAGCAAGTCTCCTTTTATATTGCCCACCTTGGCATTCATGGCTGATGCGCTGGTTATGATTAGCATGATGGCACCGATGCAGCCAAAGAATATGCCTAATACTTTCTTGCTGGTAATGGGCTCACGCAGCACTATTGCTGCTAATATCATGGTGAAAATAGGCATGGAGGTTACTACAATGCTTGCGTTGATGGGCGAGGTAATACTTAAACCGATGGTATAGCAACATTGATTACACACCAATCCGAAGATGCTGGCAAAGAAGAAAAGCAGCAGGTCATACTTGGCAACAGTTTCATGACAGCCACGCCATAGTAATGAGGTGAGCCAAAAGAGCACCATGCCACCAGCTACTCTGAATGATACTAAGTCTATGCCTGCCACACCAGCAGCCATAGCTTGCTTGCCTAAGGGAGCCATTAGCCCCCAACCAGCTGAAGCCATCAGCATGCTGAGGTGCGCAATAATTACTTTTTTATTGTTCATATTAACGTTAGTTTGTTTTTTCAAGGTACAAAGGTACGCATTTTCAAATATAATTGATATATTTGTACGGTAAAAAGCCTTTAGAGACAGATGCTCATGAAGAGTCTTCGATAGCGAATATCCCTCTTATTTGAGACTTTTGGTTGCTTGATATATGTTGACCTTTAAAAATATACACTATGCAAAAATATGCTGATTACATAGAAAGGATAGAAATAGAATCGCTTTGGAGTGGACGTAAACACATTGTATGGAATTTAGACCGTCAAGTAAACATACTTAGTGGCGTGAATGGTGAGGGAAAAAGTACCATTCTTAATAAGGTGATACGGAGTGTTAATCAAAATGGCAGCTTAGTCAGTCATCTGCTAAAAGGTGTAAGACTCACTGTTAATCCTGCGGATGCCACTCATTTACGTTTTGACGTCATTCGCTCATTTGACCGTCCATTGGTCAATGCAGACATGCTTAATGCGGTGGGTGCAAATCTTGTCACGGAATTGGATTGGCAACTATTTAAACTTCAGCGCAAGTATCTTGACTATCAAGTGAATATAGGTAATCGTATGATAGCTGCTCTGCAAGCGGGTGGCGCTGATTCGGCAGCTAAGGCTCAGAGCCTGTCTGCCCCTAAAAAGACATTTCAAGACTTGATAGATGACTTGTTTTCTGAAACAGGAAAGAAAATTGTGCGTACAGAAAACGAGATACGTTTTAACCAGATGGGTGAGATACTTTATCCTTACCAATTGTCGAGTGGTGAAAAACAGATATTGGTTATTTTGCTAACTACGCTAATAGAAGACAATCAGCCCTATGTGCTTTTTATGGATGAACCGGAGGTGAGTCTGCATATAGAGTGGCAACAGCGATTAATTGACTTGATATTAAAACTTAATCCACATGTACAGATTATATTAACCACTCATTCACCTGCCGTGATTATGAACGGATGGATGGATAAAGTAACAGAAGTAAGCGACATTACCGATAAGGCGTGATAACTTAAATAGCTACTTGTCATAGCGTTTGACAATGCTTATTGAAGTATAAAAAGCATGCCAATAAGTGATGTGAAACAATAAAATAATGGTCATGAACAGACGATTAAAAGACAACATAACCTCACGCTATATTACTGCTGCTAATCATATGCGTCCTAAACAAGCTCGACGACGTATTGTGGCCTATGTAGAGAGTTATGATGATGTGTTGTTTTGGCGCACATTACTAAGTCTATATGAAGACGACACACGCTATTTTGAGGTGATGTTGCCTTCCCGTACTACACTGGAAAGGGGCAAGCGCTCAGTGCTCACCAATCTGATTGATGCAGGACGTGTGGGTTATGATTTAATAGCTTGTGTAGATGCCGATTATGATTACCTTATACAAGGTGCTACCGAAGTATCGCGACGCATTATAGAAAGCCCTTATGTGATGCATACATATGCTTATGCCATCGAAAATCTTCAGTGCTATGCGCCATCATTGCATAATGTTTGTGTGATGGTAACACTTAACGATCATGCCTTGTTTGATTTTAATGCTTTCATGACTCAATATAGTGAGGCTATTTTTCCACTTTTTGTATGGTCTATTTGGCATTATCGCCAGAGTATCTATGGGCAGTTTACCATTACAGAGTTTAATAAATTGATAGATATAGGAGGCTTTGATTTACGCCATCCCGAAGCCTGTATAGCGAATATACGTGCTAAAGTGGCGAAGAAAACCAGTTGGTTGCGCCATCGTAATCCTAATGCCAAGGATTCATATCTGGCAGTAAAGGCTGATTTGCTTCGGCTTGGTGTAACACCGCAGACCACGTATCTCTATGTACAAGGTCATCACTTGTTTGATAAAATTGTGCAACCTATCGTTACGAAAGTGTGTGAACAGCTAATAAGAGAGCGTGAAAATGAGATAAGACGGCAGGCTGTACATTCTACCCAAATGCGTAATGAACTGTCTTGTTATTCTCATAGCATACAAGACATTGCCCAGATGCTTAAGAAAAATACAGGCTATCAGCAGTCAGAACCTTTTCTGCGTATGCGCCAACGAGTAGAAGCATATCTGCGGCATGAAGAGAAAAATGGGCTAGCTACGGAGCAATAGCAGCCATACATGCTGTGAGATGATAGTAAAAAGATCATAATTTGTATGGAACAATAGTTCGTTAAAATTTGAGATAAAGGCTAAGCGGCTTTCCGCTGCCAGCC
>CALCVP010000092.1 GCA_937907705.1 uncultured Prevotella sp. | reverse complement strand
ACGACCTCCGGATTATGAATCCGACGCTCTAACCAGCTGAGCTATCCCGCCATTATTGCTGTTTGCGGGTGCAAAGGTAATACAATTCTTTTAAACTGCAAAAAAATCAAAGACTTTTTATTTGTTTTTTGTGAAAAAAACGTATTTTTGCAGCAGACAAAGCTTTATAAAGAACCTTATCAGTAGATAACACACAAGTAAGTGGCATTATATTATCATGTACCTACTTGTTGTGTAGAGCACTAAAGTTATACATAAAAAATGTACTGTAAGTTGATACTGTGACAAGAAGAGATTTTGTTTGTGGCGATCTTAAATCATAATTACAGAAACGTACCGCTTAAAAAAAGATGATACAGAAAAAGTTATACATGGAGTATGAATTGCAGAGTCATTCCATAAAAGCCATTTGGACGCTTATCAGTACAGCTATGGGGCTAAAGAAATGGCTGGCGGATGATGTGCAGATAACCGACAACCACATATCCCTGACATGGGGTGAGCTATGGTCAGACCATGAAACGCGTGATGCCAATATTCTTGAATTGGTAGCTTACGACCATATCAAGCTGCAATGGGCGGAGGAAGAAGGCACTGATACCTATCTGGAAATGAAAATAGAAAGGATTGACATTACCGAAGATTACATACTTTGCATTACCGATTATGCATTGGATGGTGATATAGACACGCTGCGCGAAATATGGAATCAGAATTTAGAACGTTTACACACAAACACTGGACTGTAATAACTTGACTCTTTTATAACAATTACTTTAAATAGAAAGAACGGTTCTACTAATATAGAACCGTTCTGCTTGAAATTATAAGTAGGGACGATCGGGCTCGAACCGATGACCTCTGCAATGTGACTGCAGCGCTCTAAACCAGCTGGGCTACGCCCCTATTTGCATGATACACATCTTTTGTACCGTTTATCAAGAAGTAAGAAAAGATGCTTTTATCTTGTTAGCGGCAGCGAAATTACTCATTTCTGTTGAAATGACAAAAAGAACAAGACATTATTTTATGAGTATCATTCACAAAACCCTATAAGTTTGCTAACGTAACCCTATGGTTTAGACAACGTAACCCTATGGTTTACGAATCATAAACCATAGGGTTAGTTAATGTAAGCTATAAGGCTGTTTTATCTTCTGTTTTATCTTCTGTTTTCTACTGACATACAAACTTGTATGCCTTTACACTTGTAGCCGTCTTGACTGATAATACATACACGCCTTTAGGCAGCGATGGCATAGGTAGACGTACCGTATCGCCAGCTTTTCTGAAGCCAAGGTTCTGATACATGACGGTAGCCCCCGACATATCTGCCACATTGATGGCAGCATGGGTGCTGCGTGGGAAATCAATAGCTATATTGCCATTGGCAATGCTGATGCTTCCATCAAAAGGATAATCTATTGCTTCGCAACCAGCTGTTTCATAAGCAATGCACTTCTTGAGTCCCTCTACGGCATTGATTTTACCATAGCCCCAATTGCTGTCTGCTTCAGCAGACGTAAAGCTGTCTTTGCGTGCAGTAGCCTCTACTATCTCATGCAATTGCTCTGGGGTAAGCTGTGGATAAGCTTGTAGCCATGTAGCAACGATACCAGCCACAAAAGGTGATGCCATTGACGTGCCTTGCATGTAACCATACATATTGTTGCGTCCATTTTTCTCATTATAGTCAGCATACATCAATGTTCCGGAAGCGTCATTGTTGGATACAGCTGAGATAATAAGGCATCCTGGAGCTGTAATCTCTGGCTTGATTCTGCCATCCACGGTAGGACCATAGCTTGAGAAAGAGCTGAGGTCGCCCACTGTTTCTTCCAGTGTTGCCTGTGTGCCGCTGTTCGTAGTGTATTCATTACGCGTTGTGTACGAACCTACGGTAAGAATCTTATGACCCGTTCCACCAATCTCTGCCAAGGTAGAAGATGATGCATCCGGAGCTGAGAAGCCTTCAATATCACGAGATTCAAGCCCTAATTTCGTGTTATCAGCCCATACGTTCACTCTACCCGCACCCTTTGGGGTAACAGTAAGTGCAATGGCATAATTGGCACGAAGGTTGGTCAAGGCAGAAGTCAGTACCACATGCGGCTTACCATTCAGCTTGCTCACCTCTGATGCCACTTTCCAGGAACCCGTAGCATAGCGGCCAAAATCTGCTTCTGTTACACCTTCGGCAGGATAGACTGTTGTAGACACGGCATCTTTCTTGTTGAATGTGCTGTAAGCGGCTATATCAACAGTAAAGTCAGTTCCTTTCTCGCCCCATATCTCAATGCTGCCGCCAACATTTTTGTTGGATGGTGATGACTTGTATTTTACAAATGTACGCAATGGCGCATCATCTGCCGATTTAAAGGTATGGTCTATATGGAACTTATCGGTACGGTGGTTGCCCGCTGCACCTACAATCAAATGGCCTGCACGCTGCATCTGGTCCGTCATCACATCAAAGGTAGAGGTTCCGTCATGTGGTCCCTCATGATTACCCAAACTCAGGTTAACCACGCATGGCTTGCCTACCTCATCGGCATAGTCAAATACATATTGCACCGCATTGCAAATGTCTGCGCTTGTACAGGTTGACAGGTCAAGAGCTACCAATACTATATCAGCATCAGGAGCATTGCCCACATAGGCACCCTCCTTATAGTCATCGCTTCCTGCTGCTATGCCTGCTACATGTGTACCATGCGAGTTATCGTCTGTATCACCCTGTGCCGTCTCCATCAGTTCCGGCGTGTTTAGCTCTATGCCATAGCCAAATTTTTCCGGTGCTTTGGCACCTTCAAGCGTTGATGTCTTCTGCTCCCAAATGCGCTTAATGCGCAATGTTCCGTCTTGAGGATTGCGGAATGCACTGTGCAAATAGTCAAAGCCTGCGTCTACAATGCCCACTACTACACCTTTACCTGTATAGGCTTGTGGCAGCGACACGCCTTTGTGTATATCATCTGTGCTTGCTTCTTTACGAGCTATATCAAGCATTTGATTAACACCTGAGGTCAACTGTATATACTCTACTCCCTCTTGCTTGGCCAATGCCTTGAGTTGGGCTGTCGAGAGGCGCACAGTAGCAGTATTACCCTGTAGGACAGCCGGTTGCAACCCCAGCTTCTGCCATGATGTAACTTGCGGATTGATGGTAACATAAACCGACAACTTTGCTGTGTCAGCACCTTGAACTTTCATGCGGCCCTCACCACTGTCTGCGATAGTAAGGGCTGTCTTTGGAGACAAAATTCCTTGTCCCCAACCTACTGTCGGGACAAGGAACATTGCCATACCTATTATATATATGTATGATTTACGCATAAATAAACAATGATAATATTATCTTACCAATACTTTCTTGGCTATTTGCTTGCCTCCGACAATAGCCTTTACGATATATACTCCGCCAGAAAGTGTAGCGTTAGCGTCCACTTGAGCACCTGCAAGATTGTACACGCTGACCTTGCTGCAATCGCCTTGCACACGCACTTTACCGTTTTCTACACTGATAGCCGCGGGCTGGTCATCTGCAGTAACACCTTTCACAGCGGTTGCTTCGCCAAAACCGGCTTGCTTGTACGACTCACCCAACTTAACCTCCACACTGTTGTAAACAATGTTTTTCGAGTTGTCGGTATTGTCATATTGTGCAACGTATGCCACCAAAGTCATGTTTTTGAGCACAGTCGCTATATCCACCTGATCCACCTTATACTTGCCGCTGTACATTCCGGTTCCGTCTATCAAATCATCAGTCCAATAACTTGAGTGTATTTTCTCTGGAATAGTAATGGTCTTCTCCCATGTAACTACCTTGCCAGGGGTCAAATCGTCTACCACCAATCCCCAGCTATTGTCTGTCAATGTACCACGGAACACACGATTATGGATATAATCGCTGCCACCGTTCGACTGATATGCCACCAAACTGTCTTGTACAAGGAATACATTAAACAAGGTATGGTCGGTAGGCATTGTGGTGTGAGGCTTTATCTGGAACTTTACTTTCAGCTCACGGGTATCCTTATCCAATTCAGTAGCCAAGTTAAGTGATACATACGGCTTGCTTTGTGCAGCATGGTAAATCAAGTTGCATATATTTGCATATTCAATTTGTATCACAGGAAATGACGAGATGGAAGCATCGGCATTTCTGTTTACCATTACTGCCGGTGCAAACGTGCTGGCAGGATTACTGTAATAGAAACGGTAAGAATCGTCTTCTGACATGGTGAAGATGTCTGGATAATAACCAGCATGATGGCTTACCTCTATGATTTTATCACTCAGGCTTGCTTCTGCCGTATTGATAGCGTTGTTGATAACGAGGTGTCCATTAGGACAGTTAGGACAATCCTGTCCTGTAAAGCCCTCTACCAATACCGAACGCTCCATATTGTGAGGATAGAAGAATACACTGCCACTGGACACATTGTCTGAAGAATCTATATCATTATCGCCACCATTCACATTGACGATATCCACACGAACGTCTCTCTGACCTTCTTCATCAGAATTGACACCTTCCACCTTGAAGCTGTAAGTATCTTTCGGGTTGATGGTCAAATTGTCAAAATGCTGTGTAGATACATTGTCGCCCACTGTTACCTTGGCATCAAAGCTCTTGATGGCTGTTGTGCCGGCATTGACAAAGCGTGCTGAAATGTCGTTGGCATCGCCAGCCTTAAAGTAAGCGTCAAAATTGCTCTTGCCCATTATTACATCAGGATAATCTGCCACACCTTCTACATTAATATAGATATGTGCACTACCCTGCCCCATGCCGTAAGTATCTACCCACGCACCGTCTTTATAGGCAAAGTTGCAACCGTCTATGTCATAAGATCCGTCAGAAATCAACAATTTGTAAGAGGTCTTGATGTCTCCCGTAAAGCCAATATACAGCTCCTGTTCATCCCCGGTAATGGTGTAAGGCTTGTCAAGCGTCCATTTCAGCTTCGACAAGGCCTTTGTTATCTTTACTGTACCCTCTGCCACTGGAGCATCATCGAGCGATGTGGTGATAAAAGCATCTATTGTGCCCCCCGTTGTATTCTTGGAACCAACCACAAATTCGGCAAAGTCAATCGTCTTGCCTTTCAGTGCCTGCAACTTGGCATGACTCAGGCGGATAGCCTGTCCCTGCTTTGTAGTGGAGCCAAGGCGGAATGTGTATGCACGGTTAATCTTCTCTTTGGCATAGCCAATCTCTGTAGCATTGATATTGGTTGCTAATAACAACAACGCAGAAGCTACTCCCAAGTAAAATTTGTTCATCATTTATATTTTTTAATAGATACAAGTTCTCATTTATGAAATGGTTACCAAATGTAATCCATCGCATTTATTTTGTTGCAAAAATAATATTTTTCACACATACAAACAACATTTTTTCACTTTTTCTTTTAACAATCGTTGGTATTTTAAATAATTTACTTATCTTTGCACTTGTACAATGAAAATACTTTAACCAAAACACATTTTTTATGAAACATTGTTTACTTAGATCTTTCGCTGCTGCATTGATAGCCTTTAGCTTCTCCACGGCAGCATTGGCCGACAATGTAGTGTATGGTTTGCTCTCATCCTACAGCAAAGGAGCCCAACCTACATCGGTAGACCTTGACAAAGTCAACACCAATGAAGTTACAACCCTTACTCCAAGCGACTTTGCCTACGCTGATGCGCAAGAAGTAAAATGCGGTGTAACAGCTGGCGACAAATACTTTGCTTTTGTTACACAGATGGACCCTGACACTTATGATGAAAACAATGCGTTGGTCACCATCAACTTCACTACCGGCAAGACCGTTGTGGTCAACAATTTCTCTTATAAATACGGCAAGCCTGGCTACAACCCTTCCGGCATGGCATACGACAGCAAGAGCAACACCATGTATGCTATTGAAGTCAATCTCAACGATGACAATGCCTATGTTACAGAATTGTACTCGGTAAACCAGACAGACGGTCAGATGACCAAGGTTGCAACTCTTGACGGACAGTACCAAGCCATCACTTCAGACAACAACGGAGGCTTCTACCTCCTCCAGAATTACCAAGACGGGGCTTCAGTATATGCCAGCCTCTTCAAAGTAGCTGCCGACTTTACCGTAACTCCTGTTGTAGAAAACAAGACTGTTACTTCCACTTGGTCTGCAAGCAACAGCTTGATTGCAGCTGAAGACGGCAAAACCGTGTACCTTATAGCAGGCAAGAAAGTATTGACTTTCGACACCGATGCCAAGACCGTGGCACTGAAAGGCGACCTGTCTGACCTCCTCTACGCTGCTTCATACGGCAAGTCAACAGCCGACGGTACAGAGGCTACCCCTCCTGCAGAAGAGAAAAAACAGACACGCTTCCTCATCAAGAAAGAGTTTTTCGGCAGCTCTATGGGCGACATCTCTTCTGACGTTGTGTCCTCTCGCAGTTTATACTACTACAATACCAACGGCAAGGTAGTAGGCAGCATTACTCTTGGACGCGAATATAGCGAATACGGTGGTGTTACTGATAACTTTGCACCTACAAGCACATACAAATATACTTTCGACGAGAATGGCAACTGTACCAATATGGACTCCTACCAATGGGGACTCTACGACTTTGACGAGTTTGCTTGGCAGAAGACAAAAAACTGCGAAAGCTATGAATATGATGCAACAGGCAAACTTGTAAAAGAGGATTTGGGCAACCGGTATTACCTGTACACCTACAATGAAGACGGAACCTTGGCAAGCAAAGAGGAACATGCCAAGAGCACTGACGCACTGCTCCAGAAGTTTACCTACGTTTCATACGATGAAAACAAGAACCTTTTGCAGTACACATCTGACGGTGCGTATGATTCATACAAATATCAGGCAGACATCACCTATGATGAAAACGGCAACAAGATAGAAGAGTACCAATACACCGTAGGAGAAGATCCCGACTTCCCCGGTGAGCCCAAATACACTGGCAAGCAATTGGAAACATGGACTTATGACAATGACGTGCTGAAGACTTACGAGAAGAGCGACTTCAATGCTGAAGGCAACGCTGTTCCTGAGTTCAAGACAGAATACACTTTGGTCGACGGCAACAAAGACATTGTACATGCCAATAGTTACACCTATTCTAACGACAAATGGTCTAATTCAGGTCTGCCACAGCGCAACTACTATGCTGACTTTGCCAACATGGACGAGATGACCTATACAGAGATTGTAGCTTCACAGGTTAATCCTGACCTTGTCAACACTGTTGACCTTGCATTCTCTGTTCCTCAACTTGCATATACACAAGACTGCAAGGTTGTTGTCTACCGCGACGGTCTGCCTATCGATACTGTCGGTCTCTTCGACGTGTACGATGAGGAATCCGGCATGTGCATCTATCAAGACAAGAGTTTGAAGAACGGCACTTACACCTACTTTGTACAGCCTCTGTTCTCTACCTCTTCAGAAGGTCCTCTCTCTGCTGACGGCGACAATGCTGAGCAAGTATGGACTGGCTACTACTCTTCCAGCCCAATTAACGTTACTGTACACACCGACCTTCCTGCTGTAACAGACCTCAAGCTCGCAGGCGGCAAGGTTGAGACTACCGGTTCTTTTGTAAATATCCAAAAGACTTATTACGCAAACTTGGCATGGAAGAATCCTGAAGACACCGAGAAATACGGCTTTGTCAAGAACAGTATCTACTTTGACGATGCGCAGGTATCAGAACTTGACACCACCGATGTAAATGCCAACAATGCAACTGTTGCACTCTACGGCTATGACGTAAAGGCATACGTTGTAACTACTTACAAATTCGGTCATGCCATCTCTGATACCATTGATGTCAAGATTAAGGATATCCAGAGCTTTGCTACCGGTGTAAACGCTGTTACCGTTGACGGTACTGTAAAAGCAACCTTTGCCAACAATATCCTGACATTGGGCAGCAATGCCAATGTTACCGTATTTGCAGCAAACGGCCAAAAGGTTTGCACCAAGAACAACACAAACAGTGTAGACCTCGGTCAGTTGGCACCAGCCACTTACATTGTGTGTGTAGAGAAAAACGGCAAAGCCGATGCTTACAAGTATCGCGTAAAATAATACAATGCCTGATACATTAATTATTAGCATCAAGCAATAAACAAAACAAGCAGATAAGCAAACAGCTCGTTTCTACGAATTGCTTATCTGCTTGTTTCCATATCAATGAAGATTTCAATAAAGATTTATCTTTTAGTTTCACTTTATACAATTAAATTATGAGGAATAAATTACTTCTCGCATCACTTCTCATGAGTGGTGCCGCCTGGGCACAGACAGCAGTCAAGCCCATGGTAATGACTACTCCCAACGAGTACTACATCGTTGCCACCTCACCTAACGGCAAATGGGCATGTGGTGTTTACGCTGACTACAGCGATGAACGCTACGGTTTCCGCTGGAACTTGGAAAGCAACGAAATCCAACTGCTCGATCCTTCTAACCCTTCATTAGCTTATTCTATCTCCAACGATGGTATTGTAGCAGGTGAATATACCGACAACACCTATCGTTCCAACGGTGCATCCATCAGTCTTGCAGGCTACTGGGACGGCAAGAAATGGGTTCGCTTGGAAATGCCTACCGCCACGGTAAGCGCAGCCGGAGCCAGTTCTATCTCACCTGACGGACAATACATAACCGGTCATATCGAAGAAAACGGACAATACATAGGCTATGTATGGAAGGACGGCAAGATTCTTCGCAAGCTCAACGACAAAAACGGCATCTCCATGCCTTATGCCATTTCACCCGATGGACAGTATGTAGCAGGATGGATACAAGACCAAAACCGCCAAGCCTGCTTTTGGGGACCAGATGGTAGCTACACCACGCTGACCAACGATGAGTCGCCATGGAGCTCAGGCCGCAAGTTTACACCAGATGGCAGCAAACTGCTCTACTTCGGTGGCTGGACACAAGTGGGTGACAATTATGGCATCAGTGCCATCTATGACATGAATACTGGCACAAAGAGCGTGGTATTCCCTGCCGACGATACCGGCGACTTTGACTTCTTTGACATCAGCGACAAAAGTACTGTCATGTGTGCCAACAATGACTTGGCATATATCTATCAAGACGGAAAAGGGGCATACGCTTACAAATATCTGCAAGACAAGGGCATTGACCTTGCAGACCGCCACATATTCGTCAATCCTGAAAGCCCGACAGACAGCGAAGGAAAACCTCTTTACCAAATCAGCCGCGCCGCTACCATCTCCGCAGACGACAATATCATGGGCTTCCAATACTACAATGACGACAAGGACGAGCAGGGCAACTACTCTATCTCCGTGCAGTCTATGGTCGTGAAGTTCAACCAGGCGTCCAACGGTCTCTGCCCTGTAAGCGTAAAAGCCACACAGCTGTCCGGCATCAAGTCGGTACTCGTAACATGGAAGCCCAATGTTGCTGCACAAGGAATCACGGGCTACAACGTATATCGAGATGGCGAGAAAGTGAACACTGCTGCCATAGACGGACAGTCGTTCGTTGATGCCAACGTAGCAAACGGTGAGCACAAATACACTGTCAGCGCAATATACGGCACTGACGAATCCGGCAAGAGCGAAGAAACAGCCCTGACAGTAGCAGACAAGCAACTCTCTGCACCGGAAGGTCTCTTCACACGCCAGCGTGGCTACAACTCTGCATACGTGGAGTGGAGCGCACCTGAGAGCAACTTCAGCACACTCTCTTACTTTGACGCCAACACTGCCAGCATAGAGACCTTCGGTCTTGGCCTGGACGGTGTAAGCTATGAAACTGGTGTGCGCTTTGACAAAACGACACTTGACGCATACAAGGGTCAACAGATTACCTCGGTAGGCTTCTACCCACTGGAAGAGCAAGGCGGATGGAAAATCAACCTGTACACCCACGACAACGACGGAAAACTGAAGTTGATATACACACAGCCTATAACAGGCAACATCAACTACGGTGCACGCAACACCGTGAAGTTGGACACTCCGCAAAACCTTCCTGACAATGATCTTATCGTGGCTACCGAAGTGGCTGTTACAACGGCTTCGCAAAGCATCAACGGTCTTGACTACGGACATGCCACAGAGGGCTATACCGATTTGGTACGTATGTCTACCGAACCTGACTTCTACTCTATCGGTGAGCAAATGCAGAGCCAAAACTATCTCTATTCTGCCACTTGGCCTATCAGTGCCACCATCACACCTGTAGGCGCTGACCTCAGCCAAGACAACGTGAAGAGCTACAACATCTATGCCGACGGCAAATTGGTAGGTTCTTCCGACGAAAACGACTATGTAGTGTCTAACCTTTCCGAAGGTACACACAACATTGGCATCAGTACCGTTTACGCCAACGGCAAAGAGTCTGCTGCCAATACAACAGCTATCAGCATCACTCCTGATGACTCTCAGCTCAGTGCTATACAGAATGTGAATGTTGTCAACACCAGCGAGACTGCTATCAACGCTACATGGAATGCCCCTGCTGACCGCGACTGCGTACAGGTACAGTACTGCTCAGGTTCTGCTTCTACACAAGCTGTTACAGCTCCTGCCGAAAACAACTACGGTTTGATGGTCGGCGCTATCTACCCGTCAAAGACTTTCCGCGGACGCGATGGCTATGTAATCCGTTCTGCACGCTTCTATCCGCTGTCTGATGCCACCTATACTGTATATCTCTACAAGAACGGTACACTTATCAGCCAGACCGAAGTCAACGACTACAAGCTGAACCAATGGAACGAGGTAGCTCTCGAAGAGCCTGTCACCATTGATGCCAAAGCCACTTACCAGCTCGTTATCGACTGCTACGACGTAACACCGGACAGCCCCGCTATCGCAGTAGACAACAACAGTCCTGTATCCGGTTACTCTGATATCTACTCACTGGACGGCGAGACTTGGAATCCTATTTCATCGGCAGCAGTATTTGCCAACTGGATGATTGGTCTCAACATCGAAAATCCTGACGCCAAGGCTCTTCCTGTATCAGGATACGATGCTTATATAGACGGTGCCAAGAAGAATGCGGAAAAGCTTACCACTACCTCTTTCGCTTACGACTTGGGCAACACCAACAGAACTGACCACACCATCCGTGTGGACGTGTACTATGACGTTATGCCTACAAGTGTAAAAGGTAATGTCAACCGCTTCACCATCAATGCTACCGGCATCAGCGAAAATACTGTTGACCGCATTACCATGCGTCAAGGAGACAACGAAATCACTGTTTCCGGAAACAACGTAACCTCAATAGAGATTGCTTCTGCTGACGGCAAGAGCATTGCCAAAGCCAAGGGCAACACCGTTTCCATCAACGGCATCGCTACTGGCGTATATGTAGTGAAAGCTGTGGTTGACGGCAAGAACATTACACGAAAGATTGCCATCAACAGATAAGCTTATCTGAAGCAACTATACACAAAAAGGCTTCCTGCCACCTCTTCTCTCTGAAACACATGAGAGAAGAGGCTGACAGGAAGCCTTTTTGTCTCCTTTAAGCAGGGAATACACTTGCAAGATTTCACTATTCCTGCAAAGGATTTTCCCTGTGAGCTGTTGCTTACTCCAAAGCAGGGTTACTCATACGCATTGACTATTTCAAGCACATACACATCATGGTATCCGCCATTCTTGCCACCATACCATTTGGCCAACTCCGGGTCAATAAAGCTTTCGGACTTGATGCTGTCCTTATAAAGCTTCTTACACTCCAAGGTCAAACGTGCCTGTTCATAGGTAATGTTGCCCAATTCGGTAACAATAGGCTTTAAGCCTGTTTCTGCTACCTTGTCAAAATCGCGACCCGACTTGCTGCCGCAGAAGTTATAGATAGCACGTGCCTGCTCGCCATTGCCCAAGAACGACAGCGTAAGACCCTCGTTAGCCTCTATCAGCGGATGTGTAAAACGCTCAGGACGTATGAATATAACAGCCACAGGCTTGTTCCACAGCCATCCTATGCAGCCCCATGAAGCCGTCATCATGTTAAACTGTTCCTTTGTACCTGCCGTTACCAGCATCCACTCTTTGCCAATGGTGGTAAACACATTGTCGTTTAATTGCTTAACGTCTATTTTCTTCATCTTTCTTTTCCTTTCTGTTTTTCCTTGATTGTCAATTGTTATCTGATATGGTAAAATGTCTGCAAGAACAAGCCGGCATGTCTGCACGCCACTGCTGCGGTTAAACCAGTACGCTACCTTATGCTGTCTCCGATGCAGCACAAGGGTGAAGCTCTTGCCCAACAAAAACCTCTCTTCGCGGCCTACGCTGCCTGCTATTGTATCTAAAACATCAACGGGTGCAGACACCGCTTGGTCTGTACCCGTTGATGTGCAAGCTTCTGAACAGCTTGCCAACAATATTGTTATAATATCTCATGCCATGCTATTGCGCTATAACTGCCAAGCAGGCTTGAGCCATGCCTTGCACTCTTTATTTTACGCGGCGTGCGCCCACATATCTGCGTGAGTAGTAAGGCTCTTTAGATGAGCTTACCTTTACACCTTGCGTGCTGGCATGTATGAAGTTGAATGAGTTGTGCAGTGGGTCTACATCCACCACAATGCCTACATGACCGATAGAACGGCCGGAACGAGGACTGGTAAAGAACACCAAGTCGCCACTTTGCAGATTGTCTTTCTCTACCGCAGTGCCTTGTTCATATTGTCCGCGTGATGAGCGGTTCAGTTCTATGCCCATATTCTTGAACACATAGCTGGTAAAACCTGAGCAGTCAAAGCCGTTGGGATTGGACTGGCCAGAACGGTAAGGAGTACCTATATGAGAGAATGCCTCATCGAGCATCTCGTCCACAGACGCAAAACTATAGTTTTGGTCGTAGCCCTCATTGTTATAGAGGAAATCGTAATTGTCTATTTCTTGTATTTTCTGGTTGTTGGGAGTATCTTTGTCGTTATCAGCAAGGGCTGGAGTTACGGCAAGACACAATGACATAATTAAAGTTAATATTCTGTTCCTTTTCATTATTAATTGGGTTTGTGACCAGACTGCTACTGCTATAAATTGGAAAACGCTTTCTATGAAATCAAGAAAGCCAATCTATAAGACTCAGCAAAGGGCGGTCCATTTTAGATTTACGATTGCGAATTTACTAAAAAAACAGTAAAATCACAAGTAAGTTTACATCTTTTACAAAAGCATAAAGTGTGCGTAAAGCGCCATTATATATATGTATTATATACTGTATATCAATAAGTTACGTTATATTGATTATTTTGTTGCTTGAATGCTTATGTTTTACATTTTTTAAGAAGCAAGTCTTTCATTATTTAACGCTTTTACAGTCGTTTTGTCTTTTCTCCGCCCTTTATTATTTAAAGTCTGCAAAGCACTTTTAGCTTTTTCCTTTCATTCTGCTTTACTTTACACAGCATAGCTATATCTTCGCTGTTTTCTTCTTCATCCAGCAATATGCCCCTACACATATCAAGCACGACAAGACAGAACCCGTACATGTGCTTAGCCCCATAGGGTAAAGTGTATCAGGATACAAGATTGACGAAAGCCAGGCAAGAGGAATACGGGCACATACTATTGACACACTGTTGTGAATGAAAGAGATAATGGCATAACCGCAAGCCGTAAAGAAGCCGCTGAAGCAGAAATGCAAGCCTGCAAAGATACAATCCCACACGTAGCCCCGCAAATAATCGGCACCTTGTGCCAATACTTGTGGATTGTCTGTAAATATTCCGACAGCCAACTGGGGTACAAATTGCAACACGACTGCACACACCACGCCATACCCTGTGGTAATCATCATGGCAACATACAGGGTTCGCTTGGCACGTTCCATATTCCCTGCTCCTATATTTTGGGCAGAAACGGCAGATACTGTAGACAGCATAGCCGAAGGAACAATAAAGACAAGTCCTATAAACTTTTCCACGATACCAACGGCAGCGGCATCAATCAATCCACGTTGGTTGGCTATAACGGTTATGACAAGAAACGATACCTGTATAAATCCGTCTTGCACGGCTATTGGCACGCCTGTCTTCAGTATGTTTTTGATAACATCTTTTCGTGGATACAAATGGGATTTGGATACATCCATCACACCACGATGGCGGCGTATTGACACAAAGGCAAACAACACACTTGCCATTTGCGACAAGGTGGTACCCAGGGCAGCCCCTATTGCCCCTAACCCGAAAAATCCGATAAAAAGATAGTCGAGGACAATGTTTGCCACACATGCCACGGCTACGAAATACATAGGACTGCGAGAGTCGCCCAATCCACGAAAGACAGAAGCTATAATATTGTAAGCAACGATAAACGGTATGCCTATGAAACACACTGTAAGGTAGTGCTCCATACCTTCAACAGCCTCTGTGGGTGTATCCATTACGCCCACTATCCAACCTTTCAGGCAGAGCAGCACCACCATCAATACCATGGCTATACAGGCAAACATCGTTATCGTATTTCCCACAACAATCCGTGCCCTTGCATCATCTTTAGCCCCAACAGCGCGTGCGGTGAGCACGGTAGTACCCATGGCAAGCCCTATGAGCACCACTGTTACCATATACATTACTTGCGCACCGTTCGACACGGCCGTGGTGCTGTCTACACCGCAATATTGCCCGATAACATAAAGGTCTGCAAGTCCATACAGCATTTGCAAGAAGTAAGCAAGCATGTAAGGCAATGAAAATGTCATGATATTGCCAAGAATACTCCCTTGTGTCAGGTCTTTTCCGTTCATTGTCTTTCTTTCTTCAGATATTCAAAGGTCGGGTCAAAAAGAACAGACCAAGTTTTTGTTAGCCGATTGGCTACTTTCAGCTTGTGTCAACCATACAAAACAAAAGGTGGAGACCCCAGATAGAGGTCTCCGCCTTTTATAATATGAATATCGTAATAAAACGATTTAGTCGAGTTGTGCAAGCTTGTTGTCAGAACCGAGCACATCGATAATCTTGTGCTTGTACATCTGCTCCATCAAGTCGCGGGCAGGACCGCAGTACTTACGTGGGTCAAACTCAGCTGGTTTCTCAGCCAATGTCTTGCGAACAGCAGCGGTGAAAGCCAAACGAGAGTCAGAGTCGATATTGATCTTGCATACAGCGCTCTTGGCAGCCTTACGCAACTGCTCCTCTGGAATACCTACTGCATCTGGCAATTTGCCGCCATACTGGTTAATCATGTCAACATATTCCTGTGGAACTGAAGAAGATCCGTGGAGTACGATTGGGAAACCAGGAAGCTTCTTCATGATTTCGTCGAGTACATCGAATGCCAATGGAGGAGGAACAAGACGACCGGTCTTGGGGTCGCGTGTGCACTGCTCTGGCTTGAATTTATATGCTCCGTGGCTGGTACCGATAGAGATAGCCAAAGAGTCAACACCTGTCTTGGTAGTGAAGTCGATAACTTCCTCAGGCTTTGTATAGTGGCAAACATCAGAAGAAACCTCGTCTTCTACACCTGCCAATACGCCAAGCTCGCCCTCTACGGTTACATCAAACTGATGAGCATAGTCTACCACCTTCTTGGTAAGAGCTACGTTCTCATCGTAAGGAAGTGAAGAACCGTCAATCATTACAGAAGAGAAGCCCATGTCTACACAGCTCTTGCAGAGCTCGAAGCTGTCTCCGTGGTCGAGGTGAAGCACAATCTCAGGATGATTGCAACCAAGTTCCTTTGCGTAAGCTACTGCACCTTCTGCCATGTAGCGAAGCAATGTTGGGTTAGCGTAGTTACGTGCGCCTTTGGAAACCTGAAGGATAACCGGTGACTTCAACTCAGAAGAAGCCTTGATAATAGCCTGAAGCTGCTCCAAGTTGTTGAAGTTGAATGCAGGGATTGCATAACCGCCATTGATGGCTCTTTTAAACATCTCACGGGTATTAACCAAACCCAGGGTCTTGTAATCTACCATAGTAATGAAAATATTTTAATTTAAAATCAGTTATTAGCATTTCTTGATTGCTCCACCTACTGCTTTTCATCCTGAATAATGGCGGCATAAGCAGGGCAAACAGCCTTTTTAAGACAGCGCAAAGATAACATTTAAATCTATCAAAACAAAAATATACTTGATTTTTAGTATTACAAAACTATGATTTTTGATATAAATTAATACTCAATTTCGGTCTTTTATGGAAATTGTAAAATACAGTTTGCAAATATTCTACACTATGTCAGCCCGTTCAAACATTAGTGCTGCCATCTGCCCCTGATGCCTATTGCCGATGGCTTGTCTGGAGCTGCCAAAGCCGCTACTATGCCATACCGCTACCGATAGTCAAAGCGCAAAAAGTCGGCATAGCCTGTGCCTGTGGCAAACATGCCAACCGTAACACCTGTAAAGCCGCCTACCACCTCTGTGCTGAGCAACGAGGTTTCCAAAGTTTCCACAGCTTTGCATTGCTCCATCTGCCCGGGAGCAAAGCGATAGTTCAGTCCATCGGAAGAGACACTAAGGACGATGCGCCGCGCAGTGGTTGTTTTGAGCAGCTTCTCCTGCATCAGCGACTTTACCCGATAGCGCAGATACACTTGATAGCGTCCGCCTCTTACCCGGCGGGCAAACAGGTCATAGTGGCCGTTGGCTATCTGATAGACACTGATGCCGGCCTCATCGCCTTGCTGTAGTCTCGACACGTCAATCTCGGTGGTAAGCTGCATAGCGGCACTCTCCTGCCGGCGCCCTACAAAGGTGGGCTGGCGGTTGGCATCCAGTCCTTCGGCAGAGGCATAAAGACGCAGCTTCCCGTCTATTATCTTGTACGAGTCTGCACGCGGATTTTGCAGATAGACCCATTCCGGGCCCAACTGGCTGAAACCTTTTGCCGTGCTGTGGGCTGTATTCTTTATAGGCTGTAAAGGCAGTGTGGGTACCGTCATCAATGTATCTACGCCGCGACCGCCGTTTACAACCGGCCATTGCCCCTGGTGCCACTCCACCGGCACCAGGCAGGTTTCGCGCCCTAAATGGTGGTAAGAACCTCCAAAATTGCGGTAAGCCAGCAACACCATCCACCAGCTACCGTCAGCCGCCTGCACCAAGTCGCCATGGCCTGTGCCCTGTATCTGCTTGTCTTGCCCGTCCATGCAGCAGTTGGTCAGCACCGGATTATCGGGGTTAGCCTCATAAGGTCCTTCTATCTGCCTGCTGCGTGCCATGGTCAAGCCGTGTGCCAGCTCGGTGCCACCCTCGGAAATCAGCAGATAGTAATAGCCGTCTTTCTTATACAGGTGAGGTCCTTCTGGATAGCGTCCTCCCGTGCCGCGCCAAATAGCCTTGCCGGGCGACAGCTGCTGGCCTGTCTTCGGGTCAATCTCGCACAGCGTTATCGTGTTGTCAGGATTGCTGACCATATAGCATTTGCCGTTGTCAAAGAACAGTGACGGGTCTATGCCTTGCTGCTTCAACCAAATAGGTTCGCTCCAGGGGCCTTCGGGTTGCGTGGCCGTAACCATAAAGTTGCCGCCATTGCCCACATTGGTAGTTATCACATAGTAGATGCCTTCATGGTAGCGGATAGTGGGTGCATAGATGCCTAACCATGAGGAAGCACCTTTCAGTGGCAGCTGCGACGGTCTGTCAAGCACATTGCCTATCAACTGCCAGTTTACAAGGTCGGCACTGCGATAGACAGGCACACCCGGAAAATACTGAAACGATGAGTTGACCAAATAGAACCACTGCCCTACCCTTACTACCGACGGGTCGGGATGAAAGCCTTGTATTACAGGGTTACGATAGCCTTGCGCTATCATCAAGGCACAAAAGCATAGATTTAAAAATAAAGATATTGTCTTTTTCATGATTTGTTGGTATTTAGCAATGGGCATTGTTGTTTCTGCCCTTGAGCAGATGTTTGAGGAGTTGCTTGCCTGTCATAAAGATTATTTAAAAGCAAAGATAGTACAAACTTGCCGAAATACCAAACGAAGCTTGCAAAAGCTATGCAAACGGCTCTGCAAAAGCAGTGCTTTCGCACAACGATAACGGTGCTTTCGCACGCTGATTGCTATGCAATGAGACGCCAATAGCTATGCTCTTGGAAACAAGGTAGGCAACAAATATATGGACGACTTGACGTAAGGGCATAAAAAAAGGAGTACCGCTGTACTCCAACCTTTTGTTAACCTTAAATCTAATACTATGAAAAACACGTTGCAAAGGTACTACATTTTCTGGAAGTTGCAATAGTTTGAGTGAATAAATCACACTCAATCAGTGTTTTATTGATTTATGTCATTTAATCGGCATCTGTTTTTATTGCATTTCCATCTATTTACTGTTTGCGTACACACTACACGGCAGTCCATACAAACGCGAAAGGGTGCCAAGGCTATACAGCCACTTTTATACTACCTTTCTACACTGTCTGCTCAGGCATCCATAGTGTCGATGATGCGCTTGAGCAAGAATGTAGCATTCTGATTGCGGGCCACGCCCTTGCTTATCTTATAAGAATAGGTGATGCGCTCTGCCAATCCTATCTCGAAGCAGTAGTTATGGAAACGTTCAGGAAACAGGTCTTCCATCTTTGACAGTTCCAAATCGTGGGTAGCGATAAGTCCTGTTACAGGCAGTCGGGTAATCTCTTGCAAGAAAAGCCGTGAGCCATTGAGCTTGTCGAGCGAGTTGGTGCCTTTCAGTATCTCGTCCAAGATAATCAAAGTATTGTCATGCTGCTTGCAACTGCTGATGAGCTGCCTCAAGCGGAGCAACTCTGCATTGAAGTAAGAGATACCATGACTTAAGTCGTCGGTAGTGCGCATGCTGCTGAACAAGTTGAATACCGACACGCGCAGCGACTGTGCAAACACTACCATACCGTTCATGGCCAGCAGATAGTTGATGCCGATAGCGCGCAAGAAGGTGCTCTTGCCCGCCATGTTGGCACCCGTAATGATATAATAGTTGCGGTCTTTCAACATGAAATCATTGCTTACCGCCTTGTTGCCCAAGAAGGGGTGCCACAGCTCTATGGCCTCATACACCACCCCTTTGGCTTCTACCACCTCTGCGGGTCGGGCCTTCGGCTCATTCTGCTGCATAACAGCCATGGACACATAAGCGTCTATCTGGCTCAAACTGTCTATCCAGCTGCCTATCTGCCCCAAATACAGCTGCTGCCATTTCAAGAACTTGCGCACCAAGAAGAAGTCGCTCAAGCACAACACATTGAGCAGAACAAGTCCCAACACATTGCTTCTGCGGTCAAGACTTGACAAGATGGCAGACAGTTGGCCGAACGAATGGAGCGCATTGTGCTGTTCATCCAGCAGCACCTGCTGCAAGCCCTTTAGCTCGCTACTCTCGAAACGGGCGGTGGCAACATGGGCTACCAAATCGGCAAAAGCCTGCAACTGCTCTATCAACCTGCCCACAGCCTTGCTGATGTCTTTCAGCGGCCGCGCCACCAGCATGAGCACTCCGAACAGCTGAAGAATGCCCCAACAAACGGGTATTGTGGCAGGCATTGAGGTAAACACAGACAACAGTGTGAGCACATACAGCACCACAAGCGATACCACTGCCCCCAGCAGCCAACTGCGCCGCTGGGCAAAAGGGGCTATATTCATGGCACTGACCTCACGGATAACGCCCAATATGGCTTTGGAGTCTATCTTCGGGTTGGCCTTGTCGCTGCTTACGTCAGTGCTCTGGCCTTTAGCCAAGAAAGTGGTTAGCCACAACTCATGGGCTGCCAGCTCACTGATAGCTTCGCGGCGGTGTACTGTGGTAGCCACGTCAGCAGGAAGTGTAGACAAGCGTTGTGCCAAGGCATCGCTGCCGCCTGTGGTTACAGTACGGTCTATGCGGTTAAACAGCGAGTCGGCACCAAACACATCCATATCATAGGTAAACGCATGGCGAGGATCTGTATAGCACTCGCCAGTAGAAAAGCAGGCGTAATGACCCTCCAAGTACTGTATTTCGCGCTCATAGACCAGACGCAAGCGGGTAAGACTGTCTATGCGCTGCCCATTGGCCACGTCTCTGCGCCGTACCACAATATAGCCCAACAGCAGGAGTACAGTAGCCAACAGCCAAACTAAGTCCAGCCCTTTCAGGCAATAAGCGGCAAAAGCCGCTACCGCCAGACAAAAGGTAAGCAATTCCTGCCCCACATATTGTCTGTTTTTGTGGCGCAGCTGCCGGATGCTTGCAGCTAACTTGTCTGTCTCTTTCTGATATTTTTCTTTTAAATCCATTCTTATGTCTTTTGTTTTTCTTTCTCAATACAGGTGCAATCCTCAGTCTGCTTATTCACTCTTAGGCAAGAGCACCACGCCTTCTTGCTTCATTCCGTCCATCATTATCTTGAGCGGTTTGCCAAACCTTACATGGCGCACGTATTGCGTCTCTTCTACCGCAGGCATCGCATCGAGCAGCTCTTTCTGGTACACGCCCTCATGCTTATACGTGTTCACCGTAAAGTAGCCCACGCCAAAGCTGGTCAAGTTTTGGAAGAAGTGGGTGCCCTGACTGGGGTCTACCCGATAGTTAGGCAGACCTGCCTCCACGATAACACGGGCTGCACTGATATGGGGCCACTTGACAGGTATGCCCAACCAATAGTCGCTGGAGCCCCAACGGCCCGGTCCAATCAGCACATAGTTTTTGCCTTCAGCCAAGAACTTGCGGTTGATATGCTCTATATCATCCGCAATGCGCGGGTTGTTGACCGCAGTAAAGTTGTCGTCGGTCTTTACATATACCACGTCTGTTACATCTTCGCTGATGCCATGCCCCAACGAATTGTGCGACCTTAGCAGGCAAGCCTCATCGGATATGGCTTTCAAATCTTCGTCAAGCACCTGCTTGCTGTCTACGATAGGACGTATCTGCAACAGGTAGAAGTCGCCCGTACGGTCGTCGTTCACATTACAGGCAAACTCTATCTCTACTGGTCGCCGCATGCTCTCGGCACCATACTTCATAGACATCTGGAGCAGCTCGGGCAGTGGAAACACGCCATGCTGCAATACACCACAAAAGGAGATAATCTTGCGGCCACCCTCATAGATACCGTCACGTATCACTTGGTCGTAGGGGTCAAAGGTAGAGGCTATATAGGTCAGTGCCCCGTCTTGGTCGGCTTGCTTTACCTTCAGCTTGGCTATATTGAAGCCATCGTCTACCTCCAAGTCGCCTTCCACATGCTTTGTGTCGAGTGCATAGAACTGAGTTTGGGTCTGGCGTAAAGCTGTTTCCATCTCGCTCATCTGCAATATCTGGTTAGGATGATACGGACTCACGCGCAAAGTCTGCCCGCCGTCTACAATATACTTGCCCAATCCCAATGCCAGTGAGGCAATGCCTTCTTCCGAGGTCTCGTCGCCAATAGGATAATAGTTGAGCGATCGCAGCACGCCACTGATGTTAGGGTAATAATAGTCGCCATGCTCCTGCCCCACCACTTCTTGCAGAATGACAGCCATTTTCTCTTGGTCTATCACATTGCTGGTAGCGGTCATATAGGCTTTGGAGTCGTGATAGAACACCGAAGCGTACACACCCTTGATGGCAGCAGCCAGCATCTGCAACATCTGATACTTGTCTTTAAGGTTAGGTATCATATAG
The DNA here is from genome assembly GCA_937907705.1 of uncultured Prevotella sp. Lineage (GTDB taxonomy): Bacteria > Bacteroidota > Bacteroidia > Bacteroidales > Bacteroidaceae > Prevotella. Next base: position 22,004 of record CALCVP010000092.1, on the reverse strand, counting down.
GTAGAGTAGATACCGGCAAAGGGCTGATAGTGGGAATCTTCCAACAAGCTGGACGAACGGATGGCAATAGGACTGTCGGTAGCCTCAAAGAAGGTGAAGAAGTCGGCTATATATTTATCAGGAAGCTGTGCTTTCAAGAAGTGGCGCAATATCTCTTCATCACTGGCATCACTGAGGGCTATCTGATAGAGATGGTTATCCTCCATGAAACGGTCAAACACATCGGTGCAGAGCACCACGGTCTTAGGTATAGATACCGTAACGCCTTCACGCTCGTTGAACTCAGGATGGCTCTTGATAATATTGTCGAGAAAAGCCAATCCCCTGCCCTTTCCGCCCAGAGAGCCATCGCCGATGCGGGCAAAATGGGCATAACGGTCAAACTTTCCACGGTCGAACACTGCCACAACACCTATATTCTTCATGTGGCGATACTGCACAATGGCATCAAAGATAATCTTACGGTGAAGGTCTACATCCTGCAACTTCTGCCAAGTAACAGTCTTCAAAAACTCTGAAACAGGGAATATGGCACGCGCACACAGCCAACGGCTGATATGGTTGCGCGAGATATGGTAAAGCAGAGAGTCGTATGGTATCTTGAAAATATTGTCTTGCAACTCCTTCAAGTTCCTGATGCGCAGGATGGCTGCATGCGTCTTGGGGTCGCGGAATATGAAATCGCCAAACCCCATGTGCTCTTCCATAATCTGGCGGAGGTCAAGGTCCATGGTCTTTGAATTCTTGTCAATAAAGCGGAAGTGCTCGCTCTCTGCCTTCACACGGTTGCTGCTCTCGCTGCTCTGCATGATCAGAGGCAGATAAGGGTCGTTGGCACGGATGGCACGGAGCAGTTTCAGTCCTGCCTCAGGGTCTTTCTGCCCGTCTTTCGGATAGCTGCCGTCTGTTATCACGCCCAGGGTGTTGCCCGAATAGCGGTGATACAGCTCCAAGGCTTCTTCATAGGTGCGTGCCAATACCACCTTAGGTCTTCCTCTCATACGCAGCATGGCACTGTGAGGATTGAGGGCTTCGGTAGCAAAGCGCTGGCTCTGTGCCAGAATATAATTGTATAAAGTAGGCAGCAATGAGGAATAAAACCTGATACTGTCTTCTACCAACAGTATCATCTGTACACCCGCCTCTTCTATGTCATGCGCCAAATTCATCTTGTCTTCTATCAGCTTGATAATAGACAGAATAAGGTTGGTGTTGCCCAGCCAGCAGAATACATAATCAAAGATAGAAAGGTCTTCGTTTTCCATACGGCGCGTAATGCCGTGAGAAAAAGGGGTAAGCACCACACAAGGAATATCGGGAAATTTGGCTTTAATGGCACGCGCCACAGTAAAAGCATCGTTATCGGCATTACCGGGCATACAGATAACCAAATCAATGCTGGTAGATGCCAGCACCTCAGCAGCCTCATCAGTAGTACTTACCTGGCGGAACGAAGGCGGATAACGCAATCCTAACTCTGTATATTCATTGAAAATCTTCTCGTCTACACGCCCGTCATCCTCCAGCATAAAGGCATCATAGGGATTGGCCACTATCAAAACATTGAATATGCGATGTGTCATGAGGTTTAGAAACGACACATCTTTCAAGTAAAACTTGTTCCACTGCTGTGGTATGTTTGTATCCATAAAAGTATTGGTTTTCGGTGTTAACACAGTGTTTTTACATTTCCTGTAAAAGAAAAACGCTGTGCTAAGGTATTATTTTTATCCGAACTGAACAAGCAATACACACTTTTTTGCACGCAATAGCACCGTTCTTGCACCATTTGAAAGCATACAGCAAGACACGGCAAGGCATCAACAAACAGCAAAGATACAGACAAACACAAAAAAACTCCATATACATCAGCAGGTCAAAACAGCAGTTTCAGCCTACAAATGTATATGGAGCAGCTTGTTATAATGTAGCAAAAACGCTACCTGTCAAAATCTTGCAAGGATGCAAAGATTAGAGAGCAGCCACTACTTCTATTTCTACAAGAGCACCTTTAGGAAGTGTCTTTACTGCTACTGCTGAGCGAGCAGGGAACGGCTCGCTGAAGAAAGTAGCGTAAACCTCATTCATGGCAGCAAAGTTGTCCATGTCTGAAAGAAATACTGTGGTCTTTACAACATGAGAAAGGTCTATGCCTGCCTCTGCCAATACATGAGTTACATTGGTAAGCGACTGCTTGGTCTGCTCTTTGATACCACCTTCTACAAAGTTGCCTGTGGCAGGATCGATAGGCACTTGACCTGAAGCGAACACAAAACCACCTGCTACAATAGCCTGACTGTAAGGTCCTAAAGCCTTAGGAGCCTTGTCTGAATGTAATACTTTCATTGTTTATATGTTTTAAATAATACTGTTTATATGCATTCTTTAGCGGCATCTGCATAGTAAAAGCGCTGCACTCAAACGCCGTTTGAACGGTACTTGAATGCACGTCAAATAGCGTTCGAATGTTATTCTGATTGCATTCAAATGCCATTCAGCCTTTATTCAAATGCCTGTCTGCCGTTTATCTCAGATTAAATCCCTTTTTTATCAATTTCTCTTTTATCTGATTGACATGGTCCATATTACGCGTTTCTATCTTCACACGCAACTCGCAAGCGTTGATATCCTCTCTATATGCTGTGCGCTCATGATACACACTCACAATATTGGCACCCATGCTGGCTATCACTTCGTTTACTTCAAGCAGCTGACCTGGTTTATCGTCCAAATCGATTGTGAGCAAACATAGGCGGCCGTCCTTCTCAAGGCCACGGTTGATAACGCGGTTTAAAATGGTAACATCTATGTTTCCGCCACTTACCAAGCAAATGGTTTTCTTGCCCTTGACAGGAACTTTGTTAAACATGGCTGCTGCCACGCTCACGGCTCCCGCACCTTCAGCCACCATCTTCTCTTCTTCTATCAAGCGGAGTATGGCGGCACAGATTTCGTCTTCGGTAACAAGGGCTACGTCGTCTACATACTTTGAACAAATGTCATAAGTCAAATCGCCGGGTGTTTTCACTGCTATACCGTCGGCAACGGTAGACACATGGCTGAGCGTTTCAGGGTGATGGTCTCGTATGCTGTCATACATACTTGGCGCACCTGCCGCCTGTACACCGTAAACCTTGACCTTAGGGTTCAGCATCTTCATGGCATAAGCCACACCGCTGATAAGGCCTCCACCGCCAATAGGCACTACTACCGCCTCAACATCGGGCAACTGCTCCAACAGCTCCAATCCTATGGTCCCTTGACCTGCTATTACATGCTCATCATTAAAAGGATGAATAAAAGTGTAGCCATGCTCATCCCGCAACTGTAATGCACGCTGATAGGCATCATCATACACGCCTGGCACCAAGCATATTTCGGCTCCCAAGCGGCGAGTAGCCTCTACTTTGCTGATAGGAGCACCCTCCGGCAGACAGATAAGCGACTTTATACCATGAGAAGTGGCGCCCAATGCCACACCTTGAGCGTGGTTTCCGGCTGAACAAGCCACCACACCTTTTGCCTTCTCTTCGTCTGTAAGTTGGGAAATCTTATAGTAAGCACCACGTATTTTAAACGAACCCGTAATCTGAAGGTTCTCTGGTTTAAGGTAAATTTCGCTCTCAGGATTGAGCTTGGGAGCACTAACCAAGTCGGTACGTCTCAGTATCTTGTTGAGTACATAACGCGCTTTATAAAAATCGTCGAGGTTAAGCATATATTTTTTCGTATTAAATTTAACAGCAATACCAAATAAGACAAGCTGCCACTTCATAGCTCTTGCAGCACCGAATACAGCTTATCTTATGCAAAGATAATGCAAACCGAACGCAATAAAGTTTACTTTCAATTGCTGAGGTGCAGCTTATCTTATGCAAAGATAATGCAAGGTGGGCACAAATCAAAATAAAAGAAAGCCAAAAATAGCATTATTTTGATTTGTACCCACCCTGCAATTGAACAATGACAAAAATCTGCTTGTGGCAGATACTTATTGCTTCTCAGGTTACACCTCTTTGCCCGCCTCAATCATTTCCGCCTTGCTGCGGCTGATGGTAACCAAATAAACGCCGCCAAAAATCATGATGACGGCTATCACTTTGGTAAGATTGAAGGAATCCATGCCCAAACATACCGTAACAATACAAGCCACAATAGGCTGTACATAGTTATACATACCTGCCACAGTAGGACGCAAATTCTTCTGTCCCACAATGATAAGCATATAGCTAATGTAAGTGGCAAAACCTACGATAAATGCCACTGCCTCCCACGCATGGCTACCCAACAGTGCCCAATTGGTTTGAACAATGCCATTGTAAGAGAACGGCAAGGCACAGATGAAAGCGTAAGTAAACATCCATTTCATCAGTGTTACCAATGAATACTTATTGACAAAATTCTTGAAAAGTACGATATAAGAGGCATAACTCAACTGTGCCAGCAGCACCAACAGGTCTCCCCATATATGATATTGACCCTCTTCGGCTGATGTTTGCGACTGACTGCTACCGATAATAAGCAGCAATGCACCACCTGCTCCAAGGGCTATGCCCAACACTTTCTTGCCTGTGATAGGCTCCTTCAAGAAGAATGCTGCCAAGACCATGGCCCAAAGAGGCATACTCGTGGTAATAATGGAGGCATCGGCTGGCGAACTTAAGCCTACGCCAAAAATGAAACAACCTTGATTAAAGATAATAGCCAACAGCGAAGCGGCAAACAATTTAAGATGGTCCCGATGGCTTACATGCTCCGGCTTGGTAAAAAACGAAGTTATCCAAAACAATACCATTGCACCAAAAATACGCAAATCGCTCAATATAAGCGGCGTAACGATACCTCCTGCCATTACAATCTTCGCCAATGGAGACATGAGTCCCCATGAGGCATTGGCTGTCAGCATGGCAGCATGTCCTTTTAAATTAAAATTTCCCATTATGCTTTATGTTACTAATACCTGTCTTTGGGTGTTGCCATCCTGCACCATCTACACAGTGCGGCATCACTTCTTACAGAGTGCAAAAGTAAACAATATATACTAAAACGGCACAAAAATACGGGAAAAAACTTTTTACCTTAATAATCAAAGACGCCCTAATACCTGAATACTTTTTACCTGATACCTGAAACTTTTTAATTAAATGCTCTATTTTTTCTTGCTATTCTCCTTACGTTTTTTAGCAGACTGCTGTTGCTTTTGCCAAGCAGGATGTGTATAATCATCGCCTTCTGTTACCTCATAATCCAGTTCCGGCAAATCCGTATCGTTCGCTTTCTTAAAGGGAACGCCCTTCTGAGGATACAAGCGCTCTACCAATACCGTGGCAACACCTGCCGCCAGCAAACCTATTTCCTTGGCGGCGGCATGTGAAAGGTCAATGATACGGCGCCCACCGCAGCGGTCTGTAACCTTTACTACTACCCACTTCTTGTTGCGGATGTTCGTTACCTTGACATAAGACCCTAACGGATAACGTTTATGAGCACACGTAAGACTGTCGCGGTGATACCGCTGTCCGTTGCTCATGCGACGCCCATGCATCTTGTTAGAGTAATAACTGGCAGTGCCCCGCTCTTGAGCCAAGAGCGAGGTACTGCTGATAATACCTATAAAAAGGTTGACAATTAATTTTCCAATCACTTATATATATTCGTTTATACTATGCCCTGAGCCATCATGGCATTGGCAACTTTCATGAAGCCAGCCACATTGGCCCCCTTCACATAGTTGATATAGCCATCAGGTTCGGTGCCATATTTCACACACTGGTCGTAAATGTCGCTCATAATCTGATGCAACTTCTGGTCTACTTCCTCGCGGCTCCAGCTCAAGTGGATAGCGTTCTGGGTCATCTCAAGACCCGAAGTAGCCACACCACCCGCATTGACAGCCTTGCCAGGAGCAAAGAGTTGCTTGGCGGCAATGAACTTGTCAACAGCCTCAGCAGTACAACCCATATTGGAAACTTCTGCCACGCAAAGTGTCTTGTTGGCCAACAGCATGTCTGCATCATCACCATTCAGCTCGTTTTGGGTAGCGCAAGGCAATGCGATATCGCACTTTACCTCCCAAGGTTTCTTGCCCGGTATGAACTGAGCCTCCGGGAACTCCTCTGCATAAGGAGCGCAAACGTCATTGCCGCTGGCACGAAGCTCCAACATATAGTCTATCTTCTTACCGCTGATACCTGTAGAATCGTAGATGTAGCCGTCAGGACCTGAAATGGTAACAACCTTAGCACCTAACTGGGTTGCCTTTGTTACGGCACCCCACGCTACATTACCGAAACCGCTTACAGCTACAATCTTGCCTTTCATGTCATGCCCGTGGGTATTCATCATCTCATTGACAAAGTAGAGAGCGCCAAAACCTGTAGCCTCCGGACGTACCTTGGAACCGCCATACTCCAAGCCTTTGCCTGTGAGCACACCCTCCCAGCGGTGGGTCAGTTTCTTGTACATGCCAAAGAGATAACCTATCTCGCGACCGCCAACGCCGATATCGCCAGCGGGAACATCTTCGTTAGGACCTATGTTCCTGTATAATTCTGTCATGAAAGCTTGGCAGAAACGCATTACTTCAGCATCGCTTCTACCGCGGATCGAGAAGTCTGAACCGCCTTTGCCACCGCCCATTGGCAGTGTGGTAAGAGCATTCTTGAATGTCTGCTCAAAGCCCAAGAACTTCAAGATAGACAGGTTTACTGACGGGTGGAAACGCAAACCGCCTTTATAAGGACCTATTGCGCTATTGAACTGCACACGATAGCCGAGGTTTACATGTACCTCTCCTTTATCGTCTACCCATGGCACACGGAATGTAATGATGCGTTCCGGCTCCACGATACGCTCTATAATCTTGGCTTTTTCAAACTCCGGGTGTTTGTTGTAAACATCTTGCACTGAGAGCAACACCTCTCTTACTGCCTGCAAATACTCTGATTCACCTGGATGCTTCTGCTCCAAAGCCTGCATTATTTTCTCGACTTCCATAGTATATTGTGTTTTAGTTAAACTTTCATAGTGTAAATTATTACACCGCAAATATAGGTTTTTAAATGAATACAACCAAGTATTTTCCCTTAAAAAAAGGCTTGCGCCCTTTCTTTTTGCAAATTTTAATTGTTCACTTCAACGCCTATCTGAAGCCATTAAAATAGCGCTTTTTATGTGTTTCCACATTGCGAAGATACAAAAATATCAATATAAATCAAACGATAGAGCAAAAAAAATACATAATATTGGAAAGCTTAACACTTTGAAACTTGCTCCAGCACTTTGTTTTTTGATTTTATCTTGATAAACAAGACACTCCTCACAACGCCAACAGCCACTCTTGCTGTTTTACGAGAGCAAGAGTGGCTGTCTGTCTTAAATCAGAAAATGTCAAGCCAACAGCAGGCTATGACCTCCTTACCTTATTTATGCAAGAGAGGGTTACCTACCGACTGTGGGCACATTAAACACGCAGACATTGGAACAGAGCTGCCCGTTGCCCTGCAAAGCACAGACGCGGAAAGAGGCGGTGCCGTCCTTCAGACGGTCTGAAGCCTTTACCATAGCGGTATAGCGAATGCCTTTGCCTGGCATCAAGCGTTCCAAATGAACGGTGGATGAAATCATGATGCGCTTGTTGCCGGTGGTCTCTACCACGGTGGGCTGCAAGTCTACGACAGCGGCAGACGAGGTATTGTAGAGTTCAAAGATAACCTTGCATATCTCGCCCGCATTCAGTTGTGAGTCCTGATTGTCGTCTACAAAGCGTGCATTGCGTATCTCTATGGCTGGTGCATTGGTTTTTGGCGTATTCTCCAACTGGTCATAACGCACCTCAGGAACCACTGTTTGCGGTGCAGTGGCAGAATAGTTGCCGGTGTAATCTGACGCATTGAAATCATAGAGGGTATCATCGCCACGCCCCTGCGGGTCAAAGCCGCTGTCTACATCGCCTTGCCGGGCATAGCTGCCGGCAGAACTGTACTGTTCATCGTTCTCTGCAGACGATGAATAACGCTGGTTAACGCCCCGTCTGCTGCTGCGTGCGGCACTGCTTCTGCTGTCGTATTGCTGCTCACGGGCTTTGTCGGCTTGTGCCCCTACGGCACCGCCCACAACAGCACCGCCAGCCATGCCTATAAGGGTTCCAATGTCGTTGCCGCGCGGACCGCCTGATATACCGCCTATGGCTGAGCCTAAGATAGACCCGAACTGTGCGCCTATGTAGGCTCCGCTGCCCGCATTGGTGCCGCAACTGGCAAGCAGGGTCAATGCTGCCACTGATAATATAACTGTTTTCTTCATAAGGATTCTGTTTCTTTTACGCTGCGAAATTAAACATTTTTCTATGATTACACAGCGGAAAATCCCTAAATATCGATAGGGAATATGGCGCTATTTGTGGTATTATTTTTCTGCGACACTGATGCGTAAAGCACTGCCTCAGCATAAAAAAGCAGTGCTTTACGCCCGTAACCCGATGCTTCAGCTTTGTAAAGCAGTGCTTTTTGTGGCTAAAGCGGCAATTTTTGAAGACCAAAGGGCTATGAAGCTTTAGCTCTCTACAGGTTCATCGGGGCGCATGGCTATGGCAAAGCAGAAGCGGGCACCGCCCGTATATTCCTTGTCTATATAGATGCGGCCGCCCAACTTCTCTGATATTACTCGGCAGATGTTCAGTCCCAAGCCTGAGCCTTGCTTGAAGTTGTCGAGCTTCTTGAAGCGTTCAAATATCTCGTCCATCTTGTCTTTCGGAATGCCTATGCCCGTGTCGGTTACGATAAAGGTGAGCTGACCGGGGTTCTCCAACAGCGAGCAATGCAAGGTAATGCTGCCCTCGGTGGTGTTCTTCTCGGCATTGGTAAGCAGATTTATCAGTACCTGACGCACGCGGTTGGAGTCTGTATGCACCGTGTATCGGTTGTCTACATCCGATGTAAAGCGCAGTTCCACGCCCGGAGCCTTGCGGTGGTCTACCGTGGCCAATGCCATGCGGCATATTTCGTTGACGTTTACATCTGCCATCTGCATCACATAGCGTCCGCTCTCAAGGGCTGTCATGTCAAGAATGTCATTGATCAGCGTCAGCAGCAAGTCTGAGTTTTCCTTGATACGCTTGCCCATCTCGCTCCGCTCTTCCTTGCCCACCTCAAACGCGGGATCGGTAATCAGCTGCGAAAAGCCCACGATAGCGTTCAACGGCGTGCGTATCTCGTGACTCATGTTCTGTATAAACATGGTTTTCATCTTGTCTGCCTGTACAGCTTTGTCTTTAGCCCTGCCCAGTTCTATATTGGCCTGGTGCAGATGGGTGTTGAGGTGCTGAAGGCGCAAGTTGGCCCTATGACGATAAACGATATAAGATGCTGCAGATACAATGAGCAGCAATGCTGCCCCCAACAGTATCATCAGTATGGTGTTGTGGGTCTGCATGGCTTTCTCTTGTGCCGCCCGCCTGAAGGCTTGCATCTTGAGAGAGTCACGCAGCTTGTTGGCTTCCAGCTGCTTGTTGTTAAACGACAGCAACATATTGTTGGCATCCAGACGCGCCATGCGCTCAGCTGCTTGGGCACGTCCCAACTCAAGCGACGAGTTTTCAAGGGTCAGCTGGGTGTTGGACAGCTGCAATTTGGTGTTCTCGTACTTGATGCGCTGCTTCTCGTTCTCCAGCCTTTGGTTGTTGAACAGGGCGTTTACCTCCATCATGTCGTTGTTGAAGGTTTCCTGATGATTATAGATGCCTCTGCGCCGTATCTGATCAAGCGCATCATAGGCTTTGTCATATTGCCCGCGATAGCGGTAATAATCCAGCAACATAGTCAAATAGCCCGATTCATCGCGCTTGCTCTCTATAAACTTCATTGCCTCATCATACTTATGCTGGTCAAGCAGATTGAAGCACAACAGGTAATCATAATCAAGCATTGAGGTATGTCCAAACTCGCCAATCAATTTCTTCACCTTTGCAAATGTTTGGCGGAACTCGACATATTTGCCCAACTGAAACTCAGCGTATGCTTTCATCATGTATAAATTACTGATATTTTGCTTCGCCTTGATAATAGACAAGCCCTTATTGACAGCTTGCAGCATCTTCTCATACTCGCCCGTATAGTGATAGCAACGAGCCAGATTGCGATAGTTTTGCGACATATCTTGGTCGGGCAAATGAGCGGTGCCATAAGCCAATGCCTCTTTATAGGAAGCGATGGCTTGTCCATACTCTTCGCGCACAGAATAAATTTGGGCCAGCATGCGGTAGCCTGAATAGATGCCATAAGGGTGATTGTGCTTGCGGGCAAAGGCCTGCACGTCTTTTACATAGAGCAGTGCCTTGTAATACATCTTTCTGTTGAGCCAATAGTTTACATCGTTGGACGCTGCATAATAATAGTATTGCATGTAGCCGGTCTTCAGTGCCATCTCTTGCAAGAGCTTGACAGAACGCTCAAAACCAGCTTCGTTGTCGGGCTGGTAGAAGTGGTATATCAGCGGTATGGTAAGTGCCAGGCACTGTGCCTTGGCGTCTTTCTGCGCCACGGCCTTGGCATAGAGTGTATCGGCAATGTACAGGCCACGCTCAACACGGCGGTACTGCACTGCCCGCTGATAGATGGCATACAAATTGTCCTTTATCTTGTATGGATTGTTTTGGGCGGAGCAGGGCTGCACAGACAGTGCAATCATCCACAGCACCAGCAATGCCACAATGCTATGCCACTTGTTATCATGTATCATTTGGTTTTCGTTCCGCATAAAGTTGGTTTTACAAGAATGAAAGAAATAGGCAGAAGGAAATGTCTGAAAAGCCTGCACAGGCCATGAAAAATACAGAAAAACGGAATTCGCAGATGCCTATATCTTATCAGCTTGCAAAGGTAACAAATAAAGCAGAGACCGCGCTTTAACTTTTGATTTATTTACAAAACAAAAACGCTGTGAGCGGTAACAGATACCGAAAAGGCACCTGACGCCACACACCAAAAGACAAAAACGCACAATATTGGCACCTGGCATGCGTTATTAATATATGCAATGGACTGACAAAATAAGGCAAGTAAAAATAGTGTTGGTGGTCGTGGCGGTTGCCATAGCCGTGGTGTCATTGGTGGCATCCAACTTCATAGTGAGGGATTTGGCACAGGAAGAGCGCAACAAGATGGAGGTGTGGGCAGAGGCCATGCGCACACTGAACAAGGCTGACGAGAACACCGACCTCAACTTGGTGCTGAAGGTAATCAACGAAAACCATACCATACCCGTAATTGTTACCGACAATGAGGGCAATGTGCAGACTTACCGCAACCTGAAGCTGCAAGGCAACAACTATGAAGACAGTCTGAACTATGCACAAAGCATAAGCAGAAAGCTGCTGCAATCGGGCAAGGTCATCAGGATAAACCTGAGCGACACCAACAAAAACGACTATATCAATGTGTGCTACGACGACTCGGTAATGCTGAAGCGGCTGGCAGTCTACCCCTATATACAGTTGGGCGTGGTCATGCTGTTCGTGGTGGTGGCGATATTTGCACTGCTTACCTCCAAGCGGGCGGAACAAAACAAGGTATGGGTGGGGCTGTCCAAAGAGACGGCGCACCAGCTCGGCACGCCTATATCCAGCCTTATGGCATGGGTGGAAATGCTGAAAGAAACATATCCCGACGATGAACTGATACCCGAAATGGACAAAGACGTGAAGCGGCTGGAACTGATAGCCGACCGCTTCTCCAAAATAGGCTCGTTGCCGGAACCTGTGCCTGCCAGCCTGAATGAGGTATTGGAACATGTAATAGACTATATGGACCGCCGCACTTCCAAGCAAGTGGCTTTTGTCAAAGACTTGCCCGAGCAGGAAATCATCGTGAAAATCAATGCTTCGCTCTTTGAATGGGTGATAGAAAACCTCTGCAAAAATGCCGTGGATGCCATGGGGGGCAGCGGCACTATCACGCTGCACATGGAGCAACTGCCCAACAAAGTGATTATAGAAGTTACCGACACGGGAAAGGGCATCAAGAAGAAGAACCTGAAAAACGTGTTCCGACCGGGATTTACAACCAAGAAGCGTGGCTGGGGATTGGGACTGTCGCTGGCAAAACGAATTGTGGAAGAGTATCACCACGGCAAAATATACGTGAAAGCATCTGAGATTGACGTGGGCACCACCTTCCGCATTGAACTGAGAACAGACAAGGCATAACATGCTGCCTATTTTATTCTACACCTACTTAACACTGGCAATATGGCAATCAACATCAGCAATGAAACCCGCACTTTTATAGCAACGCACCGCAACGACAATGTAAACACATTGGCACTAAAGGCCAAACGCACCGGTGAACTGGACCTGCACTTTGCACTGGACCAGATAGCGGGCTGGCAGAAGGCACGCACCAAACTGCCGCTTTGGGCAGCACACGAGGGCATCATCTATCCGCCACACCTCTCCATGGAGCAGTGCTCGTCGGAGCTGACAGCACTCTACAAGGCTAAAGTGGCGCAACGGTGGATGCAAGAGCTGAACAAGCAAGGGGCTGCCTCCATGGCAGACCTGACGGGGGGCTTCGGGGTAGACTTCAGCTACCTGTCGGCAGACTTTGCCCAAGCCACTTATGTGGAACGGCAGGCACACCTCTGCCAGATAGTGAGCCACAACCTCTGTGCGTTGGGGCGGAGCAATGCCACGGTGGTAAACGGTGAAGCAGAAGCCTATCTCGCCAAAATGGAGCCGCAGACGCTGCTCTATGCCGACCCTGCACGGCGCGATGCCAATGGGGCACGCACCTTTGCCATAGCCGACTGCACACCTGATGTGCTGACGCTGAAAGACCTTATGCTGCAAAAGGCAGAAGTGGTAATGCTGAAACTGTCGCCGATGCTCGACTGGAGAAAGGCGATAGACGATTTCAAGGGCAATGTGGCTGAAGTGCACATAGTAAGCAGTGGCAACGAGTGTAAAGAACTGCTGTTAGTGCTCAGGCGTGAGCCCACGCAGCAGCCATGGGTGTATTGCGTCAACGACGGCAGCCAGATAGCTTTTGCCATGGGGCAAGACCCTGCTGCCGGCTGTGCCACAGAAGAAGAGATGGCTGCAAGCCGTTATCTCCATGAGCCTAACACTTCGGTAATGAAGGCGGGTTGCTTCGGACTGCTCTGCCAGCAATATGGCGTAAAAAAGGTGGGGAGAAACAGCAACCTGTTTGTAAGCACGGAACAGGCAACAGCGTTTCCGGGGCGTAGCTTTCGCATCTGTGCATATGCTACCATGAACAAGCAGGAACTCAAGGCATTGCTCATAGGCATCAAGCAGGCGAACATCACGGTAAGAAACTTTCCGCTGACGGTGGCACAACTGCGCAAACGGCTCAAACTGAAGGAAGGCGGAAACTGCTATCTCTTTGCCACTACTGCAACAGGCAACAGGCATATTCTGATAAAAACCGAGAAGATAAAGTAAGTTGTTCTTCTTCATATAAACGAGCAAAGGCAAAACTCCAAATGTAATAGCTATGCTATTGGCTGACAAAAGCAGTGCTATTGGAAGGCGATTGCATAGCTATTGGCTGATGATTGCAATGCAATCAGTTTGCAGTAATGAGTTTTTCAACTATTACCTTAACAGTTGTCTCAATGTAAAAATAAAAATAATGCAACATCATAATAATGCTATTGCTTGCCATTTTAATACAAAAAGAAACTACAAACAACCGTTTATATGACATAAAAGTCGTATCTTTGCACCATTGTTAACTAAAACGAAAATAATAATGGTAAAATTAAATCAACTGTTCTTTTACTTATTAGCAGCCGTTATCCTGCCATTTTTTGCTTCATGCAGCGATAACGATGACAACAATGACAACAATAAATCAAATGAAGACAAGGTAGAAGTGGAAATTCCTGACCTTGATTTCAGCAAATCAATGGATGCTGTCAGACAAAGTGAAACGGCACGCGGATTTGAAGTGGTAGCTGACGGTAGTTACAAACTGAATGCAACAAAGAGGTAAACAGCCAAACCATTACACTCAGCTACTTCTTTGACCCCTCAACGACAGAATATCGCTATGCCAAAGGTACATACGACACTGACAAAGAGAGAAATGCTGTCTTGAAAAAGCTGGCAGAAAGCGGATTTGCAGCTGCCGATTCTGCCAATGGCGTAAGCTTCTATAAAAACGCAACCACCAATATTGAAGTGGCATTCTATGACGAGAAAAAGGCGTTCTACGCATTGCCAAATTCTGAAGACCCTTTGGCATGGGGACGCTTTGACTACCTGACAGATAAAGACAAGGCGGGACTTATTGTTCCTTACTTAGGAAAATACGCCACCGGTGAACTCATAACATTGGCTGAACAATACCATGGCAACCATCTGAACAAGGTAACGTCCAATGAGGCAACAGGTGTCTACGTATTTGACGTAACAGACACCACCAAAGGATACACGGAAATACGTTATTGGTTGGACCAAAAGACAAAGAGTCAGCTGGAAGAGGCAGCCATCTACTTTGATGAGGATAAACGACCCACCACAGATGAGATTGCTACCTATATGAATTATTTGGGATTGAAATACACCTCACTGAAAGATGCCAGCGATGGCTCACAGATATACTTTAACTATCAGAAAAAATTCGTGGCATACCTGTCAATGGACAAGCCTGAAGACACCGACACTGTGTTTGCACCCAACATACATTTCACCTTCAACGACCTGTCTGCACAAATGCCGCCGGAAACAGTAACCATTCCTGAGCCTATCACCGACTTTAACACCATGACACTCAATGAGGCTGTCGAGAAATACAAGAAATTACCTTACTACACAGGCACTGAAGACGATGGCTTTGGAGGTGCATTGGGCATTATTGTTACTACCTCATCACCAGACTTTCCAAAAATTTTGCTGATGGAGGATAGCGGCAAATACTTGGCCGCCTTCCTGTTGCCTAACAATGCCATGACCCTGCGCTCGCCATCCATAAAAGATTGGCTCACAGAGAAAGGCTATGAATATAATGCCAAAGCGAGCATACTGCCCACCTATATCAGCAAAGACAATAAAGTGATGGCACAATTCGATATTGACGGAGCCATTGCCGGCATGCCCTGCCTGGTGTTCCAACCTAAGGAATAACAGTTATTGACAAACGTCAAAAGCATCAATACGAAAAGCGTGCGCTCCTTTTAGGAAACGCACGCTTTTCATATTGACAAAACGCTGACCTCAGCGGATAACAATCTTAGCGGCTTTCTGCATGCCTGCAGCTTTCACCTTTACAACATATACACCTGGCACCAGTTGGAAAGTCGGTTTGCTTGTAGAAAGCACGTGGCTACCGTCTGCACGATAGACACTTGCGTTGTCAAAAGAGCCACTGACAGATACCGTGCGGTCAAATACTCTCACCGCAAAATCAGCTATGTTGTTGCTGATGATAGAAGAGGTAGCATCGTTTAAATTGGCTACATTCACATTGTAAACCTCACAGGCATTTACATCGTTTGTATCAAACTCATTGACAAATGCAACGACCTTCATGTTGTCTTTTACCCATCCATTGTCAAGGGTAACCTTGTAGGTCTTCTCACACTTGTTGTCTGAATCAAACGCAATGGGGTCGCCAGTGAGCTTTGAAACGAGCAGACGGAGCACATGGTCGTGAACATAATCCTTGGTGGCACCCGACTGATTGCCCGCCAATCCGTCTTCTGTAAGGAACACGGTTAGATAGAGTGGCTTGTCTCCTGTAAACTCAGAAGACTTTTTGCCTTTTACATGAACAGTCAACTCACGTGTGGCAGCATCATATTCGTTCTCAAGGTTTACATCGAAGAAAGCAGGTTCATTCTCTCTCACGCCAATCATCGTAGCCAAATACTGCTCTGAAGAGGGGTTGAATACCGGTGTATTGCTCTCCAAACCATAGTCAGAAAAGTTCTTGCGGTCGAGCATGACGGCAGGAGCATAGCTGCTGTTGGAATTGTAGAACCACAGATAAGACTCGCTTGCCTTGACTGTAAACTTGTCTGTACCGTATCCGGCATGGTGGGCCACACAGACAAGGCGGTCGTCCTTGTCCATAAGGTCTTCAATATAACCATGCACACGCGGACAGTTGCCACAACTCTGTGTTGTGAAGTTTTCTACAAGCACTCGCTTGTCAAAGAGTTTCGATGTACATTTCAACTGGGCAGTATAGACATTGTCGGCAGGATTTTCGTCGGCATTGCCGTCAATGGCGGTTACTTGAACAGACACGTCATAGCTGCTTTCCTTGTTGACAGATACACCCGGTATTTCAAAACTGAACTCTTGCTTGTTGCCAATCTCGTTATCTGAAGCAAAATCTTGACTTACTGTTTCGCCATCACCAATGGTATAGCTTACAGAAATCTTTTGGAATGGCTTTGCTGCAAGGTTCTTTACCGTACCTCTGATGGAAAACGACTCTCCCGGCTTTACATATTTCTTCATTCTTACCGAAGCCAACTCTACATCATAGCGTGGCAAGTTTGCACCTGTTACAACCGCTTTGATGCATACATTGGAGTAACCGCTGGTGCCAAGATGCTGCCACACTTCATCTGCATCGGCAGAAGTCTTTGTCATCACCCAGTCGCCAAGAGGATTGGCTGTATTGGAGTCATCAATAGCTATCGGCAGATACACTTTTCTGTAAGAGCCTATGGTGTCGGCACTGTAACCGATATAAAACTCCTTGCCCTCTATGGTATAAGGCGTGGTGAGCTTTACTGTGTTCCATTTGTTCTTTACAAGCTGAATATCTTGGGTATAGAAAGGTTCACCGCCAAGTTCATAGGTCAAGAACAGCTTTGCGTGGTGTCCCACATGCTTGGACGTTCCTATGCTTACTTCGGTAATGCTGTTTCCTTTCAGTGCCGTAGCCTTCTCGGCCGGTAGCTGAATGGCAACCTTGAAGTAAAGCTCCTTGGCATTCTCGCCAACGCCTTGTGCTATATTGTCTGAACAATAGGCATATTCCATAGACAGTACTTCGGGGGTAGAAGCTTTCGTCTCTACCATATTCTTGATACCGTCTGCGGTGAAACCGGTCTTGGCATTTGCGGCCAAGCACGACAATACACACATGGATAAAGAAAACAATATTTTTTTCATAATCCGCTTGGTTTTACAATTTTAGAACCCACCTACACATACTTTGGCAGAGACAGACTTGCCGTCTACCACTGCGGTGGCTACATATACGCCCTTGCTCAAGCTGCTGACATTGACAACAGAGGCTGCCGGCAATCGCAATACTTCATTACCGCTCATATTGTAAATATGTATATTTTTGGCTGTTGAACTGAATTGTATCTTTCCATTGCTTACTGTGATGCCTGCTTTGGCAGAAGAAAGTGCAGCATGTATGCCGGTAGTTATGTCCTCCTCAACGATATCCTTGAAGAAGCCGGCATAAGCAGGGTCTGCTGCATAAGCATCCTTGCAGCCCTTTGGTACATACAGTGTGGTAAGTTCATTGTTGATGGGATAGAATGTGCTTCCTACCGTGGTAAACTGAGCTGGCTTTTCTGCCTGCATGTGCAATTCTTCAAGAGACTTCAGACCATTGAATGCATACTCGCCAAATTCGGTAACCGTAGCTGGCAACCACAGCTTCACAAGATTGTTGTTGTTATAAAAAAGAGATTTTCCTACTGAAGGAAATGTGCTTTTTGAAAAGTCAAGCTCCGTGAGCATCTTGCAGGCATGGAATGCACTTACACCCAGGCTCTTGATATTGAGTTCCGAGAAATCGAGAGTTTTCAGATTGTTGCAGTTGTTGAAAGCATAATCGCCAATGACAGTCAAATCTTTGTCAAATACAATCTTTTTAAGCAAGGTAACATTCTCAAACGCATTCTTTTCAAGCTCTGTAACGCCATCAGGAATGGTATATTCCTCACCTTCTTTTGCCATGGGATAGATAAGCAACTTGGTCTGGTCCTTATTGAAGAGCACACCATCCTTGGCAGAGAAATACTTGTTGCCCTCGGCAACAGTAAACGCCGGGAGCTTTGTGCAACCGTTGAAAGCAGACTCACCGATAGTCTGTAGACCAGACGGAATTTCCATAGACACAAGACCACGTGCACCTCTAAAGGCTTTGTCGGCAATATACTCCAAAGTAGAAGGCAAAGCCACTGATTTAAGTTGACCTGCGGTATAACTGAACGCATTGACACCGATGCCGACAACGGTGTACTCCTTTCCGTCGGCTTCATTGGCAACCTTTACTGGCACTACAAGGTCGCCCTTATATGAGTAGCCTATAGCCACTTCCACACAATTTTCACGATCGGAAAGTATTGTATATTCTATGCCGTCTGCTGTAAAGTCTGACTTGGCACTGACTGTCAATATTGAAAATAGACAAATGACTAATGAAATTAAAAGATTGCTTTTCATAAACATATATTTAAATATTGGAAACTACTTGTTGAAATAAAACTTTGATGTGACAGTCTTGCCACTGATATTGGCTTTTGCCACATATACTCCATTGGCAAGTGCAGTAATGTCAATCGAAGAGGAAGCGGCATCGTGGCGAAGCACCTCTTTGCCACCCATGTCGAATACATGAATATTGGCAGCCGTGCCACTGAAAGAAAGCTGCCCGCCACTGACATAAATACGTGCATCTGACGGTGTGTCAAGTGTATTCATAATGGCAGTAACGGAATGTGGTAGTTTGATGCAGTAGGTTTCCTGCACATCAAGTTCTCCCTCATCTGTCTGGGTAGCATACACACCGGTAATGAGTTTTCCGTCGGCTGAGATACGGGGTTTCTTGTTGGTAACAAGGTTAGCAGGCAGAATATCGCCCAAATTCATATCGTATTCTTTCTTAAGCCAATCGGCAATGGATATTTTATGGGTTTGATCGTTGGCAAGAATAAGATATATATCGTAACCATCGGTGGTAATGATGTCTGCATCATCAGAAATACCTACAACTTCAAAGTCGGGCACCTCTTTCAGTTCAACATATTGGCCTGTCTGCATATCAAGATAGGCAGGGAAGGTGGAACCTGAAATAGTTACGCTTTTCTGTCCTTTGTCGTCTTCTGTAAGACTGTAAGTAAAATCACCGCCTACACCTGCAATATACCGTCCGTTGCGGCTCATGGTTGGAGTAACAGAGAAGTCTTTTCCTGTTTCACCTTCAGAATAAAGCTTGTATTTCCACTCTGCTGTGGCGTTCTGAAATTCACGCACCTGCGCCATATAGCCCTTCTCACCAGGTTTCAAAGTAATGTAAGCATTGTAATCAGGTTCTTCTTTAAGTATTTCCTTATAGCGTTCAAGGTTGTATTTTATCTTTATAAACGGCTCATCGTATGTCCAATTGCCAGCATCATCCCGTGTCCAGACAATAGGCATTGGAGCATCTCCCTTGCGGTTGACAATAGGACCGACAACACGCTTGCCGTCTTCTGAAATCTCGCGAGGTGATGTAAACTGGAATTTCTCACCAAGAAAATCGGTCTCTGGCTCCGGCAGATTAGACACGGTGTATTGACCGTCAGCACCAAGCGTCCATAAGATAGGCTGTATATGATAGGGATTATCGCCCACTGGGTTCAAACTCATAAATCCTACAATATATTTTCCATCGCTTGAGCAACATTGTGCTGATGCAGAACCGTCTGAATCATCAGTTGAAGGGACAGGCAATCGCTCCCAACCGGTTTGAGCATTGCGAAATATCGCAGCATAGCCATAGTCATCACTGCCAAGCACAGTGCCGTCATCCATCACGCTGCTTATCTCCATTGAAGTAGTACCATCAGGTAAATCCGGATCAGGTTCAATAATCTCAAGTTGCTTTGTATCGGTATTGTAGCGGTATCCTTCTGCATATTGCCGACCGCCACAAATCCATCTGTCGTTTTTTGAGATACCTTGCACCATCCAGGGGGTTCCTGTAAACATAACTTCAGGCTTGTCTTGAGCAAACAAAGCCTGTGATGCGCATAATAAAGCGCTAATAATGTAGATTTTTTTCATACGCTCCTCCATTCCGCAACACTACAAATTAAATGTTTTACAATATCGTCCTAAAGAGGTAAAAGCTGATTAGGATTTAGTGCTGTCAAGAAGTATGTTTGCCTTAGTGCTGCAAAATAAAAGCAAGCAAACTTTCAATAAGCGCGACAAAAATACAAAAAAAACACTATAATCAAAAATATTCTGCCATAATGTTGTACAATTTGTATAAAATATAATATTTATACATTGTAATTTCTATATTGAAAGCACATTGAACTAATTTTAAGCACTCACCAACAAGTAGATACCCGCAATCACACAAAATCATATTGTATCCTTCTTCCAGCTTATAAACACTAACTGAAAAGAAAAGACGTCAACAAGTTACAGAAACAATTGCTATTATACACAAATGTAGAAAAACAACAGGTATTCAGAATCAATATAAGACTGTGCTCTATTTTCTGTCTGCATGTATCAGACCAAAAAGAGAATGTGTAGCGGGTTACATAGTCAATGTAAACTGGGAATATAAACGAAAAGAAAGTACAAGATTGTTTAAAAGCAGCTTGTTGCTTATAAGGGCTCGATATATACACGATTGATTTGAGCAACTATATTCAAAAATATGAAAAGACCCTATTAATAATAACTGCTTTGCACATGTATTCAGACTCGCATCGTGCATAACAGCAATGACATAGTAACATAAAAAATTCCTCCACCCCAAAGGGATGAAGGAATTATAATAGAGATATATTTTACTAATTTACTCAGCCTTAGGAGCCTCTTCTGCAGGTGCTTCAGCCTTAACTTCTTCTGCTACAGGAGCAGCAGCTTCTTTCTCAGCCTTTGACTTACGGCTACGACGAGTCTTCTTGGCAGCCTTAGGAGCCTTGGCCATGTTCTCATCATAATCTACAAGCTCAATGAAGCAAACATCCGCACCATCACCAAGACGTGAACCGAGCTTGATAATGCGAGTGTATCCTCCTGGGCGATCAGCCACCTTGGTAGAAATCTCTTTGAAGAGTTCTGTAACTGCTACCTTATTCTGAAGATAACGGAAAACTACACGACGTGATGTAGTAGTATCAGTCTTAGAACGTGTAATCAGAGGTTCTACATATTTTTTAAGGGCCTTAGCCTTTGCTACAGTCGTAGTGATTCTTTTGTGCATAATCAACGAAATAGCCATGTTAGCCAACAGGGCTTGACGATGAGATGCAGTACGACTCAGATGGTTGAATTTTTTATTATGTCTCATTGTTTTGTTTTCTTTTCAAAGAACTTTCTGATAATTGGGCTAAGGCTTAGCTTAGCCCAACTGAAAGAATTATTCTTTATCTAATTTATACTTTGAAATATCAGTTCCAAAAGAAAGATTCAGACTCTCGAGCAAATCATCAAGCTCAGAAAGCGATTTCTTACCGAAGTTGCGGAACTTCAAGAGGTCTGTCTTGTTGTATTGAACAAGGTCGCCTAAAGTCTCCACATCGGCTGCCTTCAGACAGTTGAGCGCACGAACAGACAAGTTCATGTCTACCAACTTGGTCTTTAACAACTGACGCATGTGAAGAACTTCCTCGTCAAACTCTTGATTGTTATCCACGTCATTGTTCTCAAGAGTTATCTTCTCGTCTGAGAACAGCATGAAGTGATAAATCAAAATCTTGGCAGCTTCTTTCAGTGCATCTTTCGGACTAATGGAACCATCCGTTGTAACCTCAAGCAGCAACTTGTCATAGTCGGTCTTTTGCTCAACACGATATGGCTCTACTGCATACTTTACGTTACGTATCGGGGTGTAAATAGAATCGATTGGAATTACATTAACATCAGTGCAGAACTCACGATTTTCATCAGAGGGTACATAACCACGACCTTTGTTAATTGTAAGATCTATCTGCATTGAAGCTTTTGCGTCTAAATGACAAATCACCAAATCAGGGTTTAACACTTCAAATCCAGTCAGATA
>CALCVP010000091.1 GCA_937907705.1 uncultured Prevotella sp. | reverse complement strand
CCAACGACCCCCTGATTAACAGTCAGGTGCTCTAACCAACTGAGCTATTGAAGCTTTTATTAGTAGCATTGTTTCTCAAATGCGATGCAAAGGTACAACGTTTTTCTTTAACCGCCAAACTTTTCAGCGAAAAATTTTAAGTTTTGCATAAAAAAAGATATTTTTTTGCCTTAAAATGGTGTTTTACCACTATAATCATGTACTTTTGCAGTATTGAACCCTCTCTTTTGCAAGATGCAGCGGTGTCCGCAAAGGTGGCTAAAGAGCTGCTGTTGTGTGGCAAATATGCCGGCAAGGGTGTGGCAGGGGAGCAAGAGGCTTGCCGATAGCACTGCTATGGGCTTGTAAGAGCATAGCTATTGCCCTGCGAAAGCTATGCAATCGGCTTGCGAAAGCAGTGCTTTCAGAGGGCGAAAGCATAGCTCTTGGTTGCTGATACGGAAAATGGTGTTGGACGGTATCAGCAGCGAGGATGGACAGAACGATACATGAAAATAACAGAATATGAAGACAAAGCTATTTAATCTGCTGCTGTTGGCATTGCTGCCTTTTGCTGCACTGTGTGCACAAGAGGGCAAGGAGCATACCTTCAAGGTGGCAAAGAACATGCAAGTGTTTAACGAGATATACAATTATCTTGACTTGATGTATGTAGATACGTTGGATGCTGACGAGACCGTGGGCACGGCCATCAGCTCGATGCTGCGCTCGCTCGACCCTTATACGGTGTATTATCCGGAGGAGAAGACCAAAGACCTCAAAACCATGCTGACGGGCAGATATGTGGGTATAGGCTCTATTATAAGGTATAACCAGAAACTGAAACGGGTGGTTATAGACGAGCCTTACGCCAACTCGCCTGCTGCTGAGGCTGGTCTGCAGAAAGGCGATATCATATTGAGCATAGACGACTCTACCATGACAAATAAAGACGTGAGCTATGTGAGTTCTCATCTGCGCGGAGATGCGGGCACTACCTTTGTACTGAAAATCAAACGCCCCGCTACGGGCAAGCAAATGCAGATGAAGATTACGCGCAGGGCTATCGAGATGCCTGCCATACCTTATTACGGATTGCAGGCAGACGGCATTGGCTACATCAATCTGAACAGCTTTACAGATAACTGTGCCAAGGATGTGCGCCGTGCTTTTGTAGAATTGAAGAGCAAGGGCATGAAAGGCTTGGTGCTTGACTTGCGCGGCAATGGCGGCGGCTCTGTGTCAGAGGCGGTAAGCATTGTCAACATGTTTGTGCCCAAAGGCATTACATTGGTCAAGACACGTGGCAAGCTGAAGCGTGCCAACAACGATTACAAGACTACCCAGGAGCCTATCGATACGGTCATGCCTATCGTGGTACTGGTCAATGGCGAGACTGCCAGTGCCAGCGAGATAACCTGCGGCAGCCTGCAAGACCTTGACCGTGGGGTAGTGATGGGCACGCGCACTTATGGAAAAGGCGTGGTGCAACTGCCGCTGGACCTGTCGTACAACGGACAACTGAAGCTCACTACAGGCAAATACTATATACCCAGCGGGCGCTGCATACAGGCCATTAACTACAAGCATGCCCGTGGAGGATACATGGAGCATATACCCGACTCGCTCACTCATGTATTCTATACCGCCAAGGGGCGCGAGGTAAGAGACGGCGGCGGCATCAAGCCTGATGTGGAAGTGAAGCCCGACTCGCTGCCTAACATCGTGTATTATCTCACGGTAAACGGACTTGACTCTACCGAGGTGCTGCTGGATTACGAGACAGACTATATAGCCAAGCACCCGAAGATAGCTCCTGCTGCCGAGTTTGCACTGACCGATGCCGATTATGAGGCGTTCAAACAGCGTGTTGTCAACAGTGGCTTTACTTACGACCCTGAGAGCGAGAAGGCTTTGGCTTCATTGAAAAAGATAGTAAAGTTTGAGGGCTATTATGATGATGCGAAAGCTGCTTTTGACGAACTTGAAAAGAAGCTGAAGCACAATATAGCGCACGACCTTGACCACAACAAGAAGGTTATCATGCAGATGATAGCCAACGATTTGGCTGGTGTCTATTATTATCAGCGCGGTACGATAGAGAATGGACTCAAAGACGACAAGCAGATGAAAGAGGCTTGCGCCTTGATAAAGGATACGGAGCGTTACAACAACATACTGAAGGCTCCTGCAAAGGCTGTGGCAAAGAAGAAAAACAAGAAATAGCAGAGGCTCCGGGCTGGCAACAGTTGGCTCGACAGACATAAAAAAGCGGGAGGAAACCTTGCATTATGAAGGTTTCCTCCCGTCTTTTTATATAGCTTGAGTGGATGTTCCGCTCAGCGGCAACTCATTACTTGTTGTCAGAGATAAGGTCTTCGCCAGTCATGTCAGCAGGCTGCTCCAGTCCCATGATGTGCAGGATAGAAGGTGCCACGTCTGCCAAGCGGCCGTCTTTTACGGTAGCGCTGTTGTTGTCAGTAACGTAAATGAAAGGCACAGGATTCAGAGAGTGAGCCGTGTTAGGTGTGCCGTCAGGGTTGATAGCGTTGTCGGCATTACCGTGGTCAGCAATGATAATCACCTCATAATCGTTGGCCTTGGCAGCCTCTACCACGTCATGCACGCAGTGGTCTACAGCCCATACAGCCTTGGCGATGGCATTGTAGATACCAGTGTGGCCTACCATATCGCCATTGGCAAAGTTAACCACGATAAAGTCATACTCCTGTGTGTTGATGGCACCTACCAACTTGTCTTTTACTTCAAAGGCACTCATCTCAGGCTTCAGGTCGTAAGTAGCAACCTTTGGCGATGGAACCAAGATACGGTCTTCACCTTCAAAAGGAGTTTCGCGGCCACCGTTGAAGAAGAATGTTACGTGAGCATACTTTTCGGTCTCTGCTGTGTGCAGCTGTTTCTTGCCATGCTTGCTCAGATATTCGCCCAAAGTGTCTTGTACATTGTCTTTAGGGAAGAGGATATGTACGCCCTTGAATGAAGCGTCGTATGGTGTCATGCAGTAGTATTGCAGGTCTTTGATAGTGTGCATGCCCTCTTCCGGCATATCCTGTTGAGTCAATACCTGAGTCAGCTCCTTGGCACGGTCATTGCGGTAGTTGATAAAGATAACCACATCACCTTCCTCAATGGTACCGTTTACCTTAGCGTTGACAATAGGCTTGATAAACTCATCGGTTACACCATCAGCGTAGCTCTCTTCCATAGCCTTTACCATATCGTCAGCCTTTTTGCCCTTGCCCTCTACAAGCAGGTCATAAGCCTCTTTCACGCGGTTCCAACGCTTGTCGCGGTCCATAGCATAGAAGCGTCCCACTATGCTGGCTATGTGGGCATCGTTTTTCTCACATACCTCGCTTACTTCCTTGATAAAGCCAGCTCCACTCTTTGGGTCGGTATCACGACCGTCCATGAAGCAGTGAACGTAAGTGTTCTTCAAGCCATACTCCTTGGATATTTCAATCAGCTTGAACAGGTGGTTCAAAGAAGAGTGCACACCGCCGGTAGAGGTAAGTCCCATCAAGTGGAGCTTCTTTCCGTGGTCACGGGCATAGCTGTAAGCACTTACAATCTCTTTGTTGGTAAGTATAGAGCCATCCTTGCATGCACGATTAATCTTGACAAGGTCTTGATATACGATGCGGCCGGCACCGATATTGAGGTGTCCTACCTCAGAGTTGCCCATCTGGCCTTCAGGCAGTCCGACATCCTCTCCACAAGCCATCAGCTGTGAGTGAGGGTTGGTTGCATAAAGATAGTCAAGATACTGAGTTGGCGTGTTGTAGATAACATCGCCTTTGCCGTGCTTTCCGATACCCCATCCATCGAGTATCATCAATAATGCTTTCTTTGCCATAATAGTTGTATAATAATATAATAATCTGCCGCAAAGTTACGAATATTTGCAAGAAGAACAAAGAAAGGAGTGCTAAAAGCATGCAAATGCCCCCTGAATGCTGCCGTATTGAATGTTTTTAACAATGTGAAAATGAGTTTATTAATATGATTTTTGTACTTTTGCAAAGATGTCTTTATGAAAGGTAAAGCAGCTTAAAATGATTATAAAAGATAGATTAAGCAGGGATAAATGCTGTTTTTTGCAATGAAAAAATCTGAAGAATACATCTTTAACACTGAATATAATAACTTGATAGAATGAAAAGATTTACTATTACGGCACTTGCGCTTGTGCTGACACTGGCATTGCAGGCCATACCGGCTAAGCGAAATGTGTGTAAAACAGGGCATCTTTCAGACGGAACAGAGCTGAAAGTGGAGCTGGTAGGTGATGAATTAGGGCATTATTGGCAGTCTGCTGACGGCCGGAAATTTATGCTTCAGGATGAAACAGGACTGCTTACGCCTGTGGACGAGACCGCCATGCAGCGCCATATCAGCCAACGCAGAGCAGCTGTCAATACATACAGACAGCAGCGGGTGCAGCAGCGCCAGACTGAATCGACACTTCCCACCAACCAGTTGACAGGCAAGAAAAACGTGTTGCTTATCTTGGTGAACTATCAAGACGTGAAATTCCAGGATGGGCACGGCAAAGAAGCTTACGAACAGATACTCAACCAGCCCAATTTCTCTAACGACCAAGGCTTCGTGGGCAGTGTCTACGATTACTACAAAGCACAAAGCAAGGGGCAGTTTGAGGTGCACTTTGACATCAAAGGCCCTGTTACCCTGTCGCAAAACATGAAATATTATGGCGGCAATGATGCGTATGGCAATGACAAGCGCCCTTATGAAATGCTGAAAGAAGCCTGCGACTCGGTAGCGTCAGAGGTCAACTTTGCCGATTATGACTGGAATGGCGATCGCGAGGTAGACCAAGTGTTCCTTATCTATGCTGGTCAAGGAGAGGCCGTTTCGGGCGTGCCAGACCAAGTGTGGCCCCACGAATGGAGCCTGGTTGCATCAACAGGACGTATGTATCTCGTCAATGGCTACAAGATAAACACCTACGCTTGTTCACCGGAAATGTACAGCAAGACCCGTCAAGACGGTATAGGCACCATCTGTCATGAATTCGGTCATTGCTTGGGCTTGATGGATATGTATGACACTGGCTATCGGTATGCAGGCATGGGTACATGGGACGTGATGGCTCAAGGCTCTTATAATGGCGACTCCAACAGACCTCCTTTTTTCTCTACTGTGGAGCGGATGATCTGCGGTTGGGGACAACCCGTGGAGCTGGTAGACGACCAAACCGTTGACCATCTTGAGCCATACGCACAGGACGGCACATCTTATATCATTTATAATGATGCAAACCGGGATGAGTTCTACACGATAGAAAACCGTCAGCGCATGGATTGGGACACTGAGTTGCCGGGCACTGGCTTGCTGATTACGCATGTAGACTACAATGAATCGCAGTGGAGCAGCAACAGTGTCAATACCAGCAAGAACCAGGGTTGCTCGATAATACCGGCCAATAACCGTTCTATCTTCTATACAAGGGCAACTTATGACTATGATGCTTATCCTTACATGGACAACGATAGCCTTACAAACAACTCGCGACCGGCAGCTAAACTCAACACGCCTAACACCGACGGAAAGTATTATATGAACAAAGCTTTGTACGATATGGCTGTCAATGCAGATGGCACAGCATCGTTCCGTTTTGTCAACAATAATGTATCTACGGGCATAGCAGGTGTTAAAGTAAATGCTGAAGCACTACGACCGCAGCGCATTTATGATTTGTGTGGCCGCTATGTAGGCAGCAGTTTTGAGGCACTTACTCCCGGCGTTTATATCGTGAACGGTCAGAAGCGCATCAAAAAACAGTGATAGCCGTATGTAAAAGAGGTGATAACTAAATGTAAAAGTATTGATAGTCGTATATACATGTATTGATGTTCATATACAAGAGCGTTGATGGCTGTATATACATGTATTGGTCGTCAAATCTGAAAATACTGGTAATTGTATATAATAAATGCGCAACTCACAGACTGTGGAGTTGCGCATTTCTCGTATTTTGTATTTTATAGCCAGCTTGTTTCTATGCATCAATATTGGCATAAGTGGCATTCTTCTCGATGAATTGGCGTCGAGGTTCCACGTCATCGCCCATTAACATAGAGAAAATCTCATCGGCTTCAGCTGCATTTTCTATGGTAACTTGCTTCAAAAGGCGTGTTTTGGGATCCATGGTGGTTTCCCATAGCTGTTCAGGATTCATCTCACCCAAACCTTTGTAGCGCTGAGTGTGTATGCTCTTTCCGTCTTCTACGCCATCGCCATACTTGTCGAGGAAGGCTTGCCGCTGCTGATCGGTATAGCAATACTCCTTTACCTTGTTCTTGTAAGTACACATATAGAGTGGTGGCGTGGCGATATAGAGGTGTCCGTCCTGTATTACCTTTGGCATAAAGCGGTAGAACAGTGTCATGATAAGGGTGTCGATGTGAGAGCCATCGACATCGGCATCGGTCATGATGATAATCTTGTCATAACGCAGTTTGTCGATATTGGCTTCTTTGTCGTCTTCACCGTCCACGCCAAAGCGCACGCCTATGCTCTGGATAATGTTCATGACAGACTCGCTGTCAAATACTTTGTGCCACATTACCTTCTCTACATTCAATATCTTGCCTCTTAATGGCAGGATGGCTTGGGTGTAGCGGTCGCGGCCTTGCTTTGCAGAGCCACCGGCAGAATCACCCTCGACCAGGAATATTTCGCACTCTTTGGGGTCTTTGTTGGAGCAGTCTGCCAGTTTACCGGGCAGCCCTCCGCCTGTCATTGGGTTCTTGCGCTGCACGTTTTCGCGCGCCTTGCGTGCTGCTATACGTGCTGTGGCTGCCAAGATTACCTTTTCGCAAATCATCTTGGCTTCTTTCGGATGCTCCTCCAGATAGTTGGAAAGGGCCTCGGACACGGCCTGTTGCACAGCACCTGTTACCTCGTTGTTGCCCAACTTGGTCTTTGTCTGTCCTTCAAATTGTGGTTCTGCCACTTTGATGGATATGACAGCGGTGAGTCCTTCGCGGAAGTCTTCGCCCGCGATTTCTATCTTTGCTTTCTCTATTTGTTTGGCAATGGATGGTTCACTGTCTGCATATTTCTTCAGTGTGCGGGTCAATGCCATGCGGAAACCTACCAAGTGGGTACCGCCTTCAATGGTATTGATGTTGTTGACATAAGAGTGTATGTTCTCGCTGTAGTCTGTGTTGTACATGACAGCTACCTCGATAGGTATGCCTTGCTTCTCTGTCTTCAGGTAGATAACATCGTCAAAGAGGTGTGTACGGTGGCGGTCAACGTAGCGTACGAACTCTTTCAGTCCGTCTTTGGCATGGAACACCTCTTGGCGGGTCTTGCCTTCCTCATCGGGCCGCATGTCTGTCAGCGTTATCTTGATGCCTGCATTGAGGTAGGCCAGCTCGCGCATGCGCTTCGCTATGATGTCATATTTATAGACGGTGGTGGTAAAGATGGACGGGTCTGGCCAGAACTGCTGGCGTGTACCGCGCAGAGTTGTTTCTCCCACTACCTTTACCGGGTATAGCGGTTTTCCTTTTTCGTATTCCTGCTGATATATCTTCCCGTCGCGGAACACTTGCGATTTCATGTGTGTAGAGAGTGCGTTGACGCAGCTTACGCCCACACCATGGAGACCGCCTGATACCTTATAGGATCCTTTGTCGAACTTACCGCCGGCGTGCAGCACGGTCATGACTACTTCGAGGGCTGATTTATGCAGTTTCTTGTGTTCGTCTACCGGTATGCCTCGACCGTTGTCTTGTACGGTGATGGAGTTATCTTCATTGATAGTTACTTCGATATGGGTGCAATATCCCGCCATAGCCTCGTCGATAGAGTTGTCCACGGTTTCGTTCACCAAGTGGTGAAGGCCCTTTTCGCTGATGTCTCCAATGTACATAGCGGGGCGCTTGCGAACAGCTTCCAGGCCTTCGAGCACCTGGATATTGCTGGCTGAATAATTATTCTCGTTGTTTATGTTTTCTGCCATTTCTTTTTTCGGTATTTTATCGTGCAAATATACTAAAAAATAATGACATAGGTACTCTTTTTGTTGAATTTAAAATTAATAAATGATAAGATGTTCCAGTGTGTTGAAAGGGTGTTGGTGTGTGGGGTATTTGAGCTGGATTTCAGTGTGTTTGCGTGGTTTTTGTGTGGCGTGTCTGTATGGTTAAGCGATGGTTCGAAAGGCTTTGCAGATGTTGGCAGTTGTGGCTGGCGTAGGGCTGGTGTAGGGGTAGGGGCACGAAAAAGCCGTAACCTTGTGGAAAGATTACGGCTTAATTCGTCTTATTTATAATTTTCTATTAACCTAAGCTATTGATGTGCAAAGCCAAGCTTGACTTTAAGTTAGCAGCCTTGTTCTTGTGGATGATGTTGGTCTTAACCAACTTGTCCAACATTTTCTGTACACTTGGGTACAACTTTAATGCCTCTTCTTTGTCGTTGAGGGCACGCAACTTGCGAACAGCGTT
Source organism: uncultured Prevotella sp. (assembly GCA_937907705.1). Classification (GTDB taxonomy): domain Bacteria; phylum Bacteroidota; class Bacteroidia; order Bacteroidales; family Bacteroidaceae; genus Prevotella. The sequence continues at coordinate 10,119 of CALCVP010000091.1, read as the reverse complement.
GCGCATAGTCTTTGCATAATATCTGTTATGCAATGTCTTTGCCTTGTCTTGGCGAATTCTTTTAATTGATGATTTATGATTTGCCATCTTTGTTGTTTTCCTTTTTATTTTTATTGTAGTCCCTAGGAGAGTCGAACTCCTCTTTAGAGAATGAAAATCTCTCGTCCTAGCCGATAGACGAAGGGACCGTGATTGTGAATTTTGCGGTGCAAAGGTACTGCTTTTATTTTTATCCTCCAAACTTTTTCGCAATTATTTTCACTTTACTATCAAAAAAGTGTATTTTTGCAGTTATGTTAGTCAAAACCAATGCTATTGTACTTCATTCCTTCAAGTATGGCGAGTCGAAACTGATAGTAGACTTGTTTACCGAAACTCAGGGTCGCCTTGGGTGCATTGTGCGTGTGGCCAAGTCGGCTACGGGTAAGTTGAAGAAACAGTATTTCCAGCCGTTGTCGCTGTTGGAGGTTATTGTGGATGTGCGTCAGCGTGCCCGTTTGCAAACGATTAAAGACGCCCGTGTAGCGGTTCCGTTTGTCTCTATCCCCTTTAATCCTTACAAATTGTCTATCTCGCTGTTTGTGGCAGAATTTCTTTGCGGTGCCACTCAGCGTGAGGAGGCCGACCAGCCGCTTTATACCTATATATATAATAGTATATGCTGGCTGGACAATTGCGAGCATAAGTTTGCCAATTTTCATCTGGTGTTTGCCATGCGTCTGACGCGCTTCTTGGGCTTTTATCCCAATCTTGACGATTATCAGGCTGGCTGTTGGTTTGATTTGCGTGCCAGTTGCTTCTGCCTGTCAGCCCCTCTTCATCGCGACGGTCTGCCGCCTGAAGAGGCCCGGTTGATACAACTGATGATGCGCATGAACTTTTCTACTATGCACTTGTACCGCATGAATCGTAACGAAAGGAACCGTTTGCTCGACATTATATTAGAGTATTACAGGCTTCATGTGCCCGATTTTCCGCAGCTCAAGTCGGTGTCTGTGCTGAAAGAGGTCATGGCTGTGTAGCCATTGCACCGTTATCGCCTTGCAAGAGCAGTGCTATTGGTTGGCGATAGCACTGCTTTCGCCATTTGATTACAGTGTTCTTGCAGCAGAGTATGGCTGAGACAGGCAAACTTGTGCGTCGCTTTCTGACAGTTGCATCTTAAAAAGAAGCTGTTTATAAAGCAAAGCCTTGTTCAAAATTTTACACCGATGCACAATTAAGTGGCTAAAAAGCGCTTGCATGTTAATAAAGTGTTATAAAATGATGTGATATTTAATATTTTTCAAGAAAAGTAGAAAGAATTTGAAAAAGTTGAGTTATTTTTGCATCGTGTTAGTATGATGAAGATGAACAACATATCGGAGAAGACCATAGATATTAGCCAAATACTCAAAGACAAGATGGGCGCCAAAGCCAAATGGGTGCCGGCTCCTTTGGTGAGCTGGCTCAAACATATTGTCCATGAAGATGAGGTAAACAAGTATCTGTGGGAGAGTCGCCACCTTACAGGCGTGGATTGGCTGGAAGAATGTGTGCGTTATCTTGATATGACACTTGAGATTGTAGGGGCTGAAAACTTGCCCGACAAGAATGACGGCCGCCTCTATACCTTTGTGAGCAACCACCCTTTGGGCGGTGCAGACGGTGTGGCGTTGGGCTCGATTATCGGCCGTCATTATGACGGCAGGTTCCGCTATCTGGTCAATGACTTGCTGATGAATCTTCCGGGACTGGCTCCTGTGTGCATACCTATCAACAAGACAGGCAAGGCAAGCCGCCATTTCCCGGCCATGGTGGAGGCGGGCTTCAGCAGCGATTACCACATGCTGATGTTTCCTGCGGGGCTTTGTTCGCGCAAAATCAACGGACAAATACATGACATACCGTGGACCAAGACCTTTATATCAAAGAGTGTAGAGACACACCGCGATGTTGTGCCTATACACTTTGGCGGACAGAACTCGGCTTTCTTTTACAATCTGGCTAACTTCTGCAAGAAAACAGGTATCAAATTCAATATAGCCATGCTCTTTCTGGTGGACGAGATGTACAAGAATGTACACAAGACTTTCCGCGTGAGCATAGGAAAGCCCATACCCTGGCAAACGTTCGACAAGAGCAAGAAACCGATAGAATGGGCACAGTATGTAGAAGATTTAGTGTACAAGCTATAATAAAAGCGATCAACAACAACACTCAATAAAAAGAAAATGGAACAAGAAATCATTCAGCCAATAGACAAGGAACTATTGAAAAGTGAACTGACCCCTGAGCGTCAGCTGCGAATGACTAACAAGAGCCATAACGAGATATATGTTATTACAGCGCACAATGCCCCCAATGTGATGAAAGAGATAGGCAGACTGCGCGAGATAGCTTTTCGCGAAGCAGGCGGAGGCACAGGCAAAGCCATGGATATAGATGAGTTTGACACAATGCCTAACTGCTATAAACAGCTTATTGTGTGGAATCCCGAGGCTGAAGAGATAATAGGCGGATACCGCTATCTGTTGGGAACAGATGTGGATATAGACGACAAGGGGCAACCAGTCTTGGCCACCAGCCACATGTTTCATTTCTCAGAGCGCTTCATGCGCGACTATATGCCGCAGACCATAGAGTTAGGCAGGTCGTTTGTGTCGCTGCCCTATCAAAGTTCCAAGATGGGTGCCAAGAGCCTTTTTGCACTCGACAATCTGTGGGATGGCTTGGGAGCATTGACCGTTATCATGCCTAATGTGAAGTATTTCTTTGGCAAGATGACCATGTATCCCTCTTACGTGCGCAAGGGCCGCGACATGATTCTCTACTTTTTAAAGAAGCATTTCAACGACCCCGACAACCTCATCATACCTATGAAGCCTCTACAAATAGAGACTGATGAGAACGAACTGAAGGCTCTCTTCTGCGAAAAATCGTTCAAAGACGACTATCGCATCTTGAACCGTGAAATCAGAAAGTTGGGCTATAACATACCGCCACTGGTCAATGCGTATATGAGCTTGAGTCCTACCATGAGAATGTTTGGCACCGCTATCAACTATGGTTTTGGCGATGTGGAGGAAACGGGCATTCTGATAGCTGTAGACGAGATATTGGAAGAGAAACGTATCCGCCATATCGATTCTTATATTAAGGAGCATCCGGAGGCGCTGTGCATTACGTCTGGTGCCAACAAAGTTATCTACAAAGAAAAGTAGAAATACTTGCTTGATGAAGAGAAAAGCGCCGGGGAGCCACAGGGTTGCCGGCATCAAGATATTTATCAGAATCTAATTAGGATAATAACGAAGGGGCAATCTTGCTGTTTCAGAAGCACGATTGCCCCAATTTTTTGCAGCTTCGGCAAAGGCAGAAGCTGCATTTGTGCTTTACTCTTGGCAGTGTGCGGTTGGCATCTTTACACAATGGGCAGACTGATACCGTTGATTTTTTGGTAAATGTCGAGTGCATACACATCGGTCATGCCGCTGATATAGTCTACCACTGCCATGATGCGTGTGGGCAGGTCGGCAGCGGTGATGTCATACTGGCTGCTCACCCTGCTGACAAGTTGTTGCGAGTAGAAGCGTTCGGGGTGTACAGCAGCATCCACCATTACCTCCATCAGCGTTTCCATAATCTTGAAACCGCTCAGTTCCACATCCAATACAGGCTTGCTCTTGTATATCATCCGCTTGGATACCTCAGCGCAGCGGCGGTACGCCTCTTTCAGGGCGGGTTCCATGTTGTCGATAAGGCCGCCTTTCAGCGAGCCGTCCATGATGTCTTCTTCGTGATTAAGAAAAGCCTCTACGCAAGCCTTTTCCAAAGCCCCGATGGCACAAGCCCGCATGTAGATAACCTGTTCGCTGGGGTCGGTTATCTGTTCGTCTATGATGCGCTGTTGTATGCTGTTGCTCATTTCCTTGCTGAAAAAGCCCAACAGCAGCTGCCGTGTCTCGTCAAAGCTCATGATTTTCAGTTTATAGGCATCCTCAATATCCATTATCTCGTAACAGATGTCATCTGCAGCCTCTACCAAATAGACCAATGGATGGCGCACATACTCTACGGGTTGCCCAGGCTTGGAGCGGCGTGTAATGCCCAAATCATCGGCAATCTTGCAGTAAGTGTCTTGCTCTTCGGCAAAAAAGCCGAACTTGCCATGCCCCTTGTCTGCCAAGGTTGAAGCAAAAGGGTATTTTACGATAGATGCCAATGTAGTGTAAGTCATTACAAAGCCACCTTCGCGACGCCCCTTGAAGCGGTGGGCCAGCAAGCGGAAGGCATTGGCATTGCCCTCAAAGTGGGTAATGTCAGCCCATTGCTGCGGGTGCAGTTCCTGTTGTAAGAAAGCCCCTTTGCCTTCGCTGAAAAAGGTTTGGATAGCCTTCTCGCCAGAGTGTCCGAATGGAGGGTTGCCCATATCGTGGGCCAGGCAAGCCGTGCTGACAATGGTGCCGATTTGCGGAAACAGCGTTTTGCCCAGCTCGGGGCGCCATTGTAGCAAGTGGTGAGCCACGTCGTTGCCCAGCGACATGCCCACACTGGCCACCTCCAAACTGTGGGTGAGCCTGTTGTGTACAAAGATGCTGCCTGGCAGAGGAAACACCTGAGTCTTGTTTTGCATGCGTCTGAAAGGGGCAGAGAATATCAGCCGGTCATAGTCGCGTTTGAACTCAGAGCGGTCATCATGCTTGGTTGTATGGCGCGACTCCTGCCCTAAACGCTTGTTGGATATAAGTTGTTCCCAATTCATCATAATCTGTTTGTATTAAAGTGTAAGGCACAGCAGCCACTTTGCATGTGGTGCCCCGTTGCCTTGTGTGTAGCTTGGTCGCAAAGTTACTAAAAAAACATAGAAACAGCCTGTTAAACACTTGAAACTTGCATCCTGCCAACAGCTGCTGACCGTATTTCCTGCAAACATAAATAAACCTAAATTATTCGTTTTTTGATACCTATTTATACATATATAAAATAAAAGGAGTATTTTTGCAGATTAAAAGCATAAACCCAAAACATGATACAGATAAAGATAATAAACAAGGGCCATCAGCCCCTTCCGGCGTATGCCACCCCTCAAAGTGCAGGTCTTGACCTTCGTGCCAATATCAGTGAGCCTATTGTCTTGCACCCTATGGAGCGCAAGCTCGTGCCAACAGGTCTTTACATGGCACTGCCGGCAGGCTATGAGGCTCAAGTTCGCCCCCGTAGCGGATTGGCCCTGAAGCATGGCATTACCGTGCTGAACACGCCAGGCACCATTGATGCCGACTATCGTGGCGAGATAATGGTGCTGCTTGTCAACTTCTCTGATATCGACTTTGTAATCAACGATGGCGAGCGTATAGCCCAAATGGTGATAGCACAGCATGCTACAGCGCAATTTGAACTGGTAACCGAGCTGGACGAAACAGAGCGTGGAGCAGGTGGATACGGGCATACAGGCGTGAAATAATACCGCTTGGACTGCCGGCAGTAATGCCTGATAGCAGTCCATTACTTAATCATGATGAAATGAGAAAAAGTATCTTACATATTGTTGGCACATTGATAGCCGTAGTGTTGCTGGTGGCTTGTGGTACAGAACGCAAGGCCGTGCGCCCCGCCACGACTCCAACTGTGGCTTATCCGCAGCTGAGCCACAACGACAGCTTGCGCTTCAAGCTCTTCTTCTATGAAGCAGTCACTCAGCAGGCTCAAGGCAACTATGGCGCAGCTTACACCTTGTTGCAGCACTGTAAAGAGATAAACCCCTATGCGGCAGAGACTTATTTTATGCTGTCTGCGTATACAGGGGCGCTGAAGGGCGATTCCACCATGCTTCAAGATTTGAAGAAAGCCGCCGAACTTGACCCTTTCAACAATACTTACCTTGACCGTCTGGCCATGGGATATCTGAAGGTGAAAGACATGGATCAAGCCATTGCGGCTTATGAAAAGCTGTCTGTCAACAGCCCTGAGCGTTCTGATATACTTGAAATGTTGGTGCAACTCTATGCCAAGAAACGCGATTTGAACAACATGCTCAAGACCATGAACCGCATAGAAGCCTTGGAGGGAGCCAACGAACGCACCACACTGGCCAAGATGCAGGTGTACTCTTTGATGGGGAAAAAGGCAGAAGAACTCAATGTGCTCAAGTCGATGGTCAACCAGCATCCCAACGATATGAACTATAAAGTAATGATGGGCAACTGGCTTTTGCAGAATGGAAAGACAGAAGAGGCATACGATGCCTATCAGAAAGCACTTCATCAAGAGCCAGACAATGCTATGGCGCAGATGTCGCTGCTGGATTATTACCGTCAGGTAGGGCAAAACCAGCGGGCCGACTCCATACAAGAGCAGATGCTGGTGAGCGAGAAAACTGCACCGGAAACCAAGTTTACGCTTGTGAAACAACTGGTAGACAGCAACGAGAAGAGCGGAGGCGACAGCACAAAGGTTATCAACCTGTTCAAGAGAGTGCTGGCACAGCCACAGAAAGACGCTGATATGGCATCGCTTTATGTGGCTTATCTGCAACTCAAGAAGATGCCTAAAGACACTGTTCTCGCTGCATTGAAACAGGTTCTGCAAATCAGCCCTGAGAATGTTGAAGCCCGCATTTCTCTCATTCAAGACCAATGGGCAAAGCAGGAGTATGACAGTGTGATAGCCAATTGCCACGAAGCGTTGAACTATACCCCGGAAAGAATGGTCTATTACTACTTCTTGGGCATGGCAAACGTGCAGCTTGACAAGTCTGATGACGCTATTGCAGCCTTTAAGAAGGCAGTAAGCGTAGACGATGATACACGCAACGATGCGCTTACTTCAGACTGTTATGCCATGCTGGGCGACCTTTATTACAGTATCCGTCAGTCGCAACAGGCTTATGCTGCCTACGATAGCTGTCTGCAACTTAAGGACGACAACTTTGGCTGTCTGAACAACTATGCCTACTATCTTTCAATGGAAGGCAAGCAACTGGATAAAGCCGCAAAGATGAGTCTGCGTACAGTAGAAGCCGACCCCGACAATTCTACTTTCTTGGATACCTATGCCTGGATATTGTTCTTGCAGAAACGCTATGATGAAGCACAGGCTTATATTGACCAGGCAGTGGTCAACGACTCAACCAAAAGTGGCGTAATACTGGAGCATGCGGGCGACATTTATGCAATGAAGGGCGACATCAACACGGCACTTAAATACTGGAAAGAGGCCCTTACAAAAGAAGATGGCTCCAAAATGATATTGGAACGCAAAATAAAACTGAAGAAATACATCAATGGAAAATAAACAGTCAATACTTTGTATTTGCTTTATGGCACTGGCGCTGGTGATCTCCTCTTGTGGTACTAAACGCATGGTGGCTGACAGTTCGGCCTCCAATACCCACCAGACAACCATAACGAATAGCTCAAAAGCGCGGCAGTTGGCTTTTGCCAAGAAAGTAAACGGCACCGCAGTAGATGCCAACTCTATTCAGACTAAGATAAAGTTTACCGTTGTGTCGGGTGGAAAAGACATTTCAGTAGGCGGTTCACTCAAGATGAAACGAGACGATGTAATCCGCATACAGCTTACTGCCTTGGGACTGATGGAAGTAGGTCGTCTGGAATTTACCAAGGATTATGTATTGATTGTGGACCGTATCAACAAGCAATATATCAAGGAAGACTATAATAAAGTGGACTTCTTGCAGCGCAATGGCCTTGATTTCTATGCGTTGCAGGCCCTCTTTTGGAACCAGTTGTTTGTGCCTGGCGAGCAGACTGTAACCGACTCGCAGCTCAAAAACTTTGATGTAACCCTGAATGAGGATGCCACACATAGCCTGTTGTCGCTGAAAAAGGGCAATATGAACTATCAGTGGGAGGCTGAAAATGCAACAGGACGCATCAGTAAAGTGGATGTGTCGTATGCCAGTGCGGTAAATGGCAATACCCATGTGGGCTGCACCTATGGCAACTTCAAGACGCTTCAGTCTAAATATTTCCCTACAAGCATCAGCCTGAAGCTGCAAAGCGATGCTCTCAAAAAACACAAAGATTTGGAGATGGATATCAATATCAGTAGCTTTGACAAGTCGTCTAATTGGGAAACACGCACCGAAGTGTCTTCTAAATACAAGAAAGTTACGGTAGAAGATGTGCTCAAGAAACTGATGAGCATGTAGCTCTTGGCTCGTTGAAAGCCACCTAAAATAGAACCTTTACTTAGATGAAACGCAGATTATTAATAGTTTTGATGGCATTGGCAGTGCTTTCTATGCCTGCACAAAACAAGAAAAATACAACCCGGCGCAAAGCAACAGCCACGTCAGTAGCCACTGGCAAGGCACGAAAACATGCTACTGCTGCCTCTAAAAACAAGGCAAAGGCTCCCTCTAAAGCTCCCCAAAAGACGACGGCTAAAGGCAAGCGAGGCCTTAAAAAAACTGCTGTTGCCTCTGATTACAGTAATGCCACCATACGAGGGCTGCGCACGCAACGTGCCGATATACAGCGAAAAATCAAGATACAGGAGCAATTGCTCAAGAAAAACAAAGCCGATGTGATGCAGAGGTTGAGCCACTTGATGGCTATTAACAGCGAGATTGACCAACGGGAAAAATCAATCAATGGCATACAAAAGGACATTCATCATATTGAGGGCAATATAGGCATGCTGAAGAACCAGCTTTCTCAGTTGGAGTTACAGCTTCAGGATCGCAAAGCCAAGTATGTAAAGTCCATGCGTTACATGGCTACCAACCGCACGGTGCAAGACAAACTGATGTTCGTGTTCAGTGCAAAGAATCTGGCACAGATGTACCGTCGCATGCGCTTTGTGCGCGAATATGCCGATTATCAGCGTGCGCAAGGTGAGATGGTAAAGGCCAAACAAGACCAGATAACTTCTAAGCATAAGCAGTTGGAGGTAGTGCGCGGTCAGAAAAACACCCTGCTTTATAAAGGAAAACAAGAGCAGTCAGTGTTGCAAGGCAAGCAGGCTGAGCAACAAGAGATGGTCAATTCGCTGCAAAAACAGCAGAAAACCATACAGTTAATAATTGATGAGCAGCGCAAGAAAAATGCTGCATTGAATGCCCGTATAGACCAATTGGTGGCACAGGAAGTGGCAAAGGCAAAGGCCAGAGCTGAGGCAGAAGCACGCAGAAAGGCTGCCGCCGCCGCTGCCGCTGCCAAGAAAAAGGCTGAGGAGTTGGCGCGAAAGAAGGCTGCAGCTGAGGCCGCTGCACGTGAGAATGCACGTAGAGTGGCAGAAGCAAAGGAGCGCGAACGCCAGCTTAAAGCTGAAGCTGAAGCTGCTGCCCAGCGATCGGCGGCAGAGAAAGCGAAGGCTGAGCAGGCTGCCAAAGAGGCCGAATCCAACCGCGTAGCGGCTGAACGCAAGGCGCGTGTGGAGGCAGAACGACATAAGAAAGAGGTGGCAGAGGCCAAGAAAGAGGTAACAGAAGCTGCCACGATGGATAGTCAAGACAAGCAGTTAAGTGGCAGTTTTGAGCGCAACCGCGGCCGTTTGCCCATGCCTATTACAGGTTCTTACCGTATCGTAAGCCACTATGGACAATATAATGTAGAAGGACTGAAGAATGTAAGGCTCGACAACAAGGGCATTAATATATTGGGCGGTGCCGGCGCTTGCGCCCGAAGCATCTATGACGGCGAGGTAAGTGCGGTGTTTGGCTTTGGCGATACCATGGTCGTAATGGTACGTCATGGTTCCTATATCTCGGTCTATTGCAATTTGCGTTCGGTCAGTGTGCATCGTGGTCAGCATGTAAGCACACGGCAGGTGTTGGGAACAGTGGGTACAGATAATATACTTCAGTTTCAGCTTCGCCATGGAACAGCCAAGCTAAATCCTGAAGCTTGGCTCGGCAGATAACCTCTGAATAGGATGAGAATGGATTTTAAAACCTGTCTTTCTGTGCTCTCTGAGCATTTGTGTTATGATGGATAGTTTCCTTTTTCCCTCAACCAAAGAAGTCCATTACTCATAAATAAGGTAAAACGAAAATGTTTTTTCTATTTCTTTAGATACAAAAAAGCGGTGAAAGGTCTTGCCTTTCACCGCTTTTTTGTCGGGATTACTGGACTCGAACCAGCGACCCCTACGTCCCGAACGTAGTGCGCT
>CALCVP010000090.1 GCA_937907705.1 uncultured Prevotella sp. | reverse complement strand
GTTTAGAACTGCTTTAAGAGGAGTAACAGATATAAAATTCTTTCTCTTCAGACTTACTAAACTAAGTTTGTAGAATAAACGATACCTTGTGCGGCAGGTTTGTCAGGTGCGGCAAGTATATTTATAAAATCCCCTACGTGCGCAGGCAGGAAAAATACTCTTTACTTTTATATATTGTCTATCATCATAATAATATATTTTAGAAAACCACTGTACGCATCTGTCATCCTGCCGCAGAAGGTTGCAGAGCTTTTGGGGTTCTGTATATATTTTACTGGGGATAAGCAAATAAGTTAGCAATGCGGAAGATAAAGAGACTTTTTGTCTTAATAGAGATGGATGGAGGTGAAAAAATAACGGCATTTCATTTGCAACCAATGAAAAGCTTGAAATATTTAGCCTAAAGTATAGGTCTTACAGATGATAAACCATAGGTTTGGCAAGCCTAAACCATAGGTTTACACAGGCAAAACCATAGGTTTAGAGAACTTGAACGATAGGGTTATTTCTGTTTGATACAGAAGACAGCTTATCTGTCTATTGGCAAATGTTTTATAATATTTTGGAATTTGTATGTGGCTTCTAAAAGATACTAATATGTGTTATTTGGCTATGCTTTTATTAAAAAAGTATATCATTTTATTTGATATTATGATAAAAATGATTACCTTTGCAATACTAAAAGTCGGTATTTTACAGCATAAGGTGTGTAGAAATATGATTTTAATAAATTATTGAAGTTTTTTAATTATATATTTCTTACTAATGAAAGATTTGCTTTTAGTTTACAAAATGCTCTTTCAATATAAGTCTGTACGAACTTTTATAGAGAGATAGATAACAAGAAAACAAGAAGAAACAGATTATTTTATAAGATTATAATTAACTGAATATAAAATAGAAATTATGAATGCAGCAAAAGTAGTAGAGAATCTTAAGCAAAGATTTCCAAATGAACCTGAATATATTCAGGCCGTAAGTCAGGTTTTAGGTACTATAGAAGAAGAGTATAACAAGCATCCTGAATTTGACCGTGCTAACCTTATAGAGCGTCTCTGTATTCCTGATCGCATGATAGAGTTCCGTGTCTCTTGGGTAGATGATAAGGGAAATGTGCAGACAAATATGGGTTATCGCGTACAGCATAACAATGTAATAGGTCCCTATAAAGGTGGTTTGCGCTTTCATAAATCAGTTAATTTGGGTATTTTGAAGTTCCTTGCTTTTGAGCAAACATTTAAAAACTCTTTGACAACCTTGCCAATGGGTGGTGCCAAGGGTGGCTCTGATTTCTCACCACGTGGCAAGAGCGATGCAGAAGTGATGCGTTTCTGCCAAGCATTTATGACAGAACTGTATCGCCATATCGGTCCTGATGTTGACGTCCCGGCTGGAGATATAGGTGTTGGTGGCCGTGAAGTAGCTTACATGTTTGGTATGTATAAGAAACTGACTCATGAGTGGAGTGGCATACTCACAGGAAAGGGCATACAGTTTGGTGGCTCTTTGATTCGTCCTGAGGCTACAGGTTATGGAAATGTTTACTTCCTTATAAACATGCTCAAGACCCGTAATATTGACATTAAAGGAAAAACAGTGTTGGTAAGTGGTTCAGGCAATGTGGCTCAGTACACAATAGAGAAGTGCATTGAATTGGGTGCAAAGGTTGTTACCTGTTCAGATTCAGATGGATATATCTATGATCCTGACGGCATTACTCGTGAAAAACTCGACTATATTATGGAGTTGAAGAATATAGAGCGTGGACGTATTCGTGAGTATGCAGAGAAATACGGCGTGAAATACGTAGAAGGTGCAAAGCCTTGGTTTGAAAAAGCAGACATTGCATTGCCTTCTGCTACTCAGAATGAGATTAATGAGGAGGCAGCAAAAGCATTGGTAGCCAATGGCGTCATTGCTGTGAGCGAGGGTGCTAACATGCCTACCACCCCAGAAGCTATCAAAGTGTTTCAAGATGCCAAGATTCTTTATTCGCCAGGAAAGGCAGCTAATGCTGGTGGCGTGGCTGTTTCAGGTCTTGAAATGAGTCAAAATTCAGAGCGCTTGAGCTGGAGTCGTGAAGAGGTAGATGCAAAATTACATAATATCATGAATGATATCCATGCCAATTGCGTGAAGTATGGTACAGAGTCTGATGGTTATATCAATTACGTGAAGGGTGCCAATGTAGCAGGCTTCTTGAAGGTTGCCAAAGGTATGATGGCGCAAGGTATTGTGTAATTATACTTGACGAGATAGGCAATAGTATCTATTGTCATAAATATAAGGGACGAATGTGATAACATTATGGCTGCTATCACATTCGCCCCTTATGCTTATAATGATGCTAAGTGGGGAGATATTATGTTTTAATAGATGTTAAGGCTTTATTGAAAATGCGAGGTTTGCTATAATGGGTATGGAGAAACTTCTTATCTTTGCAAAAATATAGCTAAAAATATTAGAAATGCAGGCATTTAGAATACTTGCTGTTATTGTAAATGTGGATAGATGGTTATGTCGTTGCAGATTAAAATTATAATAAAACATGGTGAAGCAAGAAAATAGACTCTTTTGGATTCTTACCCTTTTGTGTGTTATTTCATTACTTTTATTTTTGGGTATGTCTTTATTCAATACCAAAGGTGAACCAAGAGAAGCTGTGGTAGCCTTGTCAATGTTGAAGTACGGCAACTGGACTTTGCCCGTTAACAATGGTGTTGATATAGCCTATAAGCCCCCATTGCTGCATTGGTGCATAGCTTTGTTCTCATTGGTACAAGGTTATGTCAGTGAATACACTTCGCGCTTGCCTTCTGCCTTGTCTTTGATACTGATGGTTTTGGTGGCTTACAAGGCAAATGCCAAGAATAGTGGCAATGCCATGGTAGCCTTTTTGGCAGGATTGATTACGATTACCAATTTTGAGGTTCATCGTGCGGGCATGGCTTGCAGGGTAGATATGCTGTTGTCCTCTCTTATTGTCGTTTCCATCTATTTGCTGTTTGGTTGGTACAAGTGTGGGCAAAAAGGATATGTTCCCTGGTTGGCCATACTTGCGATGAGCGGTGCCTTTCTGACAAAAGGACCGATAGGTGTATTGCTTCCATGCTTGGTTATGGGCGTATTTATGCTTTGCAGAGGCGAACATTGGTTGCATATTCTGTCAAAATTTGTTCTTATAGGTTTGTTGTCTTGTATTTTACCTTCTTTATGGTACATGGCTGCTTACCGTCAGGGTGGGGACAATTTCTTGTCGTTGGTGTTGGAAGAGAATGTCTTGCGTTTTACAGGTAAGATGACTTATTCCTCTCATGAGCAACCTGTTTACTATAATTTTATAACACTGTTGGCAGGCTTTGCGCCTTATACTCTGTTGTGTCTGTTCTCTCTGTTTGTATTAAAATACAAGCGAATGCCGTTAAGTGGTTCGATAAAATCCATGCTGTTAAGATTGAAGAAGAGTATATTAGGGCTTTCTGATTTGCAGCTGGTGTCGCTGCTTAGTATAGTCATTATTTTTGTTTTTTACTGTATTCCCAAGAGTAAGCGTAGCGTCTATTTACTGCCCATATATCCGTTTATAGCTTATTTCTTGGCCAATTATCTTGTTTATTTGTCTCGTCGTTATTGTATTGCTGTAAAGCTGTATGGCTATATTCTGTCTGCGTTGGCATTGCTGTTGCCTGTTGCCTTTATAGCGATACAGTTATCATGGATGCCTTCTACTGTTTTTACCGGTAAACATGCTGCTGAGAATATATCGTATCTGTCTGCTTTACATGCTGTTCCGTTCAACTTGTTAACCATTGTTATACTGCTGTTGCTGGTCGGTACTGCGGTATCTTTTTGGTATTGGCGCAACAGGGGAGCTTATAGCTTGTCGCTGTCGGTAGTAAGCATAGCTTTTGTCGTGTTGTTAAGTCTTGATGCACTGTTCTTGCCAGCTATCATGCGTGTGAAATCAGACTATGATGTAGCTATGAGCATACGGAAAATAGTGCCTCAGGGCGTTATCTATGATTATCGTGAAGGCGATAGTGTGGAAGACCATGACCGTATGCACTCCTTTACGATTAATTTCTATTTGAACGATAGGGTGTGCCCACTTGACAACAGCAAGCCGAACCAAGGCTATATTCTGATAGGTGATAATGATATAACTTCATTCAAAACTGCTCATAAAGATTTCCTGTTAAAGAAAATAAAACGTTTTGACCATAAGAGTTGTGATGACAAACGGTATATAACACTCTTTGCGTTGCGGCGAGTTAGCTCTAAACCTTGATGGTGAAAACTGAAAATATTCATCCTAATAATGAAAAACAAAACGAAAAGGCTACGATGACGAAGTTAGCAATTATTGTTCCGTGCTACAATGAAGAAGAGGTGCTGCACGAAACTCGTAAAAGACTGATAGAAGTAATAGACCAACTGTTGAGCCGAAAGCAGATAGATGAAGGTCAGGTGGTGTTTGTTGATGATGGCAGCAGAGACAAAACCTGGTCTTTGATAGCTGCTTTTGCTGCTCAGGATGCTAAAGTGGCTGGCTTGAAATTGGCCCATAACGTAGGGCACCAGTATGCTTTGTGGGCCGGTTTGCATTGGGCGTCTACTCATTGTGATGCAGCGGTGAGCATAGATGCAGACTTGCAAGACGATGTAAATGCCATTTATGAGATGGTAGAGCAATACAATAAAGGTATAGATGTGGTGTTTGGTGTGCGTAAAGAACGTAAGACAGACACTTTCTTCAAGCGCACCACAGCCTTGGCGTTTTATAAACTGATGAATGCCTTGGGCGGAAAGGTGGTCTATAATCATGCTGATTTCAGACTGATGAGCCGCCGCACGTTGCAGTCATTGATGGCTTATCCGGAGCGTAATCTTTTCCTTCGTGGCATGGTAGCATCAATGGGCTATCCTTCAGGCGTTGTTTATTATAACAGGCATGAACGCTTTGCCGGCGAATCAAAGTATCCGTTGAAGCGTATGATTAGCTTTGCGGTGCAAGGCATCACTTCCTTTTCTGTGCAACCATTGCGCTATATCACCTATTTGGGCATTTTGTTTATGCTCGTTTCCGTGGGGATGATAGTCTATGCACTGTTCTCTTATTTTGAGGGAAAAGCCATACAGGGATGGACATCGCTGCTTGTATCAGTATGGTTTATTGGCGGTGCCATCTTGTTGGCATTGGGCGTTACGGGTGAATATATAGGAAAAATTTATTTAGAGTCGAAAAGGAGGCCTCGCTTTTTTATAGAAAAGCAATTGAACGCTGAATAGTTGCGGCTGAAGCAGGTGCTTAAAATCAAACGTATATATGTCTATTGTTAACAATATACTTTTGAACACATATTTTTAAACCTCATATTTACGGAAAAAGGCATATATGAACGTTGTTTTGTTCATGTATGCCTTTTATTTTAAAGTCTGTCAATAGCCAGCTATACTATTTGGTAACACGGAACCAGTCGGCTTCAATCCATCCTCTGTTGGTATTGCCGGCAGGTTCGGCAGCCATCAGTCCAATCTTGGCGCCAATCCATTTACCTTCGCGCATTTTGAATTTCTCGCCGGCATCTTTAAATTTCTTGCCGTCCATGCTGTATTCAAACGTGCAATAGCCATTGTCTACTTTCATGCGCAGATAGATGTCTTCATGGATAGCGGGCTGATAGTCAATCTTGTCCACTTCAGTAGGTTGCAGCGTAGCAATTACCTTCACCTGCTCAGGTTTACCCTTGTCGGCATTGTGGCAAATGATTTGTTGCAGTTGAAATTCATTGCCTATACGCTTCACTACCAATGAAGAATAGTCAAGACCCATCATGATGATGCCGCCATACTGGTTGGGGGCTTTTGCCGTAAAGCGTACTTTTGCCGTGGCGGTAAACTTGTCGGCAGGTGTCTTTTGCAGCAGCAGGTTCGGCACTTCCCACAGGTTTACAAACTTTTCGCTCTCTTTATAAGTGTATATTCTGTAAGTGCCGAAAGCCGTGGGCATGCCGAAAAACTGGTTGTAGTTAGCGTGCCATTGCCATTGCTTGCCCAGTGTAGGTGTGTTGAATTCATCACTTTCTACCGGGTTGGCTACAGTTACCTTTCCTGCTGTTTTAGGTTTACGGTAAGTAGTAACGGGATCACCGCAATAGTCGCCGTCCTTGTCAATGCCCATTACAGGCCAGTTGTCTTTCCATGTTACAGGTTGCAGGTGAACCACACGTCCATAACATTCTTTGTCTTGAAAGTGCAAGAACCAGTCTTCGCCAAACTTGGTATGTATCCATGCACCTTGATGAGGCCCGTTTACTTTAGACTTTCCTTGAGCCAACACCGTCTTGCACTCATAGGGTCCATAGATGTTCTTTGACCTCATGGCCAATTGCACGCCGGTAGGCACGCCACCGGCAGGGCACATAATCCAATACCACCCGTCGCGCTTGTAGAATTTTGGACCTTCGCAAGTGCGGTTGGCTGTACCATTGCCGTCATATACTATTACAGGGTCGCTGATAGCACGTGTGCCATCAGCAGAAAGTTCACGCACGCAGATAGTGGATGCAAAGCGCGAACGGCTGTTGGCCCAGGCATTGACAAGATAACAGCGGCCATCTTCATCCCAAAGCGGAGTGGTGTCTATCATGCCTTTGCCAGGAATGACGCAGACAGGCTTCTCCCACTCTCCGGCAGGGTCTTTTGTCTTGACCATGAATACGCCATTGTCAGGGTCGCCCCAGTAGATGTAGAACTCACCGTTGTGATAGCGGATGCTGGGTGCCCATACACCATTGCCATGTGATGGCTTGTTGAACATCTCTTCAGGTTCTAACTTTTTCAGGGCGTGCCCGATGATGGTCCAATTGACCATATCTTTGGAGTGGAGAATGGGCAGACCCGGAATACAGTTGAACGAGCTTGCTGTGAGATAATAGTCGTCGCCCACGGCACAAGCGTCGGGGTCGCTATAGTCAGCATTGATTACAGGGTTTGTGTATGTACCGTTGCCATTGTCAGGACTCCACACTTGCGACTTGTATTGTGCACTGGCCATTAACGGTAGCATAGCCAATGCCATCAGAAGTTGTTTTCTCATTTGTTGTATTATAATTAGTTTTTTAGTATTTGCCGATTTACAGGTAATCATTCATGCTTCGTAGAATAGGGTTAGTGCCAACCGAATGCAATAAATAGTTTACTTTATATGTCCAAGACAGCATCTAACCGATACAAAGTTAGGCTTTTTTTGTGAGTTAAAAGACATAAAACAACAAAAAAACTGTTAATATGCGATTTTTACCATTATACGTATTTAATCAGATATGCAGATGTATTATGCGGCTTGTGCAAAACTTGTCTTGCCATTGCAGTGCAATCGGCTTGTCAGAGCACTGTAATCAATGGGCAAAAGCAGTGCAATCGCATGCCGAAAGCAGCGCTTTTGGAAACCGATTGCACTGCTTTTGGAAATGACTGTAAAGTTGTTAAATAATGCTTTTTATATTCATTATAGCGTTAATTTTATTACTTTTGCAGAATAACTCAAATTATTTTCCAATGGAATTCAAACATACATTAGTGGTAGCACTGTTGCTCCTGCCTCTATCTATGATGGGGCAAAACGTATGGGAACGCCCAGACGATACTTCACAACAGCAAGAACAAGCGGCAAAGGAAAAGCAGGAAAAGCCTAATCCTGACGCTAAATACCTTGAAGGGGCGGTGCCGGAGGTAAACGGAAAGATTGAGTGGAGCATGGAAGTTGATGTGCCAGGCAAGTCAGCCACTCAAATCTATGACATCATGCTCAAATGCTTTACAGACCTTACAAAGACAGACAACCAGCTGGAAGGCAGCAGTGTAGCTCTGGTTAACAAGCAGGAACATATCATTGTGGCCAACATATATGAGTGGCTAGTGTTTAAAGACATTTCTCTTTCTCTTGACCGTGCCAAGATGAGATATGCTTTAGTGGCTTATTGCTCTGATGGAAAGCTGAAAGTAACGATGAGCCGCATTTCCTACAAATATGAAGAAGAGCGCGTAAAAGGCGGCATCTTTTATAAAGCAGAGGATTGGATATCAGACAAGAAAGCCCTCAACCGCAAGCATACACGCTTGTTGCCAGGTTCAGCCAAGTTCCGCAGAAAGACGATAGACCGTAAAGACTATCTGTTTGGTATTATCAAGCAGACTGTGCTGAAGTAAGTAGCAAAAGTGGGGTAGAGCTATACAGGCTAATGCAGTGGCTCTACATTATTGTAATAACTATATAATTTTTTGATGGAGACAAACAACAACGAGAGACCTGTGGGCATGAATAACAGGCCAATGGGCATGTTTGGCAGAAAGCATACAAGAAAAGAGGAAGACAGATACCTGAAGCTTCGCAATGTACTTAACATTATATTCTTGGTTCTTGCCATCCCAGGCATGATTGTTTATTTTTATTATGAACAAGTGATAGGTACCATCATCATTCTGATTGCTATGATGTTTAAAATGGTAGAATGTGTATTCCGTTTCATGAAATGAAGACTCTTCTAAGCATATTGTTTACATGGATGAGCATAGTGGCCTATGCCCAAAGCAGTAATATGTCGGCCACGACTGGCGATTTGCTGCGCTCTAACGGCACCCTTAACCAGATGAATGCCAATACAGACTCGTTGGGTACAGACAAGGAGATACCTGTCGGGCTGAAGGTATGGACTGTTGATGAGCGCTTTGGCGACCGGCAGACTGCAGTTCCGGATACATTGCAACACATGTATATGAACTCTGTGTTTACCACAGGTACTCGTGGCGAATATACAACTACAGGTAATTTAGGCGCTCCACGCATCAACCGCATCTTTATAGACCGCCTTGTGCCACAGCAGTTTATGTTTACACAACCCTATGATTATTTCGTAACGCCAGTAAGTCAATTCTTGTTTACCAATACATTGTCGCCTATTACAAATCTGACGTATGACGAGTGTGGCGACCGTACCAATGGTGAAGACCATCTGAAGGCACTCTTTGCTGTCAATGCAGGCAAGAAATTAGGCGTAGGATTCAAGTTTGACTACATTTATGGCCGTGGCTATTACCAAGAGCAGAGCACCTCTCATTTTAATTACTCCATGTTTGGTTCTTATCTCGGCGAACGTTATCAAGCCCATCTGTTGTTTTCTACCAACCACGAAAAGGTAACCGAAAACGGCGGTATAACAGACGACAGATACATTACGCATCCTGAGGCTTTTGACGACAACTTCAGGAGCAATGAAATACCTACTGTGCTGGAGCAGAACTGGAACCGCAATGATAATCTGCACTTGTTTCTCTCTCATCGTTACAATGTCGGTTTTAACAGAAAAGTAAAGATGACCGATGAAGAGATAAAAGCACGCAAGTTTGCCATGCAAGCCGAAAAAGACAATGCAGAAGCAAAGGCAAAGCAAGCAGCAGGAAAGAAAGCAAACGGCAATGATGAAGGGGATGACGAGGAAAGCAAGAAAACGGAAAAGAAATTCTCCGGCCGTCCTAAAAATGCCGTAATAGCAGGTAATGAGCCAGCAAAAGACAAGGATAAAAAGAGCAATCGCATACAGGTAGACAAATCTACGGCCGACAGCTTGATGGCAGCAAAAGGGCAGAATACGGTAGACACCTCATGGATGAAAAACGAGTATGTACCTGTAACCAGTTTTATCCATACCTTGAAGATAGACAATTACCGCCGCATCTATCAGGCATACAAAACACCTGACAACTATTACGCCAATCAATATTATGATGTAGGGCGCTTTCAAGGCGACTCTATCTATGACAAGACAAGCCATTACGATATTAAAAACACCTTTGCAATAGCATTGTTGGAAGGCTTTAACAAATGGGCCAAGGCAGGCTTAAAGGTCTTTGCCACCTCTGATTTGCGGCATTTTGTGTTGCCTAACGACCAAGGAGGCACTACAACATACAATGAACACAATCTAAGTATAGGCGGTCAATTGATCAAGACACAAGGGGCGTTGCTCCACTATGACGTTACAGCAGAGACATGGCTTACTGGTGAAGACGCAGGACAATTGAAAGTAGACGTTAGGGGAGACATTAACTTTAAGCTCTTCGGCGATACGGTAACATTAGCAGCCAAGGCTTATTTTTATAGACTCAATCCTACATTCTATTATCGGCACTATCATTCCCGGCATTTTTGGTGGGACAATAATTCGCTTGACAAGGAATTGCGTACACATATAGAAGGACTGTTTGAGCTGCAACGCACTCGTACCAAGTTGCGCATAGCTGTTGACAATTTGAAAAACTATACCTATTTTGCCCAAAAATATACAATAACCACAGATTACGGGCGAACGGGCAACAGCGTAAGCGTAAAGCAATATGGCGGAAACGTAAACCTTATCACAGCACAACTGTCTCAAGACTTTACGTTAGGCCCACTGAACTGGGAGAATCAGATTACTTATCAGAAGTCAACCAATCAGGATGTAATACCTGTGCCGGCATTGAACGTGTATAGTAACCTGTACTTGAAATTCAAGTTGGCAAAGGTGCTTAGTATAGATTTAGGTGGCGATGTGCGCTACTTTACCAAATACAAGGGCTTGGACTATAGTCCAGCCATAGGACAATACACGGTTCAAGACAATGGCGACAACAATGTAGAAGTAGGAAACTATCCTTTGATAAACGTGTATGCCAATATGCACCTGAAGAATACACGCTTCTTTATCATGATGAGCCATGTAAATGCTTCAAGTGGCGACTATTTCCTTACCCCTCATTACCCTCTCAACGGTAAAGTGTTGCGCTTTGGCGTGTCATGGAATTTCTTCAATTAAAAGTAAAGAAAGCAAAGAATGGATGAAAATATGGAGTTTGGAGAGCATTTATTTTGCCGTTCTCACTATTTACATTACCTTTGCATAGAAATAATAGAACCATTTCGGCAAGCAAGTAATAGATAAAAACATATATTACTTGCTTGCTATATAAGAAACAGATACAGGCACTTGCAAACAGTTAGTGCCGTCATTAATAAACTATTTGTTATATGCCTCAAATATCAGTACGCGGACTTGAAATGCCGGAGTCGCCAATTAGAAAGTTGGCACCATTGGCGGTAGCAGCTAAAAACCGCGGAATAAAGGTCTATCATCTTAATATAGGTCAGCCAGACCTGCCTACACCACAGGTAGGACTTGACGCTTTGCGCAATATAGACCGCAAAGTGCTTGAATATTCGCCATCACAGGGATATTTAAGCTATCGAAAGAAACTTGTTGATTACTATAAGAAATACAATATCAACGTTACTCCTGATGACATCATCATTACTTGTGGAGGTAGCGAAGCTGTGCTTTTCGCATTCATGTCATGCCTAAATCCGGGCGATGAGATTATTGTTCCGGAGCCAGCTTATGCCAATTACATGGCATTTGCTATTTCGGCGGGTGCCAAGATACGTACTATCGCTACCACCATAGATGAAGGCTTCTCGCTGCCTAAGGTGGAAAAGTTTGAAGAACTCATCAATGATAGAACTCGTGCCATCCTTATCTGCAATCCGAATAACCCTACGGGCTATCTTTATACGCGCAGGGAGATGCATCAAATCAGAGATATGGTCAAGAAGCATGACCTTTACCTCTTTTCAGATGAAGTGTATCGGGAATACATATACACAGGTTCTCCTTATATCAGTGCCTGCCATTTGGAAGGCATAGAGCAGAATGTAGTCTTGATAGACTCTGTAAGTAAGCGTTACAGTGAGTGCGGTATCCGCATAGGGGCATTGATTACAAAGAACGAAGAGATACGTCGTGCCGTCATGAAGTTCTGTCAAGCACGCTTGTCGCCACCTTTGATAGGACAGATTGTGGCCGAAGCATCGCTTGATGCGCCAGAAGAATACTACCGTAATGTGTACGATGAGTATGTGGAAAGACGCAAATGCTTGATAGATGGGCTCAATCGTATACCGGGAGTTTATTCGCCTATACCAATGGGAGCATTCTATACGGTAGCCAAGTTGCCTGTTGACGATAGCGAAAAATTCTGTCGCTGGTGCTTGGAAGAGTTTAATTATGATGGCGAAACCGTTATGATGGCTCCCGCATCAGGCTTTTATACCACTCCAGGAGCGGGGCATAATCAAGTGCGTATAGCTTATGTGTTGAAGAAAGAAGACCTTACTCGTGCGCTGACAGTGTTGCGTAAGGCTCTTGAAGCATATCCGGGAAGAGTGGAGGGAGAATGAATTTACCACTGTTTTTAGCCAAACATATTTACGGCGACACTGGAGTGCAGCAGAAAGTAAGCAAACCTGCCATACGCATAGCTATGGCAGGAGTGGCCATAGGTCTTGCTGTTATGATTGTTTCTGTGTGTATCGTGTTTGGATTTAAGCACACGATACGTGATAAGGTTATCGGTTTTGGCGGCAATATCACGGTAGCCAGTTTCCCGTCGTTGCGGGGTAGTGACCAAGCTCCAGTCTGTATGAATGACAGCATGATGACAGTACTGCGCAAAACACAAGGTGTCAAGCATGTACAGCGCTATGCCTTGAAGCAAGGAATACTGAAAACAAACACAGATTTTCTTGGGGTGATGTTCAAGGGGGTGGCAGAAGAGTATGACACTACCTTTCTCCACAACAATCTGACAAGCGGTAAGTTGCCTTCGTTCAGCAGTAGTGCAAGCCATAATGCTATTGTCATATCGCAAGTAATGGCAGATATGCTCAAGCTAAAGGTCGGCGACAAGGTGTTTGCTTACTTTATTGACAACGAGGATGTGCGCATGCGCCGCTTCAAAATAGCAGCTATCTACCAGACTAATCTTACGAAATACGATAAGACTATATGCTACACAGACCTCTATACAGCCGTAAAACTGAACGGTTGGCAATCTGATCAAGCAACAGGCGCGGAACTTACAGTTACTGATTTCAATAAAGTGGATGACGTTGAGAACCGTATAGTAAATACAGTGAACCGTACTGAGGATAAATATGGTGAGGTATATTCGTCTGAGACAGTACAAGATGGGAACCCACAGATATTTGCCTGGCTTGATTTATTGGACCTTAATGTATGGATTATCCTTGCTTTGATGCTTTGTGTGGCAGGCTTTACAATGATATCAGGCTTACTGATTATTATTCTTGAGCGTACAAGCATGATCGGTATATTGAAGGCTTTAGGAGCTCGAAACAATACAATCAGACACACGTTTTTATGGTTTGCCGTGTTTATCATAGGCAAAGGAATGTTGATAGGCAATGCAATAGGCTTGGGGCTTGTGCTTTTGCAATATTTTACAGGCATCATAACGCTTGACCCTTCTACCTATTATGTAAAGACTGTGCCGGTAGAAATTAATTTAATTTATATTTTATTGCTGAATGTAGCTACTCTTCTTGTCAGTGTGTTTGTGCTTTTGGCACCGAGTTATCTGGTTTCGCATATTCATCCAGCTAAGTCTATGCGTTACGAGTAGGACCGTTTTGCAAGATGACAGCTGTATATTTGTGATGCAGATGCATAGCTTTGACACATTCAGATTGCGCTGTCAGATAATTCAGCAATGCTGTCAATGATACGAAAACACTAAAGGCACAGGTTGAGTTCTGTGCCTTTAGTGCTTTTATCTTGATATTTTTATACTGAAATAGTGTTTTAAAAGGAATCGTATAAGCACAATATTCATAAGAAACAGGTCTTTTTTAGAGTTATGGCTTATGGCAAATAGAAGAAAAAATACAGGAGAAGGCAACTTGTTTACAGATGACATGTTTGACAATCTCAATGCTTTACAACCAGTATCGGAACCTAAAGCTTCAGCTGATAGTTCATTGTCGGCAGATGTGAGCGATAGCTATGACTTTTCCGATCTGTTTGAGCGTTTGTCGAAATCTGCCTTCCGAAGCCGTTTTCATTTATCGCTTAAAGACAAGAATTATGTAAATTCTAAAAGTATAGATGTGATAGCAACCCATGCCGCAGACTTTGTCAGAAAGCGGTTAGCTCCAGCAGTGATAGCCAATGACGGAAAACAAACTCCGATGAGGGGACATCCTGTTTTCATAGCTCAGCATGCTACGGGCTGCTGTTGTCGTGGCTGCTTTTATAAATGGCACCATATAGCTCCTGGCCATGCCCTCACACCCGATGAACAACGTTACGCTGTGGCTGTGATTATGGCATGGATCAAGCGTGAGATGGGCGAGATGTAATGCGTGCTAAATAGTCATAATGGGAGCCTTTTTCTATAAGTTGACAGTCGAGCTGGCATGAATGGCATACCATTTGCAGCATATTGAAATCAACATACAACCAATCAAAGCTTTCACCCTTGATGTCTTGATAAATCATTTGATAGTCAACCTCGCCATAATAAGGACCGTTTAAATCTATTTGTGCTACGCCATCATCATCAGTATAGATATATTTAAGGTCGCTGGAGTCTATCAATATCTGTCCGTTATCGTTGAGCAGACTGGCTAATCTGTTAAGAAGCAGCAACAGTTTATCCAGCTTTTCAGCTATGCCTGTTCCGTTCATCAAGAGCAAGATAGTGTCAAACTTGTCGTGAAGCCTACGGTCAAAAAGATTGATACATGACACATGTGTTATACCTCTTTGCGTCATTACCTGACAACTTAATGGAGATATGTCGATAGCTGTAACTTCAAAGCCCTTGTTTTGCAGAGTCAAGGCATGACAACCTGCCCCTGCTCCCACATCCAGCACTCTGCCTTTAGCCATGGATAAAGCTTTCTTTTCCAATGGAGGCATTTCTTTTTCTGTTCTGAAAAGATGCTTTATAGGCATTACATCTTCTTCAAACATGGATGACAGTACCCTTAATTTATTGGCTTTCCCATTTGTATAGTAGTCAAGAATGGCAGCTCCCATAGGGTCTTGCTGTGGCGAAAGCGTGGAGGCAACAGGCTCTTTTCCGTTTGTATTCATGCCTTATATTATTCTTTTAGTAAACGTTGATAGATAATTGCATCTTCTTGGAGGAAGCAGCAGAATATTACTTCACCTTTGTATTGACCACTGTTGATGTGGTTCAGTACCGTATTGACAGCGATCTTTGCTGCTTGCTCTCTCGGGAAATGATATACTCCAGTGCTTATACAAGGAAAAGCTATGCTTTGCAATCCATGTTTTTCTGCTAATGTCAGTGCGGTATCATAGCAAGAAGCCAACAGTTGAGTCTCATGATGATTGCCACCTTGCCATACAGGTCCTACGGTGTGTATTACCTTTTTGCAGGGCAACAGATAAGCATCTGTCATTTTACTCTGTCCTGTAGCACAGCCACCTAAGGTTCTGCATTCAGCTAAAAGTCCTTTTCCTGCGGCTTTATGTATAGCCCCGTCTACGCCACCGCCCCCTAATAGCGAGCAGTTGGCTGCATTTACAATGGCATCAACGTGTAATGTTGTGATGTCTCCGGTAATAATTTTGATATGTGCATTCATTGTTTTTTCTTTATTCCTTTTACAGCTTCTGCCTCTAACGGCTTTTCCGGCCAATAATGTTTAGGGTATCTGCGCTTTAGTTCCTTGCGCACTTCAAAGTATGTTCCTTTCCAAAAACTGTGCAAATCTTGCGTTAATTGCACAGGTTTAAACCCTGGTGATAACAGTTCCATCAGTATAGGCTGTTGCCCATCGTTAATGCAAGGCGTATGTAACAGCCCGAAACATTCTTGCAAACGTACACTTAATACAGGCGCTTCGGCTCCTGTTCGATAGTCTATTCTGATGCGGTTTCCTGTTGGAACCGTTATATGTGTGGGTGCCAGTCTGTTAATATCTTGCTGTATGTCATACGGTATCAATGCCCATAAAACCTCACAGAGGTTTATTTTTTTCAATTCGCTTGTGTTTTGCTTTATTTTGTCCCCTTGTTCCAGATAGAAGGGTAGCCATTGTTGAGCGGTATCCATTAAGTGCTTGGTGTTCAGGTCGGGTATATTCATTTCAGGATGCCATGTGGTCACTTGCGCTACTCGCCGTTGCAAGCGTTGTACCTCTTCGCTCCAGTTAAGCATGCTAAGCCCTTCTTTTTTTACTGCTTCACAGATGGTGCGTATTATTTGCTGCTTGTCTGTTTCGTGAATGGGCTTACTGCTTATAACAAGTCTGCCTATGCGTTGCTCTTCCTGTGCTATAATGCAGCCTTGCTTGCTGTCCCATGTTATATTGCGTTGTGTGGAAACAAAATCTCTATTGAGGTCTTCTATGTCAACGGGTGCAGCCAAAAACACTTTTCCTGTGGTTGAAGAGATAGCATATAGCGATGCAATAGCCAACCATTTGTATGCCGAGAGCGAGTCTGTACGCTCCAATTGCAGTCTGTTGCCATTGGCCAAGTGTAAGTTTCCAATGTGGTCAGTAGCTATAGCCACCCGTTCTGGATAAGCGTATGCCACAAGCAGTCCTGTTTGTTGTGATGCCATGTCGGTGTTGTCCTCCTTTATTTGCATCATCTTTCTATATTCTTTGGCTATTTGGGCTATGTTGTTCCAGCGCCCTAACTGCTTGTTGCGTCTGGCAGACCGCAGGGCAGCCAAGCGGATGGTGATGTCAGAATCGGTAGATCCGGCTAAAGGGTCTTTCTCTTCAAGCAGTGCTGCCACATCACATGCCAAGGCTTTCATGTTCAAGCCGTGTGCACTCAGCATCATTTTGGCAATGCGAGGATGACAAGGCAGTGCAGCCATCTCTTTTCCTAAGGCTGTTATGTGCCCGTCAGTGCCGATAGCTCCCAAATTGCGAAGTAGCTGTTGTGCTTTTGACACATTGCCTGTTGGCGGAGGAGTGAGCCAAGGCAGCTCTTCTATGTTGCTCTCGCCAAATGCAGCTATGCTCAGAACCAGTGGTGCCAAGTCTGCATTGGTTATTTCAGGGCAACGTTGCGGTGCCATTAAATGTTCAGATGCTTTGGTCCATAGGCGATAGCAAGTGCCCTTTGCCACACGTCCTGCGCGTCCCATGCGCTGTGTGGCCATGTCCATACTGATTTTCACGGTTTCCAAATGGCTCAATCCAGTGCGTGCATCGAATATCAAGGAGCGGCATAATCCTGTGTCTATCACTGTTCTTACCCCTTCTATCGTAATAGAAGTTTCGGCAATAGGTGTGGCTAACACCACTTTTCTCTCACCTGGCTTTGAAGGTGCAATGGCACATCTTTGCTCCTTTGGCGATAGATGTGCGTAAAGCGGATATATTTGAGTAGGCGCTAAGGAGTTGCCCAAAAGTTGGGCACATTTGGTAATTTCTCCTTGTCCGGGCAAGAATACCAGAATATCTCCCTCTTGTTCCCGGTGGGCTTTCATTATGGTAGCAGCAGTGGCTTGTACTCTTTTGCAAGCATCAAGCTCCTCGGCTGCATACACCAAGTGTACGGGAAACATGCGTCCTTGGCTTTCGATCAGTGGAAAGTGAAGAGATTGGCAGATTTGGCTGGCATCAATAGTAGCCGACATGATTACTATCTTGAGGTCTGGTCGGATAACATGTTGGGCTTGCAGGGTGAGTGCCAAGGCCAAGTCGGAGTTGATGCTGCGCTCATGAAACTCATCAAATATCACCACACTTATTCCATCCAGTGTGGCATCGTCAATCAGCATACGTGTCAGTATACCTTCTGTAATTACTTCAATGCGTGTGTTGGTTGACACTTTGTTCTCAAAGCGCACCCTGTATCCTACGGTCTGTCCTACGGGTTGGTCCAATATTTCTGCCATGCGCTCCGCTATCTGCCGTGCGGCTAACCGGCGAGGTTCCAGCATAAGTATCTTGCCAGCCTTGCTTGTTCCTGCCATGATGGCAAGTGGCAGCAAGGTTGACTTGCCTGCTCCGGGAGGCGCTGTAATTACAATGCCGCTGTGTTGCTCCAAAGTGCGGTTAACCTCTTGGGCTATTTGGGCAGCAGGCAGATTCCCTGAGCGTTGCAAGATACGGTCTAATAGTGTATGGGTAGAGGGCGATGTCTGTTGGTTACACATTGTATATATTACTTGTCAAGCACTGTCAATCATCTGTTAGCGGCTGCATTTAGGACCTTCTCTTAAGTTTCCGGCTGTAACAAAGCCGGCATTGCTACGGCTAAACTCCATATTTATTTCTGCTAACTCCTTTCTTCCATATATGTAGTCATCATACATATCGTCCATATCAATGCCTTCACATTCACCATCACCAAAGTTGAGCGCATTCTTTACAAATTCCATTCTTTCTTCAATGGTAGTGTCTTTTATCAGTAAACTTTTCATTTCTTCTTTTATCTTTATACTTCTGCAAAAGTAGATATTTTCAGATAAAATTACGTTAAATTCTGCTGAACAGCTTAAAATGAGCTGTTTATGAGCATTTCACCTCAACAGAGGTAATGATTTGACAACAGTTCTAATTTCTGCAATCTGCATCTGCTTGCTGTCAAACAACTCTTTTTTAAGTTGCAAAAATACAACAATAATACGAAACTACAAGGACTTTTTGCGGTTAAATTTCTGTAATTATATAATGCGGCATAATCGTAATCACCGAAAAAGATGTATTTTTGTAGGCAAGAATCATATAA
>CALCVP010000089.1 GCA_937907705.1 uncultured Prevotella sp. | reverse complement strand
TGCAATCGGAGGCTAAAAGCTATGCAAACGGAGGCCGATTGCATAGCTTTTGGAATACAGGTCTTTTTTCAATCATCTGCATTATAGTAGGTATTGCACATAAAGAAACAGCTAAATATCTATATCAAGCATCGAAGTATGAAACATTATTCTGCTCTTTTAGCTGGTGCATACGTTCTAAGAATAAAGCTTCCACGTAGTTAAATATCTTATAGTTACCTATTTATAAAGTCGTTTTTAGTGTTCGTTTTGACCTATATCAAGTAATAAAAGACAAAAAAATTGGCTAATTTGGCTTTTCTATTGAATTGTTTTAGTATTTTTGCATGCTATCAAATTAGACACTATTTTACATAACAATATAAAACAGAACTATCTAAACAAATGGGAAAAACAAACGTAAAGCCCGCTGAAGGCAAATTAGGTATCATGATTGTAGGTAACGGTGCAGTAGCCACTACCTTCATGACAGGTGTGTTCATGACACGCCGTGGCTTGGCAAAGCCAGTTGGTTCTATGACTCAATACGACAAGATTCGTGTGGGACGCGGTGCTGCCAAGAAGTATCTTCACTATAAAGACATCGTTCCACTGGCTAAACTGGATGATATCGTATTCGGTACATGGGATGTTTACCCACAAAACGCTTATCAAGCTGCCATGTATGCCGAGGTATTAAAAGAGAAAGACATCAATCCGGTCAAGGATGAACTGGAGAAGATTGTACCTATGAAAGCTGCTTTTGACAAGAACTATGCAAAGCGCTTGGATGGCGACAATGTGAAAGACTGCAAGACTCGCTGGGATATGGTAGAGGCTCTGCGCCAAGATATCCGCGACTTCAAGGCAAAGAACAATTGCAACAGAATAGTTGTTATCTGGGCTGCTTCTACCGAGATATACGTACCTGTTGACGAGAAGGTACACGGCACATTGGCTGCTTTGGAAGAAGCCATGAAGGCAGACGACCGTGAGCACATAGCTCCTTCCATGTGTTATGCTTATGCAGCCTTGACTGAAGGCGCACCATTCATCATGGGCGCACCCAACACAACAGTGGACATACCTGCTATGTGGGAACTGGCAGAGAAGACCAAGATGCCTATTGCAGGCAAAGACTTCAAGACTGGCCAGACCCTTGTAAAGAGTGGCTTTGCCCCCATCATCGGCACTCGCTGCTTAGGCCTGAGCGGCTGGTTCTCAACCAACATCTTAGGCAACCGCGACGGTCTCGTATTGGACGAGCCTGCCAACTTCCATACCAAAGAGGTGAGCAAGCTTTCTACACTGGAAACCATACTGAAGCCAGAGGCACAGCCAGACCTTTATACAGATTACTACCACAAAGTGCGCATCAACTATTATCCTCCACGCAACGACAACAAAGAGGGTTGGGACAACATAGACATCTTTGGTTGGATGGGTTATCCTATGCAAATCAAGATTAACTTCCTTTGCCGCGACTCTATCTTGGCTGCTCCGCTGCTGCTTGACCTCACCTTGCTGAGCGACTTGGCAGCCCGCGCCGGCAGATATGGCATACAACGCTTCTTGAGCTTCTTCCTGAAGAGCCCTATGCACGATTATACAAAGGGCGAAGAAGCCGTTAACAACCTTTATCAACAATACACTATGTTGAAGAATGCCATCCGTGAAATGGGTGGTTATGAAGCCGATGAAGAGATTGATTAATCAAAACAAGATTATCAAAATAACACTGCAATCGCTGCCAATCTTATTGGTGGCGATTGTATTTGTTATATACGCCCTGTCATTTCTGCCGTATAGCGAGAAAGAGATGAAAGAGAGCGCAGCACTCGTTGAGTGCAAACAATGCATTGAATTGAAAGCTGACGGACATGCCATAGCTTGGATCAGGTGTCTCACAGACAGCCTTACTGCCAACAGTATAAGCGCTGTGGGCGACACAACCCTGATGAACAGCGGCTATACCACAGCCTGCTGGGTAAACCGCTACCCTTTCTGGCCATCCTGCCAAGGACGCATGATTACTGCCGATGCCAGCCAAGCGCTTTATCAAAAAGTAGACAATGCGAACCAGAACATCCCCCACCTTATGAACAATGCCATCTGCCAACTTGAGAACAAGTTGAAACGCTTACAACAAAAAAGCGAAGAAGTGCACTATTATCTCAGTGTTCATAACGTAAGCGATGTGGGCTACAACACTATTGCGGCACTGGAAGACCAGCTGCAAGTCAAGACCAAAGAAACGGAAAAAGCGCTTAAAGCCTTGGAAAAAAGCAAAAACAGCAAGCATATAAAGTTGGCCGTAGTGCAGCGCTACACGCTGTTTTACACTGATTCGGCAGGGAAGCAATGCCATATTGCCTGCAACAGACTCACGCCACAAGGAAAATCTGCATGTTGTCTGCTGCAAACAGCCAGCAAAGCGACCGAAGGCAATGCTCAGGCTCTTAGTTTGCACAAATGTTTTACGGCCCTGCCTGCATCAGGAAAGCCCCTGCTCTCTGCATCGTTTGTAGGCTGCCAGCAATACGGTTATAATGCAACCAAGGCACAGGCAGACCTGTTTGAAGGAAAGACAGAGGGGCATGGACGCCACAACATTCCCCCACTGCTCTGCCCTGACGGCAGCCCGCTGTTTACAAAAAGCGGCCATTTTGTGGGCATCAACATCAAAGGAAACGCAATAGAAGCCAGTCAATTAGGCTTCGGATTAAAAGAATTGCTACCATGACATCTATTTTTATGCGCATCAGTCGGCATTGCCACTGCTTGAAAAGCAGTCTGCTCCATCCTACACAAGGAGCATTTCTTGCTACTGTCAGCGTCATATTCTTACTATTTTCAGCATGTTCAGACCATCACCTCACCACCACTGCCACCCTGCATAAAGGACAATATACCTATAAAGGACAAGTAGACAAGGGACAGTACCAAGGCTATGGCATACTTACCTTTAAGGACAGCGTTGTCTACTGCGGCCAATGGAAGAACGGAAAGCGCCAAGGCTACGGCTGGATTATTGACCCGGAGGGCAGAAAAATAAACGGTGTATGGAATGAAGACACTATCGTAAGCGGTACATTTACCGACTCATTAGGCACTTATAAAGGTGAACTTGACAGCCTGTATCGCCCGCATGGACACGGCATATTTATAGGAACAGACGGCAGCTACTACAATGGCGACTGGTCTAAAGGCAAGCGCAACCACTTTGGTTGTGGCTTAACAGCCAAGAACAAGCTAAAAGTGGGCGACTGGCGCAATGATACTTACCGCGGCGAACGCGTTACCTATACAGCCGAACGCATCTATGGCATAGACATCTCGCGCTATCAACACGGGAAAGGGCGCAAGACTTATCCCATCAATTGGAGCCGAGTGCGCATCAGCCATTTGGGAACCATCAGCCGAAAACGGGTAAACGGCACTGTCAACTATAAGATTTCCTTCTGCTACATCAAGTCAACAGAAGGCAAGAGCTTGCGAAACAAGTTTTACTTGTCAGACTATCGCCAGGCCAAAGCCCACGGCATACACTGCGGAGCATACCATTTCTTCTCTACCATATCGCCTGCTGCCCAGCAAGCACGGTTCTTCCTGGCCAACTCAAAGTTTCAACGGGGCGACTTTCCACCCGTTCTTGACGTTGAACCCACCAGCAAGCAGATACATGCCATGGGCGGAACCAATGTGCTGTTTGCCCGCATCCGCACTTGGCTTCGCATCGTACAGCAACACACAGGCGTACGTCCTATACTCTATGTAGGCCAGAGCTTTGTCAACAGATACTTGCCTTTGGCGCCCGACATCAAACGAGACTACATGATATGGATAGCCCGTTACGGTGAGTATAAGCCCGATGTGCGCCTGATTTACTGGCAACTTTGTCCCGATGGCCGCGTCAGTGGCATCAGAGGAGAAGTGGACATCAATGTATTCAACGGTTATAGCGACCAGTACCAACAGTTCATACAAAACGAAACCATCAAATAACAAAGGGCAAGAACTGCCGCATTTGAAGAATATTTAGAGCCTAAAAACACTTCATGCAAATACTTGTTGAACTTGTATGAAGTAAAAAAGCAGACGGGACAAAGCGTTATCAAACACTTTGTTCCGCCTGCTTAGCGTTTATATACCTGCCCTACGTACATTTAACCGCATGGACACCAACTCCCAACTCCAGTCTATACAGCAGGTTATATATTCAGTTCACGCGTAAGAATACTCTCTAATCCCTCTGCAGAAAGGCGCAATTGAAACTGCCCTTTGATAGCTACCGATATGCCCCCCGTCTCTTCAGACACTACCACAGCTATAGCATCAGTGTCTTGAGAGATGCCCATGGCAGCCCGGTGGCGCAATCCCAACTCCTTGGGAATGTCTATACTGTGGCTGACAGGCAAGATACAACCTGCGGCTCGTATGCGCTTATGCGATATAATCATAGCACCATCATGCAAAGGTGAGTTCTTGAAGAAGATGTTTTCAATCAAACGCTGGTTGATATTGGCATCTATCAAATCACCGGTTTCCACGATATCCTCCAACGATGAGATGCGTTCTATCACGATTAGCGCCCCTACCTTGCCTCGACTCATATTCATACAAGCCAACACAATAGGCATAATGGACTCGCGGTCTACCTTAGCCCGGCGGTCATTAGACGAAAACAAGCGGATGATGCCTTTCACCCGGCGGTGCGCTCCCAAGTTATACAAGAAGCGTCTTATCTCTTCTTGAAACAGTATAATCAGTGCTATCACACCCACACTGACCAGCTTGTCAAGAATGCTTCCGAGCAAACGCATCTCCAATACCTGACTTACAAATAGCCAGATAACAATAAACACCAGTATGCCTATAAAGACATTGAGTGATCGCGACTCCTTCATAAGGCGGTAGATGTAGTAAAGCATCAGTGCCACCAGAAAGATATCAATAAAATCTTTTATGCCAAATTCAAACATAATAAAGGGTTGTTGTGCCGCCATTGCGGCTAAATTGAGCGTAGTTGCGGTGTAACAGGTGTTCAAAAT
Source organism: uncultured Prevotella sp. (assembly GCA_937907705.1). Classification (GTDB taxonomy): domain Bacteria; phylum Bacteroidota; class Bacteroidia; order Bacteroidales; family Bacteroidaceae; genus Prevotella. The sequence continues at coordinate 36,723 of CALCVP010000089.1, read as the reverse complement.
TACCCGTTCATGTCAATCTTCTGCACTTAAATTCATTCTGAACATCTACTTATTGATTTTTCATTTGCCTGATGTATCTGCACACTTCAGCATCTCTTTCACAATGGTTACAGCCTCAACACACTGCTTTACATCATGAACACGCAAGATGGAAGCCCCTGCCTGCAACATGGAAATAGTGTTAATGACAGTCGTTCCGTTAAGAGCTCCATCAGGAGTAGTGCCGAAAAGCCTGAAAATCATTGACTTCCGGGATGCCCCAACCAACAAAGGCAGTTGCATTTCGCGCAGTTTTCCAAGGTTAGCCAACAAGCTGTAATTCTGCTCCAAAGTCTTTCCGAAACCAAAACCAGGGTCAAGTATAATGTCTTTTGCTCCCAAATCGCGCAGCTGCTGCACCTCTTTGGCAAATGCAATCATCATGGAACGAAGGTCGGGCTTGACCGACATCAATATGTAAGGCACGCCCAACTGAGCCACCATTCGGAACATAGCAGGATACACATCATTGTCTTTCACTGTATTGCCTTGCGGATTTGTCGGGTCGACACCGCCAAAAGCACCGTTCACATTGCCCTCACTTACATCATTGACAATACCCGCCCCAAACTCTTCAACAGCCATCTTGGCCACTTCCGGACGGAATGTATCAATGGAAAGTACGGCATCTGGCTGAACCTTACGCACCGTAACCAAAGCGTAGCGCATACGTTCCATCTCTTCATCGGCACTCACAATGGCTGCTCCAGGGCGTGTAGAAAAGGCTCCTATGTCTATAATAGAACCTCCTTCAGCCATTATCTGGTCGGCACGAGCCGCGATTTCGCTCTCTGTCTGACGCCGACTACCCGCATAAAAAGAGTCGGGTGTAACATTCAATATGCCCATTACCTGAGGCTCACCCAGGTGCATGAGTTGTCCGTTTACATTAATTGTATAATCAATAAAGCCTTTCACTATCGTATAATATATATCGTATAACTTGTATATTGCATCTGTTTTACAAGTTACAAAAATACATATAATTATTGAGTAGCAATATGTTTTTATGCTTTTTAATGCCAAATGGGCATATTATTTCAGCAGTTTTTATTTTGCCGTTTCCCCAACATCTATTACTTTTGCACTGCATTGGCAGTGCTGTAGCCATGGAATTTCCATCTACTTTCAACCAGCAAGCACAGCCAAGTCTAACCGTAAAAGCATTAGCAATGGACATTTCTGAACTTTACAACATCTTTAAGGAGCATCCTGTGGTAACCACCGACAGTCGTGATTGCCCCAATGGTTCCATCTTCTTCGCATTAAAAGGTGCCTCATTCAACGGCAACGCCTTTGCCGCAAAGGCATTGGAGCAGGGCTGCTCTTATGCAGTGATTGACGAGCAACAGTATGCCGTGGCAAACGATACACGCTACATACTGACCGACAACTGCCTGCACACTTTGCAGCAGCTGGCCAACTATCACCGCAGAGCATTGGGAACAACCGTCATCGGCGTTACAGGTACCAACGGCAAGACCACGACCAAGGAGCTTATCTCTGCCGTATTGACCGAAAAATACAACGTACTCTACACTCAGGGTAACTTCAACAACGACATAGGTGTGCCCAAAACGCTGCTCCGCTTGAAATCCGAACATCAGATAGCTGTGGTGGAAATGGGTGCCAGCCATCCTGGAGACATCAAGACACTGGTAGACATTGTAGAGCCAGATTATGGCATCATCACAAATGTAGGCATGGCTCACTTGCAGGGATTCGGTTCGTTTGAAGGTGTGGTTCGTACCAAAGGTGAGCTGTATGACTATCTGCGCACCAAGCATGCCACCATCTTTATACACAACGAAAACCCTTACTTGATGGGCATGTCCAACGGTCTTGCACTGGTAAAATATGGTACCAATGATGCCGATGATCTCTGTGCCGACGGACAGTTGGAGGCTTGTGCGCCTTATCTGACCTTTAAATGGCGTCACGGTGCAAGCCAATGGCACCACATACAGACCCATCTGATAGGCAGCTACAATATCTACAACATGTTGGCTGCTGCCTGCATAGGTCTCTATTTCAAGGTTTCAATGGAGCAGATAGACCATGCACTGAGCCACTATGTGCCTACCAACAACCGCTCTGAACTGGAAACCACGCCTGACAACAAGCTGATTATTGATGCCTATAATGCCAATCCTACCAGCATGAACGCTGCTTTGACAAACTTCAAGGGCATGGCCGTAAGCCACAAAATGGTTATCTTGGGCGACATGAAGGAGCTGGGCGAGGTGAGCCAAGCTGAACATCAGAAGGTAGTAGACTTCTTAAAGGATGCTGATTTTGAACATGTATGGCTGGTAGGCAGCGAGTTTAAGAAAACAGATTGCGACTTCCGCAAGTTTGACAATGTAGAAGAGGTGAAGGCAGCTATTGCAGAAAACCAGCCTAAAGGATATTACATACTTATCAAGGGCAGCAATTCTACCAAGTTATATCTGCTCAAAGACTTGCTTTAAGCAGATATCTTATCGCATACAAGCGGGCTATCCTGAGCCAAACGGCACAAGGATAGTCCGCTATTTTTATGCCAACATGAATGTTTGTTTAACTGTATCATCTTCCAATAGTTATGCTTTTGAAAGATGAAAGCATAGCTTTTGCCTACTACAAGACGGGTATTTTCAACAGATAATGCCACTTATCGGAATTTTGTTGCTATCTTTGCAAAAGATAACAACAAAACAAAAAGACAATGACTCAAGAAGAAAAGACAAAAATAGAAGAGCGTATTGTAGACGTACTCAAGACTGTTTATGACCCGGAAATACCTGTCAATATCTATGACCTCGGCCTTATCTACAAAATAGACCTTAAAGATGACGGTATTGTGGACATTGACATGACTTTCACTGCACCGTCTTGCCCTGCTGCTGACTTTATACTGGAGGATGTAAGGCAAAAGGTTGACAGCTTGGAAGGGGTGAAATCAGCTAATGTAAACCTCGTGTTTGAACCGGCATGGGACCAAAGCATGCTGAGCGAAGAAGCCAAATTAGAACTCGGAATAGACTAACCAACGATACTAACCTTTTGCTCTCTGCCCTATGAACAAGAATATTTATATACTGTCTGATGCCCACTTAGGGTCGCTGGCTATACAGCATGGCCGCACACAAGAGCGCAGACTGGTGCGCTTTTTAGACAATATAAAGGATAAAGCCGCTGCTATCTACCTGCTGGGCGACATGTTTGACTTCTGGTATGAATACAAATATGTGGTGCCTAAGGGCTTTACACGCTTCTTAGGCAAGCTTTCTGAACTGACAGACATGGGCGTTGAGGTACACTACTTTACCGGAAATCATGACATTTGGATGTATGGATACCTTGAAGAGGAGTGTGGTGTGATACTACACAAGAAGCCTGAGACGATAGATATCTATGGCAAGGTGTTCTACATGGCTCATGGTGATGGACTGGGCGACCGCGACTGGAAGTTCAATCTCATACGTGGCATTTTCCACAACCGCTTGTGTCAGCGCATGTTCAGTGCGCTGCACCCCCGCTGGGGCATTGCTTTCGGCCTGACATGGGCCAAGCACAGCCGGCTGAAAAGAGCCGACGGCAAGGAGCTGCCTTACCAGGGTGAAGACAAGGAAGCGCTGGTGCGCTTTGCCAAAAACTATATGGCTGGGCATAAAGACATTGACTATTTTGTGTTTGGCCACCGCCATATAGAGCTTGACTTGATGCTGTCGCGCAAGACACGCATGATGATTATAGGCGACTGGATATGGCAATTCACCTATATTGTGTTTGACGGTGATCACCTTTTTCTGGAAGAATATGTAGAGGGTGAAAGCCAATTATAGGCAGAAGGCGCTCTTTTGGAGCATTTCTTCCACTCAAAAAGATTCGCTAAAAAACTCAAAAACAAGAAAGACTGAGAAGCCCTGTTGCTTCTCAGTCTTTCTTGTTTTTGTTCTATCGCAATAAAAAGCCTTTTATATAAGGCTTGGTCTTTATTCTTACTTAAGCAGAGCCATTGTGTCAGATGCAATCATCAGCTCCTCATCGGTAGGCACTACCACTACCTTTACACGTGAGTCGGGGGCAGAGATGACAGCCTCTTCGCCATGTATAGTCTTGTTCTTCTCTACATCCAGCTTGATGCCCATATACTCCATGTTGGCACACACTTCCTCACGCATCTGTGCCTGGTTCTCGCCTACACCGGCAGTGAACACTACGATGTCGCAACCACCCATGGCAGCAGCGTAAGCTCCTACATACTTCTTGATACGGTAGTTGTACATATCGAGTGCAGTCTTGGCCAGCTCGTTGCCTTTCTCGATAGCCTCGTCTATCTCGCGCATGTCTGAAGAGATGCCTGTTACACCGAGCAAACCGCTCTTTTTGTTGAGCAAGTCAGACATCTGGTCTGGATCAAGGCCCAATTTCTTCTCAAGGAAGGTTACAGCACAAGCGTCTACATCGCCACAACGGGTGCCCATCATCAAGCCTTCGTGAGGGGTCAAGCCCATTGATGTGTCTACACACTTGCCGTGCTGTACGGCTGCTACACTGGCACCATTGCCAATGTGGCAAGTGATGATGTTGACATCAGCAGGATTTACGCCCAGTATTTCGCACACACGCTGTGATACATAGCGGTGACTGGTACCGTGGAAGCCATAACGGCGCACACCATATTTCTCATACATCTCGTAAGGAAGAGCGTAGAGATAAGAGTGCTTGGGCATTGTCTGGTGGAAAGCGGTGTCGAACACAGCTACCTGTGGCAGACCTGGCATCAGCTCGCTCACGGCATCAATACCTTTCAAGTTGGCAGGGTTGTGCAGAGGAGCCAAGTCAAATACAGACTTGAAGGTTTCTATTACCTCATCGTTGATAATGACACTCTTGTTAAACTTCTCGCCACCATGCACAATGCGATGACCCACAGCGTTTATTTCTTTCAAGTCTTTGATAACGCCCAATTCAGGATCTACCAACAAGCTGAGTATAAACTTTACACCTTCGGTGTGCTCGGGGATGTCGTGCATCACCTTTTTCTTCTCGCCGTTGGCCAGCTTTACTTTAACAAAAGCATTGTCGAGACCCACACGCTCTGCACCGCCTGATGTCATGACAGACTTGTCGTCCATGTTATAAAGCGCATATTTGATAGATGAAGAGCCACAGTTTAAGACTAGAATTTTCATATTGTTTAATTATAATTTAAGGTTTTGTAAAACTATATGCCACCGTAGAGTTACGGTCTGCGGTGGCTTACAGTTTTACAAAACGTGGTTTTACTTTTTGGCGTCCATTGCCTGGCAAGCTGTGATAGCTACCATCTTGTAAATATCGTCTACTGAGCAGCCGCGGCTAAGGTCGTTAACCGGGCGTGCAATACCCTGAAGGATAGGACCCAATGCTACGGCATCGCCCAAGCGCTGTACCAGCTTATAAGCAATGTTGCCTACCTCAAGGCATGGGAATACCAATACATTGGCCTTGCCGGCAATGTCGCTTCCAGGAGCTTTCTTTGCGCCTACTGAAGGCACGAGGGCTGCATCTGCCTGCAATTCACCGTCTATTTTAAGAGCCGGATCCAACTCTTTAGCCAACTTGGTAGCCTCTACCACCTTGTCTACTACCTCATGCTTGGCAGAGCCTTTGGTAGAGAAGCTCAGCATAGCCACACGTGGATCAGCAAAACCTGCTACTGATTTGGCAGTCTGTGCTGTACAAACAGCTATCTGAGCCAGCTGGCCTGCATCCGGCATAGGGGTAACGGCTACATCGCCGACTACCAACACGCCATTCTCGCCATACTGAGGCTGCTTGGTGATGAGCAGCATAGCACCGCTTACACAGCTGATGCCAGGAGCACACTTGATTATCTGAAGAGCTGGACGCAGTGTGTCGCCAGTGGTGCTCAAGGCACCTGAAATCTGTCCGTCAGCATCGCCAGTCTTGATAATCATGCATCCGAGATACAAAGGATTCTTTACCAGCTCACGAGCTTGCTCAATAGTCATACCCTTCTTCTTGCGAAGCTCAGCCAAAAGTTCTGCATACTCCTCGCTCTTAGGGTTGTTCTCCGGGTCTATCAGAGTAGCCTTGTCGATATTCTTCAAGCCCCACTTCTCTGCCAAAGCGTGTATCTCATCAGGATTGCCGATAAGAACAAGGTCTGCCACACCGTCAGCCAACACCATGTCGGCTGCTTTCAATGTACGCTCCTCGGTGGCTTCGGGAAGCACGATGCGCTGCTTATTGCTCTTAGCGCGCTCGATGATTTGTTGTACTAAATCCATAGTTTGTATAATAAATTATATCTGTCTTATTGTAATTTCTACTTTGCAAAAGTAGAAAAAAATATCTGAATAAACATGTTTTCCACTGTTTTTTTACCCTTTTATAATGCTTTTCAGACTGATTATTTGGCAGTTCGTAATTTATTGGCTAAAAACATGCTGTGTAAAGCATTTTTCAATGCACATTTGTTTGGTATCAACAAAAAACGATTGCACTGCAATCGGCATACAAGAGCACTGTTATCAGCTTTCGGTTGCACTGCAATCACCCTGCAAGAGCGGTACAATCGAAGGCTGATAACAGTGCTCTTGTATATTGTTACAAAACTACTTGTCAAAACACCACATAGTGTTTCAGCTTTTCACGTACCGGCAGTGGGAAATCACGATAGAGCTTCAGGTCGTCCATCGATTTGATATGCCCATACTTCCTGCGATGGTCTACAATGGTCTTGGCTTGATAAAAGCCTATGTAAGGGTGGCGGCTCAACTCTGCCACCGACAAATCGTTGACATGAAGCTTGGCAGTTACGCCCTGCCCCAACTTCAGGTAGGGCATCACTGTAAGGGGCAGACCGTCAATCTCTTTCAGTTGGTCTAAGCTGTAATAGCCTCCCAAACGGTTGCGGTAAGCCACTATCCTGGCTGCAAAGTAAGAACCTATGCCCGGCACACGCTGCAACAAGGTGGTATCTGCCTGGCTAAGGTCTATATGTTGCCCTGTCCGCAGCTTTTCGGGGTAGCGTGTGGTGTCGCGCAGTGCGCGGTTATCTGTGTTTGTCTCAGCCAATGTGCTGGCCAACTGATAAGATGACACTATGCGCAGATAGGGTTTCAACTGCTGATATTGGCCCACCGTAAGACCTGGAACACGGGCAAAATCTGCTACAGTATGGTATGTGCCGCCTTTGCTGCGATAGCGATAGATAGCCCTGACTTGCCAAGGTTGCAGCCCGATACGCAGCAGTTGGACGCTGTCTGCCGTATTGGGGTCAAAGGTTTCCGGATGAAGCACCGGGCGAGTGCCACTGTCAGACGGCTTACCAAACGGCATGCCCTCTGCCCCACTGCCACCATGGGCGGCCTTGCCGGTAGCCTCAGACTCTTCAGTAAGCACAGACTCGGTAGTCTCATCGGCAAGAAAAACACTTGTCAGCAGCGCCACTGCTACCACGGCTGCAGCCATAATGGCGATGCCATCGGTACGGCTTAAAAACCATCTTGTTTTCATGTAATCAGATAAAGGTAAGGTTAGGATATAAGGGAAAGAAGCTTGCAGGTTCGGAAACTACTCAAATGAGATGAAGCCCAATTGGTAAAGGAATATCATCAAGATAGCTATCGGACAGACAAACTTGATGCAAAACAAGTAGGTATGAAACAACTTGCCGCGCAGTGTGCCCCAATTGGTAAACTCATCGCGCACCAGCTTGTGGGGCATATACCAGCCTATAAACAGACAGGTGAGGAAGCCTCCAAAGGGCAAAAGTATCTGACCGGTAACAAAATCGAAAATATCAAAAAGCGATTTGCCGCCTATCTGCAAGAAGTTCCACTTGCCTAATGACAGCGAACACAGGCAACCTATCAGTATGCAAACCACAGTAACAAAGGTGGCACCACGCTTTCGGGTAGTGTGGAACTCTTCTTGCACAAACGCCGTACTTACTTCATGCAGCGAGATAAGAGAGGTGAGTGCAGCCAATGCCAGCAAAGCATAGAAAGCCAAAGCTACCACATAGCCTATCAAAGGCATGGAAGCAAAAGCCTGCTGAAACACGTTGGGCAGGGTGATAAATACCAATGACGGGCCAGAGTCTGGATTGATGCCCACAGAAAAGGCGGCAGGAAAAATCATCAAGCCTGCCAAGATAGCCACCAACGTATCAATCAAACTGATTTGCACAGCAGAACGCGTAAGGTTGGTCTGCTTGCTGAAGTAAGACGCATAGGTGCAAAGGCACCCCATGCCTATACTTAACGAATAAAACGACTGCCCCAATGCGCCCATAAACACCTTGCCGCTCAGCTGCGAGAAGTCGGGCTTCAGCAAGAATGCAATGCCCCTTTCGGCACCTGGCAAACAGCATGCAGCCACCACGATGACCAACAGCAGCAGAAACAATGCCGGCATTAGTGTCTTGGAAGCACGCTCTATACCATTCTGCACGCCATGAATAATTACATAATGTGTAACCAACAGGAATGCCGCCATCCAGAAAACTGGCTTGAATGGGTCGGTCTCAAAAGCCGTAAAATAGTCTGCCAACTGACTGGGAGTGCCGTGCAGATGGCCTAACAGCGAGGCAAATATATATTGAAAGCACCAACCTGCCACCACCGCATAATAGCCTGTGATAAGAAATCCGGTCAATACACCTAAATAACCTATCACCATCCAAGGCGTGCCGTTGGACAACTGACGGTAGGCACGGGCGGTATTGGAAGCTGAATGGCGACCGATAATAAATTCACTGATCATGCAGGGCATGCCCAAAAGGCAGATGCAGAACAAATACACCAGTATAAATGCTGCACCGCCATGCTCGCCTGCCATATACGGAAAACGCCACACATTGCCCAGTCCTACTGCCGAACCTGCCGTGGCCAGTATCACTCCAAGTTTACTTCCAAAGTTTACTCTCTCTAAATTTGCCATAGTCTAATCCTCATCTTTATGTTTCTTGCTTTCCGTTTCCACACGGCAGTTCTGCTGTTAATATAAAGCAAGAAAACAATAGTTTGTCTGTCTTTTATCTTTAAAACAGTTGCAAACTTACAAAAAATATCCTATTTTTGCATCAAAACTAAAGCAAAAATGAAGATTAACATTCAATTATTAAGAAAATACCCTTTGTCTTGTATCTGCATCGTCACGATATGGTTTCTCTGTTTCGGCACTCCGCCCCACACACCACTTGACAATGTGGCTTTTATAGACAAGTGGGTACACATCAGCATGTATGGCGGCACCTGCTCGATAATATGGATAGAGTATCTGAGGCACCACAAGCAAGCCGACCTACGAAGGCTGCTCGCCTGGGCATGGCTGGCACCGATACTCATGAGCGGACTCATAGAGCTGCTGCAAGCCTATTGCACAGGAGGCCGGCGCAGTGGCGACTGGCTCGACTTTGCAGCCAACTCAACAGGGGCTACCTTGGCTATCATTATAGGATGGATAGCCTTCAAGACAATGAAACGCACATGGAAATAAGCAGGTCATGCACCTGCTTATCTGTATTCTACAGGCAACGAGTCTTTCCAGGCAGCAAACGGATGCTTCATCAGCATTGTATTGTAGAAGCGTCGGTCGCCTGTTACCTCTTCAGCTATAAACGTAGGCTTGTCAAAAGGCTCGCTTTCGCTATGCAGTTCCACCTCTGCCATAACTAAACCTTGGTTCTCGCCATAGAACTCATCTACCTCAAACACATGCAAGCCGCACTTTACCAGATAGCGGGTCTTGTCTATCATGCCCGGCTCACACAGCTTCATGAGATGCTCCGCCTCATCAAGCGTAATCTCTTTTTCAAACTCATAGCGGCTCATGCCGCTATCGTCCGACGGTCCCTTGATTGTAAGATACGCCTTGGCATCACGTATTCTAACACGTACCGTACGCCCTTTCTCGCTGCAAATGTAGCCTTGCTTGATGCGACTGGAGGCAAATGCCATGTCGGCATAGCTTCTGTCGCGCTTGTGCACAAGAAACTTGCGCTCTATTTCCATTCCACTCATCGCAATCAATCTTTATGGTCAATATATTGAAACACTGCTTTCCCAAGTGGAAAGCTATGGTTTATAGCATAAAAACCTATGGTTTATAACGTAAGAACCTATGAGTTGAAACATAAAAACACTATGAAACAAAATCAGAAAGCTTATAAAGCACCGGCAAAGAGCCTACCCCTTCAGCCTTCAGAAAAGAATATCGCTGGTATATGTTCTGCATTGTGAACACATACCAGCGATGCGAAAGTCTTACATGTTGCCTATCATATAAGTGGCAAGAAATATCACCGCCAACAATACCAAAGCGGTAAATATCCACATGATGACTCGTTTTGCCTGTTTTTCTTCGCGATCCGCACGGGTGGCACGACGCTGTTTTCCGATATTGCTCATAGTTGTTATGTTTTAAGTTAAGGTTTCTGATTATCTTGTATTACTGCTCTTCATCGGTTACAGGGAATTCCATGAGGTAAGCCTTGATAAAGCCATCTATCTTGCCGTCCATCACTCCGTCTACATCTGACGTCTGATAGTTGGTACGGTGGTCCTTTACGCGGCGGTCATCAAACACATAGCTGCGTATTTGGCTGCCCCACTCTATCTTCTTTTTGCCTGCCTCTATCTTGGCTTGAGCCTCCAGACGCTTTTTCATCGCGCGGTCATAGAGTTGTGATTTCAACAAGCGCATAGCGTTGTTGCGGTTTTCCAGCTGCTTACGACTCTCGGTGTTCTCAATCAATATTTCCTCCTCTTCGCCCGTATCAGGGTCTACATACTGGTAGCGGAGGCGTACACCCGTCTCCACCTTATTCACATTCTGTCCACCGGCACCACCCGAACGGAAGAGGTCCCAGCTAACCTTTGAGGGGTCAACATATACCTCAATGGTATCGTCTACCAATGGAGATACAAACACACTGGCAAAACTTGTCATGCGCTTTCCTTGGGCATTGAAAGGCGATACACGCACAAGCCGGTGCACACCGTTCTCGCTTTTCAGATAGCCATAAGCGTATTCGCCGCCTTCTATCTCCATGGTAACACTCTTGATGCCTGCCTCATCGCCCTCTTGAAGGTTGCTGACAGTAACCTTATGGCCATGAGCCTCAGCCCATCTCATATACATTCGCATCAGCATCGAAGCCCAGTCTTGGCTCTCGGTGCCACCGGCACCACTGTTAATCTTGAGCACACAGTCCATAGGGTCTTCCTTTTGGCGCAGCATGTTCTTGAGTTCCAAGTCTTCAATGGCCTTAATGGCTTTGTCATAGTCGGCATCCACCTCTTCTTCTGTTACCATCTCATCATGGTAGAAGTCAAAAGCCAGCTGCAATTCATCGGCCAATGTGCGCACCTCTTTATAGCCATCAAGCCATCGTTGGATACCTTTCACCTTCTTCATCTGCTCTTGTGCACGGGCAGGATCTTCCCAAAAATCCGGAGCCTGAGTGCGAAGCTGTTCTTCCTCAAACTCCACTTTCTTCTTGTCTATATCAAGATAGTGGTGCAGGGCATCTGCTCTCTGCAACACATCTTTGAGTTGGTCTTGTGTAATCACTGTGTTATAGGATATTCAATTGTGGTTATTTACTGTTTTATTGTTTGCTCTTTCTGTATTAAAAGCAGATATCGGCAACTGCCATACCATGCCTTTAATATAGAAAATATATGTATCTGTGTGCATCAAGGCAAGCAGACAGATTCGTAAACACGAACCGGAAGACAAGCAAAAAGGGTTAATGCTCCGTCTCTTCGTACATCTTGTCTATCACATCAGCATAGTTCTTGCTGAGCACCTTGCGCCTTATTTTAAGCGTATTGGTCAGCTCGCCGCTCTCCATTGTAAAGGGATGCGGCAACAAGGTGAAGCGTTTGATTTTCTCATAGCTGGCCAACTGCTGCTGAAGAGTCTCTATACGGTCAAACATCATCTTGTGTATCTGCTCGTTGTTGCATAAATCCTCGTGGGTGTCAAAGCTGATTCCATGCTTCCGTGCATACTCTTCAAGCAAGCGAAAATCCGGTATAATAAGGGCAGATACAAACTTGCGCTGGTCTGCTATCACAGCTATCTGCTCCACAAACTTATCCACCAACAGCTTCGATTCTATCATCTGAGGGGCTATGTACTTGCCGTTGGATGTCTTGAACAGGTCTTTTATGCGGTCAGTAAGGAAAAGTTCACCGTTCTTTATATAGCCAGAGTCGCCCGTACGGAAGTAGCCGTCAGCAGTAAAAGCTTGCTGGTTAAGGGCATCGCGCTTGTAATAGCCACGCGTAATGGTAGGGCCTTTGAGCAATATTTCGCCCTCTTCGCTAATCTTTACGTCCACACCATTGACGATACGGCCTACTGAACCGATGGTGTAAGGCATGTTTGTACGGTCGCAAGACACCGTAGCAAGACTTTCTGTCAAGCCATATCCCACTATCATTCGTATGCCGATGGAGTGCGTAAACTCCTCCACCTCTGGCGATACAGCAGCTCCCGCGGTAGGAAAGATATTAGGGTGCTCCAGTCCAAGCTTGTGCCTGACGATACTGAACAGCGTCCTGTCCATGAGCTTATACTTCATGTGCAACCACATAGGAGGGCGCTTGCCACGGCTCAGATACTCTATATTGTGCTTTCTGCCTATCTCCAAAGCCGATTTAAACAGCTTCTGACGCATAGGGTTGGCTCTGTCAATCTGGTCTTTGACACCTACCAGCACCTTTTCCCAAAACCTCGGAACCGATGACATGCACGTAGGATGCACCTCGCGAAGCGACTCTTGAATCTCTTTAGGATAAGTGTTGACCACTACTTCTGCACCTTCTGTCATGCAAAGCAGCATCCATCCACGCTCAAAAATATGGGTAATAGGGAGAAAACTGATAATGCGGTCGTTCTCGGTAATGGTCAAGGCCTCGTCATTAGCCTTGAAAGCAGCATGGAATTGGCGGTAAGAAAGCATCACACCTTTGCTGTCGCCAGTGGTGCCACTGGTGTAAAGAATGTTGCAAAGGTCGTCTTCATTGGCTTGTGCGTATAGCTTTTCCACCTCAGATTGCCTTGGATTGCCCTGACCCAACTTCAAGAAATCATCATAATACATGGCAGAATGGTCGCCTGGGGCAAACTTTACACGATTGTCGAACACGATAATGCGCTCCAAACTCGGACAGTGTGAAAACACACGAAAAGCTTTGTCATACTGCTCCTGCTCACCAACAAAGAGGTAACGGATCTGTGCATCCTCTATCATATATTGTATCTGCTGCTCACTGCTGGTAGCATAGAAAGGCACAGTAACTGCCCTTATGCCAAAGGCACCAAAGTCTGTGTAGATGTATTGCACTGAATTTTGAGAGAAAACACCGATATTTTCTTGTACCTTGACGCCCAAATTGAGCAGTGCATTCGATACCTGTGTTACCTTTTCGGAAAACTGTTTCCATGAGACAGACGTCCATTTACGGCTGCCAAACTCACGATAAATAAGCGCACGCTTATCTCCGTATTTCTTAGCTTGCTCATGAACAAGTATCGAAAGATGACATCTTGTTTGCATATTTTTATATTGTTTATTATTGCAAAACTACAAAAAAAAGAACATAATGCAAAAAAATATCCCATTAAATAAGGTCTATCTATCAAGTAACAGCATACAAACAGCAAGCTGTTTGTGCCTGACAACATTGCTGTTTCTTACACATAGTGAAACAATAGGGTCAATAGCGGTATGGTAATAACCGACAACAACGTGGTAATAAGCGTGCCTTGCACCATATCGGTCTCGTCTCTGCCATACTTCAAGCAAAACATTGTGCCATAAGAAGCCACAGGCATGGCGGTCAATACGGTATTTATCTCATTGAGCGTATTGTCTATTCCAAGCAGATAAAACAAAAAGAAAAGTGCTGCCGGGATAACGGCAAGCCTCAACACCGCCATCACATAGATAGAGGGACGACCCAATATATGGTGCTTGCCCATACTGGCCATGCTGGAACCGATAACCAACAAGGCACCGGGAACTGTGATATTGCCCAGCAACCGGAAAGGTTCTGACACCACACTGGGCACAGTGTCCCACCCTATTGCCACAATAGTAATGGCTATATAGCTGGCTATCATGGCCGGACAATAGAGCAAATGCCAGTTGAAATGTGGCCGGCCGGTCTTGCCCAGCACAAAAACAGTACCTACCATAAATATAAACAAGGTGTTAGGCATGTTGAGCAAACTTGCATAGAACACTGATTTCGGACCGAATATAGCCGACACTACGGGGTAGCCAATAAAGCCCACATTGGCAAACATAAGCATAAAGCTGTACATGCCTCGTACTTCTTTGCGCTTTACAAAGTAGCGCGGCAACAGCCACGACACGCCAAACAGCACCACATAAGTGGCAAAGCCGACCCCAAGTAGGGGCAATATCATGCCACTGTCGGGAAACTCATCGCCCATAACGGATGCCACAATCAAGCAAGGGCATGACACATTGATTACAAAATTGGAAAGCTTGCGGTCAAACTCCCCACCCATCAATCCACATTTGTTGGCAATACAGCCCACCACAACAAGCAACAGGAGTATAACCATCTGGCTAATAATGTTGTCCATCTTTTAATATATACCTTTAATACATGTCTTTTTACAAAGTGCAAAAGTAGCAATTTATCTGATAACAGTATCCTTCTTAAGGCATAAAAGTACAGTTTCTACAATAAGGCAGAAGCACACTGATATGACAATAGTATATCAGTATGCTTCTGTTATGGAATCTATAAAAAGTAAACCGTTATCCGTTTACATGCTTTCCAGCATGCGCTTGATAACCACTGAGGCTGATATTTCGCGGTTGGCAGCCTCTGGTATCACCAATGAATTGGGACTTTCTATCACATCATCGGTAACAATGAGTCCACGACGCACAGGCAAACAGTGCATAAACTTTCCGTTTTCCGTTACCGCCATGTGAGCGGCATCAATGGTCCAGCTCATGTCTTTGGACAGTATCTTGCCGTAGTCAGCGGGATTTGTTACACCTGGGCAGCTCCAGTTTTTGGCATACACGAAATCTGCACCTTCCAAAGCTTTCATCTGGTCATACTCAACTCGTGCATTGCCCACAAACTTCGGGTCGAGTTCGTAGCCCTCCGGATGAGTTATTACAAAGTCTATATCGGCTGCATTCATCCATTCTGCAAAGGAATTGGGCACAGCCTGAGGCAGTGCACGGCAGTGGGGTGCCCAGGTAAGCACCACCTTTGGACGCTGTTTGGTCTTATATTCTTCAATGGTTATCAAGTCGGCAAAAGCCTGTAAGGGGTGAACAGTAGCTGTTTCCATGGCAAACACCGGCTTGCCACTGTACTTGATAAACTGGTTCAGCACCGTTTCTGCATAATCATAGTTGCGGTCTGTCAGACCGGCAAACGAGCGAACGCCTATCAAATCGCAGTAACTGCTCATCACCGGGATAGCTTCAAGCAGGTGTTCACTCTTGTCGCCATCCATGACAACACCGCGTTCGGTCTCCAGTTTCCATGCTCCTGCATTCACATCAAGCACTATCACGTTCATGCCTAAATTGATAGCGGCCTTCTGTGTGCTCAGTCTGGTACGCAAACTGTTATTGAAGAATATCATCAGCAAAGTCTTGTTCTTGCCCAATGCCTGATACTTAAAACGGTCATTCTTTATCTCTTGAGCCTCAGCCAATGCCTGCTGAAGGTCGCCAAGGTCGGTTACATTAATAAAAGTCTTCATATTCTATATTTTTGTTTGTTCCTTGTTGCTTTGTAAGGCAAATGTCAAGGCCGTATCTGTCCGTTGCCTTCTATCAGCCATTTATAAGTTGTTATCTCTTCCAAAGCCATAGGTCCGCGCGGTCCTAACTTCTGTGTGCTGATGCCTATCTCTGCTCCTAAGCCGAACTGTGCACCATCCGTGAAGCTGGTAGGAGCATTCCAATAGACACAAGCGGCATCTACATGCTGTTGAAAAACATGTGCACGGCCAGCATCTTGGGTGATAATGCACTCGCTGTGGCCTGAACCATAACGGTCTATATGGTCAAGTGCCTCCCCCAATGAGCCTACTGTCTTCACAGACAAGGCATAATCCATATACTCTGTACCGTAACTCTGTGCCGTAGCTCCATGCAGCAGCGGTGCTGGATAGTGTTTTTTCAATGCTGCCAAAGCCTCAGCATCGGCATAAATGCGCACCTTACTTTGCGCCAATGGCAAGCAGAGCTGTGGCAAATCGGCCAGTCTGGCACGATGGACAAGCAAGCAGTCAAGCGCATTGCACACGCTCACACGCCGTGTCTTGGCATTATTGATAATGGCACTGCCCATCTGTGTGTCGCCCATTTCATCAAAATAAGTGTTCACCACACCTGCACCAGTTTCTATGACGGGCACTTTTGCATGGTCTCTGACAAACTGTATCAGGCGTTTTCCACCGCGCGGTATGCACAAATCTACATATCCTACGGCTGTCAGCAGTGCTGCAGTGGCCTCATGGGTGGCTGGCAGCAGCTCCACTACATGCTCATTGATTCCTTTTTGGCGCAATACCTCATGTATCAATGCCACAATAGCCTGATTAGAAGCATCGGCATCGTGTCCTCCCTTCAGTATACATGCGTTGCCAGACTTGAAACATAGCGAGAACACATCAAAGCTAACATTGGGCCGAGCCTCGTAAATCATGCCTATTACACCGAAAGGCACACTTACACGACGCAGCTTCAGTCCGTTGCTTAGCGTCTTCTCACGCAGCGTTCGCCCCAATGGCGATGGCAGAGAAGCCACATGTCGCATATCTGCAGCTATGTCTTGCAACCGCCTGGAAGTAAGCATTAGCCTGTCATAGAGCGGATTATCTGCATCCATCTGACTGAGGTCTTCCTGATTGGCGGCCAATAGCTCATTTTGACGAGCCTCTATGGCATCTGCCACTGCCAAGAGTACACTGTTCTTTTGTGTATCAGAGATAAGGGCAAGTGTCTTGCTTGCCGCCTTCACTTGTATAAATGTCTGTTGCATAAGCAGCTTTTTAATTTTTTGTTTTACAATAGAAAGCAATATATAATAGGTGTTTCAAGGCTATCAGATGTACCCTATTGCTTGCTTACCATTCTCTAATATACAGATAATCATAATGAACCAATGGTTTCACTTCATGCTGACCGATATGTGCTTGGGCTTCGGCACTACTGTAGGCAGTACGTCCTACGGCTATTACACGGCCCTGCCTGTCAACGATATTGATGATGTCGCCCTCTTCAAAGTCGCCTTCTATACGCTCTACACCCACCATCAGCAAGCTCACTGCATGGTTATTGCACAATGCTTCAGCGGCTTTGTCGTTGACCGTTACACGTCCCTTGGCAAAGCTTTCACTGTGGGCTATCCACTTTTTTACAGTAGAAGCCGAGCGACTGGCAGCCACAAACTCCGTGTGTACAGTGGTCTGAGGTTGCTGTATAAGGTCTATCAATATGTTGTCGCGTGTGCCATTGGCAATGATAACGCGTATGCCTTCGTCTGCTACCTTACGGGCTATGCCACATTTAGTGGTCATGCCCCCACGCCCAAAACCGCTTTTCTCGGTCTGTATGTATTGGCTAAGGTCGCAATGTGGCTCTACTTTGGCTATCACTTGACTGTCAGGGTCATCCGGATGCCCATTGTAGATGCCGTCAATATTGCTCAATATCACCAGCAAATCAGCATTAAGCATCGTGGCTATCAGTCCTGACAACTCATCATTATCGGTAAACATCAGCTCGGTAACGCTCACAGTGTCATTCTCGTTGACAATAGGCAACACACCATTGGACAGCATAACCGACATGCATGCACGTTGATTCAGATACTCACGGCGCGAACTGAAGTTTTCTTTCATCGTAAGCACCTGACCTATATGGATGTTATACTCACGAAAGAGGTCGTAATACAGGTTGAGCAACTTTACCTGTCCCAAGGCAGAAAACAGCTGCCGCTGCTCCACACTGTCAAGTTTTCGGTCTATATTTATCTCGCCTCGGCCACTGGCCAAAGCTCCACTGGATACCAATACCACCTCATGCCCTTGGTGCATAAGCCATGCTATCTGGTCTACCAAAGCCGACATGCGAGTGATGTCAAGCTTTCCGTTAGGGCGGGTCAGCACATTACTGCCCACTTTTACTACTATCCTGCTCATCAATCATTATGGTTATAAGATATAGTTGTCTATCTATTTCTTTGCCGAAACTACCAGTCCTTGTATCACGGCATTGGTAAATCCAGCCTGCTCCATGGCGTTAAGCCCTCGTATGGTTACACCTCCAGGGGTAGTAACCTTGTCTATTTCGGCTTCAGGATGACTTTCGTTGGCCTGCAACAGGTCTACTGCACCCTTTACCGTTTGCTCTACTATATATTGCGCATCGGCAGCCTTAAATCCTAACTGCACTCCACCCTCAGTGGCAGCACGTATGTAGCGCATGGCATACGCTATGCCGCAAGAAGCCAGCACCATGCCCGCTGTAAGCTGGCGCTCGGCTATCACCAATGCACCGCCCGTATCTACAAACAGGTCTGTCATGAGTTGTATGTGTGCAGGCTTGGCGTTCACAGGCACAATAAAGGTCATTGAGCTTTTTACCGCTATGGCGGTATTAGGCATAATCAAAAAAACAGGTGGCAACGAACCGTCTCCCTTGTCGAGCCATGTACTCACATCGGCACCGCTGATACCTGCCGCCACCACCATGACAAGTTGCTTCTGATAGTCAAGCACAGACTTTATCTCTTTGATTACTTGCTCTACAAGCCATGGCTTTACCACCACTGCCACCATGTCTGAACAGGCAGCAGCCGTCTTGTTGTCGGTTGTAAGACTCACGCCCAAGTGCTCAAAGCGTTGCAAAGTGGTATGATGAGGTGCCGCTACCGTAATGTCTTCAGCATTAATCATGCTACCTTTGGCAAAGCCTTCTACCATAGCACCACCCATGGCACCGGCTCCTATAATTGATATCTTCATTGGTTATTTATCGTTAATACGTTAATGGCAAGGTTTTACTGCTGCCTTCAGAGTGTCAGAAGCATGCAAACATAGCCTTACACTGATTGCAAAGATAATAATATTTATCCAATTTGTTGCGATAATATACATGATTTGACACAATTGTCAGACAAACACGCATATTATTACACATTTCTTACAATACAGCAATTGTCTGCTTGCAATATAACAAACAGACAATCACTCTTCAAAACAATTGTTTTTGTGCGAACAGACAAGCGAAAGACACTGCCTTTACGCCTCGCCACATACTATAATTCAGCCCCTTCCAACAGCTGTATATAGGTAGATATGGCATCGCTTATCTCGCTGATACATATATATTCATCAGCAGAATGGGAACGGGCAGACTGTCCTGGACCTAACTTAAACGAGGGGAAACGCATCAATGCCTGGTCAGACAGTGTGGGCGAACCGAAAGGTCGTTTGCCCATAGCCATGCAACGGCGTACCAAGGGGTGATCCAAACTGATGCCGGATGATGACAGATGAAACGAGCGAGCCTTGAGCTTGCTCTTCAGATGCTGCTGCAAGAAGTTGAATACATCTTCGTTGCGGTAGTGCTCATTGGTGCGTACATCTATGGTAAACGTGCATTTGTCGGGTATCACATTATGCTGTGTGCCACTGTTTACAATGGTTACATTCATCACTGTTGGTCCCAACAGTTCGCTTACTTTCCCAAAACGATAGCCGCGCAGCCATAATAAATCGTCCAAAGCCTCATAAATAGCATTGACGCCTTCGCCTCTTGCTGCATGTCCCGACACGCCTTTAGCTTCTGCATCGACCACCATCAGTCCCTTTTCAGCTACCGCAGGCTGCATGCCTGTCGGTTCGCCCACTACTGCCACATCTATCTTTGGCAGCAAAGGTAGCACCCGTCTGATGCCATTGATGCCAGACACTTCCTCTTCTGCTGATGCCAAATAAAGCAGATTATAGGTGCGTGGGTTGCCCGACAGATAGCGGAACACCTGCAACAGCGACACCAATCCGCCACCGCAATCGTTGCTTCCCAAACCATACAGCACATCATTTTCTATCGTAGGTTCATAGGGGTTGCGTTTCCATGAGCTAACGGGCTTCACCGTATCTATGTGTGCATTCAGCAAGATTGTAGGCTTATGTGGGTCATAGTTGGGTGCAATAGTCCACAGGTTATTGCCTTCGCGTTTGTAGTGCAATCCATACTGTGCCATTGCTTCTTCCATAATATCGGCGGCGGCAGCCTCATCACGGCTTACCGACGGAGTGGCCACCAAGCGGCAAAGCAGTTGGATGGCATCATTTGTCAACTGGTCTTTATTCATGTCTGTGTAGTTAAGAAAAACTGGTTGTGCAAAAGCAGATGCCTGTCATGCTTACATACAGGATGCATATCTGTCTGACAACCTACAAGATGCGAAGGTAACACTTTTTCGGCACATATACGTTATCCTGCACGAAATAATCAGACACGCAGATGTTGCATGAAAGTCAGCCACTGTCAGCTGTACTTCCATGCAACGCGAAACACTCAAATAGCTTTGTATTCTTTATCTGTTGCGCTTGTCCTTCTTATAAGTCTTCATGGCAGCTGTATTGGCTTCCTTTGCCTTGACAGCCGTTTCCTTATTCCGGTCTACCAATACTATTTTGGCCAAGTTGCCATAGTTCATGGCGGTATAGGGACGTATGGTAGCCAAAAAATCCAACATCACTCCATCGCCAGGTCCATAGACCTGCTTGAAAGCATCTTTATATGACAGACAGCCAAACACGTCAAAAGCCTCGCCTGCCGTGTTGTAGGCCACAGCTGTAATGTTTTGGCCCTGCACAGCAGCACCGTCTTTTCTGTAAGGAGTAGGCTTGGTAAACTCGAACTCTGCCCTCAGTGTTACCCGATTGTTATTAGGATAAACACCCGTTACGGTGAAGTTTTTTGTTATCTTTACGGGCAGATTGTCGCCCACCTCAGTTTTCACGGTTTTGCCTTTCAGCTGTTCCACGAGCGGCTCCATCTTTTCGTTATACTCTTCCTTTACTTTTGTCTTGTCTTTACCCAGCTTTATCATTTCGCCAAGATCGGAGCTATTGTCGGCTTTTACCTCTATATCGTCTATCTTGGCTTCTTTCTCATAAGCCAGCACTGTAAATTCACCGAAAGGGCCATCGGCTCTTGGCTTGCTGCCACCGCCACTGCCACAAGCAGAAAGCATAAACACTGTAGCCATAGCGGCCATAAAACCGGTTGTAATAATAAGTCTTTTCATTGTTGATTAGGTTTAGTTAATTTATCTTTTTAATGACGCCAACAAGATACTGCACCTTGCTGTCCTGTCAAAACACATGCACTGGTTGTGCTGCAAAAGTAAACATGCTTTGACAAAAATGACAAATCAACAAGTCTAACCAAGGGTCAAAAATACAAAAACGGCTGTCAAGCACACAAAATTGAAGCATTGACACACCGTTTTCGGTTACCAATCATTGTTTTTACTGAATGTGTTCGCCGCTGCGCCACATTGTTCCTTGTTTACAAAGCTATGCCTTTTACCGTTTCCCCTTTAAAAGTATTGACGGTAAACGCTATGCTGTCGCCTGCCGCACAAGTAGTAGGCAATGCCGACAAGGGCACACTCAGATACAGTTTGGTAGAGTAATATGTGGGCACATTGTTTTGGTCGTGGTATAACCGCAACCTAAACAGCTTGCCACCCTTGGTCTGTGACTCCACCGCATCACACACCACACCCACGGTCTGCTGCCCTATGGTGCCGTCTACTGCACCTGTCTTGATGTCAAACTCAAGGTTTACATACTTGTTGTTGCTGCTTTTCCATGCACTGTAAAAGGTTACGGGGTCTGTCTTTACACCGTTCTTATAGGCTGTGGCAGCATAAGGGTGCGCCACCATTACCTGTGTAAGCCCCATCAGTTCGGCACACTCCGCACCCTGACTGGTGGTTACCGGCTTATAATAAGCCAACGCGCGATACACTGTATCGGCCTTTTCGCACCACTTTACCTGATAAGCGGAAGAGAGCACCAGGTGCACATTGCCATCGGTATTCATGCTGACTACATGCGAGGCATTGTCGGTAAGCAGCTCTACAAACTCGGCACGCATGTCTGAATATGCGCCATTACCGGTATCATAGGGGTCGTTGCTGCACGAAACGAGAAGCGACAGCAGCAAGAAAAAAGAGAATATATGTTTCATTATAGTGGATATAGAATGATGAATGTCCAGTTGTAACCGGTCATGCAGTACTTGCCAAATACCTGCTTGGCACGGAAAGAAAGAAGCAGATGCCCCACCCCTTTATATGATAGCAAGGCATCTGCTTTCCGTTTTCACTGTCTGTTTTTTACTTATTGTTGTGAGCCGTCAGGTAATTGATGGCTGGATTGGCATACATTGTCAAGATACGCTCACGCAAGAAAGCCTCATCAGGATGCTCCAAGTCTATCTTTGCCAACTGTCCTTGCAGGTATTGCTCAAACATGGCTTTGTAGGCAGCATCATAATGCCGTGCATGGTCGCTGCCACCGGTCAGCATGTCAAGTGCCAAATAGTTGCTGGGATAGAGCCGGTAGTTGGCATGTATCTCTTGATCCATGTGAGTGGCTACCTTGTCATAAATCTCAGTTTTGGGTGTATCGGGGCTTATTGCCTTGAGCCACTGGTCTATGCATGGTGCACAATGATAGTGCACATGGCCCTTATAGCCCATAATGCCTGTTTGCATGCTTACCAAATCGTCTTGCTTTGACTTTTTCCACCCTGGCACATCACGCTTTAGCTGAAACTCGCGAGCCTTGAGATAGTCGCAAGGGTCAAACTCATACGAGATGGCAAGCGGCACAATATGCAGGCTCTCCAACTTCTGCTGCACGCTGCCTCG
Organism: uncultured Prevotella sp.; assembly: GCA_937907705.1. Lineage (GTDB taxonomy): Bacteria > Bacteroidota > Bacteroidia > Bacteroidales > Bacteroidaceae > Prevotella. Next base: position 13,702 of record CALCVP010000089.1, on the reverse strand, counting down.
TGGACCGCCGAGTGCCATCATCTTCAAGATGGCTGGCTGAGTGCGGTCGTTGGAGTCTTTGGCACGGCCCTCACGCTGTGCAATCCATATATTGTCGTGTTTCCGGTCTATTACAAAGTGCATGTAATCGGACAGTACTTTGCTGGCTATCAGGGTTTCGCGGGGAGACAGGCCACGCTTTACGATAAACGACTTATTGACCCTCACAAGGTCTTTTACCCATGGCAGCGACAGCAGATTGTCGCCAATAGCAATCTCGCAGGTGGTCTTGCAGCCTGCATCCACCAACAGTACATCCAGCAAAGCCGAGTCAAGCACTATGTCGCGGTGGTTGCTTACAAAGGTGTATCGGCTGTTGATGTCGATAGCCTGCACGTCTATATCGCAGCCTTTGCTGGCCTTTGCCATCAAGTTTTTCAAGAAGGAATAGCAGAATGCCAACTGAAAGTCCATGTTGGTTTTGCACTGAAGCATCTTCTGATGTATCATTTCCACGGGCACGCCAGGCATTACATAGCCCAGCACTTGATTGAACTGGGCATTGGAAGCTAACCGCTCAAACACGGCCGGCAGCTCTTCGGGTTCAAACGGACGTATATCGTCAAATTCAGTAGGTATATTCATAGAAACAAGATTTAATACAACATTCATATCCTTGCAGCCTGATGCACCATGGCGTGCAAGCCACGCGCACAGCGCAAGCCGGCTGCTTGCCGCCCAAGGACATGGCTTCTTACAGTAAAAAAGGCTGGATGCAACACACCTGCTTATCATGGTACATGCGGTATCCGGCCTTACGATTTTAGTGGAACTGATTTTCAATAATGTCAGTAAGCACGTCTTTCATCTCAAGACCTGCCGCTCTAACCTGCTGAGGAATGAAGCTGGTAGCTGTCATGCCTGGAGTAGTGTTTATCTCTATCATGTTTACCTTGTCAACAAGGTTGCCCTGCTCATCCTTCTCGTGAGAGATAATGTAGTCGATACGTATGATGCCGTTGCAATGCAGTATGTCATAGATATGGCTGGTTATCTCGTTGACACGGCGGGTGGTGTCCTCGCTGAGGCGTGCAGGTGTGATTTCCTTTACCTGTCCGTTGTATTTTGCGTCATAATCGAAGAACTCATGCTGTGTAACTACCTCGGTAGCAGGCAACACTACGGTCTTTTCGCGCGTCTTGTAGCAACCTATCGAAATCTCGGTGCCATTGACACATTTCTCTACCATCACGTCTTCGCTCTCCAACATGGCCTTGCGTATAGCTGGAGCCAACTGGTCTACGTTCTTTACTTTGCTCACACCGAAGCTGCTGCCGTCGGCTGCCGGCTTTACAAAGCAAGGCATACCGATGCGCTTTTCTATCTCTTCATCGCTCACGAGCTCTTCATAGCCCTTGCGAATGAGCAAGCTGTCTGCCACACGAACGCCGTAAGAGCGCAGGTAGTTGTTCAGTACAAACTTGTTGAAGGTCATGGCTTCTACCAGCACGCCACTGGTAGAGTAAGGCAGGTGTATCAATTCGAAGTAGCCTTGCATGATACCATTCTCGCCAGGAGTGCCATGAATGGTGATGTAGGCATAGTCAAACTGCACGAGCTTGCCATCGAGTACAAATGAGAAATCGTTGCGGTCTACCGGCAACACATCGCCGTTAGGCAGTTCCACATGCCAGTCCAAGCCCTTGCAAGGCACAATATATACATCGTAACGTTCTTTGTCAAAGAAAGAGTAAAGGCCCTGTGCAGAACGCAGAGAAACCTCATACTCAGATGAATCGCCACCACAGACGATAGCGATTGTTCGCTTTAGATTCTTCATACTGTATTATCATTTAAATTCGTTTCCTTTTATATAAGTGCGCCAGCGTTCTATCAGCTGCTCCATATCAGCAGGAAGACTGGACGTAAAGTCCATTTGCTTGCCTGTCTTTGGGTGCACAAAGCCCAAGGTGCGGGCGTGAAGGGCTTGTCGGGGGCACAGTTTGAAGCAGTTTTCCACAAACTGCCGATAACTGCCTGTACGGTTTCCGCGCAGGATAATGTTGCCTCCATAGCGTTCATCGCTGAAGAGCGGATGCCCTATATGCTTCATGTGGGCACGTATCTGATGGGTGCGCCCTGTTTCAAGGATACACTCCACCAGCGTAACATAGCCGAAACGCTCCAGCACGCGGTAGTGGGTTACGGCAGATTTGCCTATGCCTGAGTCTGGCGGAAAGACGGTCATACGCAACCGGTCTTTAGGGTCGCGCCCTATGTTTCCCTCTATACGTCCCTCATTTTCGGTAAAATTGCCCCACACCAAGGCATTATAGCTGCGGTGGGTGGTTTTGTTGAAGAACTGTACGCCCAACTTTGTCTTGGCATCGGGTGTCTTTGCCACTACCAACAGTCCACTGGTGTCTTTGTCTATGCGGTGCACCAAGCCCACCTCTGGATCGTTGGGATTATATGCCGACATGTCTTTCAGGTGCCAAGCCACGGCATTTACCAGAGTGCCGTGATAGTTGCCACAGCCGGGATGCACCACCAGCCCGGCAGGCTTGTTGACCACCATCAGCTCGGCATCTTCATAGACCACATCAAGGGGTATATCTTCCGGCTCAATAGAGTTGTCGTATTGCGGCCTGTCAAGCATAAGGGTAATCAAGTCAAGCGGCCTTACCTTATAATTGCTTTTCACGGGCCGGTCGTTCACATGCACAAAACCCGCATCAGCAGCACGCTGAATACGATTGCGACTGGTATGTTGCAGTTTTTCAAACATGAACTTGTCGATACGCAAAGGCACCTGTCCTTTGTCCACTACAATGCGCAGGTGCTCATAGAGCTGCTGGCTCTCATCGTCTTCAAGTTCTTCTATCAAGTCTTCTGTCATTGTCTTTTTCTGTTCAATAGTGCCCCGTTTTTATTCTAAAAACACAGCAGGGGCTATAGTTGTCAGTCTATGCTGCAAGACGGGAGCTATTCAGGGCCGTTCACCACTTCAAACTCGTCCACATCCGCTGCATTGGCATTGCTCTCTTTTTCTTCGGCGGCATGGTTGTGCTCATAATGGAGCGTGTCGCCGTCGGTAGTGTCATAATAGGTAGGATCGGTATAAACCACCGAGTCTTCCAGGTCTCTCATGCCATCGCCCACTTGTATTACCAGCGGCACATCCACCAGTGCTTTCTGCCCATTCTGGAGCATCTGCCCTTTCTGCTTCACGCCATAGACCCAGTCTTTCTCGCCCGACACATATTCTGCCGGGCCTACCTTGAAGCCCATTGCTATCAGCTTGGCCTTGGCCTCGCGGAAAGAGCAGTTGTCGATAATGTCGGGCAGCGTTATCATAGGCGAGTGAGAGGAGTTGATTACCACATATATCACTCTACCTGCCTTTACCCTGTTGCCCGGTGCCGGTGTCTGCTCCAATATGCAGTCGGGTGGAAGCGTCTTTACATAGCCTGTATCGCTCACCACCACTTTCAGCCCCTGTTCTTCCAACAGGTGCTCGGCGTCAGCAAAAAGTTTATGTTTCACATTAGGAATTACTATCTCTTCGCCATGGTGTGTATACAAATCAATGCCTATTTTTACGCCAAGGCAAAGCACTATAACCACAATCAGCATAGAGAAAAGGTTGATCCATAATTGGAAACTAAAGATTTTACGAAAGAAATCTTTTGCCTTCATCTCTGTTGTATGTTTTTATTGCAAAGATAATGTAAATCAAGTTAAACGCAAAATAAATCGGTAAGTTGGTGCAAATTTATATAAGTATTTATACCTTTGCGGAGCAGGGCTGCGGTGCTTGCTTTCCGGCGGTACAGCTAACTGCCGTCAACGATAATGGAGGCCGTACACTCTTTCATTACTTGATGCACACTGGCTGCATACATGACATAATCTGATTGGAACCGATACCAGACATCCATTTACCTTAAAATATCATTATGACAAAACTGAACATCAACCAATGGTCTGAAGAAGACCGCCCCAGGGAAAAACTGATGGCACATGGCGCAGCGGCACTGACCAACGCTGAGCTGTTGGCTATACTCATAGGCTCTGGCTCTACCGAAGAAACAGCGGTATCGCTCATGCAACATGTGCTGAACGATTGCGGCAACACGCTGAACGCTTTAGGCAAGATGACAATAAAGGAACTGACCGACAAACGCTACAAAGGCATGGGGCCTGCCAAGGCGGTGGCTGTGTTGGCAGCATGCGAGCTGGGCAAGCGCCGCCAAATGGAGAAGGCCATGGAACGCCCCAAAATGGATTCGGCAGAGGCGGTATATCAATACATGCGCCCCAAAATGCAGGACTTGGCTGAAGAAGAGGCGTGGGTGCTGCTGATGAACCAGAACTTCAAACTGCTGAAATGTATGCAACTGTCGCACGGAGGACTGACAGAGACGGCTGTAGACGTAAGAGTGATTATCAAGCAGGCGCTGCTGTGCAATGCTACAGTAGTGTGTCTGTGCCACAACCACCCCAGCAACCATGCGCACCCCAGCTCTAACGACAATGCCATTACGAAGCGGCTGAAAGAGGCGTGCCGGCTGATGCGCCTGTATTTGCTCGACCATGTTATCGTTACAGAAAACGGCTATTACAGCTACAGCGAACAAGGAAAGTTGTAAGCATCATTATGCTGCCATGCAACAGCTATGCAACAGACACACGATAACGGTGCAACCGGAACGCAAGAGCAGTGCAACCGCAGGGTAAAAGCTATGCTCTTACACGCCGATTGCACTGCTCTTGCAAATTCACTGCCATCTTTATGGCTTTTAGGCAGATATTTACTTGTAAAACGTCTTGTCAAAAGCATGAAACTCATCCTGCCCTCTCACGCAGCGCTTCCACCACGCCTCAATAAAGCCACAGCCGTAACCGAACAGCTGGATAAAGGCCGCCGGCACGCTGAGCAAGCCTACTTTAAGGCTTTTGTTGGTCCAAGCAGAGTCTGTCAGCAGCAGCAGGCAATACAGCAAGATGGGCAACCACGGACCTGCACACAGCCAATACCAACGGTCTATGTTGTCATAATGCATCAACAAGCGGCCCACCGCTGACACCAGCACCAGCAAAATGACGCCTACGGTAAACACTGTGGGCAACAGATGCACTAACTTCAGCGACTCCGGATATTTCTTGTACAGATTGATACGGGCAATGCCACTGTTGTAGACCTGACGGAAAAACTTGCGGAAATCGGTGCGGCGCTTGTGCCATACCCATGCTTCCGGAAACAGGCGGCAACGGCATCCCGCCTTGAATATACGGATGCTGAAGTCTATATCTTCGCCAAAACGCATCTTGGAAAAGCCCCTTAAACGCAAATAGACATCGCGACGGATGCCCATGTTATAGGAACGGGGATAGAACTTGTCCAATTTCTTCTTGCCGCCACGTATGCCGCCCGTGGTGAAAAAGCTGGTCATGGAATAGCTGATGGCCTTTTGCACATCGGTAAAGGAAGCATGCGCACGGTCGGGACCGCCGAAAGCATCGGCAGGATGCACCGACAACTCATAGTCCACTGCCTGCAAATAGCCCACAGGAAGTACGACATCAGAGTCAAGCACAATGAGATACTCGCCTTGGGCACGTTCTGCACCATAGTTACGGCTTTGTCCCGGACCACTGTTAGGCTTCATATAGTAATGCAGGTCAAGGCGTGAAGCATAACGGTTGCACACCTCCCGACACGACACCTGACTGCCATCTTCCACAATGATGACTTCAAAGCACTGCAACGTCTGCCGGGTAAGACTGTCAAGAAGCTCGTCCACCTCGTCAGGGCGGTTATAAACTGGAATGATAAAGGAATACTTAATGTTGCTCATAGTAAAGAAATTGCGATGACACTACGGTTTGCAGACAATAAAAAATGCATAATTCACAACAGCCATGCCTAAGCTACAGCCCACGGTGAATTATGCATTCTTGCTTATAAACAGATGCTTGACACGACAAACAGCAAGCCAAGCACCCGCCAAGATAAAAGATATTACTCCTTAACGCGGTTCAGATAGCTGCCGTCGCGAGTATCAACCTGAATGAGGTCGCCCTCGTTGATGAACAGAGGAACACGGATTTCAACACCAGTTTCCAATGTAGCCGGCTTGGTAGCGTTGGTAGCTGTGTCGCCCTTAATGCCCGGCTCGCTGTGGCTTACACGCAAGTTGGTCTTTACAGGCATCTCGGCATAGAGGATAGTTCCGTCGGTAGTATCGGTTACAACCTCCACGATGTCGCCCTCTTTCATGAAGTCTACACCGATGATTGCATCCTTGGCGATTGGAATTTGCTCAAAAGTCTCTTGGTTCATGAAGATAAGTCCTGTAGGATCTTCATAGAGATACTGATAAGGACGACGCTCAATACGAACATCTTCGAGTTTGAAACCTACCTGGAATGTACGCTCCAACACGCGGCCATCGGTCACATTCTTCAGCTTGGTGTTCATTACTGTGTTGCCCTTACCTGGCTTTCTGTGCTGAAAGTCAATACAAACCCATACCTGATTGTCCAAACGAATGCAGGTACCTTTCTTAATTTCTTGTGAGTTAATCATAACTGTTTATATGTATAAATATTATTATTATCTACTCGTATTTAACGACTTACGGGCTGCAAAGTTACGGAAATTTCAGAAAAAAACATAAAACTTGACCCTAAAAAACACTTTGTTCTTGGTTATTTAAAAAGAAATGTGTACTTTTGCACCCCAAAGCGTGAAAACAATAACAATAAAAACAATAAATTAAAATGAAAAGAACATTTCAGCCTCACAACAGAAGAAGAGTGAACAAGCACGGCTTCCGTGAAAGAATGGCTACAAAGAATGGCCGTCGCGTGCTTGCAGCACGTCGCGCTAAAGGTCGTAAAAAGCTTACAGTATCTGACGAGAACCACGGCAAGTAATAGCTTTCTCGTTAGCACTCATGATTAAAGCAGAAAGGAGCAAGGATGCATTTTCTTGTTCCTTTCTGCTTTTTGGGTATCATGTATCTTTGCGCTAAAGTGCAAGGAGCATCATAGGCAGATGAGAAAGGCTATGCTGTCAGCAAAAAGCAACAAAGGCATTGCCCACCGTATGCTGGTATAGCAATGCCTTGCATTATTCATATAAATAAACACTATGATTACTCTTGCAGACCAAGTACGTCTATTGCTTTGCAGCAGCCAACGCCAACTGGAAGCGCTCCAAAAAGCTGTCTGCCATCTGCCGGTTGAAACACAAAGGCGGCAACAGACGCAATATGTTGGTAGAAGCGCAGCCGGTAAAGCAATGTTGCTGGTAAACCAAATTCTGACGCAAGGCCTTGTGGGGCACGTTTAGTTCAATACCTATCATCAAGCCGCGACCTCTCACCTCCTTAATCAATGGCTCTTGCTGCTGCAACTGGTGCAACTTGCCGATGAGACAGTCGCCTATGGTGCGGGCATTGTCTATCAAGTTCTCGCTCTCCATCACGTCTATGACAGCCAAAGCCGCTGTACAAGCCAAGTGGTTGCCGCCGAAGGTAGTGCCCAACTGACCGTAAACAGGCTGAAAATCGGGCGAGATGAGCACTGCACCCATAGGGAAACCATTGCCGATGCCTTTGGCCACAGTTATCAAGTCGGGACGTATGCCCAACCATTGATGGGCAAAGAACTTGCCTGTACGGCCGTAACCGCACTGTATTTCATCACAAATCAGCACCGCCCCATGCTCCTTGCACGCAGCCTGAAGGCCTTGGGCAAACTCTTCTGTGGCTAACTTTATGCCGCCAACGCCTTGCACACATTCTATGATACAGGCGCAAACATCGCCCTTGGCCAGCTCTTCCTGCCAGGCTTTCAGATCGTTAAGCGGCAGATAAGTTACGTGGTTATTGGCATTGACGGGTGCTATAATCTTAGGATTGTCGGTGGCTTCAACAGCCAACGAAGTGCGGCCATGAAAGGCTTTCACGGCAGAAAGCACGCGGGTCTTGCCTGTCTTGAAAGAAGCTAACTTCAAAGCGTTCTCGTTGGCCTCAGCTCCTGAATTGACAAGAAACAGCTGGTAGTCATCATAACCGCTTATCTTGCCCAAGCGTTGGGCCAATTGCTGTTGCAACTTGTTTACCACAGAATTGCTGTAAAAACCCAGATTGTTGAGCTGGCGGGTCATCATCTGCACATAATGAGGATGACAATGACCTATGCTTATTACGGCATGTCCGCCATAAAGGTCAAGATACAAATCGCCTTTTTCATCCCACACATAACATCCACGGCCCTTTACGACATTCACGTCAAACAGTGGATAAACATCATATAGTTTCATCTTTCTTGTTGTTTTAAGTAAATAGAAGGTTCAATATGCCTGCTGCTGCACCTTTAAAGCAAGGTTACATGCACTCCATAAACAGTCAACACTTCCTTAACAAAATATCTGCACACTCCTCAAGAGGAAGCAGACGGCACGCCAAAGCTCTTCCTTCGCAAAACCATCAGCCTTTGTCAATGGACCAAGGTCTCACATATTATATATAATACGCCCGCCAAGAGCGCAGCCACAATGGCCACATTGATGTATTTATCTTTCTTCTTGGCATCCATAGTAGTATCCTTTCTCATATCAGATGCTGCCATTCATCAGAATGCAGAGGGCTTTAGCCTTAGACCTGTGGCCTGATGAAGCCCGAACATAAGGTTCATATTCTGCACCGCTTGCCCCACAGCACCCTTCAGCAAGTTGTCTATACAGGAGGCAATCAGCAGTTTGTTGCCGTGCTTCTCGCAGTGAATCAAACACTTGTTGGTATTGACCACCTGCTTGAGGTCAATGGCTTTGTCTACATAATGCGTAAAAGCCGCATCGCGATAGAAGGCTTTATAGCCGTCAACAATGCTCTGTTCGCTGGCGTCTGTCTTCACTACCATAGTGGCAAAGATGCCACGGGCAAAGTCGCCTCGATAGGGAATAAAGTCTATACTTGCCTCCATGGGGCCCTGCAATTGCTCCAAACTCTGCCTTATCTCAGGCACATGCTGGTGGCAGAAAGGCTTATAGATGCTCATATTGTTATTGCGCCAACTGAAATGAGTGGTGCTGCCGGGTTTTTGGCCCGCCCCTGTGGAACCCGTAATGGCGTTGACTGCCACATCATCGGCAATGAGCCTCATGGCGGCAGCAGGCAATAGGCCCAACTGTATGCAGGTGGCAAAGCACCCGGGGTTGGCTATATGCTTGGCAGCAGCTATGCAGTCGGCATTGAGTTCGGGCAAACCATACACATAGTCGTTGCCATCGGCTTTCAAGCGGAAGTCTTGTGCCAAATCTATAATGCGCACATGGGCTGGTATTTGATGCTCACTCAAGAACTGGGCACTCTTGCCATGACCAAAGCAAAAGAAGACAACGTCTACCTGGTCGAAAGGCATCTCAGCCGTAAAGCGCAAATCGGTGTCGCCATAAAGGCCCTCATGCACATCGCACACCAGGTTGCCGGCATTGCTCTCGCTATTGGCAAACACGATATTGGCATCGGGATGATTGAGCAGCAGGCGTATGAGTTCGCCTCCAGTGTAGCCTGCCGCACCTAAAATTCCTATATTAATCATATTTTGTTTTTACTTGGTATTATCCAATAAAGCAGTATGTAGACCAGCAATCCGCTAAAAGCGGTAAACACTGAAAGCAGCGCATAGGCTATACGCACTAACGTGGGGTCAAGGCTGAAGTATTCGGCTATGCCACCACAGACACCGCCTAACATACGGCTATCAGACAAGGTAAGTCGTCGATAAGGATGTGTCATGTTTATCTTTCTTCGTCTTTATGTATGCCGTAGTAAACTCTCAGCGGTGTACTCAGCACCTTGATAAAGCCCTTGGCATCGTCGGCAGTCCATCCATGCTGCATTTCGCCATACTCGCCCAACTTTGATTTAAGCAAATCATCGGGCGAATCTACGCCTACTGTCTCAAAACCGAGTGGACGAAGCTTGAGGATAGCGGTGCCGTTTACATTGCGCTGGCTGCTGGTGAGCATGGCTTCCATATCGGGCATAACGGGCTCCAAATACTGACTTTCGTGCAAGAACATGCCATACCAGTTGGCTACCTGGTCTTTCCAATACTGCTGCCACTTGCTCAGTGTGTACTTCTCAAGCAGTCTGTGCGCCTCAATGATGAGCTTGGGAGCGGCAGCTTCAAAGCCCACACGACCCTTAATGCCGATAATGGTATCGCCTACATTGCAGTCGCGGCCTATGCCATAGGCTGCTCCAAGGTCTTCAATGGCCTGTATTGCCTTTACCTTATCGGTGTATTCAGTACCGTTTACAGCGGTTATCTCACCTTTTGCAAATGTTATTTTCAGCAGACTTTCCTCTTGCTTGGTAACATGCTTGAGGTAAGCCTCTTCGGGCAAGCCTTGTGTAGAGTCAAGTATCTCGCCGCCACAGATACTGGTTCCCCAAATACCTACATTATAAGAATATTTCAGCTTGGTAAAATCTGCATAGAAGCCATGAGCATTCAGGTAATCAACTTCTTCCTTTCTTGACAGTGCCTTGTCGCGGGTCAGCGTGATAATCTCTACGCCCGGAGCCATCACCAGGAAGGTCATGTCAAAGCGTATCTGGTCATTGCCCGCACCAGTGGAACCGTGGGCTATGGCATCAGCGCCTATCTCTTTGGCATAACGTGCAATGGCTATGGCTTGAAAGATGCGCTCTGAAGAAACAGAAATAGGGTAACAGTTGTTGCGGAGTACATTGCCGAAAATCATGTACTTCAAACTTTTCTCATAATACTCTTGCGTTACATCAAGTGTTACATACTGATGGGCACCCAGCTTGTAGGCATTCTCTTCGTTGGTTTTCAACTGCTGCTCGCTGAAACCGCCAGTATTGGCGCACGCGGCATACACTTCATAGCCCATGTCGTGGGCCAGTTTCATTACTGTATAAGAGGTGTCAAGACCTCCTGAGAAGGCTACTACTACTTTCTTTTTGTCTGCCATAATATCTTGTTTTTATATTTTACATGTTGTGGGGCAAGCAAATGTTGCCAAAAGAATAACGAATGAGGCTAATTGCTGAAACGTTTTATCACGTCAAGCGGTAGCTCTATGGGAGTAGGTTCATTGGGATGGTCTGCCGGATCATACAGCATACCGGTACAGATGCAATAGCGTCGCTCGGTGCGCTTGAGCACATCTACATTGATACAGCCCTCACAACCGCGCCAGAAAGCCTCATCATCAGTAAGGTCGGCAAAGGTTACGGGCAAATAACCCAACTGGGTGTTCATCTTCATTACAGCCGAGCCGCTGGTCAAGCTGAATATCTTGGCCTGTGGCCAGCGCGTACGGGCCAGCGTAAAGGTAGTGTCCTTGATACGCTTTGACAAGCCCAGGCCTCTGAAATCGGGGTGTACAATCAAGCCCGATGTGGTAACATAGTGCTTGTTTCCCCAGGTCTCTATATAGCTAAAACCCGCAAAGCGGTCGCCGCAGAGGGCTATTACAGCCTTTGTTTCTTTCATCTTGGTAGCCAAGTACTCATGTGTACGCTTGGCTATTCCTGTGCCGCGCACCTTGGCTGCGGCTGCCATTGTTTCAAGTATGGTGTCCACGTACTTCTCATGAGACGCGTCCGCCACCATCACTTTTACTTCTTCCATTGTTTTTGTTGCAGTCATCTGTTGCAATGGTCATAACCACTGGTCATGCCATCATAGCAAATATTATAAGTGGGTTTTATGTTATAATCATTCAAATTTACACCTTTATGGATTGTTCAAGCCTATATCGGGTATCACATTTTTCAACTCGGCAATCACTTCTATGGGGTGAACGCCAGCCTTGACAACTATAAATATGGTGTCATCGCCCGCAATAGTGCCCAAGACATGGGGCAGACCGCTATTGTCTATATTGTAAGCCAAACTGCTGGCGTAGCCCGGACGGGTCTTGATAACGCCCATATTACCGGAAAAGTTGATAGACAGAAAGCCTGAAGTAAGCAGCATCTCAGCAGCTCTTTTAGGGCTGGACACACGCTTGTACATCGTTTCATTGGGCAACACATAAAAGTATTTGCCGCCCATATTGGTAGCCTTGGCCACCTTTAGCTGCTTCATATCGCGGCTAAGTGTTGCCTGAGTTACCGTAAAGCCTTCGCGCGCAAGGGCTTTCAACACCTCATCTTGACTGCAAAGCTCCTTGCTCGATATCAACATCCGTAGGGTTTCAAGTCTTGAACTTTTCGTATTCATATTTGTATATTTATGCGATTACAATGGCAAAATTATGCATTTTTATGTATATATACAAATATTTATGCAACAAAATGCATAAAGTTACGTTTTTATGAATATTTATTCGTACTGCATTCAATATTTATTCACTCAGTCCCTTTACCCCTATCATACAGAAAAAGGGCACATCATCCACACCGAGTCGTCATGACTCTCGTGGCGATGTGCCCCAATAACATATTTCAACAGGCTGTGGCAGCAGTCTGACAAGCTGACTTCTACCCAACCAGCCCCATTGACAGCCTATTAATTGCGGTTGTTTCCAAAGATACGAAGCAAATAGAGGAAGAGGTTGATAAAGTCGAGATACAAGCTCAATGCACCAAACAATGCCAGCTTCTGCGCCTCATCACTCACATTATCTGCCTGCAAAAGCATCTGCTTAATCTTCTGACTGTCATACACAGTAAGACCTGTAAACAGCAGCACACCCACATAACTGAGAATAAGGTCAAAGCTTCCGCTCTTGACAAAGAACACATTGACCAAGGTAGCGATAATCATTCCCACCAGAGCCATGGTCAATATGCGCCCCAAAGAACTCAAATCTGCCTTCGTAAAGCTACCTATCAGTGCCATCACGCCAAAGGTTCCTGCCGTTATGAAGAATACACTGGCTATTGAACTCAGCGTATATGCCAGAAAAATAACCGACATGGTTACGCCATTCAATACCGAGTAAAGCACAAACAGCAGCGTGCCTGTGGCCAGAGACATACGGTGCAGACGGCTTGACACAACCACTACCAGAGCAAGCTCGGCAATGATAATGCCCCAAAAAGCCAACTTATTGCCCAACAGAGCCTGCATAATGGCAGGACTGGTGGCCACGCCATAGGCAGTAAAGCCAGTAATGGCCAATGCCAAAGTCATCCAAACATATACCTTTCGCATCAAAGCAGGAAAGGCAACCGACGCGACATTCTCTTTTTCGCGTATCATGTCATAAAGTCTTTCTTCGTTCATCGTTTTCTAATTTATCCTATTTATATTTATAATCAGCGCAATATCGCACAGTGCAAACATACTGAAAAATATTGATATTTCGCTACTCCTTTAACATATTATTTTGATTATTGATAATTATTCTATACTGCCTCAAACTGTCCCACTTCTACTTCTGCAAACAGTGTGAACAGCAATTCTTCATAAAGAGCTATGCAATTACCATGCCAAAACTATGCAATCACAAACCAATAGCTATGCAATCGCTATGCCACTTCTTATTGATCGGTTCATCAATACACACTAACAAAATAAGAATTTATGAAAACTGGGTCTACCGATACAAAGAAACAAATGAGGTATTACTATAAAAAAAGAGAGTCATTCAAGTTGAATGACTCTCTTAATGTGGTACCACCAGGAATCGAACCGGGGACACAAGGATTTTCAGTCCTTTGCT
>CALCVP010000088.1 GCA_937907705.1 uncultured Prevotella sp. | reverse complement strand
TTTTGTTGCTCAGGATTTTATAAAAACATTAATATATAGTGTTGCGGAATTAAGGAACTCTATGATAAAAAAGGTGTCAATATTCGAATGTTTGACAAAGAATATATTGTGAGTTTTATGAATTGCAATGACAAAAAAGTAACGCACCTTCTAATTACCAATTATTAGGGGAATGGAAATAATCAAAGAGAAACAATTTGTGGTTTGTTAGAAAAGTGATAGAACAGTATCTGCAATTGGCTTCTTTGACAAATAGAATGGAATACATCAATCATACATACGGTGGGTTCTATAAATTTGCTTTGTCAGATTTTGAGGCTTTTTTTGAGATCAGAGCGTCTGCGAGTGAGGGGTATAGCGGTTGGGCTATACGCCCGAACGAGGTGGTGATATAAGCCGAAAAGATGGCAAAACATAACCCTTTATAATTAGTGTTTTTTGTGGTGTAATTTATAGAAACCACCTTAATAGACTCATTTAAATTTAAACACCTATTTATGCTACTGGGTTTAATGCTGCCAACAGCAATTGTTGTTAACTCTAAATTGAAATATATGCGAATACTGTTTTTGATTGTACTTGCATTGTCAAGCGTCTTTGCAAGTGCAGCTGACTATGATGCAACAAAGCATGATGAAATACTGAAGGAAATATCCGGCGCAAAAATTCCTTCCATGGCAAAGAGTATACTGGCGTTCGGGGCGAAGGGCGATGGCAAGAAAGACTGTCTGCCTGCCTTCAAGAAAGCAATGGCGCAGTCAAAAAAACTTGGTGGACTGCGCATCATTGTGCCGGCTGGCACTTATTTTCTCAAGGGAGCTATCCGTTTTGAGAGCAATACCTGCATGGAAATACAGGAAGGGGCTACGCTGAAGTTTGCACCCGAACCGAAGTATTATCTGCCAATGGTAAAGACAAGCTGGGAGGGGACTTTCCTCCAAAATTACTCCCCCTTCATCTATGGTTACAATCTGCACGATGTGTCGATTATAGGTAAGGGAACCATTGACGGCAATGCACAGACCACCTTTGCCACATGGCGCAAGGACCAAAGAAGCGGACGCGACCTCTCGCGCAAAATGAACCATGAAGAGACTCCGGTAGCGGACCGCAATTTTGGCGAGGAGAAGTTTTTGCGTCCTCATCTGGTACAATTCTTCGGCTGCAAGAACATTACTGTGGCTGATGTATTTATCACCAATTCACCGTTTTGGTGTGTCCACTTGTTGAAGAGCGAAAATATCATTTGCCGTTCACTGCGATATGATGCAAAACTTGTAAACAACGATGGTATCGACCCTGAATGTTCCCGAAATATCCTTATTGAAGGCATACAGTTCAACAACGGCGATGACAATATCGCAATAAAGAGCGGAAGAGACAACGATGGTTGGAATTTAGGTTCACCCTCGGAGAATATCGTGATACGCAACTGTCGGTTCAAGGGCTTGCATGCCGTTGTAATAGGCAGTGAGATGTCTGCCGGAGTAAGAAATGTATTTGTGGAAAACTGCACCTATGCCGGTTATTGCAAGCGTGGTATCTTTGTAAAGACAAACCCTAACCGTGGCGGCTTCGTTGAGAACCTGTATGTAAGGAATTGTGAGTTTGATGAGGTGGAAGACCTTTTCTATATCACGAGCATGTATGCCGGGGAGGGAATGGACGACACTCACTTTTCTGCCATCAGCA
Organism: uncultured Prevotella sp.; assembly: GCA_937907705.1. Taxonomy (GTDB): domain Bacteria; phylum Bacteroidota; class Bacteroidia; order Bacteroidales; family Bacteroidaceae; genus Prevotella. Next base: position 37,414 of record CALCVP010000088.1, on the reverse strand, counting down.
ACATCCATGTTGACGGTTTGCGCTGCAACAAGGCACGTCAGGCGGGTATTGTGCTGCAAGGCACTGTGGCTAAGCCTATCAGCAATGTATCGTTTAAGGGCGTGGATATAAAGGAAGTGAGAAACGCCCTCAGCATGGACAATACCGAGAGCGTAACTTTCAAGGATTGTCATCTTGGCGGCAAGGCAGGTGTGCCTACACAAGTTACAGCCAAGGACAATATATTTAAATGACAGTTCTAAAAAACTCGGGTATTGGAATTCAATTCTTCTCAAATTAAGAGAAATGGCTTGAGAATTTAACACTACTTTATGATGAAAACAGAAAAACAGCAGAAGGAAGCAGCCGCAGCTTTCGCCAAGCGATGGGAGGGCAGGGGATATGAGAAAGGGGAGAGCCAGACTTTCTGGATAGAACTTTTGACAGAGGTTTTCGGTATTGAGAATCCTTCTACCTTTATCAGCTTTGAGCAGCGGGCGAAGTTAGACCATACCTCTTTCATTGATGCCGTCATTCCAGGCACCCATGTGATGATAGAGCAGAAATCATTGGGCAAAGACCTGCGACAAGCTATCAGGCAGAGCGATGGCATGAGGCTCACTCCCTTTCAGCAGGCGCAGCGATATTCAATTACATTGCCTTATTCCAATCGCCCGCGTTGGATTGTAACCTGCAACTTTGCCGAGTTTGATGTGTATGACATGGAGAACCCGAACGGCGAACCGTCCCGCATACTCCTCAAAGACTTGGAGAAAGACTATTACCGCCTGCAATTCCTTGTAGAACAGAAAAATGTTCATCTTCAGCAGGAAATGGAAGTGTCCATGAAGGCAGGAGAGATAGTGGGAAAACTCTATGATGCACTTGTCAAGCAGTATGACCTTAATGACCCTCAGTCGTTTCGCTATCTGAACATATTGTGTGTGAGGTTAGTGTTTTGTCTTTATGCCGAGGATGCCGGCATCTTTGGCAAACGGGACATGTTTCATGATTATCTGTCGCATTATCAGGCAGGGGATATGCGCATGGCTTTAGTGGGACTGTTCGATACATTAAAGACCCCTGTTGACAGGCGCAGCAAATATCTCAAACCTGAGCTTGCAGCCTTTCCTTATACTAATGGCGGTTTGTTTACTGAGGTGATAGACATTCCTCAGTTTACCGATGAACTACGGGAGACGCTTCTTCAGCATGCTTCGCTCGATTTCGACTGGAGCAAGATATCGCCTACCATCTTCGGTGGGGTATTCGAGAGCACACTTAACACAGAAACGCGCCGTTCGGGAGGTATGCACTATACCTCAATAGAGAATATACACAAGGTGATAGACCCACTCTATTATAACGACCTTCGAACAGCCTTCGAAGACTGTTCAAAAGAGCTGAATGTCAAGAAGAAGTTGCAACGGTTGCATGAGTTGCAAGACAAGATGGCAGGTCTCAAGTTTTTCGATCCCGCCTGTGGCTCCGGCAACTTCCTTACCGAGACCTATCTCTCGTTGCGCCGGTTGGAAAACGAGATTATCAAGCAGATATACAGTCTGGAGCAGCTGGATGTTTTCAAGAATCCCATCAAGGTAAACATCCACCAGTTCTATGGCATTGAAATCAATGATTTCGCAGTAGCCGTGGCCACCACAGCCTTGTGGATAAGTGAGGCACAGATGATAGCTGAGACGGAGAATATTATCCACCACGACCTTGATTTCTTGCCGCTGAAGAGCGATGCCAACATCCATGAAGGCAATTCATTGAGACTTGACTGGGAGAGTGTTTGCCCGAAAGAAGAATTGGATTACATCATCGGCAACCCGCCGTTTGTGGGATATTCATTGCAGAGCAAGGAGCAGAAAGCAGACTTGCTCCATACCTTCGTAGATGAGAAAGGCAAGCCGTTCAAGACTTCAGGAAAGATAGATTATGTGGCTGCTTGGTATTACAAGGTAGCCCAAATGATGCAAGGCACGAATATCCGCGCCGCCCTTGTCTCCACCAATTCCATCACGCAAGGAGAACAAGTGGCTGCGGTATGGAAACCGCTTAAAGATTTGTTTGGCGTACATATCGACTTTGCTTACCGCACCTTTCGATGGGATAGCGAGGCAAGCTTGAAAGCTCATGTGCATTGTGTTATAGTCGGGTTTTCTTCCGCAGAAGGCAAAATGGGGGGGGAAAAACTCTTCTATGGGCAAAATGAAGAATGTAAAATCTCTGCTCTTGGATAACGGTCAAGTTACAGAGGCTAACAATATCAATGGCTATCTTATAGATGCACCAGATATTTACATCGAAAAAAGAAGTAAGTCGATTTGTGACGTTCCTCCAATGAAAACTGGCAATCGCCCTGCAGATGGTGGGCAGCTTATTATAGAGGCAGATGAGTATGAGGAGTTTATCAAGCGTGAGCCAAAAGCCATTCCATACATCAAGAAGCTTGTAGGAGCCGCAGAATTTATCAACAACAAGAAACGTTGGTGCTTGTGGTTGGTAAATGTTTCTCCAAATATCTTACGTTCTTTGCCTTTAGTTATGCAACGAATAGAAGCATGCAAGGCAGATAGGGAAAATGCACCTGACGAGGGGCGCAAGAAACTTGCTTTAACACCAGCTTTGTTCAGAGAAACCATGAATCCGAAAGACTATATTGTTGTTCCATTGGTTTCTTCAGAAAGGCGTAAGTATATTCCTATGGGATTTTTGCATGAGGATACGATACCAACAAACTTGTTGACAATTATCCCTGATGCCACCCTCTACCACTTCGGCATTTTGGAGAGCAACGTCCACATGGCATGGATGCGGGCGGTATGCGGTCGCTTGGAAATGCGTTATCGTTATAGCAAGGATATCGTGTATAACAATTTCCCTTGGCCAACGCCCACTGTCGGGCAGCAAGCGAAAATCGAAGCATCTGCCCAAGCCATTTTAGATGCGAGAGCTTTGTATCCAGACTCATCTTTGGCTGACCTCTATAACCCCACGCTCATGCCGAGAGAACTCTTGCTGGCTCATCAGCAAAACGACCGGACCGTGATGAAAGCCTACGGCTTCTCTACCAAGATGACAGAGATGGAATGTGTGGCGGAACTGTTTAGACTATATACTAAACTGGTAGAGAAATAGAATGGAAATGCTTAAACAATCTTTATAATGTTCTTCGAACGGTATTCAAAGATTGTTTGAAAGGGACGAATAGCAAGAAAAGACTGTTCTTAAAGTGTTTATGATGTCATATTGTTGTTTATGGATGACAAACAAAAGCAAAGCCTCTGTTGACATGATAGTCGACAGGGGCTTTGTTATAATAAAGAGGAATCAATGTCTGCCTGTATTCACCATGAAATAGCTGGCATGACGGTTGGCGATATAGAGCCCGCATACCGAAGCCTGTGGATACATGGCACCGTTTTCTGTAAGCGTAATGCCTAACTGCGGCAGGTCCAATAGCTCTTTTGCGGTGAAGATAGTGCGTTGGTCGGGCAGAGAAGGGTAACCTATGGCAGGCCGTATGCCCTGATATTGTGCACTATACATCTGCTTGATGTTCAGTTGCTCGTTGGGCGCATATCCCCACAGTTTCTTGCGTACCTCGGCATGCAGCCATTCACTGGTAGCTTCTGCCAGTCGGTCGCCAATGCTTTGCAGCAGCAGCGCTTGATATTGGTCGCCTTTATGCTTTAGCTCTTCCAATTGTTCCTTGAATGATGCTGAAACGGTAATGGCAAATACACCGATATGGTCTTTATAGCCCTGTGGAGCTACAAAGTCGCAGAGAGACAGACAGTAACCTTTGTCGCCAGGGTTGAGCTGGCGTGGTGTGGCTATTTCTATCTGTTGTGTGTCGGCAGTCTGTCGAGGTGCGTTGATGATATTGGTCAGTGCAGACTGTTTCTCTACTATAATGCTATGGTCAGTGCCATAAGCTTGATAGAAAGCCACTTGTGCCCTGAGGTGGTGCAACGGTGCTATGCTGTCGAGCAAGGCTTCGGCTTCAGCCTTGATGCTGTCAGCCTCTTGTGTATTGCTCTTTACGCCCCATAGATTATAGAACTGTCGCCAGTTGATAAATGGGCGAGCATCGTTAATGCTGATAGGGCTGATTGTCTTGATGCCTAAATAGGTAGGGTCAGTGATGGTTTCTTTGTCCCAATTGATATGCAACCTCTTTTCTGTTGCCTCCTGTTCAGACAGCTGTGTAGTGATTTTGCGCTGCATGCGCTGCCGTAGTTGCTCTTGCTCAAACTTCAGGCAGGCTATGGTGTGTTGCCGCTGCTGACTGTTCAGTTGCATAGCCAGCACAGGATTTTGTGCAGCATCTTTTACATGGAACACAGGACCGTCATAGAGCGGTGCTATCTTTACTGCTGTGTGCAGTGCTGAAGTAGTGGCACCTCCGATGAACAGCGGTACGCTGATGCCCGCCTCTTTCAGGCATTTTGCTATGTGGCACATTTCGTCAAGTGACGGTGTAATCAATCCACTCAATCCTATAAAGTCGGCATGTGTATCTTTGGCCGCTTTCACTATTGTTTCGGCTGTAACCATTACGCCTAAATCAGTAACGTCAAAGTTGTTGCAAGCCAGCACCACACCAGCTATGTTTTTGCCAATGTCGTGTACATCACCTTTGACGGTAGCTAACAAGTATTTGCTGTTGTTGCTTTTGGCTACTGCCGTTTTCTGTGCCATGATATGCGGTTGCAGCAGCTCTACGGCTTGTTTCATGGTGCGGGCAGTCTTGACTACCTGTGGCAGAAACATCTTGCCGGCTCCAAACAAGTCGCCCACGATAGACATGCCTTTCATAAGAGGTCCCTCTATGATATCTTGTGGTGTGGCATACTGTTGTAGCGCCTCGTTGATATCTTCTTCCAAATATTCATTGTCGCCTCGCTGCAATGCGTTGACAAGACGCTCTTCCAACGACAGTTCATGGCGGTTGACTGCAGTGGTAGGCTGTTCGGAAGTCTTTACATCCTTGTATTTGTCGGCTATGTTTACCAAACGCTCTGTGGCATCAGGTCGGCGACAAAGAATAGCGTCTTCCAAGGCCGTGAGCAACTCGGCAGGTATCTCGTTGTACATTACTTTCGTGGCAGGATTGACGATGGCCATGTCCATACCAACTTTAATGGCATGATACAAAAATACTGCGTGCATGGCCTCTCTGAGGTAATTGTTGCCTCGGAAAGAGAACGACAGGTTGCTCACACCACCACTCACTTTGGCATGAGGAAGATGGGTGTGTATCCACTCTGTGGCTTCTATGAAGTCAAGAGCATAGCGGTCGTGCTCCTTCATACCTGTGGCAATGGTCAGTATGTTAGGGTCAAAGATAATATCTTCGGCATTGAAGTGCAGTTGCTCGGTAAGCAATTGATAAGCCCTGGCACACACTTCTATCTTGCGTTGAAAGGATGTGGCTTGCCCTTGCTCGTCAAATGCCATAACGATGACAGCCGCCCCTAATTCCTTGATGCGTTGTGCATGAGACAAGAATGTGGCTTCGCCTTCTTTCAGTGAAATGGAATTGACAATAGCCTTGCCTTGTATGCACTTCAAAGCCGCCTCTATCACTTCAAAGCGTGAAGAGTCAATCATCCAAGGTATGCGTGCTATTTCCGGGTCGGAAGCCATTAGCTGTAAGAAATTGCCCATCTCTGCTTGGGTGTCAAGCATGCCATCGTCCATATTGACGTCTAATATCATGGCTCCGTCTCTAACTTGCTTGCGTGCAATGCCCAAGGCTTCATCGTAAGACTTCTCGTTAATCAGTCGTAAGAACTTGCGGCTACCCGCAACATTGCAACGCTCGCCTACATTGATAAATGCATTGTTGGCATGGAAACCGTCCAAACCAGCCAGCCAAGGCAGCACTGTGGGGTGGGGGTTACGCAACTGTATACCATCAGCCACAGCTGTTGCAATAGCCTTGATATGTTCGGGTGTAGAGCCACAACAGCCACCTACGATATTGACCAAACCTTCATGTGCAAACTTGGCTATGCTGTCTGCCATGGTCTGTGGTGTCTCGTTATACTCACCCATAGCATTAGGAATGCCCGCATTGGGATAAGCACTGACATAATAAGGTGATAATGCAGATACTTGGCGCAAGAAAGGCAGCATCTCTTTGGCACCGAACGAGCAGTTAAGACCGATGGAAAAGAGTGGCATGTGATTAACAGAAGTGATAAAAGCTTCAATGGTCTGGCCTGACAGCGTGCGGCCGGCAGCATCGGCGATGGTAACGGATAGCATGATAGGGAGCTGGCGTCCCTTGGTAGCGAAAGCTAAACGTGCCGCTTCCAAAGCTGCTTTGGCATTTAAAGTGTCAAAGATAGTCTCTATCAGCAATAGGTCTACACCACCTTCTATGAGCGCTTCCATCTGTTCCTGATAGGCAGAGCAGAGCTGGTCGAAGCTTACAGCCCTATACGCAGGGTCGTTGACATCAGGCGACATGGAAGCTGTCTTTCCGGTAGGGCCTATTGAACCTGCTACAAAGCGAGGCTTGTCGGGTGTCAGTTTCGTCATGCGGTCTGCCTCAGTACGGGCTATACGTGCTGCAGATAAGTTGAGTTGGCGGATATAGGGTTGCATGCCATAATCTGCTTGCGATATGGCTTGCGCATTAAAGGTATTGGTCTCGATGATATCGGCACCAGCCTCTAAATAACTTCTGTGAATTTGGGCAATGGCATCGGGCTGTGTGACAGACAATACGTCGTTGTCACCTTGCAGTTTGCAAGGGTGTTGCGCAAAAGAATCACCTTTGAAATGCTTCTCGTTAAATCCCAAACGTTGTATCATGGTACCCATGGCTCCATCGAGCACCATAATTCTGTTGCTTAATATATTGTTGATTAACATGTAATCTGAAATTGCTAAAATCTTAATATACGGCTTTGGCTATCTTCTCTATGCTGGCAGAGGCATTCATGGAATAGAAATGTATGCTGGGCACATTGGCCTCTTTCAGTTCGCGTGCTTGTTGTATGCCCCATTCTATGCCGAGCGCTTTTACCTCATCGTTGTTCTTGCATTTGGCAAAGGCTGTAGCCAACTCTGTAGGGAAATCAATGTGGAATGTTTTGGGCAGTAGCACTTGCTGTGTGAGTGAAGTAAGCGGCTTGAGTCCAGGAATGATAGGTACTTGAATGCCTTGTTGGCGGCAACGCTCTACAAAGTCGAAATACTTCTTGTTGTCAAAGAACATTTGTGTAACAACATACTGTGCACCAGCGTCAACCTTAGCTTTAAGGTGCAAGATATCTATATCCAAATTCATGGCCTCCTCATGCTTTTCCGGATAACCTGCCACACCATAAGTAAAGGGATTGGCTAAAGGCTCGGCATGTTCGCCATCTACCATAATGCCTTGATTGAATTGGTTAATCTGCTCACACAGTTCCACTGCATGCTGGTGACCTCCTTTAATGGGAGTAAACTTGTTTTCACCTCGTGCTCTATCGCCACGTAGTACCAATAAATCGGTGATGCCTAAATAGGATAGGTCTATCAACTCATTTTCTAAATCGGCACAAGTGTAATCGCTACAGATGATATGAGGTACAGTAGGTATACCGAATTTAGCCTTGATGGCAGCTGCAATGGCAGTGGTGCCTGGGCGCTTGCGTTCTATGGCCTTGTGGTATATGTTGTCTGCCACCTCATGATACACGGTCTCTGTGCGATGGGTAGTGATATTGATGTAAGCAGGGTTAAAAGGCAATAGCTTCTCTATTGTTTTGAATACATGTTCAATGCCCTTGCCTCTAAGTGGGGGTAATATCTCAAAAGAAAATGCTGTGGAATGTGGAGTGTTTAGAAAAGCTGCTATATTATTCATGTTTGGAAATAGTTGTTAATTAGCATTTAAATGATAAAAAGTGTTTGCATTGCGACACTGGTTGTATGAAAACTAAGTATGATAATTGCAGTTGAGTATGTCGAACCCGCTTTTATCAACCTAAATGTTTGCAAAAGTACAGATTATTTGTGAGTCTCTTTTGCCGTAATTCTTCGTTTAACAGATGTTTAACATTGTTTTTGTACTCTTTTGTACTCTTGTACGGGCTAAATGTGTCGCAATAAACAAAGAAATGCAGATAGTTAATGTGCGGCTTAAAACTGGTTTACTTTTATAAATGAGATTTTGCAGTTAGCGAGTTTTTGCTTACTTTTGCAATTGAAAATAAATGAAATTATGGCAGAAGATATAACAAATAAAAAAATAGCAGTGCTGCTTTCCGGTGGTGTAGACAGTTCAGTTGTTGTCCATGAGTTGGCTCAAAAAGGTTTACACCCTGATTGCTTTTACATAAAGATAGGTCCGGAAGAGCAAGAAGAATGGGACTGCTCAAGCGAAGAAGATTTGGAAATGGCCACGGCTGTAGCGTCTCGTTATGGGTGTAAGTTGCAAGTGGTAGACTGTCATAAGGAATATTGGAATCAAGTAACGCGTTATACGATGGAGAAAGTGCGCAACGGATTTACGCCTAATCCCGATGTGATGTGTAACAGGTTAATAAAATTTGGCGCCTTTCATGAAAAAATGGGGTATCAATATGATTTGATTGCTACAGGACATTATGCGCAAACAGAGATAGAGAACGGCAGAAAGTGGTTGGTAACCAGTCCTGATCCAGTGAAAGACCAGACTGATTTCTTGGCGCAGATATATGATTGGCAACTGAAGAAAGCCCTTTTCCCAATAGGTCATTATATGAAAGATGAGGTAAGGCAGATAGCTGAGCGTGAGCACTTGATCAATGCAAAGCGTAAAGATAGCCAAGGTATCTGTTTCTTGGGTAAGATTAATTATAATGATTATATCCGTCGTTACTTAGGCGAAAATCCAGGTGATGTAGTAGAGCTGGAGACCAGTAAGAAAATAGGAATGCACAAGGGTCTGTGGTTTCACACAATAGGGCAGCGACATGGATTGGGATTTGGCGGCGGACCATGGTATGCTGTAAAGAAAGATGTAGAGCGCAATATACTTTATGTAAGTAAAGGCTTTGAGCCACGTACAGCTTACAAGAAAGATTTCTCGATAAGAGATTTTCACTTCTTGACAATGAATCCTTGGGAAGACGTTACTACCATAAAAGTGCGTTTTAAAATAAGGCATACGCCAGAATACCATTTGGCAACATTGGAAAAAATATCTCCAGACCGTTATATAGTGCATGCAGAAGAACTGATACAAGGGGTAGCTCCTGGACAGTTTTGCGTGGTTTATGATGAACAACATCATCGCTGCTATGGAAGTGGCGAGATAAGTATTTGATAAAAATACATGTTTAAAGACAAAGACTATGATAAAGATAGATGTGTCGGCTGAGATAGAGAGCGTGTGTCCACAGTTTGTAGGTGCAGCCATAGAAGCACAAGTTGTCAATACTCCTTACAGTGCCCCTTTGTGGAAAGAGATAAATGCAAAAGGGGAAGATTATCGCAATACGATAACCACAGAGACATTGAAAAAAATATCTGGTATAGCTGCTACGCGCAAGGTGTATAAAGCTTGCGGTAAAGATCCCAGTAGATACAGACCGGCAGCAGAAGCACTTATCAGGCGTATGCTGCAAGGTAAACAACTCTATCAAATAGATACCTTGGTGGATCTTGTTAATTTGGGCAGTATCGTCTTTGGATATAGCATAGGCGGATTTGATGCAGATAAAATTATAGGCAATACGCTGACTTTAGGGGTAGGACGTGAAGATGAACCTTATGAAGGTATAGGACGTGGTATAATTAATATAGCAGGATTGCCTGTATACAGAGATCAACAAGGGGGAATCGGAACACCTACCAGTGATAATGAAAGAACGAAAATAACAGCGACAACCACACATATATTGGTACTTATTAATGGATATGATGGCAATAAAGGTCAAGTAGAAGCTAATGCAAAGTATATTGTCAAGTTAATAGAGCAATATGCTCAGGGCAGCCATTCCCACTATATAATGTATTGAAGCATTATGCATAAAGCAGATGCTTTCGTAATAGGTAGTATGTCAAGTGCTGCTGTATTGACACATCTTGATCAATAAAAGTAAATAGCGTATAGAAATGAAGTATTTTGAAAAATAAAAAATATTTAAAAAAGGTTTCTATTTACTATTCTGATGTTGGCAAATTGTGTATTGTCTTTAATTTGAATTACCTTTGCAAAGGATAGTTTATACCTTGCATTATGAAGTAACTTTCGTAACGCGGAATATACACTTTTCAATGTAGAACTATCTTACTATATTTTAAGTTAAAAAGAATAGAATTCTTCTTATGAACATATTAGAACTGAGTGAACAGGAAATAGGAAGACGCCAGAGTCTTCAAGAATTGCGTGATATGGGTATTGATCCATATCCAGCAGCAGAGTATCCAACCAATGCTTTTTCTACTGAAATTAAAGAGGATTTCAAAGAAGAGGAGCCTTTACGCGAAGTATGTATCGCAGGACGTTTGATGAGCAAACGTATAATGGGTAAAGCTTCTTTTGCTGAAATTCAAGACTCAAAAGGACGTATACAAGTGTATATCACACGCGATGATATTTGTCCTGATGAGAACAAAGATTTATATACAAAAGTATTTAAGCGTTTATTGGATATAGGCGACTTTATCGGTGTTACAGGTTTCGTGTTTAAAACTCAGACAGGTGAGGTAAGTGTACATGCCAAAAGCTTGACAGTACTCTCAAAGAGCTTGAAGCCACTGCCTATTGTTAAATATAAAGATGGTGTAGCATATGATAAATTTGATGATCCTGAGCTACGTTATCGCCAACGTTATGTAGACCTCATTGTCAATGATGGCGTAAAAGATACATTCCTGCAAAGGGCTACCGTTATTCGTACAATCAGAAAAGTACTTGATGATGCAGGATATACTGAAGTGGAAACTCCAACATTGCAGAGCATTGCAGGTGGTGCCAGTGCACGTCCATTTATTACTCATTTCAATGCACTGAACATAGATATGTATATGCGTATCGCTACAGAGCTTTACCTAAAGCGCTTGATAGTAGGCGGTTTTGAAGGCGTGTACGAGATTGGAAAGAACTTCAGAAATGAAGGAATGGATCGTAATCATAATCCTGAGTTTACTTGCATGGAACTTTATGTCCAGTATAAGGATTACAATTGGATGATGTCTTTTACTGAGAAGCTGTTGGAGACCGTTTGCATAGCTGTTAATGGAAAACCTGAAAGAGAAATTGACGGCAATATAGTAAGTTTTAAGGCTCCTTATCGTCGGCTGCCTATATTGGATGCCATCAAAGAGAAAACTGGCTATGACCTTAATGGTATGTCAGAAAATGAAATACGAGAGGTTTGCAAAAAGCTTAATATGGAGATTGATGATACAATGGGTAAAGGCAAACTGATTGACGAGATGTTTGGAGAGTTCTGTGAAGGTACCTTCATTCAGCCTACCTTCATTACTGATTATCCCGTAGAGATGAGCCCATTGACAAAAATGCATCGCTCTAAACCTGGTCTTACAGAACGTTTTGAGCTGATGGTAAATGGCAAAGAGTTAGCTAATGCTTACTCCGAATTGAATGACCCAATCGATCAGGAAGAGCGATTTAAAGAGCAGATGCGCTTAGCCGATAAAGGTGATGATGAGGCTATGATTATAGATCAAGACTTTTTGCGTGCATTGCAATATGGCATGCCTCCTACAAGCGGCATAGGTATCGGTATAGACCGATTGGTAATGCTGATGACAGGCAAGACCTATATTCAAGAGGTATTGTTCTTCCCGCAGATGCGCCCTGAGAAAAAAGCTCCACGTAGCAGTAAAGAAGAGTGGAAGGCAATAGGCGTAGAGGAGCAATGGGTTTCTGTATTTAATAAGTGTGGTTATTATCTTATTTCAGATATTAGGGATGTTAACCCTCAGAAGCTACAAATGGATGTATGTGGTGTTAACAAGAAATATAAGTTGGGATATACCAATCCTAAAGTAGATGAATTTGCTGCATGGATAGAAAAAGCTAAAGCTTCTTCTACAGAAACTACAGAGAAATAGTATAAACAAAATATAATAACATGGTAGCTTCACAAAAAGCTACCATGTGTTATACTTAAAGGCATTAGCCAAAATATCAATTAATAATTGAAAAAGAAATGTACGATTGCGGTAGAATAGCGATTATAGGTGGTGGCAGTTGGGCTACGGCTATTGCCAAAATTGTTGTTGGACATACCCATCTGTTAGGATGGTATATGCGCCGAGATGATCGTATTGAAGATTTTAAGCGATTAGGACATAATCCAGCTTACCTGATGAGTGTGAGATTCAATATTGACGAACTTGATTTCTCAAGTGATATCAATAGAATAGTGCGTGATTATGATACGCTTGTTTTTGTTACACCTTCGCCTTATTTGAAAAATCATCTGAAAAAGCTGAAAACGCGTATTCGCGATAAATTTATTATTACAGCCATAAAAGGTATTGTACCAGATGAAAATTTGGTTTGCTCTGAATATTTTCATCAAGTATATGATGTGCCTTACGAAAATTTAGCATGCTTAGGTGGACCTTCGCATGCAGAGGAAGTGGCATTAGAACGCTTATCTTACTTGACAGTGGGATGCAGCGATAGAGAGAAAGCATCTTCTTTCGCAGAGATATTGTCAAGTGAATATATTAAGACAAAAGTCAGTACAGATGTAGTAGGAATAGAATACTCTTCGGTGCTGAAGAATGTGTATGCTATAGCTGCTGGTATTTGTAGTGGCCTAAAATATGGTGATAACTTTCAGTCAGTCCTTATGTCTAATGCAGTACAAGAAATGGCTCGTTTCTTAAAATCTGTTTATCCGTTGGATAGAAATATAACAGATTCAGTGTATCTTGGCGATTTGTTGGTAACAGGCTATTCTAATTTTTCGCGTAACCGTACATTCGGTACTATGATAGGCAAGGGCTATAGTGTGAAAAGTGCACAGATAGAAATGGAAATGATAGCAGAAGGTTTTTTTGGAACAAAATGTATGAAAGAAATTAATCGCCACTGTCATGTAAATATGCCAATACTTGATGCTGTATACAATATTTTATACGAACGAATATCTCCTCAAATTGAAATTAAACTTTTAACCGATTCTTTTAGATAGAATCATAAAAATCAAAGATGATGAAAAATATCGTTTTAGACGTTACCAAAGCTGCACAATTCTTAAATGAAGGTGCTGTAAAAGCGTATGAACCTGCTGTAAAAGTTGCGCAAGAAGCTCTTGAAAATGGAACTTGTGCAGGAAATGATTTTTTAGGCTGGCTTCATTTGCCTTCGTCTATCTCTGCTGAATTTATAGCAAAAATAGATGATTGTGCACGCGTGTTGAGAGAAAACTGTGAAGCCATAGTAGTAGCTGGTATCGGTGGCAGCTATTTAGGCGCACGCGCAGTAATAGAGGCATTAAGCAACTCTTTCGCTTGGTTGGTAAATGACAAGAAAAATCCTATAATTCTTTTTGCCGGTAATAATATCAGTGAGGATTATCTTTCTGAACTTACAGCCTATTTAAAAGATAAAAAGTTCGGCGTTATCAATATATCAAAATCTGGTACAACTACAGAAACTGCACTTACTTTCCGCTTGCTGAAGAAACAATGCGAAGATCAGAGAGGAAAGGAAGAAGCTAAGAAGGTAATTGTAGCTGTAACAGATGCACATAAAGGTGCTGCAAGAGCTGCTGCAGATAAAGAGGGATATACTACATTTGTCATTCCTGATAATGTAGGCGGACGTTTTTCTGTGCTTACTCCAGTAGGCTTGCTTCCTATCGCTTGTGCAGGCTTTGATATTAAACAGCTTGTTGCAGGTGCGGTAGAAATGGAAAAAGCTTGTGGTAAGGATGTAGCTTTTGAAGAGAACCCAGCCGCTATCTATGCAGCTGTACGTAATGGCTTGTATAGTCAGCAAAATAAAAAAATAGAAATTATGGTTAACTTCCAGCCTAAATTGCATTATTTTAGTGAGTGGTGGAAGCAACTTTATGGCGAAAGTGAAGGAAAAGACGGCAAGGGTATATTTCCTGCATCATGTGATTTTACCACAGATTTACATTCTATGGGGCAGTGGATACAGCAAGGTGAGCGCTCTATTTATGAAACTGTTATTAGCGTGGAAGAACCTAACAAGAAATTGCTGTTCCCACATGATGATGAAAATTTGGATGGTTTGAATTTCTTGGCAGGAAAACGTATCGATGAGGTGAACAAAATGGCAGAATTAGGTACACGTTTAGCACATGTTGATGGCGGTGTGCCTAATATTCATATTGCGGTACCTACATTAAATGAATATTATATTGGTCAACTTATCTATTTCTTTGAAAAAGCTTGTGGCATTAGTGGCTTGCTTTTACAGGTAAATCCATTTAATCAGCCAGGTGTGGAAGCTTATAAAAAGAATATGTTTGCACTGCTTAATAAGCCAGGCTATGAAGCAGAAAGTAAGGCTATAAAGGCTCGTTTGGCAGAAGAAAAGTAATTTCTATATGTTTGAAAAAGAAGTACGACGATACTTAAAAAGTAATGGCTTTGAGACTTTTTGTCCCAAAGCCGTTCTTTTTGATATGGATGGTGTGCTGTATGATAGTATGCCTAATCATGCCGTAAGCTGGCATCAATCAATGGCGACGTTCAATTTGAAAATGACACCAGAAGAAGCATATTTTTATGAAGGTATGAGAGGAGTGGAAACCATAAAATTATTGACAAAAAAGCAATGGGGCAGAGAGGCTTCCGATGAAGAAGCCAGCAGAATGTATGAGCAGAAATCTCATTGCTTTAAGCAATGTAGTCCTGCTCCGATAATGCGAGGTGTGCATGCATTGATGGAGAAAATAAAGGCATGTGGATTGAAGATTGTTGTAGTAACAGGAAGTGGACAGAAAAGTTTGTTAGAGAAGCTTTGCTTGGATTTTAAAGGTCTGATACATCCAAATCTTATCGTATCCAGTTTTGATGTAAAAAATGGAAAGCCTAATCCTGAACCTTATTTACTTGGCTTGCAGAAAGTTGGTATACCCCCTTATGAAGGTATAGTGGTTGAAAATGCCCCTTTAGGAATTAGAGCAGCAGTAGGTGCCAAGGTATTTACGGTTGCAGTAAATACAGGGCCATTAGCTGATGCCTTGTTGCAAGAAGAAGGAGCAAACCTCATTTTTCCAACTATGGAAGCATTTAAAGATGAATGGGAGAAGATACCTTTGCATTATACCTTGCATGCAGAATGAAATGTAATGACTTATGTCTGTAAGAGGAATATGGCATTGGAAATGAGCATATTCCTCTTGCTGTTTTTTGAAGATTTATTATTGATTTTAGATAGGCTTTTCTGTTTCAGCAGAAAGAAACTATTGCCCATTTATTGACGGAAACGCTATTTGAAGTTATCTTGGTGAAAAAACGAAAAGCGTAAACATTTAGTTAACATAATATTGTTGTATTTTTCCTAAATAAATACATATTTTTCGGAGCTGTATTTATCATCATAATTTTTTAATGATTTTTTTATTAAAAAAAAACTCTTCGCATCATTGATTTCAAAAAAAACAGTATATTTGCACCGTAAAAAGATAAATATAAATAGGTATGGCTAAGTATAATATTAATTTCAACAACAAGAAAGATGCTGCTTATCGCACGCTTGTAAGTGAAAAAATGATGAAAGAATTGAAAGAAAAGATTCTTAATGTCATTTATAGAAAGAAGAAGTATAGAGATAAAACTTATTCAGCAAAGCGGTTGGCTGAAGATTTGAACACTAATACGCGTTACATATCAGCGGTAGTCAATGTCTGCTTTGACATGAACTATACTTCATTGGTGAATAAGTACCGTATAGAGTATGCAAAATCTCTTTTGGGAGACAGACAATATGGCGATTTGCGTATGGAAGAAATTAGCGATATGGTAGGATTTTCTAACCGACAGTCTTTTTATGCCGCTTTTTATAAATTTACAGGAATTACTCCTCGTAAATATAAAATAGATACGATATTAGGTGTTATTCCAAAAGAAGATATTCCTCACGAAGATTAACTCGTTTATGCAGAATAAAGATTTCAACTTTACTGATGAGAAGTTTGAAGATATTCAGATGTTGAGATACAGACTTGATGGTTTTGATAATCTCAATTTGAAGCAAAAGAAATTGATATATTATTTATCTAAAGCTGCTCTGTGGGGAAGAGATATAACTTTTGACCAGTTTGGCCGATACAATTTTCTAATTAGACAGACATTAGAAACTGTATATTTACGTTATGAAGGTGATAGACAATCTCAAGACTTCAAGGCTTTTGAAGTATATTTAAAGCGTATATGGTTTTCCAATGGTATTTACCACCATTATGGTGAATACAAAATAGAACCAGGCTTTTCAGCAGAGTTCTTTAAACATTGTGTAAAGTCTATAGATGAAATCTTCTTGCCCCTGACCGGTGGACAAACAGCAGATGATTTGTGTAAAATATTAGAGCCTATTATTTTTGATAGTTCTGTATTGCCAGTAAAGGTGAATAAAAAAGAGGGAGAAGATTTAATTCTAACTTCAGCGTGCAATTTCTATGAGGGGGTTACACAAGATGAGGTAGAAAAATATTATGCAGATATTAAAAATGTACATGATAAAGAGCCTTTGTCTTATGGACTTAATTCTACACTTAGAAAGACACCCGATGGTGTAAAAGAAGACGTTTGGTACATCAATGGCAAGTATGGATTTTATATTCGGAAAATTGTCTTTTGGCTTGAGAAAGCATTGTCTGCAACAGAAAATGATGTACAAAAGGATGTAATACAGAAACTTATAGATTATTACAAATCAGGAAATTTACGCGACTTTAATACCTATTGCATAAAATGGTTAGAGGATAGAGATTCTAAGGTTGATTTTATCAATGGTTTTATTGAAGTTTATGACGATCCTTTAGGTATGAGAGGAACATGGGAAGGATTGGTTGAATATATAGATGAAATCGCAACAAAACGAACAAAACTAATCAGCAACAATGCTCAATGGTTCGAAGATCATTCGCCTATAGATGATAGGTTTAAGAAAAAGAAAGTAAAAGGTGTCTCTGCCCATGTTATTTGTGCGGCGATGCTTGGAGGTGCAGAATATCCGTCTACAGCTATTGGAATTAACTTGCCTAATGCTGATTGGATTCGTGCCCAGTATGGTAGTAAGAGTGTTACTATCAGTAATATTATATATGCTTACAATGAGGCTGCTAAAGGCAACAAGTTTGCAGAAGAATTTGTTATAGACGATGCTACTCGTGAAAGTATAAAGGCTTATGGCGATTTAGGTGATGCAATACATACTGATTTACATGAGTGTCTGGGACACGGAAGTGGACAAATGCTCCCAGGGGTTGATGTGGATTCATTGAAAGCCTATGGCAATACGATAGAAGAAGCAAGGGCAGATCTTTTCGGCTTGTATTATGCTGCTGATCGGAAACTTGTTGATTTAGGACTATTTCCTAATACAGAAGCCTATAAAGCTACTTACTATTCATATATAATGAATGGATTGCTAACGCAGTTGGCACGAATAGAGAAGGGACATCAAATAGAAGAAGCTCATATGCGCAATAGAGCTTTAATTTCAAGGTGGTGCTATGACATGGGAAAAGCAGAAAAGATTATAGAATTGGTTCGTATAGATAATAAAACCTATGTGCGGGTTAATTCTTATGAGAAGTTAAGAGTTCTTTTCGCAAAATTGCTATCAGAAATACAACGAATTAAAAGTGAAGGCGATTTTAATGCTGCTCGCAACTTGGTTGAAACGTATGCAGTAAAAGTAGATCCTATATTGCACGAGGAGATATGTGAAAGATACAAGAAACTTCATATTCCGCCCTATAAAGGGTTTATTAATCCTATGTTGGTACCTATATATGATAACCAGCATCAGATAAAAGATATTCGCGTAGATTATTCTGAAACATATGATAATCAGATGTTGAGATATAGTAAAGAATATTCAATATAGATTCTTACTATATAATCCATATACAAAAATAAAGGCTCTTAAAAAGAGCCTTTATTTTTGTATATGGATATTTGATATGTCTTTTGCATTTATATGCAGCTACACATTTGTTGTGTAGCTTTGTAATCACCACGACTCCTCAGTTGGTCCAATACGATAAAAAACAGTGTTGTTCTACTGAGCCATAGGAAAGGGGAATATAAATCTTGACGCAGTATAAATTACGCACTTATCCATTTGTCAAACAGTTTATCATTTATTCATAAAAAGTTTCTTACGTCTAAAGCGGAAGATATCCATAAATGAATTAAACTCTTTCTTTAAATTTATACCTATTCCTTGAGTATTTAAAGATGATTTTGTAAAATATCGATCATTTGTCTGATTATAGACTTTTAAAGAAATATTTCCATTTGGAAGCAGCTGATAGCTGATATCAAAGTCGCCGATAAATGATGTAGAAGCATTGTTGTTGTCCCTATACCCGAATTGTCCATTGATGAGCAATCTGTTATTGAGCAGATGTCCTGTCAAAATACCCTCATATTCAGCATTGTTAAATCCCTCTGTTCCTGTACTTATATTCGCTCCTAATGTCCAGTTGTTATTCTTTATAATATTTCCTAACAAATTGTTTATTTGCTGGCTTATAGTGCCGCTGAGCAGACTTTGCATGGCTAAGCTGGTCTGGTCTTGCTGCTCTTCTTGTGAAGATGCATTATTCTTGTTTTCAACATAAAATCTGCCAACGCCTAATAAATACACCACCTGTTGGTTCATTTCCTCCTCGCTGTTAATAATGGTTCTTATCATTTGCTTGGCATCATTATTTACTGTTGGCATATCTATATCGAAATCAACATGTGGTGATTGTGGCGTACCTTTGATATTCATCAAACAGTCTACACGTACATTGTTCGATGAAAAGCTATTGCCTATTTGCAAGTCTGCAAGTGGCACACCATTTATAGTGTAAAGTGCTTTTAAGTTTAGCGCAGCATTATAAGGGTCGCCTCCAAAGACAATGGATCCTCCTTGCTGGAACAAGAATGTTTTCTTTATAATATTTTGTATGGTCAATTTATATATGCCATCTTCTATTTGATAATTGCCGAACATATCAAATGCTCCCTTATTGAAATAGGAGGCTCTTAAAACTCCATGTCCATGTAAAGCTATGTAATCTCCAGTGTTTCTATCCATGAGTACGCGAAGGGTTGCATCATGTGTTGTATTGACAATAAAGTTAATATGAAAATCTGACGGTATATTGGCCATGAAAGAATTTTCTGCATTGGTTGTAGAAAGGCTGTCCGTTCCAGACTGAAGCTGACTGTCTTTTGCTTTATCATTCCATGTTATGAAGTTTTGGCTGTTGATGGATTCTGGTGATGATGCATTATATTCTATAAAAGAATTCTTCTCTGGCGTAATGTCAATATCCATATCGATTTTTCCGTTGCCACCTTTTATAGAGCAATGACCTGTTCCAAAAGCTGTTCCATAGAACACTTCGTCACCATATCCATGGGTATCATAGCATAGCAAATTCTGTGCGTTGATATCCAGATTGTATGTCAGATGAGTTAAATGCTCATGATGTAAAGTTCCGTTTAGTATGCCAATATTGCCATTGCGGTCATAGATGCTATCTTGGTTAAAGATAATATAATCAGGTATCAATGTAACTGTATCGTTCTTTAATGCATAGGTAACATTTGTAGGCTTGATGTGCAAATTTCCGTTAGCAATGACCTTACCTGTTAGATTTATATTATTTAAGGGTCCATTGAGTCTTAAATTACCGTCAACTTGCGCATCTACGTTATCCATAAAGCTACCGCAGAACCCTTCCAAGAATTCCAAATTGGTATTGTTGGCGTTGAAGGCTAAATCTATATAATTGCGAGAAGGTGATACATATCCATTAATGATAGTTTCTTTTTCTTCATCTTTAGTCTTTGCTGCTATATCTATTTGTTTCTCTTTTTTGTTCCAATTTACGTTGGCATAAAGCGTTCCCATCTTTCCTGACTCAAATCTGAAATCATTAACGCGCAGTATGGCGTATGCATCAGGATTATAAAATACTGACTTTATATGGGCTTTGCCTGTGGCTTTGCCTGCGAAATCAACAGAATGGAAGTCTACAAGATTCAAGACATAATTAACATCTATATCCTGCAAATCTACAGTTATAGAGTCTGACAGACTCTTTGTGGCTTTACCGCCAATTCTTATGTGTTGCTTGTCATGCTCAATAGAAAAATGATTGAATGTCAAATTTCCATTTTCATATAAAATACTTGAAGGTTTAATGTTCCAGATGGTATCATTTATATATATATCAGAAGGATTTATTTCTGTAGCAACAGCTATGGAACCATTGTCTGTTTTTACGAACTGTGTTGACGAACAAATAGACCCTTCAAAAGATTTCGACTGATTGTCTCGCCATTTTAAGAGTGCTATAAGCTTGTTATTTGCTGCTGTTGCAGAAAGATGCAAATCCAAGTCTTTCTTGTTATTTAAAACCTTGCGCACACTGCAATCAGCAGACAATGTGTCATTCAGTGTATTTGCAACTAAAATAGCATTCTTATAGTCGGTACCGTCATAATTAAAATCTGATATGGATGCATTTATATACAACTGCTTTTTTATATCGTCAACATTGGCTATAAACCGTAGGGGAGCATTCAGTGTAAGGGGAACTTTAAACAAATGTCTGAGCCAATCTGACTCATTGATGTTCATATCTATTACAAAGTTGTTATATAACTTTTCTTCATGCGGGCACAGTGAAGGCAACTTTGAATGTATTGCATTCTTGATGCTTGGCAGTATAGATGCAATATCGTATTTACCTTTTAGATAAATATGGCCAAAATCACTTGTTATATTTAGGTTCCTTGTATCAGCAAAAATATCTATCTTTTCTAATTGATAGTTATAGGCAGAAGAGTTCATGGCAAAATTATCAATGCTTGCTGTTGCAGTGTAGTTATTCATTGATTGATAATCAAAGTCTGTATGTATATTAAAGCTGAATTTTGAACCTGCCCATTTGTTGGAAATATGCAATTTGTCTAAATCAACGTTTCTGACAGAAGCTGTGATGTCAGCCTTCTTTCTTGCTTTATTTATATATAGTTGTCCAGATACATTTGCATAGCAATTCAAATCATTTAGGATGGCATTGCCTTTCAATAAATCATTACTGTATGTTGTTGACAGCTTGATATTATTATACCCATGATTATTATACGTTATCTGCTTTATAGTAGCATCTATATAGGCATTGTTAATCTTTTTGTTGTCTAATGTAGATTTTGCCACCAATGAGAGTCCTGCTATATTATCTATTTTCAGATTAGGAAGAATGTTCTTTGTCTTGAGGTTCTTTGATTGAAGATTTAGAGACAAATGATTGTCTTTTTTCTGAAAGTCAAACTTGATGTTGCCCAATGTAGATGCCAAGTTGCCCAAGACAGATATATCCTTTTTGGATAATTTCAGTTGCCCCATATAATCAATAGTGCCAATTTCTTTTACTTCTTTTGGTATGTTTAAATGAAATGATTTGCTTAATGTGTTGGTCATCTCATCTGTATTGATATGCAACTTTTGTATTTTCGCTTTTGCCGTCAGTTGTCTTGTAATATTTGCAGTGATATCACTATTCAGGTAAAAAGCGTGATTGGTTGTAGATACATGAAGCCTGTGGATGTTTATCATATCTCTTGTGCCATCAAATGAAAGGGATATATTCAATTTCATGTCTGCATTTCTTAAGCTTGGCATGAAGCTTAAGAAATCAGAAAAAGAAATTTGGCTGGGCAAAATAGCTCCGTCATAAGACAAGGAAGGCATGTCTATCGTTCCATTTGCATACTTGTACCTTAGATGTATGTATTTTGAAACAAGTTGCGTTGATGGCAATTCCAAATAAAAGTTATGCAGTGTTGCACCGTCTTTGTTTGCTTTTAAATTGAATTTAAGCTTTTTAAGTTCAAAACCACAGCTTTCTTTAAATTCCATTCTCTTCACTTCAGCAGAAAAATATTTGCCGCTAAAATAAGAGAATATAATATG
Organism: uncultured Prevotella sp.; assembly: GCA_937907705.1. Classification (GTDB taxonomy): domain Bacteria; phylum Bacteroidota; class Bacteroidia; order Bacteroidales; family Bacteroidaceae; genus Prevotella. The sequence continues at coordinate 15,273 of CALCVP010000088.1, read as the reverse complement.
ACTGCTTAAGTCTTTGATATGCAAGTGGTTTAAATTAAATTTGCTTGAAGTATGAGGAATATCAAATCTGTCATAATTCAATGCGCCATGTCTTATGATAAATGAGTTGATAATTAATTTCGTTTGTGCCTTCTTGCTTTTGTCTTTGCTGGCAAGAGAGTCCAGAAGAAATTGATAGTTTGCCTGTGCAGCTGAATTGCGCTTATAGAAGTTGCCGACAAATCCGAAGGATTGGGCAGAATTGATTTTTACAGTAGCATCCTTCAACAATGTAAGCGCATCTATCTTTACAGCCATTCTGGCTGCTTTAATCATGGCTTTATTGCTTTTGTCGTAAATCATCACATCGTCAGCGACTAATCTGTTCAAAAAGCCAATGTCTACTCTGCCGATCAAAACTCTTGTACCTAACTTTTCGCCAACAAGAGTGCTCACTTCACGGGCAAGCAAGTTTTGGATAAAGGGAATATGAACCAATGTTACTACCAGTAAATAGGCAATAACCATTGTTGTGAAAATACTGCTGAATATATGTTTTAAATGTTTCAATGCTGAATAATATTTATACTTAATACACATTTTCTGTATTAGGCTGTAATGATCTTGCCTGTGTAATTTGTCCTAAAACATTTCTATTCACAGATGATGCATAATTATTTCATGCAAAGGTACATATTTTTTGCTTAAATTGTGCTGAAATGGGCAGAATAGCTCAAAATGAACGCCTACTTAATGCTCATTATTATATTGATAAATGCAAAGGTTCTAATTCATTTGTATGTATGCGTTTACTTGTTGGACAATTCTTTTGTTTATTCTCGCCTCATATTAATTCATAATAAAAAAGATGCTGATTTAAGTTATAATTGAGAATAAATGTGTATTTTTGCAAACTCAAAACATAGCAATTGAATGCTTTAGAACTATAAAATAGAAATAACAATATTTTAAGAAATTATGATGAGAAGTAGAACAACAACTTGGTTTGAATGTAAGATTCGTTATGATAAGACGATGGAAGACGGAAATCAGAAGAAGGTAACAGAGCAATATACAGTAGATGCACTAAGTTTTACGGAAGCAGAAGCAAGCATTATCGAAGAAATGTCTGCATATATTAGTGGCGAGTTTGAGGTGAAAGATATAAAGAAGGCTGCATACGGTGAGGTCTTTTTCAGTGATTCACCTTCAGCAGACCGCTGGTACAAAGCAAAGTTGCAGTTCATCACAATTGATGAAAAGACAGAGAAGGAAAAGCGTTCAAATGTTAACTATTTGGTTCATGCCGGTTCACTTCCACAAGCTGTTAGCAGCATAGATGAAGTAATGGGTCATACTATGATAGATTACGTTATTGCAAGCATTTCAGAAACACAAATCATGGATGTATTTGAGCATAACAAGATTTCTGCCAAGGAAGAAGTCAATGACAAGCCTGAATACGAAGAACAACAAGCAAGCAAGGAGGAATAAACAATGACTGCAAATGTGGCTGACAATTTAAAATCAGTACTTAATCTTATTCCAAAAACAGTCCAGTTAGTAGCTGTAAGCAAGTATCATACTGCCGAAGATATTGCTGCTGCTTATCAATGTGGCCAACGCATATTTGGAGAAAGCCATGTACAAGAATTAGAGAAAAAGCAAGCCACGTTGCCAAAGGATATTATTTGGCATTTTATTGGTCATCTGCAAACGAATAAGGTTAAATATATAGCTCCATATATTAATTTGATAGAGACTGTAGATTCGTTTAAGCTATTGAAAGAAATAAATAAGCAAGCACTGAAAAACAATCGTATTATTGATGTTCTTTTAGAGTTGCACATTGCACAAGAAGAAACCAAATATGGATTTACAATAGATGCTTGCAGAAAAATGTTGACAGAAGAAGATTGGAAATCATTAAAGAACATACGTATTTGCGGACTGATGATGATGGCTTCTCATGTTGACAATCAAGACCAGATTGAACAGGAGTTTATGACTGCTGCCAATTTCTTTGATGAGTTAAAAGAAGGTATTTTTGCTCATGATGCCAATTTTTGCAAACGTTCATGGGGTATGAGCCATGATTACAAAATAGCAGTAAAGTGTAAAAGTAATATGGTCAGAATAGGTACCGCAATTTTCGGGCCTGCCAATTTATCAATATAGATGCCGGAAATCGAATAATATTCATTGCATTTTATAAAATAAAACAGGAGAGAAGCAAAGCACAGATTCTCTCCTGTTTTTGTATATGTTCGGTATAGCTATTTATCGTGTAGGTGTTTCAGCATTAATTTTTGGCAATAAGGTATTGCCCACGCTGTGGGCAATGGTTGCCCAAGGGCTGGGCACTCATTGCCCAACCATTGGGCACTTAACTGTTCCTTGTCTTTTATAACTCGATGGTGGTGTGTAAAATTGAAAATTAGGGCACCTGCTTAGTTTGCCATCTTGCTGCCAACGATTTCTTGTGCTCTGTTCAGCGCAAGATTGATATGGCTGCAAATGTTTGCTTCACCCACCAACTCCTTAAAGCCAGACTTTTCAAGTGCAGCATGTACTTGTGGATTAACACCGGACAAGACTATTTGGATGCCTTCTTTCTGACTCATGATGCACAAGTTTGTCAAGTTGTGAATGCCCGTAGAGTCCACGAAGGGCACTTTTCGCATGCGGATAATCCTTACCTTTGGGCGGTCGCCGAAGGCTGCCATTATCTCTTCAAAGCGGTTACCTGCTCCGAAGAAGTAGGGACCGTTGATTTCATATACTTCTACACCTGCGGGAATGGTAAGATGCTCTATATTTCCTTTAATGTCAGACTCCTCGTGAATTTCGTTCATAATCACCTTTACGTCGGTAGTTTCAGACATGCGTTTCATAAAGAGCAAGCAGGCAATGATAAGGCCTACTTCGATAGCTACGGTAAGATCGAAGATGATGGTCAAGAAGAAAGTGATGAGCAATACACTGACATCGCTCTTGGGATTTTTCATGAGCGCCAAGAAAGAACGCCAGCCACACATGCCATAAGATACAATAACCAGTACACCTGCCAAACATGCCATAGGTATGTATTGTGCCAAAGGCATGAAGAACAGGAATATAAGCAGTAAGACGATGGCATGTATGATACCTGCAACAGGTGTTTTGCCACCATTGTTAATGTTGGTCATTGTGCGTGCTATGGCTCCCGTGGCGGGAATACCGCCAAATATGGGTGATGCCAAGTTGGCAATGCCTTGTGCTATAAGCTCAGTGTTGGAGTCATGATGGTCGCCAATAACACCGTCTGCTACAGTGGCAGACAGCAAAGACTCTATGGCTCCTAACACAGCTATGGTCAAGGCTGGTGCTACCAGTCCTTTTATAACGTCCCATGAGAGGGGAGGCACTTGCGCATCTGGAATTGTATTGCTCACAGAGAAACGGTCGCCAATTGTTTCAATGCTTGTAATGCCGGCATAGTTTTTGAGCAGCAAGGCAGCAATGGTCATGATGATGATGGCTACCAACGAACCGGGTATTTTTTTGCTGAAACGGGGGACTATGGCTATGATAGCAACACTGGCAATACCCACCAGTGCGCTCCATGCATCAATAGTGTTGAGATGCGTCAAGTAAACAACCCATTTGTCTATGAAGTCTGATGGCATTTTGTCAATGCTTAAACCCAACAGGTCTTTAATCTGTGTGGTAAATATAGTTACGGCAATACCGCTTGTAAAGCCAACGACAATAGGATAGGGAATGTATTTGATGATAGTGCCAAGGCGCAATACGCCAAATAAAATGAGAAAGGCACCTGCCATAAGCGTTGCTATGGTAAGACCTTCAATGCCATATTGCTGAATAATGCCATAGATGATAACAATGAATGCACCGGTAGGTCCACCTACCTGAACCTTGCTGCCTCCGAAGGCAGATATCAGGAAGCCTGCTACGATAGCTGTGATAATACCCTTCTCTGGTGTTACACCAGAGGCAATGCCAAATGCGATGGCTAAGGGTAAGGCAACGATGCCAACGATAAGTCCTGCCATCAAATCAGCTACAAATGTTTTCTTGTTGTATGTCTTCAAGCATGAAAACAATTGTGGCTTGAATAAAAAAGTCTTCATTATAAAATCGTTATTCTGTGAAACAATGTTGCAAAAGTAATAAATTATTTTTAAACTTCAAAAGATATATTAAATAATCTAAAAGTTTTGCACATTGTTTCCTTGAGAATAGCATTGGACAATCTGTCTTTTATTTATTTCGGCCAAAGTAATATTGCCCTTTGTGTTGAGTCATCCAGCCATATTCTATGGCATGTACGGGGCAATGATGATAGCAGTTGAAGCAAGCTAAGCATGACCCGTTGTGCTTCCATGTGGGCGTGTGCAGGTTTGTCATGCTGATATTGTTGACTGGGCAAGCCGCTTGGCATTTGCCACAGTGCAGGCATTTGCTGGAAGAAACCTTGAAAGGGCGGTCTGTAATCAAGTGTTTCGTAAAGAAACCGCCTATCACTCTGCTGTTTATTTTGGGCCAGTTGCCAATAGTAAGATGAATATTGCCTTTTATATGGTTGGCAATTTGTGGTATGATGCTGTTGAGTTTTGCTTTGGCTTGTGTTATTTTCTTTTTCTCGTTAACGGGCTTGTCAACATCCATGAAAGGCAGTCCTACATACGATTCAGGCATGATGAGAGAAAACGCACTGTGCAGCATAATGCTTTTATTGTGTAAATCATGCTTGAATATATCCATTGCCTCGCCAATGGTGTCGCCTGCCGTGCATAAAGCAAAGCAGTAAGTGTCATTTGTCAGCTGTATCTGGATGTGCTGTACAAAGTTTCTGACAAACATAGGAGGACGCCAGCCATGTACAGGAAAGCAGAAGCCTAACTTTTCGCCAGCTTTCAGCTGATAGTGTTTGATCCACGTGTCTTTGTCTGCTATATTGATTAGTTCTTCATGAAGCGACTCTGCCATTTCTTTTGCAGCCCAAAGGGTATTGCCTGTGCAGGAAAAATAAAAAAGCATAATGTAAATTGTCTGTTGTATTTATAAAGAAACTACTGCTATGGTAGCCTTGTAGAGTTTCCATAGCAGTAGCTTCTTTTAAGAATGTTCTTCCAATCGTTATTTTATACCTCTGCTATTAAGTGCTTTGGTGTATTTTGCCGCGTTTTGAAGATGCTCTTGATAGGTGCGTGCAAAGTTGTGGGTACCGCTGAAATCTTCTTTTGCACACATGTATAGGTAAGGGTGGTGTACCCTGTTCAAAACAGCATCTATGCCTGCTACGGTAGGTATGCGGATAGGACCTGGAGGCAGACCGATGTTTGTGTAGGTATTGTATGGACTGTTAACGGTAAGCATGTTGTGGTAGATACGCTTGATATCAAAATTCTGGAGGGCAAATTTGATTGTAGGGTCAGCTTGAAGAGGCATATTGGTCATGAGCCTGTTATAATACATGCCTGCAATCATTGGTTTTTCAGTGTTATTGGCAGTTTCTTCATCTACGATACTTGCCAAGGTAATAACTTCTGTCTTGGAAAGTTTTAATGCTTCAGCCTTTTTGGTTCGCTCGTAGTTCCAGAAATTTTTACTTTCCGTGTTCATCTTATCCAGAAACTTGGGCAGCGAAATATTCCAATATACATCGTATGTGTTAGGTATAAACATACAGACGATGGTTGAAGGTGTATAGTTATATTTCTTGCATATATTGGAATCATTGAGCGCATGGAGGATAGACAAACTGTCTATCATGAGCTTCTTTGATAGCATGCCTGCTAATTTGTCTTTTGTCCTGACACTTGGGATGGTAAGATTGACTGCTGCTTGGAGCCCGCTTTTCAACTTTCTGAATACAGCCAGCGAGCCATTGTCTTTGGTTATTTCATATCTACCTGTTTTGATATTCTTGCTATATGAGCTGATGCTTACCAGACTTTTAAAGCCAATCATGCTGTGCTTGTTGGCCATGGGGCTTAACTTGGCATAGACAGAGTCGATGTTGTCGTCATTGTCTATGTATAAGAACTGTTTCTCGTTGTTGACAGATAATGCTGAGAAAAAATAATAGTAGCCCAAAGCTACAACAATTACAACTATGCTTACCACAGTTATGCATAGTGCTTGTTTAGATTTGTTTTTCCTTTTCATATTTTCTTATGAAGTTTTTATCCATACTGATTATTTAAACGCAAAAGTACACTTTATTTTTGAATTACTTTATCTGCTTATATTTAAATTATGTTTTTTCATCCATAAATGCAAACAAAAAAGGTATCAATAGCTTTTTGGCTTGCTATTGATACCTTGTAAAGGAAACGTAGATTGTCTACTGCATTACTTTATGTTGGGTTCTTCAAGGCGTAAACCTTTCTTTTTGTCTACAACTTTCAGAATAAGACCTATAATCAAAGCTGCTACACCCAGACCTGCCAGCATTACCAGCGGAGCTGTATAGTTGAGTTGGGTAGCATCAGTAACTCCTTCGTTCGTCATGGTAAGTACCTTACCTATGAGAAGCGGGAAGAGCCACAAACCAATGTTCTGTATCCAGAAAATCAAGGCATAGGCAGAACCGATGATTTTTGCATCTACCAGTTTTGGTACACTGGGCCATAATGAGGCAGGCACTAAAGAGAAAGATGCTCCTAAGATAAGGATGGTAAGGTAGGCAATAATCACGCCACCCACTTGGCTGCCCTTAAAGGCTGGCAATACAAACGCAAAGGTCAAGTGGCAGGCAATCAGCAGCAGTGAGCCTAACACCAGCATGCTGGCAGCTTTTCCTTTGTGGTCTACATAGCTGCCGAGAATAGGAGTAATGCCTACGGCCAATAATGGGAATACTGCAAAGATAGATTCTGCCGATTGGCGCATATAACCCATATAGCAATAGGCAACGAGGGCAATGATAGAGACGGCAAGCATGGTATATTTCAAACCTTTGTTTTTCATGAAGTTAAACATGAAAGCGGTAGCGGCTACAATAATCATGATGGCATACTGAACAAAGGTTACGGAAGAAGATGACCAAAAAGAGTCTGCTGGAACTTCTGTAAACGTAAGATTGCATTGCAGCATATTGACAGCATACTTTTGGAAGGGGAAGATAGCAGAGTAGTAGAGCACGCAGAGCAAAGACACCAACCAGAAGCCGCTGCTGGTAAGTATTTGTCCTAAGTCGCTAATCTTGAAAGGATCGTCTTTCTCTTCAGCTTCACCTGTTTGCTGATCCAGTTTTCTGTCCATAAAGAAATAAACGATTATCATAATCAAGGCTATGCAGAGCAGGACTACGCCAAAGGCGACTGAGCGAGACACGTCAACAACTCCGCCTAACTTGGCAAAGAAAGGTGAGAAAATCATACAGGTAGCTACACCTAAGCGGGCTAAAGCCATCTCTGAACCCATGGCTAAAGCCATCTCGCGACCTTTAAACCATTTTACAATACCGCGTGAAACTGTGATACCGCCCATTTCGGCACCACAACCAAAAAGCATAAAACCACATGCTGCTAATTTGGCAGAAGCAGGCATTCCTTCATAGAAGGGTGATACACCCAATTGCTCAAATACGGGTATATGGTTTAAGTTGTTGGTAAACCAGGTTTCAAGGCTACTGCCTATGAAGTTGTCGCTAATGGCATACCATTTAATAATGGCTCCAGCCAGCATGACAGCGCCAGACAATACTGCGGTAAAGCGTACGCCCATCTTGTCGAGGATAATACCAGCAAAGATGAGGAAGAATACGAATACATTTAAGAATGTTTCAGAACCTTGCATAGTGCCGAAGGCATCGGAGTCCCAGCCGCGCTGAGTCTGCATAAGGTCTTTGATTGGCGATAGAATGTCCATGAAGATATAGGCACAGAACATCGCTAATGCCAGCAGCAATAAGGCAGTCCAGCGAAGGGCTGCAGAATCGCGTAGGGTTTTGTTTACTGTTGCGTTCATTTTTTTTATATTTATAATTGTACTTAATTGTTTTAGAGGAAATGCAGAATAAAATAAAGAGTTGTTCAAAATTAATTTAATAAGGTGTGAGATTGTTTAAAAGTATTTCATCAATCATAAAAGCTTCTTATACACTATACACGATTAATTTTGAGCACCTGCGTATCATTTTTTGTTACCTTTCAGCCATTTGTCCAGCCAGCTGAAGTAGGTGCGTTGCCATAAGATTCCATTCTGTGGTTTTAATACCCAGTGGTTTTCATCAGGGAAGAGCAGCAACTCAGCAGGAATGCCACGCAAGCGTGCTGCATTAAAGGCCCCAAAGCCCTGATTGGCATTGATGCGGTAATCCTTTTCGCCATGGATGCAGAGAATAGGAGTATCCCATTTGTCTACAAATTTATGTGGTGAGTTTTCATAAGTCTTGCTTGCATTGGCTGATCGGCCTTTATTCCAATAGGCATCCTCATACTCCCAGTTGCTGAACCAAGCCTCTTCTGTATCAGTGTACATAGATTCCAGATTAAAGGCACCGTCATGTGCAATGAAGCACTTAAAGCGCTTGTCGTGATGACCAGCCAAGTAGTAAACACTAAATCCGCCAAAGCTGGCACCTACTGCTCCTAATTTGTCTTTATCAACGAAAGGCAGATGAGTGGACGCATCATCAATAGCTGTAAGGTAGTCTTTCATGCATTGTCCTGTCCAGTCGCCGGAAACCTCTTCGTTCCATTCACTTCCAAATCCGGGTAAGCCACGGCGGTTAGGTGCGATAACCACATATCCGTGAGCTGCCATAATTTGCATGTTCCAGCGATAACTCCAAAATTGTGATACAGGACTTTGAGGGCCTCCTTCGCAGAACAAGAGCGTAGGATACTTCTTGCTGGCATCAAAGTGAGAGGGAAGTACAATCCAATACATCATATCTTTGCCGTCAGTGGTCTTTGTCCAACGTTGTTGTATCTTTCCAAAAGTCATTTGATCATAAAGGTGTTTATTTTCAAATGTTACTTGGCTTACTTTGGCAGTCTTTTCCTTTTTTGATGGAGTAATAGTGTAAAGTTCTGCACCTTGAGACATGCTGTGCCTTTCAGCCAACAGTTTGTTTCCGCTGTTGAGCAATTGCACGGATCCATAGTCGAACCATCCATCTGTAAGTTGCATGACATTGCCTTTTAAATTGGTCTGATATACATTGACGCAACCATGCCAAACGCCTGTAAAGTAGAGTGTTTTGGAGTCAGCTCCCCAGCAGAAATTATCTACATTGGTATCCAGCTTTTCTGTAACATATATTTTTTCGCCAGTAGCTATATTGTAGACACAAAGTCTGTTTCTGTCGCTTTCATACCCATCTCTTGGCATGCTTTGCCAGGCTATGTATTGACCATCGGGCGAGAACACAGGGTTCATATCGTACCCAGGGTTGTTCTTCAAGTTTTCAGCAGCATTTACTGCTTGGTGCTTCATGGATTTGGTAGGATCGATAGTCGGCTCTTTGTAATCGGTAGGCTTGCACAAGTTGGTCGTTTCCTGTGTTTCTGTATTGTATAAATAAATGTCTGTATCAGTAGAGACTGCATAATATACGCCTGTCTTTTTACGCGATGTATAGGCGATAGATTTAGAGTCTGCGCTCCAAGCTAATTGCTCTATGCCGCCGAAAGGTTTTACCGGGCACTCAAAAGGCTCACCTTTCATGATGTCTATTCCTGCATCGATGCCATTCTCTGTTACGTCAGCAACAAAAGGATGTGGAATAGATTCTACATATTCATCCCAGTGGCGGTAGTTCATGTCGGTTATCAGTCTGCCTGTAGCTTTAGGTAGGTCTGTTGGGTTCTCTTTGATGCTTTCATGGTAAGGAAGCTGTTTGATAAGAATGACCTTCTTGCCATCAGGCGAGAAACTGAATCCTTCAATGCCTGTCTTGTCATGGGTAAGTTGTTTTCTGTCTGAACCGTCTACATTCATAGACCATACTTGTCCGTCAGAAAGGTATGCTATTTTTGTTCCGTTGGCAATCCATGCGGGGACCATTTCACTTTTGGCTGTTGTGGTAAGAAGCTTGTTGTTCTTTCCATTGCTGTCCATTACATAAAGTACTTGATGGCTTTTGTTCTGTTTTACACTGTAATAGGCTACTTGGTAAACAATTTTTTTCCCGTCAGGTGATGCATGGTATTCACCTATACGTCCCATGGCCCACAGCGCTTCTGGAGTCATAAGGTCGCTCTTCAGCGTGATATTACTTTTTCCTATAATTGCTGCAGTAGCATTATCGCCTGCTTGCATGGTAGTGCTTGCTAAGGTCATTGTAGTTGCTAATAATAAAGTTCTGATCATAATATGGAAATTAAAAACATAGGGACTACCTTATGGTAAAAAGGAAGCCCCTACACTTTGTTGTTGATAAATTATATGTTCTTGTTGCGCTTTGCTTGTTCTTCGCGTTGACGTTTCAATTCTTCTGCTTGCTTTTGCATGGCTTCCAGTCGAGCAGCCAGACCGCTCATCTTTTTAGGATTATTCTTGTTTTCCTTATAGCGGGCTTCCAATATGCTTAACAGCTTTTCATCATTTGTAGTCTTGCGCAGTGTCCACATGATGATGGCACTGAAGAATAGCGAGATGAAATAGTAAAAATTAAGACCCGCAGAGTAGTCATTGAACATGAAGAAGAACATGACAGGCATCAAGTAAGTCATCCATTGCATCATCTTCATTTGTTCAGCTTGCTGTCCTACCATTTGGTCTTTCTGCTGGCGAATGGTCATGATAGAGTAGAGCACGTTTGCTACACAGAACAAAATACAGGTCAAACTCAAGTGGTCGCCAATCAGCCATAGGTTGGTATTCCATTCGATAATGGGGTCGTAAGTAGACAAGTCATTAATCCACAGGAAACTTTCACCGCGCAACTGTATGGCGTTTGGCACAAAGTTGAACATGGCAATCCAGATAGGCATTTGTATAATCATAGGCAGACAGCCACTGAGTGGGCTTACTCCATATTGTGAGTACAGGGCCATCATGGCTTGTTGCTTTTGCATTTGGTCTTCAGGCTTGTTGTATTGCTTTGTTGCTTCATCCAATTTTGGCTTGAGCACCCTCATCTTGGCAGAAGACATATAACTCTTCTTTACCAACGGGAAGGTGATGAACTTGAGCAACAGTGTGATAAGAATCAATACAATACCCATGTTGATGTTCAAGCTGGTGAGCCAGTCGAACAAATAGATGGTAAACCATCTGTTGATGATGCGGAACAATGGCCATCCTAAGTATACCAAGCGCTGTAATTCAAGGTCTTTATTGAAAGTGCTTTCTTCCTCTACCTTCTTGAGCAAGCGGAAATCATTGGGACCATAGTAGAATTCCAGTTCAGTGGGTTTTGCACCCGTGGGGTCAAATGAAGTTTTGAGCTTTGCCCCATATTGCTTCAAGTAGCCTGAGCCTTTTTCTTGTGGTAGGCTGGTCATTAAGGTATTGGACCCCAAGTTGTCTTTGGCTATCATCACTGCGCTGAAGAACTGGTTCTTGAAAGCTACCCAGTCGATAGTGTCTTCAATCTTCTTGTCAGCCACATCGCTGGTTTCGCTCAAGTTCTTTGTACCACCGTCTGTCAGGTGATAAGTAAGTGTAGCATAGCGGTTTTCAAAGGTAAATCCTTTTTCTTGCTGTCTACATTTGTCTGCCCAGTCAATGTCTACGGTATTATAGTTGGGCGCGAATATTCCGCTAAGGCCTTTTGTCTGCATGGAGAAATGCAAGAGATAGTCTTTCCCTAACTTATAATTGAATATGAGCGCTCTTCCCATGCCTGCATCTGCTGTTAATGTAACAGTAGTATCGGTAACATTTGTAGGCGTAAAATAAAGGTCGCTGGTAATGATGTTGCAATCTTTGCCTGCAAGCATAAATTTAAGTGTCTGGTCATTGGCATCAAAAAGGGTTACGTCTTTGTTGCCCTTTCGATCCGTAAAGCCTTTGATAACTGCCTGTTCTACAGTACCGCCTTTTGTATTGAGTGTAATGTTTACTTTGCTGTTGCTCAGTACCACTTTCTGTGCCTGACCTGTCAGCGCATGAAAAAACAGTGCGGTAGAGTCTTGTTGGGTAAGTGCGGCTTGTTTTGCACTGTCGGCTATCTGCTTTGTTTTTTGTTCAGCTTGCGCCTTTTGCTTGGCTATATTTGTAATAGAGTCTTGTTTCCGTTGCAAAGCCAGTTCTTCTTCCGATGGCTTGTTGTACCAACTAAACCCTATAAATACTGCTGCTATCAGTACAAAGCCTAAAATCGTATTCTTATCCATGTCTTGTTATTTATCTGCTTCTAATGTTATGCTGTTATGCCAATGAACTAATGAACCTTTTTAAAATGAAAACTTATTGTTTGTCTATTTTATATAATAATTTGTAAATCAGTTGTTTACGATAGCACTGTTGTGTACATATATTAAACTGAACGAACACCACCCTTTCATGAATAGGCTTCATGATTTGGAAAAAGTGGTGTCAGCATGCTTTTTATAAAGAAACGATAAGCAAAGCTACTTCACTTGGCATTCAGCATGATGATTGCTGCTTGATTGTTGAAGTAGGTATTATTTTGCTTTTTCCTTTTTATATTCTATTGCTGTTTTTACAAAGTTGAGGAACAATGGATGTGGATGAAGAACAGTACTTGAGTATTCCGGGTGGAACTGTGTTCCTATGTACCATCTTAGTCCAGGTATCTCAACTATTTCTACCAAGTCGCTTTCAGGATTTCTTCCAACGCACTTCATACCAGCGCGTTCAAACTCTTGCTCAAAGTTATTGTTGAACTCATAGCGGTGGCGGTGGCGCTCTTCTATATGCTCTTTTTTGTAGATGTCAAATACTCTTGAACCTTGTTTCAAATCACACTCGTAGGCACCTAATCGCATGGTACCTCCCATGTTGGTGATATTCTTTTGGTCTTCCATGATGTCTATCACATTGTGGTCGGTCTTCTCGTCCATCTCTCGGCTGTTGGCATCTTCGTAACCTAACACGTTGCGTGCAAACTCAATGACCATCATCTGCATGCCTAAGCAAATACCGAATGTTGGTATATTGTGGGTGCGCGTATAGTGGGTTGCTACAATTTTACCTTCAATGCCACGCTGGCCAAAGCCAGGGCAGATAACGATACCGTCCATGTCGGCTAACTTCTCTGCTACATTGCCTTCGTTTACTTTCTCGCTATTGATGAAAGTAGTCTTTACCTTGTAGTCATTGTATGTACCAGCTTGTGAGAGGCTCTCCAAAATGCTTTTGTAAGCATCTTGCAGGTCGTATTTACCCACGAGGCCAATGTTTACAATCTCGGTTGCTTTGTGGCGACGCTCCAAGAATGAGCGCCATGGTCCTAATGAAGGTGTTTCGCCAATAGGTTCGCCCATCTTGCGGAGAATGGTCTCGTCAAGTTTCTGCTCCTGCATGCGCACAGGTACCTCATAAATGGTAGGCATATCAACGCTTTGCACTACAGCTTCAAAGTCAACATTGCAGAAGTTGGCTACCTTCTTTCTAATGTTGTCATTCAGTTCATGCTCTGTTCGAAGCACCAGGATGTCGGGTTGTATACCTACGCTTTGCAGTTCTTTTACAGAGTGCTGTGTAGGTTTTGTCTTCAGTTCGCCTGCTGCTGCCAAGTAAGGTATATAAGTAAGGTGGATGCACAAAGCTCTCTTGCCCAGTTCGCGCTTTAGCTGTCTGATGCTTTCCAGAAAAGGCAGACCCTCTATATCTCCTACGGTGCCACCAATTTCTGTAATGACAAAGTCGTAATTGTTCTTTTTGCCTAAGAGCATTACGTTTCTCTTTATCTCATCGGTAATGTGCGGTATCACCTGAATTGTTTTGCCCAAGTAGTCGCCACGGCGTTCCTTGTCTATTACAGCCTTGTAGATACGGCCAGTAGTAAGGTTGTTGGCCTTAGTGGTCTGTATACCGGTAAAGCGCTCGTAGTGTCCAAGGTCAAGGTCGGCCTCATGACCGTCTACAGTAACATAGCACTCACCATGCTCATAAGGGTTAAGCGTGCCTGGGTCAATATTAATGTAGGGGTCAAATTTTTGGATAGTGATGTTATAACCTCTGGCTTGCAATAGCTTGCCGATGGAAGACGATATGATTCCTTTACCAAGTGAGGAAGCTACACCGCCAGTGACGAAGATATACTTTGTTTCTGCCACGATAAATATGTTTTAAAATTATGAATTACAACTTCTTATACGAGGTGCAAAGTTACAGAAAATGGTTGATATAAACGAAAATATTTTCTTAAATATATTAACTTTTGGCTAAATGGATTGTAATGTTTACTATTTATATCTATTCTGTAATAATCTGTATCTGTAAAGACTTTTGGCTGTCAATGTGTTATATGGGTGTGTTATATGGGCAGGTGCTCAAAACTAATTTCATATATGTGTTTCATTTTGAACGCCCACTTACATGTAAATATGAAATAAATAGCTTACCTTTGCATCAACCATTAATTATTTATTATGATAAAGTTGAGATATCTTATTCTTTTTATGTTGCTGCCATGTGCACTGTCTACATTTGGCCAAGGCTCAAGGGGGAGGCGTGCCCATATTGTAAGGCTGCAAAAAGATACAATGAAATTGAAGAGAGATTATATGGATTCTCTGCTTGTGTATAAGCGGAAGATAGATTCGCTGACCGTTGTTAACGATTCTTTGGATAAGCATGCTTCGCCTGATCCGCGTTTCTTTAGGCTTTTCGGTCCCCTTACCTTTTATTATAGTGCGCCTGATCATGCGCTGCGGTTAAAGGGTGCAGCTTCTGACAGGGTAGACGCAGAGATAGATGATGTATTGATGAATATGTATATTCATTATCCTTATCTCGTAACGAATACGGAAAAAAGGTTGCAAGCGGCAGCACAGCTAAGGGAAGATATCAAAACGCCCATCAAGCACAAGATAGATTTCTCTGAGCATGAGGTGCCCAAGTTTGAGGAACAGCCTGACAGTCCACTGAATATCGTGGTGAAGAAGCCTAACTTCTGGACTTATTCCGGCGATTATTATTTGCAGTTCCTTCAGAACTTCGTTTCCGGCAACTGGTATAAGGGCGGTGAGAGCAACTACTCAATGGTAGGCAGTGCTGTGATGCAAGCCAACTACAACAACAAGCAGAAAGTGAAGTTTGAGAACAAGTTGGAGATGAAATTGGGCTTTCAGACCTCAAGAGGTGATACCTTGCATAGTCTGAAAACATCAGAAGACTTGTTGCGCTATACGGGCAAGTTGG
>CALCVP010000087.1 GCA_937907705.1 uncultured Prevotella sp. | reverse complement strand
GAGAGCCGTCGTGTAGACCGTCAGTTGCGTGGTCGTGCGGGTCGTCAAGGTGATCCTGGAAGTTCTGTATTCTATGTAAGTTTGGAAGACAAGTTGATGCGTCTGTTTGCTAGTGAGCGTATAGCTCGTGTGATGGACCGCTTAGGCTTCAAAGATGGCGAACGTATCGAGAGCCCTATGATTACCAAGAATATAGAGCGTGCCCAAAAGCGTGTAGAGGAGAACAACTTTGGTATCCGTAAGCGTCTGCTTGAATATGATGATGTAATGAATAAGCAGCGTACGGTGGTCTATGAGAAGCGTCGCCACGCCTTGATGGGTGAGCGCATTGGCATGGATATTACTAATATTATTTGGGACCGTGTTGTAAATATCATAGAGACACATGACTATCAGGGTTGCAAAGACGAATTTCTGAAGGTGCTCTCTATGGAGTGCCCGTTTACAGAAGGGCAGTTTGTCAATGAAAACCACGAGAATTTGGCAGAGCAGGCTTTCCAGTCGGCTATGGCAGATTTCAAACGCAAGACAGACCGTATACAGTCTGTAGGCTGGCCAGTCATTAAAGATGTGTATGAGAATCAGGGCGACCGCTATGAGCGTATTATGGTTCCTATTACAGACGGAAAGCGTTTGTACAATATACCCTGCAACCTCAAAGAGGCTTATGAGAGTGAGTGCAAAAGTGTTGTAAAACAGTTTGAAAAGACCATATTGCTTCATGTAATAGATGATTGCTGGAAAGAGAACCTGCGTGCGCTCGATGAGCTGAAGCACAGTGTGCAGAATGCTTCTTACGAGCAGAAAGACCCGTTGATTATCTTCAAGCTTGAAAGTGTCAAGCTATTTGATGATATGGTTAATCAGATGAATAATCGTATCAGTGAGGTGCTTATGCGTGCTCAGATACCAGTTATGCAGGAAAATGAGGTAAAGGAGGCAGCTCCGGAGGAGCACAGCAAGCGCTACACAGAAGAGAAGATAGACCTTGACGATGTAGCACAGCAGACAGCCGCTAACCAAGATACTCGTGAGGGAGTAGAGGAAGGACCTCAACAGCCTATTCAAAAAGAAAAGTTGCCAGGACGCAATGACCTGTGCCCTTGTGGCAGCGGCAAGAAGTTTAAGAATTGCCACGGTAAGGGTCTTGTATAATGATAAATGATGTGAAGTTGCGGTCAGACAAGTCTTGCCTTTCTGTCTTGTACAAGCGGAATATTGTAGTTCGACAGATTTTTGGAGAACCGTTAGTTAGGGCGCTTGTTGCTGGATGGCAAATATCTTAAAATATTATAATCATCCCCTCCGTGCTGTAAAGCAGGGAGGGGATTTATTCGTATGAGGCAACAGAGTCTCCAACATAAAAAATGAATGCAATATGAAAATCACGATTACCGACTTGAAAAAATCCTTTGGCGACCACATGGCTGTCAATATCTCTAATTTTGCTGTCAACCACGGTCAACTGCTCGGTCTTGTGGGCAATAATGGTGCGGGAAAAACAACCCTGTTTCGTTTGTTGCTTGATTTGCTTAAGGCCGATGAGGGGCAGATACAACTTTGTCCAACTACTGGAAGCGGTGAGGAAGATACTATGAGCCCAGCGATCAGCGAAGACTGGAAGAGCTACACTGGTGCTTACATAGACGACGGCTTTTTGATAGATTTTCTCACACCGGAAGAGTATTTCCATTTTATAGGTAAGATTAACGGTTTGTCTGTTAGTGAAACAGGTGAGCGTGTGGCGTATTTTGCCCAGTTTATGGGTGGCGAGATATTGGGTACCAAGAAGCTGATACGCAATTTTTCGGCTGGCAACAAACAGAAGATTGGAATTGTAGCCGCCATGATTAATCATCCCCAGTTGTTGATATTAGATGAGCCGTTTAATTTCCTTGACCCTACCAGCCAGAATGTGCTGAAGCATCTGTTGAAGGAGTACAATAGGCAGTCGGGAGCTACCATATTGGTAAGTAGCCACAACCTGAACCATACAGTGGACATTTCTTCGCGTATAGCCTTGCTTGAAAATGGCGTGATTTTACAGGACATAGACAATACAGGCGGTGGAGCGGCACAAGTTCTTGAGGATTATTTTAATGTATAAGTGGCAGAAAACATTATTGGTTATGCTGTAGTAGACATTCAGAACTGTATATGAGCAACTACTTATTTATGGGGATTGTTTAGGGTGCGAGGTACAGTCATCCCTATTATTAGGTATTTGCAGGTAGTGCATAATATGTTATCTTTGCAGATGTATAAATCTCTTTGAGTATAAGTTATTCAGAACAGGATACTATATAGTAAGTATATGAAATTATCAGAATTAAAAACAGGTGAAAAAGGCATTATCGTAAAGGTATTGGGTCATGGAGGTTTTCGCAAGCGCATAGTAGAGATGGGCTTTATCAAAGGTAAGATGGTAGAAGTGTTGCTTAATGCTCCGTTGCAAGATCCTGTAAAGTACAAAATTATGGGTTATGAAATATCATTGCGCCACTCAGAGGCAGCCATGATAGAGGTAATCTCAGAGCAGGAAGCTGCCAAGCTGTCTTCGTCTACCGCTAATGCAGCAGTATCTTCAGTGGTGGAAGACCAAGATGATGGCTGCCGTTTGACCAGCAATGACGAGAAAATGCGCCATGCTGCCATGGTGCAGCACAAGACCATCAATGTAGCTTTGGTGGGCAACCCTAATTGTGGAAAGACCTCATTGTTTAACTTTGCCTCAGGTGCGCATGAGCGTGTGGGCAACTATTCGGGTGTTACGGTAGACGCTAAGGAGGGACATGCTGAATATGCTGGCTACCATTTTAATCTGGTCGATTTGCCAGGTACTTATTCCTTGTCTGCCTATAGTCCTGAGGAGCTGTATGTGCGCCGTCAGATTATAGAGAAGACACCTGATGTGATTATCAATGTAATAGATGTGAGCAACATAGAACGCAACCTTTATCTTACTACCCAATTGGTAGATATGAACCTGAAGATTGTTGGTGCGCTCAATATGTTTGACGAGTTTGAGGAGCGTGGCGACAAGCTTGACTATAAGGTGCTGGGTACTCTCTTCGGTATTCCTATGGTGCCTACGGTCTTCAGGACAGGTCGCGGTGTAGAGAAGCTGTTTCAGACTATTATCAAGGTATATGAGGGTGAAGATGCTAACAGTGGAGTGCGCCACGTCCACTTGAACCATGGCAAATACATAGAGCATGCCATTGATGAGGTGAAAGCCGAAATACAGAAGAATGAGCAGATACGTTACAAATATTCTACCCGCTACTTGGCTATCAAACTGCTGGAGCGCGACAGCAATGTAGAGAAACTTGTCAAAACGCTGTCCAACGGTAGCGACATATTGACTGTGCGTGACAAAGCGGCAGACTATATTCAGGAGGAGACTAAAGAGGATAGCGAGACGGCTATCATGAACGCTAAGTACGGCATCATCAACGGTGCCTTGCAAGAGGCGGGCTGTGAGGTAGGCAAGAAGACAGACACTTATCAGACCACCCATGTGTTGGATGCCATTATTACTAACAAGTATGCAGGCTTTCCTCTTTTCTTTTTGTTTCTCTATGTGATGTTTGAAGTAACGTTTACCTTGGGTCAGTATCCTATGGACTGGATTGATGCCGGAGTGGGCGTGTTGAGCCGTTTTTTGAGTGATACTATGCCAGATGGTCCGCTAAAGGACATGATTATAGACGGTGCCATAGCTGGGGTAGGATCAGTTATAGTGTTTCTGCCGCAGATATTAATACTCTATTTTTTCATATCCTTTATGGAAGATTCTGGTTATATGGCACGTGCCGCCTTTATCATGGATAAATTGATGCACAAGATGGGACTGCATGGCAAATCCTTCATTCCGCTTATTATGGGCTTTGGTTGTAACGTGCCTGCCGTGATGGCCACGCGCACGATAGAGAACCACCGCAGCCGCTTGATAACCATGCTTATTCTTCCGCTGATGAGTTGCAGTGCACGTTTGCCTATTTACGTCATGATTATAGGTACCTTCTTTGCGGTCAAATATCAGTCGCTCATCATGATAACACTCTATATTTCGGGTATTGTACTGGCTATTCTTATGAGCCGTATTTTCAGTAGATGGCTTGTCAAGGGCGACGATACGCCTTTCGTTATGGAATTGCCTCCTTACCGCTTTCCTACAGCCAAGGCCATTTTGCGCCACACTTGGGAAAAGGGCAAGCAGTATCTCAAGAAGATGGGCGGTATTATTCTTGTGGCCAGTATTATTGTGTGGGCATTGGGCTATTTCCCTCATAACGACCAGCTTGATACGCAGCATCAGCAGGAGCAGAGCTATATAGGACGTATCGGCAAGACTATTGAGCCACTGTTCCGTCCGCAGGGTTTTGACTGGAAACTTGATGTAAGTCTTGTGGCAGGTGTGGGGGCCAAGGAAATTGTAGCGTCTACCATGGGTGTGCTTTATGCCGATGACGAGACTGTGGCTGACGATTCAGTAGACAATGCCAAGAAGTACACTGTGTTGCGCCAGAAAATGCAGGCCGATGGCATCACACCGCTCATAGCGTTCTCTTATTTGCTATTTGTGCTTATCTACTTTCCTTGTATTGCCACTGTTGCTGCTATCAAGGGTGAAACGGGCAGTTGGTGCTGGGCCACTTTTGCTGCTTTTTACACTACCTGTTTGGCGTGGGTGGTATCTGCTTTGTGTTTCCAAATAGGCAGTTGGTTGCTGTAAAAAACGATCTTTATTTCAAAGAGCAGTGCTACTGTTTAAAAATGCAGTATTGCTGATTTCGCGCATTTATGCCGTGTTGTTCATCCGTTTGTTCAGTGCGGCATAAAATGTATGGTCAAGCTGAAGTGTTTGCACTGTCTCTTTTCTCGTCTTTCATCATTATTCAAGTTTTGGATAATATGGCTCGTCTAAAAGGTGTTATTGTTAATTATTGCTGTCCGCTAAAACTCAAAATAGCATAGAAACCCTATCCGCAATG
>CALCVP010000086.1 GCA_937907705.1 uncultured Prevotella sp. | reverse complement strand
TGCATGCAGCACACAGCTCGTTTTCAGGAACGAATTTTGCCAGTTTTGCTTTTCCCTTTGCCATGTCGCAGTCTCTGCAGCGCTTTATGGTGTAGGGGTTGTAGTCGGGTATGGTTTTCCGCTCCATTCCCGAATTGAAGCGAAAGAATCCTTTTTTGTCTGCCTTCAGTGCCTCTTCGCCCCGTGCCGTGGCTTCACTGTGCGATGTGGCGGGGTATTTGCTTCTGCGCACCTGCACCGCCGTGCAGCGGCAGTTCCAGCCGTTAGGCGGGTAGTAGGTTTTCCAGAAGGGGTCAGAGGGCGGGAGCGTTACTCCGTTGAGTGCGGCATGCTCCGGCCGCACCTTGCTGTCGCCCGCCGTGCGGTACTGGAGGTTGTACCGGTCGCCGTCTTCTGCCATGCGCTCCCATTTGGCAGCCATTTCGGCAGAAGCCTGTACAAAGTTGTACTCGGCATGGAGGTAGTTGGCATTGTAGGTTTTGTCTATCTTTCTAACGTCGTTCAAAAAGCGTTCGAACGGCTTTCTGTTGCCGTTCTCATCGAGCAGCGACGGAAACGCCTCATGGAGTTCGTGGAAGGTCTTTATGCCAGAGAAGACATAGTCAGACTGCCGGAGCCTTTGCCGCATGGTGTCAGACATGTCTACCTGCCTGAAGGTGGAGTCCAGTGCACCGGCGTGCGCATTGATGAAGCGCTGCACCTTAGGTTCTGCCAGCACCTTGACTTCAAATGTTGCCCCTTTCTGCTCGTAGAGCGTGTGCATCATGCCGTCGAAGAGTGCAGAGAGCCGCTTGCGCAGCCGCTCCTCCTGCTTTTCCGACAGTTGCAGCGTTTGCGGATGGCTGTCCAGCAGCCGGGCATAGCGTTCGTGCAGCCCCAGGTAGTCGCTGGGGCTCAGTCGAAAAAAGCGTTTTGCCGCTGCTTTTGCCGTTTGCCTTTATTGTCATTGCCCTTGCCGCCGTCATCGCCGCCATCGCCGCCAGTGGGTAGCATGGGGGTGGCGTTGCGGCGTTCGCCCACAGGCATGCCGTACTTGTCGGCAAAGTAGGAAGGGTCCACCTCATAGCGGTCGGCAACCATGGTCTCGTATGCCACCTGCTGTTCCGGCGTGTAGTCCACCGCATTGTCCCACTCAAAGCGCAGCCCCTTGACAGGGAAGCCGTGCTTTACCATGTGCGGCAGCAACTGGTTGTTGACAATGTCGCGCAGCATGGCGCTGTCGCTTTCCACCAGATTTTCGAACACCTCCAGGTGCGTTTCCGACTGCGAGAGGCTGCTGCCGTCTTCAATGGTCATGGTCTGCCCGATGATGAGCTTCGAGAGCTCCGAGTTGGCACGGTCTATGCGCCTGTCGTACACATTGAAGGCATCGCCCCTGCTGCTTTCCATAAACTCTATGTCGGTATCCTGCCCAGTAATGATGTACTGGCTGAAGCCCATTTCCTTCATCATGCCGTCCAGCCGGTTCAGCTCTTTTGGGTCCCTTGTGGCGGTTCGCGCTATGCGCATGGGCATGCCGAATATCTCGCCGAAGGCATCCCAGAAGGCCATCATGTTCTTTTTGGGTATGGTCTGCGTGGCAGCCTTGAGGTAGAGTCCGAGGTCATCGGGGCGTCCCGCCTCTATGAGCCAGTCTTTGAAAGGCTCCGACCGGTAGTCTATGCCCGTGGTCCAGTCCTGTCCGAGGTCCGTGATGACGCGTCCGTATTCCGGTATGACGTGTTTCCGTGGAATGAGTTTCACGCCGTCATAGCACAGGCATCCGTCGCCGTCGGTGGTGAGGTCGCCCAGTTCTATGAGCGAGTGCCCCCAGTTGTTGGCAGCCAGCGCATGTTCAAGCAGCTGCTTGAACCACTCCTGGTCGAAGTAGTGGTGTGCCTCGTCCTGCCTGTTGCCTTGTGCGTCCACCAGTTTGAATGATTTGGCCATGACAAAGCCCACACGCTGTCGCACGCAGCCCGAAAGGTGCAGGTCTATCTCTACGTCGCGGTAGATGTCGTAGAGCCGCTGTCGGTTGGGATAGTCCACATTGATGGCCGTCTGCCACGCCAGCCGCCAGTCGCCTATGTCCTTGCGTGTGAGTGCATCCGTGGTGCGCTGCAGTTCTATGACCGTCTTTTTGATGCGTCTGCGGTCTGCCGCCTTTTCCAGGTTGAAGTTGCCGTAAGGCGTATGCAGCGTGTTCTGCCTGTTGCCGAACATGCCGCTGAAAAAATTCTTTATATCCATAGTTTTTTGCTTTGTTGCTTTACCAGTTGTGCCGCAGGGGCTTCTGCGATCCGTAGACGAAGGCACTGCCCGCGGGCGTGCCGTTGCTGTCGGTGGCCAGCGGCAGGTCGGGTATGATTTTTCCTGCCTGCACGCCCTCCAGCCATTTTACGGCTCGTTCGTAGCGTTCCTTGCGTATCTCGCTGCCCATTTTCTGCGGCATGGCCGCCATCATGTGGTACAGTGCGATGTCTGCGGCATACATTACCGCCAGGCGGTTGCGCCCGCTTCCCGTGGCAGAGAATATGGCGTCGGTGTCATATTTGGGCCGCAGGTATGCCGCCATCTCTTCGCACGCCTCCGTCTCTGCATTGTCGCGAATCCCTTGCGAGGCCTGCGACACCATCTTCAGTGCACCCTCGCCTATCACTACCCTGTAGTCTTCTTCTGTTATAAACATATATTACCAGATGTTTTTGGCGGTTGGCCTTCTGCCAATCACCGGTTCGAAATTTTTCTGTCTTGTGCTGCGCTGCAGCATCCATATAGCCCCCTCGTCGGCATCGGGCGCATCATCGTGCATACGGCTGCCCCGTTCCAGTGCCAGTGTCTGCTCAATGCCCACCTGCATGTCGGGGTCGTTCTTCTTGCGCTCGTTGTAGAACACGCAGCCCCGCTCCCACAGCGGGCTTACCGCCTCGATGCGCTGTATCTTGTCGGGTTTTTTGCGCCTGTCGGGCATGATGGGCAGCTGGTATCCGCGCAGTTTGCCCTCCGTGTCGAACTCGTCGAGGATAACGTCCTGCATGAAGTTGGCCTCCATGAAGAACTGTATGGCCGCCGTGTCGCGTGTACGCTCGTAGAGGTCGTAGAGCCACCGCACCATCTCGCTGACGGTGGCCTGTCGCACGAAGCAGTCTATGAGGTGCAGCTCCGTGCCTTTCTTTCCCCACAGGCGGCACGCCTTGTAGTCGTTGGCGGTGGTGGACTTGAACGACGGGTCGGTATAGCACACCAGCAGGTCGTACTTGTCGAGTTTGGGCAGGCGCTTGTATCTGATCCATTCCGCCTTGAAGATGGTGCCGTCCACGATAGGGTTGTGCATCATTTCCTTTTCCCAGGCCCGGTAGCCCACAAAGTCGCGGTAGGCCTGCGCCTCCTCCTTGGTCCACTTGTCGCGCCATGCCGGTTCGCCGTTGGCGTCTACCGCCACTACCTTTGACAGGAACACGCCCTTGGCGTGCGCCAGGTTGTAGAGCACCGAGTTCTTGCTGATGAGGTTGCCCACCATGATGAAGCGTCCGCGGCCCACGTCGAGCGCCCCGAAGAGCGCCTCCTTTACCCAGTCTGTCAGTTCGTGCACCAGCTTCTCGTTTTTGCAGAGCTGGTCGTCGTCCAAGTCGTCTATGACGATATAGTCGGGCCGCGACTCACGGTCCCTCAGTCCGCGCGGCGACTGTCCGCGTCCGCAGGCAAGGAACTTCACGCCGCTTTTGGTCTTGAACTCGCCGTCCTGCCATCCTCCCTCGTTCTTCTGCTGTCCGAAGTCAGCTATCAGCCGCTGGTTGTACTCCAGTTCTGCCTGTATGTCGCCCAGCAGACGGTCCGCGCTGTCTTCAGACTTGCCCACCACCACCATAAAGCTGATAAGCCGCTTGGGCTGGAACATGAGCCAGAGCGGCGTGAACACGTCCAGGTGGGTGGATTTGGCATGACCGCGGGGCCACATGAACACCGCCTTCAGGTTGGGCGTGTTCCGTACTTTACGCGCTGCCTCGTTGTGGAACGGTGCATTGTGTATGGTGCGTATGACCTCGCCCGTGCTCTTGTCGCGCAACTGGATGAAGTGCGGGAAGTAATACTCGCAGAAGGCAGCATAGTTGCCTTGCAGGCGCCTGATGCGCAGGTCTTTCTCTGAGGGTGTTTCCTGTTTGAGCAGCGATGTGTCCGTGATGGACTGCACATGGCGGCACCGGGCTTTCCATTCCTCGTATGCCTTTCTCTTTTCTGCTGTTGTTGCCATAGGCTTCCTTTCGCTATTTTATACCCGTTGGGCTGTGCCGAACAGTCTCTGCATTCGGCATAGCCTGAATAAATTCAGTCTCTGCTCTCATTTGATTCCCATTTGCTCCGTGATGTACATGTCCTGATACTTGTTGATGATGCGCATCAGCTCCGGCGTAACCTCAGGGTCGGTCTGCGAGCGGTACTCCATCCACTTCGAGAAAGCCATGAACACCTCGATGGCATCCACCACGTTGGCTTTCTTGTCGAGCTTCTCGATGACCGCCGACAGCTTTGCCAGCTTGTCGCCCAGCCCTGCAATGAGTGCCGGGTTGCCGGAGCCGTTGACCTGCGTAATGAGCGTATCGATGGTCAGCAGCAGCTTGTTGACCAGCTCAGGGCGTGTAATGTTTTTGGCTGCCCGTGCCTCCTTCCATCCTTCTGCCGTGCACCACTTGGATACGGTAATGCGCGACACGTCCACCTTGTCGGCTATTTCCTGCTGCTCCATGCCGGAGAGGTAGAGCGTGCGTGCCAGCGATTTCTTCTTTTCCATCTGTTCCCTTGTGCTCCGTGTGTGCCCGGACGAGCGGGAACCTGTCTTTGTATTTTCTGCTTTTGTCATGTTGATAAGGTATTTTCCTGTTTGTCGTGTCAGGGCACATGCTGCCCCGATTCATTTGCAAAAGTGCCATGATTTCGGTGGGTTTCCAAAAAAGTGTGCAACGGTTGCACACTTCTATGCAACGGTTGCACACTTTTTTGGAAGGTCAACATTTCTACCGTAATATTGCAGCCGGAAACTGCGATGGCCGGCTGCATCCGGCATAGCTCAAGCAAGCTTGGCCCTGCCCTCGCCTGCACCGCCGTTGCAGTCAGAAACAGCAAACGCACAACGGATATGAACAAAGGAAAACGAGTAAGAATAACCAACGACAGCCTGAACAGCTACGGCACCAGGGTGCTGACAGCAGGCATGGACATAGAGCAGTACCGGCGCAACCCCGTGCTGCTGTACATGCACGAGCGCGGCAACGTGATAGGCTATGTGAAAGACCTGAAGGCAGAAGACGGCGAGGTAACGGGCGAGCTGATGTTCGACGAAGCCTCCGGCCTGTCCGTACGCTGCAAGAAGCAGTACGAGTTCGGCAGCCTGAAGATGGTGAGCGCCGGGCTTGACATACTGGAAACGAGCGAAGACCCGGCGCTGCTGGTGCAGGGCCAGACCAGCCCCACCGTTACCAGGAGCAAACTGTTTGAGGTGAGCCTGGTGGACATCGGCGCCAACGATGACGCCATCGTGCTTCAGAAAGACGGCAAGCAGATAACCCTCGGCAGGGACAGCGAATGCCCCCTGCCCCTATTGAACAACAATAATCAAAAACAAAAGCAAATGGAACAGAAACAGATGGCCCTGCAACTGGGTCTGCCCGAAACGGCAACAGAGGCAGAAATCACCGCCAAGCTCGGCGAGCTGAAGGCTGCAAGGGAAGAGTACAACGAACTGAAGAAAACCGCCGACGCCCTCACGCTGGCAGGCATTACGGCTCTGGTGGACACGGCAGTAAGCGAGAAGCGCATAGCTCCCGACAAGAAAGAGCATTTTATCAACCTGGGCAAAAAGATCGGTGCCGAAGACCTGAAGCAGACCTTCGAAGCCATGGCGCCGCAGGTAAAGCTCAGTGCCGTCATAGGCCGTCAGGGAGGAGCGCCACAGTCCACCGCCTACAAAAAGCTGAGCGACGTGCCCGCCGGTAAGCTGGAAGCCCTGCGCAAGGATAACCGTCGGCAATACATCGAACTGTACAAGGCTGAATACGGCTTTGAACCTGAGTTTTAACACATCAACCCCAAAAAAGAGAAAGAAAATGAGAGCAAAACCAATTGCGGCACTGCTGAGTGCCCTTCTTTTCAACACAGTTATGGGAGCCTTGACCTTCCACCTGATAGGCTTGCCCACAGTATGCGGCATCATTACCGCCAACCTCCTGTCGCTTGTGGCAGGACAGTTCATGCCTCGCGGTGCTGCCATGACAGGCGTATATACCGAAATCTGGACCGGCGAACTGGTAAAGGCGCTGCGCGGTCGCATGGCGGGCAGCTGGCTCGACGGCATACCCGACGCCTCGTCCATCGTGAACAATGACGCGATACACCTGGTAGACGTGGGCGTGGACCCTGACGTGCTGGTAGACAACACCACCTACCCGATACCCATGCAGAAACTGGACGACAAGGACATTACCGTCCAGCTGAAAAAATTCCAGACCAAGGTAACGCCCGTTACCGACGACGAGCTGTATGCACTGAGCTACGACAAGATGACACGCGTGAAGGAGGCACACGCCAATGCCATAGCCGACAAGAAGTTTGCCATGGCAGCACATGCCCTGGCACAGTGTACAGACACGTACCGTGTGGGCACCACCGGCGATGTGGACATTACCGGCAACCGCCGCAAAGCCACCGTCAAGGATATCATAGAGCTGAAGCGTGCCCTCGATGCCCAGAACGTGCCGGCAGAAAAACGCCGCCTGGTGCTCTGCCCCGACCATGTGAACGACCTGCTCAATGCGGACCAGTCTTTCCGAGAGCAGTACAACATCAACCGTGCCGACGGCACCATAGGCCGCCTCTACGGCTTTGACATCTACGAGTACGGCTACTGCCCCGTGTTCAGCTCAATGGGCGAAAAGCAGACCTTCGGCACCAAGTCAGACAACAGCAGAGAGCTCTACCAAGCCTCGTTTGCCTTCTATACACCCCGCGTGTTCAAGGCTACCGGCTCTACCAAGATGTACTACTCGGAGGCAGCCACCGACCCCGAGAGCCAGCAAAACAAAATCAATTTCCGCCACTACTTCATGTGCATGCCAAAGAAGACGGATGCAGCTGCCGTGCTGGTTAGCGGCGACAAACGGGACGAAGGCTAACCCCACGCACCATGGCACAGATGAAATACCTGGTGCTGCACTGCACAGCCACGCCGGAAGGCCGCGAGGTATCCGCAGAAGAGATACGCCACTGGCACACCGACCCGGTAAGCAAGGGTGGGCGTGGCTGGAAGCAGGTGGGCTACACCGACTTGATACACCTGGACGGCAAGGTAGAGCGCCTTGTCGACAACAACGAGGACGCAGAGGTGGATCCATGGGAAGTGACCAACGGTGCCGCGGGCTACAACAGCGTGAGCCGGCACGTGGTGTATGCCGGAGGCCTTGCCAAGGACGGCAAGACCGCCAAGGACACCCGCACGGCGGCACAGCTGAAAGCCATGACAGCGTATGTGAGGGACTTCCACAGGCGCTTTCCCTCCATCCGCATAGTGGGCCACAACGAGCTCAACAGCCACAAGGCCTGCCCCTCGTTCAGCGTGCGGAAATGGCTGCGGTCGATAGGTATCAGACAATAGAGACAAAGAACAGCAACAGTAAAGAAAACCCTTGATATGAACCGGCAATGACGGACACCATACTGCAAATGCTGCAATGGGCAATACCCTCAGGCGGAATAGGTGCCGCCATTGCCTGGATTGCAAACCGTAAAGTAAATGCAGCGAAAGAGAACAAAAGCATACACGACACCTACAAGCTGATGTATGAGGATGTGTCGAAAGAGCTGCTGATAACACAGAAGAAAGTAGATGACAACACACAGAGAGTGGAGGCCCTCAACCAAGAGAACTCCAAGACACGGCGGGCACTCAACCGCCTGTCGCGTGCTATCGAGGCTATACAGCTGTGCCCTTATCGGGACAATTGTCCTGTTAACGGCGAGCTGTCGCTCAGCCTCGACAGCAGCGACGACACAAAAGAACCTGCAGGAGCAAAGAAGCGACAGCACCGCCGCCAGCCAGACCACGACAAGGCTGTGGATGACGCGCGGCGTGAGTCCCGACACGGCACGGCTGACACTGCCCCTTGACACCTCGCTGCTGTGGCAACTGCCGCAGCAGGCTGCCTACACTGCCAGCAGCGGAAGGGCACACCTCAGCGCACGCATGGCACAGGGCAAGGACGGACAGCCGCCGGCACTCGTCATAGAGGCCAACTGCGACAGCCTGCAACAGCTCTGCCTGCTGTACGAGCAAGAGAACAGGCAGGTAAACGCACTGAACAGGCAGATGCAGAACGCCTTGCAAACGGCATCCGGACAGCGTCCGGACGGTGTCCGGAAACGGACAGTACAGGCTGGCGCACTGTTGGCGGTGCTGCTGGTCATGGGACTGGCTGCCATGCTGTATGCACTGCGGAAGCTGGAAATGAAAAAACAGTAATAACCTTTTAAAAACAAGAAAGAATATGGAAAAGACAGTATTGGACGGAACAGACCTCATACTGAGTGTGGGCGGAGTGGCTCTGGGCTTCTCTACAGGCTGCAAGGTCAGTACCACCACCGAGACCGGCGAACGCGTAACCAAAGAGGCTGCCAGCGGCAAGTGGAAAGAGAAGTATGTGAAAAGCTTTGCAGAGCAAATTACCGCCGACGGCGTAACACTGACCGACGGCGATGCCAAGATGCCTACCTACGACCAGCTGAAGGACCTGATGACAGCCGGGCAGCCGATAGAAGCCAGCTACAACGTGCGTCAGGAAAACTCGCGCGAGGGCAAGACAGCCGGAGGCTACAAGGGCAAGTACATCATTACCTCGCTGGAACTGGACGCACAGGCGGGCGACGACGCCAAATACAGCCTGCAGTTAGACAACTGCGGGGCGGTAACCAAGCAGGACAGCGGCCTGACCGCCGCCAGTGCTTCAAGTAAGGGATAGCGGGAGGCACGGCATGAAAAGGATGATACTGACCATCGGTGCACGTGAATACCCCGCACGCCTTACCATGGGGGCGCTGCTGCGCTTCAAGCGCGAGTCGGGCAAGGATGCCGGGCAGATGCAGCCCGACAGCATGGAGGACATGCTGCTGCTGATATGGTGCTGCGTAAAGAGTGCCTGCCGGGCAGAGGGCATAGACTTTGAAATGGACTTCGATGCCTTCTGCGACAGCATCACGCCGACAGACGTGGAAGCCTGGAACGAGGCCATGGCCACCGGGCAGGAAGACAAAAAAAAAGCGGTGCAGGAGGCGAAGCAGCCGACATAGAAGCGCTGCTGGGCATAGCGATGGGGTGCATGGGAATGAGTATGACAGACTTTAGCCAATGTGCCCCATCGGAGTTTTACGCAGCGTGGAAAGCCTGGAACGAAATGCGGCAAAACCGTGAGCGCAACGACTGGGAGCGCATGCGCATGCAGTGCCTCTGCACCTTGCAGCCTTACTCCAAACAGCGGCTGCAGCCGGAAGACATCATGACCTTTGCATGGGAAAAAGAAAAGGGAATGGACAAAAAAACAGCTCCTGCACTGACACGCGAGGAGCTGATGAAGAGATACAGGGCGGCAAAAGAAGCATGGGGACTGAAGTAAGCAAGGAAACTACCACCAAAGCCAGTAGTGGTCAATATCCTTGCACAAATGGCGGCATACAGTCCAAACAACAGCGAAGAGCACAACAAAAGCCCCTGTAAAGAACATAAGCGAAGGGTGCGGTGAAGTTTGGCAAAATATCATGGCAAGAACACCTCCTGCGGCAATGCTGCCACATGGAAGGCGAAAGCCTTTTGACTTATTCTTTTTGTTACGGTTCATGGTAATCGGCTTTATGTATAAATACTGCTTCAAATATACGATATTTTTTCAAATTGTCAAAACTATAAAATCAGAATATGGCACAGAACGTAACTTTTAACATTAACCTGAAGGTGAACGGCAAGGATGTTGTCCAGAAGGTAACCATGAACGTAGACGAGCTGCGCCATGTCGTTGATGAAGCTGCGTCCTCGACCAAGAGGTTGTCAGAATCACTTGTCAAGTTTAACCAGGGTATAGAACTGGTCCAAAACATTTCGGGGTCAGTTTCCCAACTGTCCTCCACACTGAATGCACTGACGGAGGAAAGCCGCTCGTTTGGCGGTGCCATGGCAACGGCCAACACCATGGCCGGCAAGGGCGGTGCCGATTTCGAGCGCCTGAAGGAGCAGGTGGCGGATTTGGCAAAGACAGTGCCCGTGGCGCGCGATGAACTGGCCAACGGCCTGTACCAGGTAATCAGCAACGGCGTGCCGGAAGACAACTGGATAGAATATCTGCGGCAGTCTGCCAGAGCCAGTGTGGGCGGCATGGCCGATCTGGGCGAAACGGTGAAGGTAACCTCCACCGTCATCAAGAACTACGGGCTCAGCTGGGATGCGGCAGGACAGATACAAGACAAGATACAGCTGACGGCAAAGAACGGCGTAACCTCGTTTGAACAGCTGGCACAGGCGTTGCCCCGTGTTGCCTCGCAAGCCTCCAGTCTGGGCGTGGGCATAGACGAGCTGATGGCTTCCTTTGCCACACTGACGGGCGTAAGCGGCAACACGGCAGAAGTGGGCACACAGCTTGCCGCCATATTCACGGCACTCGTCAAGCCGTCGAGCGAGGCGGCAGAGATGGCGCAGCAAATGGGCATAGAGTTTGACGCCGCTGCCATCAAGGCGGCAGGAGGCATGGGCAACTTCATCACCCAGCTGGACAGGGACGTGAAGCGCTATGCGCAGACGTCGGGCATGCTGGAGCAGGAAATATACGGCAGGCTGTTCGGCAGTGCAGAGAGCCTCAGGGCACTGACACCGTTGACCAACCGGCTGGCAAGCAAATTTCAGGATAACATAGCAGCCATGCGCGGCAGCGTGGGCACCATAGACGAAGCCTTCAGCACCATGGCAGCCACGGGGCGCGCCAAACTGCAACTGCTGAACAACAAGCTGGGCGAAGTGTCCGACACGATACAGGCCACCGTCGGCAACGCCCTGCCTTACCTCAACTTCAGCTCGCAGGTGCTGGTGTCGGCATCGTCGGTGGTGCAGCTCGCTGTCTCGCTCCAGTCGCTTACCCGTGTAACCTCCATGCTGTCTGCCGCCACCACAGCGGCAGGGCGTGCCAAAGCGGGCGCCATGGCAGCGGCAAGGCTGCTGCAGGCGGCCTACCACGGCGAAGCGGCGGGAGCCACCACGGCTGCCGTGGCCACAAAGGCACTGACGGCGGCTGTAAGGGGACTGCTCATAGCTACCGGTGTGGGCGTGGCGGTGTGGGCGCTGTCAAAGGCGATAGACTACCTGACCGACAGCAGCGACACCGCAACAGCTGCCACCCGACAGCTGACCGACAGCCAGACGGCGGCACGGCAGGCACAGCAGCAAGCGGCTGACCAGATAGCACAGACACGCAGCCAGATGGAGCTGAGCATAGCCAAACTGAAGGACTTCAAGGGCAGCAAGGAGGCAGAGAAGAAGGTGGTAAACGAGATGAACGCCACCTATGGCGAAACGTTGGGCTACTATGCCACCGTGGCGCAATGGTATGAGGCACTGACCGCCAACTCGGAGGCTTACTGCAACCAGATGATCAACGAAATACGCCTGCGCTCGCTGGCCAACAAGGCGGCAGACCTGCACGAACAGCAGAGCAACCTGAAGTACAACCCCGACGGCACACTGAAGAAATACAGCAAGCAGCGGCAGACACGGACCGTCACGCATGTGGGCGGCACACAGGAGGCTCCGGAAATAACCACGAAGCGGGTAGAGATAGCGGGCAGCAGCGCACTGGAAAAGGCCAACAGACAGATGAAGGAGCTGCACAGGCAGGAAACGGCGGTGCGCAAAGAGATGAGGGGCATTGTTGCCGACAGCCGGAAGATACGCATCAGACATACCGCCGGCTACCGGCCCGCGGCACCTGCCGCACCCGCACCCGCACCCGCTGCCGCCCATACGCCAAAGGCTACCGGCACTGTCAACCGCCCGGCCACAGAGAAAGATCCGCTAAAGGGCAGTATAGACTACTACGAGAAAGAGATAGAGCGGCTGCGCAAGGAAATCAGCGCCACGGCAGACGAAGCGACGGCAAAGCAGAAGCAGGCCCTGCTGACAAGGAAAGAGCAGGCACTGCAACAGCTGAAGATACGCATAGGCATAGAAGAGGCACCGGGGCAGGAGGTGAAGAACGCACTGCAGCAACTGCAAGACCAACTGCAAGCGGCACAGGCGGACTTTGACGCCGCCATCGACATAGAGGCAAAGGTGAAAGCCAAAGCCAAGGCGGATGAGCTGCAACGGCAGATAGACACCGCCACACACGGAAAGCTCACCATTGAAGCGGAGGCGGAACCTTCCTATACCGTGCAGGGCAGCACGGAAGACAAACGCCTGAGCTATGCCAACGCACAAAGCAGGGCACAGCGCATACAGACAGACTATGAAACAGGACTGATCGGGAAGAAAGAGGCACAGACGCAGATAGCTGACCTCAACAAGGCACTGGCGCAATTGGGCGCAGGGCTGAAGCCTGTCAGGCTGGAACTGGATGCCGGACCCTTTGACCGCACGCTGGACACGGTAAAGCAAGACTGGGGCGTGCTGCAAGGCATAGGTTCGGGCATAGAGGGCATAACGGATGCACTGCAAGGCAACAGAAACGCCTGGCAGACAGTGAGCGGGGCGGTAAGCGGGGCGCTGCAAGTGGCAGAAGGCATCAGCAGCGTGGTGAAGATGATAGACATGCTGGCCACCGCCACCGCCACCGCCACGGTTGCCACTGCCGCCACCACAGCCGCTACCACAGCCAGCGCCACCGCCACCGTCGCGGAAGGCACGGCGCAAGCCACACTGGCAGCGGCCAAACTGCCCATGATAGCGGCCAACAAGGCAGCCACCGCCAGCTATATGGAACTGGCGGCAGCGGCATACTTTGCAGCGCATGCCGCCATACCTTTTGCGGGCTTTGGCATAGCGGCAGGCTTTGCCGGTGCCGCCGCGGCTGCCACCAAGGCCATAGGTGCCATGGCGTTTGCCACGGGAGGCATAGTGCCGGGTACGGAGCGCACCGGCGACAGGGTTACAGTACGTGTCAACTCAGGCGAAATGATACTGAACGCACGACAGCAGGCACGCCTCTTCAGCATTGCCAACGGGGCGGCGGTGTACGGGGCGGCACTCAATATAGGCAGTGAGTTCAACGCCACACGGCACACCGACGGCGTGGCGGCACGGCTGGACAGGCTGAGACAACTGGCAACAGAGAGCACAGGCAACGCCACGCGGCAAATAACACTGAAGGTAAGGGGCAGAGACCTCATAGAGGCGGCGGGCAACGAGCTGCGCTCAACGCGGCGCAAGAGCCACCTCAGATAACCAAAACGATATTATAACACTGTTCAAACAGTATACAAACGGCATACAGACAACATGTACATACACGGACATTTCATCAATGGGCAGAACCGCAAGGTAAGCGTGCACATACTTACCCGCGGCAGCAGACAGCCGGAAATAGAGATTGGCGGGGCGCAAAGCGGCATCAGCTTCAGCGACGACCCGGTGGAAATAGAGAGCCAGGTCAATGATACCTTTGACCACCTGCTGCTGACACAAGCCACGGTAAGGCTGCTGTGCAGCAACTATGTGGCTGACTTCTTCACCAGCTCGTGCCGTGATGCCGTGGTGAACATTGACCGGGACGGCGAGTGCCTTTTTGCAGGGTATATACAGCCTATGGCACTGTCGCAGGGCTACAATGAAGACTGCGACGAGATAGAGCTGAGCTGCATCGACTGCCTCTGCGCACTCCAATATGCCAAATACCGCGACATAGGAGCCTTGGGCGTGCTCTACCGGGCGGTAAAGGCAGAGGCGCAGCAGCGCACCTTCTTGGAGATACTGAAGGAGCTGCCGGGCGGCACCGGCACAACGCTGGACATCGTAAACGGGAAAGAGCCGCAGGTATTCTACGACGGCAGCATAGCCACGGACCGGCAGGCCGAAAACCGGTACCTGCTGTTCAGCCAGCTGGCGGTGCATGAGCTGCTCTTTCTGGGCGATGAGGAGGATGACGTGTGGCGGCAGGACGAGGTATTGGAGGAGCTGCTCAAATACCTTGACCTGCATATCGTGCAGCAGGGACTGCGCTTCTACATCTTTTCGTGGAGCAGCGTAAAGGGCGGAAACGGCATAGCATGGCAGGACCTGCTTTCTGACGCCACACTGTACACGCCGCCCGCAACGGTAGACATACAAACGGATATAGCGGCCGACACGGACACGACCCTCAGCATAGGCGAGGTGTACAACAAAATCATGGTAACATGCAGCAACAAGAGCATGGACAGCATGGTGAGCAGCCCGCTCGACGATGACCTGCTGGGCAGCCCTTACACCTACTACCAGAAATACATGACGGAATACAGCAGCGACGGCGAGGGCGAGACCGCCATCAATGCCTTTGACGCGCTTACGCACGGAAAAGACACGGACTATGAAGAGGCTTACCGCCGCGACTGGTACGTGCAGGTGCGCAGCAACAGCGAATGGACCTTTACCGACGGCGGCAAGGGCGACCTGCTGGCAGAACTGTGCCAAAACAACAGGCAGCAGCATGCCCTGCCTGACCGCATGGCCACACAGCCTGCCGCCGCGGTGCTCTCGTGGGGAAACACAGAAACCAAAGCTGCCGCCAAAGACAATGCCGTACAGGGGCGCATGGAACGCACCAACTACCTTGTGGTGAGCGTCAACGGCAACGGAAAGGACACCGAGGACGAGGCGCTGCCCGATGCTGCCACACTGAAGGTGGCCGTGCCCTGTGCCGTGTACAACGGTGCCGTGTCGGGGGGCGTGCTGTCGCCTGCCGATGACGACACGACCAATTATATAGTCATCAGCGGCAGCGTGCTGCTGCAACCGCTCATGAAGCTGACAGACACCTACGGTGCCATCTACCGCTACAAGCCCACCGGCACACCGCTGCCCGGACAGAAGGGCATCAGACAGTGGTGGCACAAGACGGTGCCCAGCCGCAACAACGGCGACGGACGCTACTATACGCAGCAATGGTGGAAGGCGGACACACCGCGCACGGAGTCAGTATGGAACGAGATGACCGCACGCGGACTGGTGCCGCCTCTGGAGGACGGACCGCAGGAACTGGAGTTCAAGTACAGTGCCATAGGCGACGGCAGCGACAGGGTGTCGAAGGTGGCGGTGCTGGCGTGCATGCTTGTCATCGGCGACAAGTGTGTAGTGGAAACGGGAACCGAAGGAAAGCCTTCTGACTTCCACTGGCAGACGTACAAGCCGCTGGAGCAGTGCAAGGACGAAGACGAGTATTACCAGCAGTCGTTTACCATCGGCTTTGACCCGAAAATAGGCGACAAGCTGATAGGCACCAAGTTCAGCATGCAGAACAACATCAGCTATCTTATGGGCATAGACGCAGAAGGCACGGCCATACCCATAACGCGCGGCGACAAGGTGAACGGGCGGGTAAGGTTCATGATACTCGGACCTGTCAACACGCTGTGGGACGAGGTAACCAGAAGACACCGCACTTGGTTCAGACACACCAAATGGAACAGTACCTCCATACCGCTGCTGGCGCATGTGGGCAGCATCTATATAGAGCAGTTTGAGGTGAAGCTGTACAGCGACAATGCGCTGGTGAACAACACGGCTGACGATGACCTCATCTACATGAGCGACACCAAAGAGAGCTATGTCAACCCGAAAGACGACATAGAGATGAAAATAGGGTCGGCACTGACCGCCGCGGAACGGCAGGAACTGAACATGACCGGCAGTCTGAGAATGAACACACCGGTAAACCTGCTCACGGGCGAAGGGCTGCTGACGGTCTACGACCGCAACAGGGACACCGCTGCCAAGCCGGAACAGCTGTACGTGGACCGCTACTACACGGAGTACCATGCACCGCGCGTGATGATGAAGCAGACACTCATGGACAGCAGCGGCACGGTGAGCCTGTGGACACGCTACCGACACCCTGCCATGGCTGGAAAGACATTCTTCGTGCAGAGCATCAGCCGTAATATGGAAGAGAACACGGCTACACTGAAATTGAAGGAAACAGAGCTATGATAGACATCAAGATTATACGGAAAGCAAAGACGCAGAACACGGCAGGAGCGGTCAACACCGCCGCCACGGCTTATACGCCCATGGCGGTGAAGGAGGCGGCGCACGCTGCACGGGCTGACCTGGCGGAAAGGGCCAAAGAGGCTGACCACGCCGCCACGGCTGACGAAGCCGCCCGTGCCGAGGAAGCGCAGCATGCCGCAGAGGCGGACCGCGCCAAACGGGCTGACTATGCCGATGACGCCGACAAATGGGACGGACACCAGTATGACGACTGTCTGGACCAACCGGTAAGAAGGGCAGACAAGGTGGGCTTTGCGACTGTAAGCACTGACTCGATAAGCTCTGCGGCACGCTTTGCAGACGGACTCCTGGGCGAGGGCTTCCGCCTGTGGAGGGACGAGGGAGGACAGACGTACCTCTGTCTGGACCACCTTACCGTAAGGCAGACAATGAGGGTGATGGAGCTGCTCATCGACAAGGTGCGTGCCGTGGGGGGCATGATCTGTGTGAGCGCTGCCAACGGCAAAATAAAAACGGCGGAAAAACTGGACGGTTACTGGCACATCACCTTTGAACAGGACAACACCTTCGTGGAGCATGACCTGATGCGCTGCCAGACCTTTACGGGCCATGCCCTGAAGAGCTACTGGGTGGAGGTGGCGGCAGTGGAGGGCGGAGGCATACTCGTGGCAACAAGCGAGTTTCCGGAATATCAGCAGCCGGAGGCGGGCGACGAGTGTGTGCTGATGGGAAACACCGCCAACGCCAAAAGGCAAAACATGGTGCTCATATCTGCCACCGATGACGGACAGCCGCGGGTGGACGTGATGGACGGTGTGAAAAGCAGAAGTTTCAGCAATGCACTGAGGGCGCGGCTGGGCAACCTCGACGGCATAGCGGACAACTGGTTTCCGGCAGACAACCAACCGCACGGCAACGGGCTGTACTCTGACAACGCCTACCTGCGCGGCACCTTCCTGCTGGTAACGGGCGAAGACGTAAAGACGAAATTTGAAATAACTGAAGGCAAAATCAACTCCACGGTGGAAGGCATGCGCCGCGACTTCATCGAGAGCCGTGGATACCTGAACAACCCCAACTTTGACCGCGGCTTCGAGAAGTGGAACACGGGCAATACGGCGGTGTTCTTTACCCTGGGCGGCAAATGGATATGGAACAAAGGAACCGTGGTGGGCAAACACGGCACCGGGGCGTTCATCGAACAGGATCAGGGGCGCAATGTGGTGAAAATAACCGAAGGCGCCATCACGCAGCGCAACGCCAACCTGCTGGACAAGCCCGACATACGCACCAACGGACAGGGCGAAAAGCTGCCCGTTATGGTTTACCTGGCGTTCTTCTACAAATGCACGAAGGCGGGGGTGCTTACCGTGGAGTTTGACGGCGTGGACAAAACGGGCTTTGAAGACTTTGAACCCCTGCACCTGGAAGAGACCATGGAAGCCGGCGACAGCTACCGGCAGTACAACGGCAGCGGACTGTGGAACGGCACGGGCGACTTCCGCCTGGGCTTTACCGGCGAGATAGCCCTCTACATGCTCATACTGACCAACGACAAGGCGGAAAGTCTGGAGTACCGCTACCGGACGCTGTTCGAACAGAGTGAGAAGCTCATCAGAATAGCGGCACTCAACTTCGACAAGGAGGGACACGTGCTCGACAGCTCGCAGATCATCACCACAGCCAAATACAACGAGCTGATCAGCCAGCGGTTCAATGAGGACGGCACGCTCAAAAACAAGGCGGGAATGCTCACCACCACCGACTGGCGGCAGTGGCAAAGCAGCACTTACTCTGCCGACATGGCGGCACTACGGCAGCAACTGGAGGAATATGTCAGCGTGGAGGCTTTTGCGGGCATGTTTGCCACGGCTGCAGACAACGACAAGAACATAGTGAAGCAGGCGGACATAGCGGCTTTTGTAACCAAAGACGCCGACGGCAAACTGGAAAGCGGCGTGCATATCGCCGCAGACCAGATACAACTGGAGGGACTGGTAACGGCCAACCAAAACTTCAAGGTGCTGCAAGACGGCAGCATAGAGACACGCAATGCCAAACTGAGCGGTTACCTCTATTCTTCATTTCTGTATATAGACAAAAGCGACGCCACCGCATTGGAAAGAACGGAACACCTCTTCGGCACCAACCGGGAGTACCGGCTGAACACCAACCTCTATGTAAACGCTACACACAGAGGGGTGGTGCTGCCCGTTGACGAGAAATATGAGGGCGCACGCGTGCTCATCATGGACAGCTACTTTCTGAAGTCGAGAGTGCCTACCGACCCTACCACCGTCCGCACGGCAGACGGCTCTGCCATCGTGAGCGGACTGTTTGCCAAGGTGGCTACCGACAAGCTCTACCAGGCTGACGAGATACTGATAGACAGCGGGGTGGTGGAACTGACCATGCAGCGCATCACGCTGCCCACGACAGACGAAGAGGAAAACGCCACGGAGGAGCAGCAGATGCGGTGGGTGCTGATAACCAACAGTTGCCAGAAGCTCAAGTTCTACTTCGACGGCACGGAGTATGACTGCCGGACAAATCTTTAACGACAAAACAGGATATTATTATGGCTCTAACAAAGGAAGACAAACAGGAACTGCTCGATGCCATCAGGGCAGAGTCGCAAGACATAGGACAACTGGAAACGGTCAGCTCGCTCAGCGGCATAAAGGGTGTAACGGCACTGAAGGGCGACGAACTGGTAAGCGTGCCTCCTGACTTGCTGGGCAACGGCAGCAGCGGCGGTACCGCCATACCCGACAGCACCATAGAAGAGATTATCAACAACATGCATTAACAAATCCAATTAAAAAAAATCATTTATGGGAAATTTCTTGGACAAGACAGGGCTCACCACGGTGTGGGCAAAGGTGAAATCGTATGTGGACGGCAAGTTCAGCACCGCCGCGGCATACAAGGTGAACGGCAAGGCCATCAGCTCCAACCCCACGCTGGCTAAAGGCGATGTGGGGCTGGGCAACGTGGACAACGTGAAGCAGGTGCCTTACTCTTCGCGAGGCGTGGCCAACGGCGTGGCTACACTCGACAGCGCGGGCAAGGTGCCCTCCAGCCAGCTGCCGGGGTATGTGGACGACGTGCTGGAGTATCTGGGGCAGGTGTCGGCACCGACCATTGTAGCACAGGGCACCACGGCAGCCAACACGGCGGGCATAGTGTATGCCTTCAACCACCTGGACCAAGCCTTCAAGCCAGGCTTCGTGGTAAAGGGAAAGGACGGCAAGTACTACGGCGCAGGGGCTGAAGCCTACGGCACGAAGAACAGCAGCAACACCTGTACGCCGGACGCGGGAAAGATATACGTGCAGACCGACAACAACAGGACCTACCGCTGGAGCGGCTCCGGCATGGTGGAAATATCGGCATCGCTGGCACTGGGCACCACATCCAGCACGGCGTATGCCGGCGACAAGGGCGTGGCGGTAACCAACGCCGTAAACGACGTGAAGGCCAAGCTGAAGGCGGCGGCAGTAACCGTTACCCCTGCCGCATCGGCAGTGAACGTGAAGGTGTCCGACGGCGGCACCTACCTCAACGCGGCAAAGGACGTGCCGGCAGCCACACAGAGCGCGGCAGGTGTGATGACGGCGGCAGACAAGAAGAAGCTGGACGGCATAGCCACGGGTGCCAACGCCTACTCGCTGCCTACTGCCAGTGCATCTACCAAGGGTGGCTTGCTTATAGGCTACGGTGCCAACGGCAAGAACTACCCCTTGCAGCTTGACAGCAGCGGCAAGGCGTTTGTCAACGTGCCGTGGACAGACAACAACACCGACACCAAGGTAACGCAGAATGCCGTGGGCACCGCCAACGCCGCCTACAACCTGCTGCTGGCGCAAAGCTCCGGCAACACGGCGGCGGAAACGGGGGCGGTAAACAAGGCCAACGGACTGACCTTCAACCCCTCTACCGGCGTGCTGACCGCAAAGACCGTGGCGGGCAACTTGAGCGGATGGGCAACATCATGCGGCACCGCCACCAAAGCCAGCCAGGACGGGGCGGGCAACAACATAGTGAACACCTACATGAAGAAGACGGACGCCGTGGCACTGCCCACAAAGACGCTGGCGGACCTCGATGCCATGACCACCGACCTGGCCAACCAGTATGCCAACGGCTCGCTGCCTAACTGCTACCGCGTGAAGGATGCCAACGGCAATGTGGTGGGATATGTCAACTACTTCTCGGACAACGGCAAGCACGGCATCACGCAGGTGTTCATCACCAGACAGGACTTCAACGGCCTTGCTTCAGGCCATGACTACGGCGTGGT
>CALCVP010000085.1 GCA_937907705.1 uncultured Prevotella sp. | reverse complement strand
AAAAAGCCGCTTTTGAAAAAGCAAAAAAGCCGCTTTCCTACGTGGAAAAGATACGTTCTGATGCCGATTGCACCGCTATCGGCTTACAAAAGCACAGCTATCAATGGGCGATTGCACTGCAATCGGAGGCTAAAAGCTATGCAAACGGAGGCCGATTGCATAGCTTTTAGCGCACACAATACAATTAAAAGAACGAATTAAGCTGTACTGTTTATATATAAATCATAATCTTTAATAAAGAAGCAAGGAGAAAATGGCTCTATTTATACCATTTTCTCCTTGTTGAAATATACTTTATAAAGTATGAAACAAGAATAGTAAGAAATATCAATAAGCAAACAATGGATAATTGGCCATTGTTGCATTTACACGCTTACGCACATTAGCAATAACCTGTTCGTCTTCTGGCGCGTTAAGCACTTCTTCTATCATTTCTGCTATTTGCAGCATTAAATCTTCTTTTGCTCCACGAGTGGTAATAGCGGCTGTTCCAAGACGTATGCCTGAAGTTTGGAATGCGCTACGACTGTCATAAGGAACCATATTCTTGTTTACTGTAATATCAGCAGCAACCAAAGCGTTTTCAGCTACTTTACCTGTAAGGTCAGGATACTTGGAACGCAGATCTACCAGCATAGAATGGTTGTCTGTACCACCAGATACAATAGAGAAGCCACGCTTTATCAACTCTTCAGCAAGTACCGCTGCATTCTTCTTGACCTGCAAAGCCCACTCTTTAAATTCGGGTTGCAACGCCTCATTAAAGGCGACAGCCTTAGCTGCGATGACATGTTCTAATGGTCCGCCTTGCGTACCTGGGAATACTGCACTGTTAAGCAATTGGCTCATCATTTTTATCTGACCTTTTGGAGTTTTCTTCCCCCATGGATTTTCAAAGTCTTTTCCCATAAGAATGATGCCGCCTCTTGGTCCACGCAATGTTTTATGCGTTGTAGAAGTAACAATGTGAGCATATTTAACAGGATTGTCAAGCAGGCCTGCAGCAATAAGGCCTGCGGGATGTGCCATATCTATCATGAGCAAAGCCCCTACCTTGTCAGCAATTGCTCTCATGCGTTTATAATCCCATTCGCGACTATACGCAGAGCCACCACCTATAATTAATTTAGGCTTATGCTCTAAAGCGAGTTGTTCCATCTCATCATAATCCACTCTTCCGGTTTTTTTATTAAGGTCATATCCAACCGCATGATAAAGGATACCTGAGGTATTAACGCTTGAACCATGAGACAAGTGACCGCCATGAGCCAGATTAAGTCCCATAAAAGTATCGCCTGGATTAAGCACTGCCAGCAATACAGCGGCATTAGCTTGTGCTCCAGAGTGAGGCTGCACATTGGCGAACTCAGCTCCAAACAGCTTTTTTACTCGCTCAATGGCAATATTTTCAACTTCATCAACTACTCCACATCCACCATAATAACGCTTAGCAGGAAGTCCTTCAGCGTATTTATTAGTAAGGCATGACCCCATTGCCTGCATCACTTCATCACTTACAAAGTTTTCAGAAGCAATAAGTTCGATACCTTTCAACTGCCGTTGATGTTCTTTCTCTATTAGGTCAAAAATAACTTGATCTCTTTTCATATCTTAATGGTTTTAGGATTTAGGCATTATACAATGGTAAAATTCAGACGAGCTTAACTTTGCTTATTTCTTGCTCCTTGTCGCAGTAATGGCATTTCAGGACTCCGTGTTCTTTGTCTATCACATGAAATACGGTCTGCATGGGTTCATTGTTAGTAATACATTTTGGATTATTACATTTAACAATCCCCCTTAATTCATCAGGTGTCTCAACAGTTTTTTTCTCCACCACCTCATAATTTCTGATGATATTGAGCACAACATTAGGTGCCACTACCGAAAGTCTGGAAATCTCCTCATCGGTAAAGAACTTATCTTCAATCTTTATAATGCCTTTATGTCCGATTTTCTTTGAAAGGTAATTATAACCTATAGTAATAACAGATTTCAGATTTTGAAGTTCCAACACATTAGCAACCTCATAGGTTTTTTCTGATGGTATATGGTCTATCACTGTACCGTTTTCTATAGCGGCAACCAGTCTTTCTTTCTTATTTGCAGTCATAATAAAAAGTTAACATTCCCGGTTGAGCTTTTTTCTCTTTACGTTTACATCGTTGAACAGCGCAAACGGCTATATGCAAGCCCAGCCATTAGTCTTTAGATAATTGTTTTATCGTTTTTTATTTCATCAAGAGTTATGCCAAGTACATCACAGATGATAGCTTCGCGCGCATAAAGTCCATTCTGTGCCTGCTGGATATAATATGCATGTGGATTTTCATCAACGGCATAATCTATTTCATTGACACGTGGTAAAGGATGAAGAATCTTCATGTTAGGCCTTGCCTCCTTTAGCATTTCATTTTTTAATATATATACATTCTTCACCTTTTCATACTCCATCAAATCAGAGAAACGTTCTTTTTGTACACGCGTCATATAAAGAATATCGGCATCTGCTATTATTTTTTCATTGAAAGCAGTGTGCTCAACATACTTTATATTATGTTGCTTGCAATAGAGTTTATACTCTTGAGGCATTGCAAGTTCTTTAGGAGCGATAAAATGAAATGTAGGATTAAAATGTCTCATGGCCATAATAAGAGAATGAACAGTGCGGCCATATTTTAAATCTCCGACGAGAAATATGTTCAAATTCTCAAGTGTTCCTTGTGTTTTGTAAATAGAATAAAGGTCAAGCATACACTGTGATGGATGTTGATGTGCGCCATCGCCTGCATTGACAATAGGAACAGGAGCTATCTCGCTTGCATATTGCGCAGCTCCTTCTATGTAATGCCTCATCACAATAACATCAGCATAGTTAGAAACCATCAATATCGTATCTTTAAGGGTCTCACCTTTTGTCGCGCTGGTAACTTTTGCATCACTAAATCCTATCACTCGAGCACTCAATCTGTTTGCCGCAGTCTCAAAGCTCAAGCGCGTACGAGTAGACGGTTCAAAGAATAATGTTGCTACAACTTTTCCTTTTAGAAGTTCCCTATTAGGATGTTTTTCAAACTCTTGGGCTGACTTGATCAAGTATAGAATCTTTTCCTTGTCCAAGTCAGCAATCGTTACGAAATTATGCTTTTCCATTAACTTAGATAAATGTTGTGATTTCAAATTCGACTGCTAAGTTAAGCATAATTTTTAATTTATGATTGATATTTCAAAAGAATTGTAGTATTTTTGCAGCTAATTAGTGTTTATCTACTTAAATACAAACCATGCGAAAATCATTTATTCATATTTTATGGGGCTTACTTGGCGGTACTATTTTGTTGTTTTTTGTTGCTTTTACCGCAATCTGGTTTGGCTGGATAGGATATATGCCCGACATAGAAGACCTGCAAAACCCGATCAGTCGCTATGCCTCTCAAGTATACTCCTCTGATGGTAAGATATTAGGAACCTATAACATGAATCGTGAAAACCGTATCCATGTTGATTATAAAAGTATTTCACCTTATCTTGTAAAAGCATTGGTAGCCACCGAAGATGAGCGTTTTTACGAACACTCAGGTATAGACTTTATCGCACTGACCCGTGCCATAATCAAGCGTGGCTTATTAGGACAAAAGAGCGCAGGAGGTGGTTCTACCATTACGCAACAGTTAGCAAAGCAATTGTATTCAGGAACTGCCAAGAGCACCATGGAGAGGATGCTTCAAAAGCCTATAGAGTGGGTTATAGCGATAAAACTTGAACGCTATTATACCAAAGAGGAAATCATAACCATGTATCTTAACTATTTTGATTTTCTGCATAATGCAGTAGGTATAAAGACTGCTTCTGACGTTTATTTTCGCAAAGAACCAAAAGATTTGAGCCTTACGGAAGCAGCAACTCTGATTGGTCTGTGCAAGAACCCTTCGTATTTCAACCCTGTACGCTACCCTGAACGTTCTTTAGAGCGGCGCAATGTAGTGCTTGCACAAATGGTCAAAGCAGGTTATCTGACAGAAAGCGAATTTAATGCAGAAGAAAATGA
Organism: uncultured Prevotella sp.; assembly: GCA_937907705.1. Taxonomy (GTDB): domain Bacteria; phylum Bacteroidota; class Bacteroidia; order Bacteroidales; family Bacteroidaceae; genus Prevotella. Next base: position 1,830 of record CALCVP010000085.1, on the reverse strand, counting down.
GCCCCTTACGCTCAACTTTCACCGTGTAGACCACAAAGATGGCATTGCAACTTATTTTAGAGAGTTTCTACGCCGATATATGATGGCTCAACGCCCTGAACTCAAGAACTATCCTTCGTGGAACAGAGTTCAATATGAAATAGACTCTACCGCCTGGGTATCAGACCCTCTATATGGCTGGTGCAACAAAAATTTCAAGAAAAACGGAGAGCCTTATAATGTGTACACCGATGGCTTGAAAATATTTACCACCATTGATTCGCGCATGCAGAGATATGCCGAACAAGCTGTTATAAAACATGTAGGCTACTATCTGCAACCTGCTTTTACAAAGGAAAATCGTAACAAGCCCAATGCACCTTTTACTAATGCCCTAACGCGCTCGGAAGTAAAAGCAATACTTAACAGGTCTATCATGCAAAGTGAACGCTACCGAGCAATGAAAGAGCAAGGATACAGTGAAGAAGAAATACGTAAAACATTCCGTACTCCTACTGAGATGTCTGTATTTACTTATCATGGTGATATTGATACCGTCATGACTCCACTTGACTCTATCCGCTATATCAAATCATTTCTTCGATCCGGATTTGTGAGCATGGATCCACACACTGGTGCTGTAAAAGCGTATGTCGGAGGAGTAGACTTTACTCACTTTACATATGATATGGCCACTCAGGGGCGTCGCCAAGTAGGTTCTACCATTAAGCCATTTCTCTATGCTTTAAGCATGTCTAATGGCATGTCGCCTTGTGATGTAGCCCCTAATGTGCAGCGCTCTTATGGCAATTGGACACCTCGTAACAGCAGTCATTCTCGCTATGGACAGATGGTCACGCTGAAATGGGCATTGTCGCAATCCAATAACTGGGTGTCTGCCTATTTGATGAGCAAGACCAATCCACAAGATTTCTTACGAATACTACGCGAATTTGGCATCAATACCTATGGCGTATATCCTTCTATGGTGCTGTGCTTAGGACCTAATGAAGTATCTGTTCAAGAAATGGTCAGTGCTTATACCACATTTGCTAACCACGGTATACACACCTCACCATTATATGTTACAAAGATAGAAGATAGCGATGGCAACGTAGTAGCTACTTTCCAGCCCCGCATGAACGAAGTAATCAGCGAAGACGGTTCCTATAAAATGATTGAGATGTTAAAAGCTGTTATGGATGGAGGTACAGGAAGCCGAATGCGCTATAAATATAAAGTAGAATGTGAAATGGGTGGCAAAACGGGTACTACTAATCGCAATGCCGATGCGTGGTTTATGGGCTTTACTCCATCACTGGTAAGTGGCTGCTGGGTAGGTGGTGAAGACCGCGACATACACTTTGATTCCACTCGTATGGGACAAGGTGCCAACATGGCCTTACCTATCTGGGCTTACTTCATGAAAAAAGTATTTGCCGATAGGTCGCTGGGGTATGACCCCAATGAAAAATTCGATATTCCAGAAGGTTTTAATGCCTGTGCTTCTGATGATGACTTTAGCGAAGTTGACATCGAAGAGGTTTACGAATAATCTTTAACCACGTATTGCTGCGTCATTGCAGCATATCAAAATAAGTAATTAAGCATCTGTGTGCTTTCTCTTAATGTTTAAGCACCATGATACAACAAAGCCGATTTCATCAGCTAATGAAGTCGGCTTTATTTAATCTATCAACCATATTACTTGCCTTAGACAAAGCTGCCGATAAAAAGAAAGTATAATAAGTAACATATTCTTGCTTATTTTCTAATTGAAATATTTTCTAATTAAAAGGTTCTACCGTAATTAGTGTAAATTAACTATGCTCATATCCAGACCGCCATAAA
>CALCVP010000084.1 GCA_937907705.1 uncultured Prevotella sp. | reverse complement strand
TTGTGTTTTGTCAGAGTTGTTGTATTTTTGCATGGCAGATGCTTTTCTGATACTTTCCGGTATATCATTATTTGCCTGTGAGGTGTTTGAAAGCATTGCTTATTTGAGTGTTGAAAAATGTAATGATACATTGAATGATAATGAATACAGATATGATATTGCCCGCAGAATGGGCACCGCAGCAAGCGATACAACTTACATGGCCTCATGAAGATACAGATTGGCGAGAGTATCTTGCTGATGTGGAACAGGCGTATATAGCAATGGCAGATGCTATAACAAAACATGAGAGCCTTATCATTGTAACCCCTCATGCAGATAAGGTAAAGGCTTTGTTACATCTACATCTGTCAAATTGTCAGATGCAGAAAGTAAAATTTAACGAATGCCCAACCAATGATACATGGGCACGTGATCATGGCTTTATTACCTTAAGGGACAGAGAAGGGCAATTGGCCTTGCTTGACTTTAAATTTAATGGATGGGGAAACAAGTTTGCTTCTGATTTGGACAATGCCATCAACAAGAGCTTGTATGATAATAATATGGTGAAAGGACAATACATAAATCTTGATGATTTTGTGTTGGAAGGCGGTTCGATAGAGAGTGATGGCTGTGGAACGATCTTTACAACTACATGTTGCTTGCTGGCTCCACACCGTAACCAGCCTCTTGCAAAGCAGGAGATAAGTGAACGGTTAAAAAAGGAATTGCATGCAGAGCGGGTATTATGGATTGACCATGGGCATTTGGAAGGTGACGACACTGACGGACATATTGACACGCTTGTGAGGATAGCACCTGACAACACACTGGTATATGTAGGGTGTGATGACCCTACTGACAGCCATTATGCAGAATTGAAAGCCATGGAGAAACAACTGACCTCGTTTAAAACCAAAGAGGGCAAACCTTACAGATTGCTGAAGTTGCCAATGGTGGCACCTATGTATGATAAAGGTGAACGCTTGCCTGCTACGTATGCCAATTTCATAATACTGAATGATGCGGTTATCTATCCTACATACAATCAACCCTCTAATGACAAAAAGGCTGCCACGATTATTCAGCAGGCATTCCCGGACAGAGAATTAATACCTATAGACAGTAGCACAATTGTGCGTCAACATGGATCTTTACACTGTTGTACAATGCAATATCCTCAATAAAATTTCAACGAAAAAATAGGTGTCAAATTATATTATTGCCATTAAAATATGAAAATAGGACTTATACAGCAGCACAATACTGCAAATATGGAAGATAATATGCAGCGCTTAGCTAACAGTATTCAATCTTTGGCTGCAAAAGGAGCGGAGCTTATTGTCTTGCAGGAACTTCACAATAGCCTCTATTTTTGCCAAATAGAGAGTGTTGATAATTTTGATTTAGCGGAACCTATACCAGGACCTTCTACTGAATTCTTCGGTGAGTTGGCCAAGGCTAATCATGTAGTAATTGTTACATCCTTGTTTGAAAAACGTGCACCTGGCCTTTATCATAACACGGCTGTAGTGATAGAACGTGATGGAAGCATCGCAGGAAAATATCGTAAGATGCATATTCCTGATGACCCTGCTTATTATGAAAAGTTTTATTTCACTCCAGGAGATTTGGGCTTTCATCCAATAAACACTTCAGTGGGTCGCTTAGGAGTGTTGGTATGTTGGGACCAGTGGTATCCGGAGGCAGCTCGATTAATGGCACTTCAAGGTGCGGAACTTCTTGTTTATCCAACAGCTATTGGCTATGAAAGCAGTGATGAGTTGGCAGAACAGCAGCGTCAGCGTGAAGCTTGGACAACAGTGCAACGTGGACATGCCGTAGCCAATGGCCTGCCCGTAGTAACAGTGAATAGGGTAGGGCATGAGATAGACCCGTCAGGCTTGACTGATGGCATACAATTTTGGGGTAGTTCCTTTGTTGTGGGCCCTCAAGGTGAAATGTTATATAAGGCTTCAGAAAAGGACGAAGAATGTGTTGTAATAGATATAGATTTAACGCATAGTGAGCAAGTGCGCCGTTGGTGGCCATTCTTGCGTGATCGTCGTATAGACGAATATGTTGATATAACGTGTAGATTTGTTGACTAATATATATAATTAATGTAAAGGAATGAAAGTTGGTGCTGGGCTAACTTTCATTCTTTTATACTTATGCCTTGCAAGTGAAGTTATATATAAGCAATAGATGAATGTGGGTGAATTTCCATTTGGAATACACACTTTCTTGACGTGGATAAAGCGTTAAAAAAAACAAATATTAAATACTGTAATATTGCTTTTTATACTAAAAATGCTATCTTTGCATTTACGAAAGTTATAGACTTGCAAGCAAGAAGCAATGCAATATCTATAATATAAGTGAATATTTATATTTAAAAGCTGTAAAGCGTGAAAATAAGAGAAGTGGTTGATGCCCTTGAGCGTTTTGCACCTTTGCCACTGCAGGAAAGCTTTGATAATGCAGGCTTGCAGACAGGATTAACGGAGGTGGAAGTTTCAGGGGCTTTATTGTGTCTTGACGTTACTGAGAAAGTGGTGGATGAAGCTATTGCATTGGGTTGTAACCTTATCGTTTCGCATCATCCCCTTATTTTTCATGCCCTTAAGCGCATATCCGATGAGAATGATGTGCAGCGTACAGTGATGAAAGCTATCAGTAACAAGATAACTGTTGTTTCCATGCACACCAATATGGATAACGCCCGTGGTGGCGTTAATTTCAAAATAGCAGAGAAACTTTCTATGCAGAATTGTAGCTTCTTTGCAGAAAAGCAAGTGGATGGCATTGAATGCGGCAGTGGAGTGGTTGGCATTTTGCCGGAACCTTTGGCCGCAGATGATTTCATCGTTACTCTTAAAAGTGTTTTTGACGTAGAGTGTGTGCAGTGTAATCAGCTGTTGCGTCGCCCTATTCGTAAGGTTGCTGTTTGTGGTGGCGCAGGCTCTTTCTTGCTGGATAGTGCAATTAAAATAGGTGCTGATGCTTTTCTTACAGGAGAAATGCATTATCATGAGTATTTTGGCAGAGAACAGCAAATACAAATAGCTGTCATTGGGCACTATCAGAGTGAACAATATACGAATGAAATTTTTGAATCAATAATCAAAGATGCGTGTCCAGGTGTGAAGACTTATCTCACAAAGACTAACACGAATCCAATAATCTATTTATAATATGGCGAAAAAAGATCCTACAGATTTGTCAGTAGAAGAGAAGTTGAAGACTCTCTATCAGTTACAAACCACATTGTCGGCTATTGATGAAGAGCGTGCATTGAGAGGTGAATTACCACTTGAAGTGCAAGATCTTGAAGATGAGATAGCAGGTCTTAATACTCGTGTGGAAAAGATTAAAAATGATATTGCAGATTTTCAAAATGCTGTAACACAGAAGAAGGGCGAGATACAAGAAGCTCAGGCCAGTGTGGAACGTTATAAGAAGCAACTTGATGATGTGAAAAACAACAGAGAGTATGACACATTGAGCAAAGAGATAGAATTTCAGACACTTGAAATAGAATTGTGCAATAAGAAAATTCGCGAAGCCAATACTAAGGTAGAAGAGAAGAATGCGGATTTAAAGCGCACAGAAGCTTTGATCAAGGACCGTAGTCAGGCTCTTGAAGAGAAGCGTAGCGAGTTGGAAGAAATTCTTGACGAGACACGAGCTGAAGAAGAACGTTTGAAAGAGAAAGCCAAGGAACTGGAAGTAAAAATAGAGCCACGTCTTCTTACAAGCTTCAAGCGTATACGCAAAAATGCCCGCAATGGCTTGGGCATTGTTTATGTACAGCGTGATGCTTGTGGCGGTTGCTTTAACAAAATACCGCCACAGCGCCAACTTGATATTAAAATGCATAAGAAGATAATTGTTTGCGAATATTGTGGACGTATATTGATTGACTCTGAATTGGCTGGAGTGAAAGCTGAAAAACCGGTAGAGGAGAAACCAAAGCGTAAACGTGTGATTCGTAAACGTACAACTAAAAAAGATGAAGATACAGACTTCGTTCCTGAAGAAAAGTTATCTTAACTGCAAAGTTAGTTGAATATAACTCTAATAGAGTCCATTGGTATAAAAGAAACTCCATGGTCCTATTAGAGTATATATTAGTAACAGATTCGTACATTTAAAGCCTGTGTCTTGAATGTTGATATGTTACTGCATCTTATGATGA
>CALCVP010000083.1 GCA_937907705.1 uncultured Prevotella sp. | reverse complement strand
GGCTAAGGATTTGGCTGCTCGCTTCATCAAGAACTTCAAGAAGTATGAGAACAATGAGGCTGGTAAGGCTCTCGTAGCTGCTGGTCCTCAGCTGTAATCTGCATCAGTTTGCATAGATTTACATTGAAATTATTATTTATTGAGCCTGCAATCACCATGTGGTTGCAGGCTTTTCTTTTGCCGTTTGCTTTGGCACAAGATGCTTAATCCTTGTCTCTTATTCAACAGAAACAAGCGTTTGGCAGAATACGTACCTTTTTTAGGGCTGCCTGTTCGCCTTTTCTTCAGGTGTCCTGTTTTCGCTGTTGCGGGAAAGACAGTGAGACAATATTGCTTCAAGTTTACAGAAGAGCGACTGTCGCTTGGTGAAAATGCAATGAAACAAGGCGTAAAGTCAAAAAACAATGGTTGGTATCAAAAAGTATAGATATACTTGTTCTTTATGTCATAAAGTAGCTGTAGGCTATGGAAAAGCACCAATTGTTGTCTTTTTTTAGCAAATGAAGCACTCTTTTACTTAATATCTTTGACATAAATCAAAAAAGAATTAAATGGCGAAAAATAATGGGTAAAAAGCTTGTGTGTTCGCACACAAACCACTATCTTTGCATCGTGTTCGTGAGAATACAGTTTTCATAGGTTAGTAGTTTGATAGATTTAAGGTAAAGATTATGTTATTAGATTTTGAAACGATAACGATGTTAGGCATATTTTTGGTAACAACTGCTTTGTGTATTGTTACCCTTATGAATACCAACATTGATTAAAGTTCATAAAAGGTAGTGTGAGTGATTCATACTGCCTTTTATTTTTGTTATGTAATTTACAGTTATACAGCCCCCTGTCATCATCATATTGTAAGAGTTTTTAAAACATGTAAAAGCCATTGAAAAACAGATACCCTATTTTGAAAATGTATATAAAAAACTCCAATTTATTAATATTTTAGATAATAAAGCCAATAAAAAGAACGCTGTTTGCGGAATTCTGATTAAATTTGCAGCTAAAAATAAAAATTCTATTTGATGAAAAGGATTATCCTACCTTTTATTATATTGCTTTCAGCCGTGATGCTCGTCACATCATGTCTCAGCGATACTGATAATGATGTAGTTTACTACAGCGATACAGCCATGACTTCTTTCACCCTCGGAACACTGAACCGATACTATACTGGGAAGAACAGTGCTGGCACAGCTGACAGTACCTATACCACCACAGTTACGGGAAGCGACTATAAAATGTATATAGACCAAAAGCAAGGTCTTGTGTATAATGCCGATTCTCTGCCGCAAGGTACAGACATCGCACACGTGTTGTGCACCGTTAACAGTAAAAATGGAGGTTATATCATTATCAAAAATGTAGATAGCGACACGCTTAACTATTATAGCAGCAGCGACTCTATCGACTTTACCACTACACGCGAGTTCCGCGTTGTGGCCAATGACGCCTCAGCTTATCGCAAATACATGGTTACACTCAATGTGCATAAAGAATATCCGGATTCTTTCCGCTGGTATAAAGAATCTAATCAGGAAGCATTTGAGGGTATGAAGGGCATGAAAGCCGTAACAATAGAAAACCGACTCTATCTGTTTGGGCTGAAGGATAACGCTACCGTGGCATATACAGCCAATGCTGATGATATAAACGCAGGATGGACTAAACTGAACACCAATAAAAATTTGGATGCTGATGCGTATAAAAACGTAGTGGCACAAAACAATAGCTTGTTTACAATCACAGCGGGCAAACTCATCGTGTCTACTGACGGCCAGAACTGGAGAGATGCTTCAGACATTAATGGGGCGGTGGGTACAGACGATGTAAAGCAACTGTTGGGAGCAGGAAATACATACATGTATGCACTCGATGCAGACCGCAATATACTTCATTCTGCGTCAGGCGGTGTATGGGAACAGGATAATCTGGCAGACGATAAAGCACAACTGCCGATGGACAATTATGTCGTTGCGGGCTTGAAGCATAAAAACGATAGCTCAGTAGAAGAAGTGGTGCTGGCAGGATTGCCACAAACAGGCAATGCAGAAGGCGATACATTGGCTGTACTTTGGAACAAAATAGAAGAGACAAAGGCAGAATCGCGCACACACAGCTGGAATCTTAACAGCGAAAAGAATAGCTATAACCTGCCGGCAATGGCGGGATTGACCATATTGAATTATGGAGGCAAACTTATTGCCTTGGGCGGTCAGAATATCAGTGCTGCGGCATCAGGCAGTACTGCTGCCTTCTCACACATTTATACCAGTGAGGACAATGGCTTGACATGGCACAACGACAAGGTAAATGTGTTGCCAAGTAATTTCAGCAATAGCGGTAGCAATGTGTTTGCCATGACTGTAGATAAGGAGAATCGCCTGTGGATTATCTGTGGCGGCAACGGCAATGTATGGCGCGGACGACTCAATAAGTTGGGATGGAAGCAGCAGCAAACATCCTTTATAAAGTAACAGACAGACCAACAGCGGTCTTGTTACATTATATATAATAGATACTCATCATGAAGAAAGCCTTACTTAGTATGCTTATGTTGCTGCCATTGACGGTTGCTAACGCACAAACCGACGATGAATATCGCATGGAAATAGGTGCGGGTGTAGGCATGATGAGTTATCAAGGCGACTTTAACGGGAGCTTGACCAAGAACATGCAACCGGTAACAGAGCTGGTGTTGCGCCGCGTGTTTAACCCTTATATGGTGCTGAAGCTGGACCTCTCGTTTGGAAAAATAAAGGGAAACTCTGCCAATGTAACCACATGGTATCCTGAAATACATGACAACCCCATGGAATTCAGCAATTCGTTGACAGACCTTTGCCTTACTTATGAGTACAACTTTTGGCCTTATGGTACAGGACTTGAGTATCGAGGGGCAAAACGACTCACCCCTTTCATTGCCTTGGGATTGGGCGTTACCTATGTAAAACCTGAAGAGGGAAGTGTCTTTACGGCTAATCTTCCCTTGGGAGTGGGCGTCAAATACAAACTTGGAAAACGCATAAATCTGGGCGTGGAGTGGACTATGCATTTTACATTGAGCGATAAACTCGATGGCGTAGCAGACCCTTACACTATCAAAAGCTCAGGATTATTTAAAAATACAGACTGTTATTCGGCATTGAAACTAACCCTAACTTACAGCTTCTTGCCTAAATGTATAATATGTAACAAAGATGAATGAAACTGCAATAGACATGAAACGCATACCTCAGCACATCGCTATCATCATGGATGGAAACGGAAGATGGGCTATGGAAAGAGGCAAACAGCGCAGCTATGGACATCAAGCCGGTGTTGATGCGGTGCGCTGCATCACGTCAGAATGTACGCGATTGGGTGTTAAGTTCCTTACACTTTACACCTTCTCGACCGAAAACTGGAGCCGACCTGCCGATGAAATAGCAGCTCTTATGGGCTTGGTGCTCACCTCTCTTGAGGATGAAATATTCATGAAGAATAATGTTCGCTTCAGAGTTATCGGTGATTTGCAACGCTTGCCCGAAGCAGTGAGACTCAAACTCCAGGAAACAATGGAACATACACGCAACAATACCACTATGACAATGGTGGTAGCGCTGAGCTATTCGTCAAAATGGGAAATAACAAATGCCGTAAAACAGCTTGCTGAAGAAGTGAAACAAGGCAATATTAATGCTGAAGACATCACTGAAAACATGATATCAGAGCACTTGCAGACTAACTTTATGCCTGATCCGGAACTGTTAATACGAACGGGGGGCGAAGTACGCATCTCTAATTATCTGCTGTGGCAGATAGCTTATTCAGAGCTTTACTTCTGTGATACCTATTGGCCAGACTTCAACGAGGAATGTTTGCATAAGGCCATAGCAAGCTATCAAAGTCGTCAGCGCCGCTTCGGAAAAACAGAGGAGCAGGTAGAGCAAGACGGGAAATAAGGCTACTGCGGATATTTTAGTGTCGCTATTATGGTACTTTAGCTATAAGTATATAGTGTCTTAGCACTAAATATGCAGTGCTTGGACTATAAAAATACAATGCTTTAGCTGTCATGCCACAGTGCTTGGCCTATCAAGCTATAAGGCTGTGTCCATGAAGCTGTATGATAATAGCTATAAATGTACAACGCTTTAGAGGTAATTTAATAAAGCAAAGGAGTAGAGACGATAGTTGAAAACAGTTCTCCTTATGCTGTGTTTTAATGCGAATGAAACAGCACATGTATTCCATATCGTGTGCATAAAAATAGACAATAGAAAGAGAAGATGAACAGACTAAGAGGATGTGTTGCGCTGGTTGCCGCGCTATTCATGTGCGTTTGTGCTGCGGCGCAGGAAAAAATAGTCAATCCAGACATCACTTATGCGGGCATGCCTCGCTCTTGTACAATTGCAGGTATTGCTGTGTCGGGTGTTGAAGGCTATGAGGATTACATGCTGACAAGTATCTCTGGCCTTACGGTAGGGCAGAAAATAGAAGTGCCTGGTGATGCCATTACAGACGCGGTAAAGCGTTATTGGAAGCATGGACTCTTCTCTAAGGTGCAGGTTGCAGCCGACTCGATTGTCGGCGACAATATTTATCTGCACTTTTATCTTGCTACTCGTCCCCGTGTTTCGACCATTAACTATATAGGTCCTAAGAAATCGGAGCGTGAAGACCTTGAACAGCGACTCGGATTGCTGAAGGGTAGCCAGATAACTCCTAACATGATAGACCGTGCAAAGACTCTTGCACAGAAGTATTATGACGATAAAGGCTATAAGAATGCTGAGATAAGCATTCAGCAGAGGGATGATGTTACCAACAAAAACCATGTCATTCTTGATGTGATTATTGACAAGAAAGACAAGATGAAGGTAAGAAGCATCATCATCGAAGGCAACAAATATTTGGCTTCTTCCAAGATTAAGGGCGGCCTTTTCAAGAAAGGTGCTTTTTCAAAGACCCATGAAGCAGGCAAGCTTTCATCTTTTTTGAAATCCAAAAAGTTTACTCCAGAACGCTATAAAAAGGATAAGCAGAACCTCATTGACAAGTACAACGAGTTAGGTTACCGTGATGCAGAGATTTTGGAAGACAGCGTCTGGAATGCTGATGACAAGCATGTGAACATCTTGCTCAAGGTAAACGAGGGCAAGAAGTACTATATCCGCAACATTACATGGGTGGGCAACACCATCTATACCACTGATTATCTAAATCAAGTGTTGGGTATGAAGAAGGGTGATGTGTACAACCAGAAGCTGATGCACAAGCGCTTGTCGGAGGATGACGATGCTGTGGGTAACAACTATTGGAATAATGGTTACCTGTTTTATAATCTTCAGCCTACTGAAGTCAACATTGTCGGTGACTCTATAGACTTGGAGATGCGTATCGTTGAAGGGCAACAAGCCCACTTGAACCATGTACGTATCAATGGCAACACCCGTCTTTACGAGAATGTAGTGCGCCGTGAGCTGCGTACAAAGCCTGGCGACCTCTTCTCTAAGGAAGCTTTGCAGCGTTCGGCACGTGAGTTGGCCTCTATGGGACACTTCGATCCTGAACAGATAAACCCTGATGTACAGCCTAATTACGAAGATGGCAATGTGGATATCAACTGGGATTTGGTACAGAAAAGCAACGACCAGGTAGAACTTTCATTAGGTTGGGGACAGACAGGTGTCATTGGCCGTGTAGGATTGAAGCTGAACAACTTCTCTATGGCAAACCTCTTCAACAAGAACAAGGAGCATAGAGGAATCTTGCCGGTAGGTGATGGTGAGGTGCTTTCTATCGGTGCGCAGACCAATGGTACTTATTATCAATCGTATAATGTATCTTATTCAACGGCTTGGTTTGGCGGCAAGCGTCCTATTCAGTTTACTGTCGGCGCTTATTTCTCTAAGCAAACTGATGTGTCAAGCAACTATTATAACAATGCGTACATGACAAACTACTACAATTACATGTACGGATATGGCAACAGTTACAACAATTATTATGAAAATTATTATGATCCAGACACCTATATCAAGCTGTTTGGCTTCTCGTTAGGATGGGGCAAGCGTCTCCGTTGGCCAGATGACTATTTCCAATTGTCGCTCGAATTGGCTTATCAACGCTATATGTTGAAGAATTGGCGCTACTTTATCGTAAGTAACGGTAACTGCAATAACTTGAATTTAGGCTTGACCTTGTCGCGTACTTCAACTGACAACCAGTTGTTCCCACGCCGTGGTTCAGAGTTTACATTCTCTGTTTCGCTCACTCCACCATGGTCTGCATTTGACCATAAAGACTATAAAAACTTGGCCAATAACCCCAATTCGCCCAATTACTCTAATGAGCAGCAAGAGAAATACCGCTGGGTAGAGTATCACAAGTGGAAGTTTAAGGCAAAGACTTACACCGCTTTGAGCAATACGCCTAAGTGTTTTGTGCTGATGACTCGTGTGGAAATGGGCTTGCTTGGTTCTTACAACAAGTACAAGAAGTCGCCTTTCGAGACCTATTATATGGGTGGCGACGGTATGAGTGGCTACTCTACCAGTTATGCTGAGGAAACTATCGGCTTGCGTGGTTACGAGAATGGTAGTCTTACTCCATACGGTTATGAAGGTTATGCCTATGACCGCTTCTCTTTGGAGCTGCGCTATCCGTTCTTGTTAGGCAACACTACCATTTACGGTTTGACCTTTGCAGAGGCTGGTAACGCTTGGAACAGCACCAAGAAGTTTAATCCTTTTGACATGAAACGTTCGGCTGGTGTCGGTGTTCGTATCTTCCTGCCTATGGTGGGTATGATGGGTATCGACTGGGCTTATGGTTTCGACAAGGTGTTCGGCACCAAGGGCGGCAGCCAGTTCCACTTTATCTTGGGTCAGGAGTTCTGATGACGGCCTATTGCTGATATAATATAACTGAATAAGTAGGTGTTTTATTTAGGTGAATGGTGAACACCTACTTATTCAGATTTACAATAAAACCCGCTTATGTGTCGCTTGGTTGAGCGACCATATCCATTCTTTTAATATACAATATAGTATTTATTTTATTGAATTTCAGTTTCCTTTCATTTCTTTTCGGCTAAAGATGCTTAGCCTGTTCGTTTCGTTTTAGTTTGCAATGTGTGTGCTGTTGCAATGCTGCAGCACAGTAATTAACCATAAGGAGAATAGACATGAAAAAATTAATGATGTTAGTTGTGATGGCAATGATGGCCATTACGGCAAGTGCCCAGAAGTTTGCATTGATTGATATGGAATATATCTTGAAGAATATTCCAGCTTATGAGCGTGCCAATGAGCAGCTTTCTCAGGTTGCCAAGAAGTGGCAGGCAGAGGTAGAAGCCCTTAATACAGAGGCGCAAACCATGTACAAGAATTATCAAAACGAAGTAGTGTTTCTCTCTCAAGAGCAGAAGAAGGCCCGTCAAGAGGCTATCATGAATAAGGAGAAAGAGGCTGCCGACTTGAAGAAGAAGTATTTTGGTCCGGAGGGTGAACTGTTCAAGAAGCGTACCAGCTTGATGACTCCTATACAGGAAGAGATTTATACCGCGGTAAAAGACATCTCTGATTTGCGTGGTTACAGCCTTGTGCTTGACCGTGCGTCAGACTCTGGCATTATCTTTGCATCGCCTAAGGTAGACATCAGCAACGAGGTGCTTACCAAATTAGGCTATTCTTATAATTGACATGCCTGCTTGCAGACATGAGCCAAAGCTCATTTGCCTGACAGGTTTTGCTGTTTTGCGGTTCGGTGCTTTGTCCGTTTGCTGGCATACAGCAAAGTTGGAGTTTGACCATTCAAGGTGAGTTCTGAAAAATTATCACCATAATGCACCCACTTCAAAACATTTTATTAGTGTTAAATAGTTGTGTCAGTTTGGTTAATGTAAATGAATTTACATGTAAAGTTAGGTTATTCAAACTAAAATAACTATTTTTGCAACGCTTATTGCAGCCTTATTGTAGTGCTGTTGCATGGCAAAGGGTGGGTGATAGGTATGAAAACAGAATATAACAACAAATAATATCGAAAAAGAAAAGATGAAAAAATTAATTTTATTACTGTTGATGTTTGCGCCATTGGCAACATTTGCACAGCAGAAGTTCGGTCATGTTGATGCTCAAGCTATTATGCAGAATATGCCTGAGTTTATCAAAGCTCGTGGCGATTTGGAGGCTAAGTCAAAGGAATATGAGAACAGCTTAACCCAGATGCAGAAGGAAATACAGAGTGAGTCCGACAAGTATGAGGCAGCAAAGTCTACTATGGGTGCTACCGCTCAGAAGGAGACAGAGGCCAAGATACAAGGTCTTATCCAGAAGTATCAGCAGGCTTACCAAGACAACCAGCAGGCTTTGCAGAAGTTGCAGCAGGAAACCATGCAACCTATCATGGCCAAAGTAATGACAGCTATCAAGAATGTGGGCAAGAATGGCGGTTATGTTTACATCATGGATGTATCTGCCGGTATTCCTTATATCAGCGAAACCTTGAGCAAGGACGTTACTGCAGAAGTGAAAGCTGAGTTGAACAAACTGAAATAAGCAATATTTTCACAGCGAGCCGCTTTCTATTTTGAAAGCGGCTTTTTTAGTTCCTGTTGTGTATTGTTCTGCTGAACACTTGTTTAAAGTGTTTTCTTTATAATTCATTTAGTTTATTGATATTGTCTATTATGAAAAAACTTGCTATTTTATTTCTTTTAGCCTTGCTGCCTTTTGTGGCGCAAGCGCAGATTAAGTTTGGCTATCTCAGTTACAGCCAGGCTCTGAAGTTGATGCCCGATTACGCCATTGCCCAAACCAATTTGGAGCAGTTGCGTGCGCAGTATGATGCCGAGACCAAGCGCGCTTCAGAAGAGTTTGTGCAGAAGTATGAGACATTCTTGGCCACTCAGAAAAATTTGGCCCCTGTTATTCTTGACAAGCGTCAGTCTGAATTGCAAGACTTGCTCTACAAGAACATGCAGTTCAAGGAGGAAGCCCAGCGCTTGCTGGCTAAGGCCGAGACGGATGCTTATGCCCCTTTGAAGGCAAAGCTCAATGCTGCGTTGGCTAAAATAGGTGCAGAAAAAGGCTTGTCGTTTATCCTCAATACCGACAACGATGCGCTGCCTTATATCAACAGTGCCGAGGGCGAAGACCTTACTGTGGTTGTAGCAGAGGCTTTGTCTAAAGGAAAATAAGGCTTTCGGCATGCTGCGCCGGCAGTTCATGGAATCATTCGGCATTCAATGCAGTTGCGTGCCGGTGGTGTTATAGGGAAAAACAAGCACGAAGCACCTGGTTCAAGTCCTGATTTTAAAATTCAAAAACATTGCGTATGATAGATTTACCAAGCGGTCCCGGTCCAATAGGAGTGTTCGACTCTGGCTATGGTGGGCTCACCATTTTGCACCAGATGCGCAACATCTTGCCGCATTATGATTATTTGTATTTGGGCGACAATGCCCGTACCCCTTACGGTACCCGTTCGTTCGATGTGGTTTACCAGTTTACCCGTGAGGCTGTACTGAAGCTTTTCAGCATGGGTTGCCATTTGGTGATATTGGCTTGCAACACAGCTTCTGCCAAGGCGCTGCGCACTATTCAGCAGAATGACCTGCCGTCGCTTGATCCCCAGCGCCGGGTGTTGGGCATTATCAGGCCTACTGCCGAGTGCATAGGTCAGATTACGCAGAGCCGCCATGTGGGCATTGTGGCCACGGAAGGTACGGTAAAGAGCCAGAGTTATGTGCTTGAGATACAGAAGTTGTATCCGGACATTACCGTGCAGAGCGAGCCTTGTCCCATGTGGGTGCCGTTGGTAGAGAACAATGAATACGACAGCCCTGGCGCCGACTATTTTGTAAAGAAGCGTTTGGGCAATCTCTTGCATCGCGACCCACAGATAGATTCTATCATCTTGGGCTGTACACACTACCCGTTGCTGCTCGACAAGATACTGAAATACACGCCTCGCGGGGTCAAGATTATTCCTCAGGGCGAGTATGTGGCCAATAGTTTGAAGGATTATCTGTTCCGTCATCCTGAAATGGATGCCCTTTGCACCAAGCAGGGCCATTGCCACTACTTGACTACAGAGAGCACCGACAAGTTCAGAGAGTCTGCCCAGCTCTTCTTGCATGAAGCTGTAGACGTGGAAACCATCGCTTTAGAGTAGGTCGCTTACCTGTTCCAAAGGTATCGTAAAGCAGTGTATGGAGGATTGCATGCGATAGTTTGCTGTCGTAATAAATAATTGATTTACAGTAATATAAAAGGCTTTTCAACAGTGTTGATAAGTTGCCGATATACAAGAGCGGTGCTTTCGGTTTGCGAAAGCACCGCTCTTGGCTTCTGATAGCTATGCTATCGGCTTGCGAAAGCATCGTTATTGCCTGCTTGATGTTTGCGCTATCTTGGTCAGCACTTCACAGCGTGTGGTATATTGTGGTACACTTGGCTCAATACATACGCTTCCAAGCTGTAGGTAGGCACCACCTCTATCGTGTCAGGCAGCACCGCATCAAAGCGCAGGGTGGCATTAGGCACAGGTCCGTTGTCCTCGCTCATCACAATATCAAAGAACCTTATGTAGAGGCGTTTCACTTGATGCGCACGCAGAAAAGTCCTTTTGGCACTGTCCATTTGCAGGGTTGTGCTCCAGTAATAGGCAGATTCCAAGGTGCTGTTGTTATGCTCCCTGCGGCAGGCTGCCAAGCTTGTCAATGCCATAAGCATGATAATCTATCTTGTCATAGCAAGTGTTATTATGTTAAGTCAGTGTAGGTCTTGGGGCAGATATGCCGCTTGGTCTGCTTGCAAATATATATATAATTGGTAAAAGCGGTGCAAACTCAAAATTTTTGTGTACTTTTGCAGCATAAAAAACAATCATATCAAACAATGGAACAAAACAAAAATTATAAGCGTACCACCGTTACGGCAGCCCTGCCATACGCTAACGGTGGTGTACACATAGGCCACTTGGCAGGCGTATATGTGCCAGCCGATATCTATGTGCGCTATCTCCGACTGAAGAAACAGGATGTCAAGTTCATCTGCGGCAGCGATGAGCATGGTGTGCCTATCACCATCCGCGCCAAAAAAGAGGGCATCACACCCCAACAAGTGGTAGACCGCTATCACTCATTGATTAAGAAAAGCTTTGAAGACTTTGGCATCTCTTTTGACATTTACAGCCGTACTACCTCTGAGACACACACCAAGGTGGCATCAGACTTCTTCAAGAAGCTTTACGATGAGGGCAAACTCATTGAGAAAACCAGCAAACAGTATTACGATGAAGAGGCACACCAGTTCCTTGCCGACCGCTATATTACTGGCGAATGCCCTCATTGCCATAACCCGAAGGCCTATGGCGACCAGTGCGAAAAGTGCGGATCAGATCTTGACCCTACCGAACTGATTAATCCAAAGAGTGCCATCAGCGGTTCTAAACCTGTGCTGAAAGAAACAAAAAACTGGTATTTGCCACTGAACGAGTATCAAGATTGGTTGAAAAAATGGATATTGGAAGGCCACAAAGAGTGGCGTCCTAATGTGTACGGACAGTGCAAGAGCTGGCTCGATATGGACCTGCAGCCACGCGCCATGACCCGCGACCTTGACTGGGGCATACCTGTTCCTGTAAAGGGAGCAGAGGGCAAGGTGCTCTATGTGTGGTTTGATGCGCCGATAGGCTATATCTCCAACACCAAAGAATTGCTGCCCGACTCATGGGAAAAGTGGTGGAAAGACCCTGAGACACGCCTCGTTCACTTTATCGGTAAAGACAATATCGTGTTCCATTGCATCGTATTCCCTGTTATGCTCAAGGCTCATGGCGATTTTATCCTGCCTGACAACGTGCCGGCCAACGAGTTCCTGAACCTCGAAAACGATAAGATATCTACCTCACGCAATTGGGCTATCTGGCTGCATGACTACCTCATAGAGATGCCGGGCAAGCAAGACGTGCTGCGCTATGTGCTTACTGCCAATGCGCCAGAGACCAAAGACAACAACTTTACATGGAAAGATTTCCAGGAGCGCAACAACAGTGAGCTGGTAGGAATATACGGCAACTTTGTCAACCGCGCACTGCAATTGACCAAAAAGTACTGGAATGGCGTGGTGCCGGCATGTGGAGAGCTGCAAGATATCGACCGCCAGACCTTGGCAGACTTTAAGGATGTGAAGGCAAAAGTAGAAAACTTGCTCAATGTGTTCAAGTTCCGCGATGCCTTGAAAGAGGCCATGAACCTGGCAAGAATAGGTAACAAATACATTGCCGACTGCGAACCATGGAAGGTAGCCAAGACCGATATGAAGCGTGTAGAGACCATCTTGAACATCTCTCTTCAGTTGGTGGCCAACCTGTCTATTGCCTTTGAACCTTTCCTTCCGTTCAGTAGCGCACGCCTACGCAAGATGATTAACATCGAAGAGTTTGACTGGAACCAGCTCGGTTCTACCGACTTGCTCAAGCCAGGGCATCAGCTCAATGCGCCGGAACTGCTCTTTGAGAAGATTGAAGATGAGGCTATAGAGTATCAACTCAACAAGTTGGCAGAGATAAAGAAAGCCAACGAGGAGGCTGCTTACAAGTCTAAAGACATCAAGAAAACCATTCCTTTTGAAGACTTTGAGAAGATAGACATCCGTGTAGGCCATATCAAGAACTGCGAAAAGGTAAAGAAAGCCAACAAGTTGCTCAAGTTCACCATTGATGATGGCTCTGGTCAGGATCGCACTATCGTCAGTGGCATTGCCAAATACTATCAACCGGAAGAGCTGATAGGCAAGGATGTGCTCTTTATAGCCAACCTTGCGCCTCGCAAGCTGATGGGCATTGAGAGCCAAGGCATGATTCTTTCAGCCGAAAACTTTGACGGAAATCTTAGCGTAACCACTGTGCTTAAAGAAGTAAAGCCAGGCAGCCAGGTAATGTAAATCCTGCTTTACAGAATAGATAAAACAAAAAATCCGGACTTTGCGGGTAGCAACAAGCAACCGTAAAGTCCGGATTTTTGTGTAGATTAGTATTCACCTTCACCGCCAGAGTAGCTGTTTGATGGGTCAGAGCCACCGTTTTCAGGCTGTATCTTGGGCCGTTTGGCCTTCATGTTGCCAAAGTTCCAGGTAAGCGTAGCGTTCAGTGTGCGGCCGTTACGCCAGTGAGTTTCATGGCGGGTAAAGCTATCAGATGAGGTATAAACGTCAAACTTGCGGCTGTTGAATATGTCTCTCACGTTTACTGCCAGTGTAAACGCCTTGTTGAAGAAGTTCTTTCGCAGTCCGAAGTCAACGTCATAGTTAGGCTTTCGGTACCCTTGTGTTACCACTTGGCGTGAACGGTAGTTGCCGGTGAGCTGCACCGATATGTCATAAGGCAATATCAGACTGCCTTGCATGCGTGCATTCCACGTAAAGTTGCTGTTTCCTTCGCCCGTAACAGTTTGCCCGTCAATGTCGTATGCAAAACCATTGAGCTTGTAGTAGTAAGCATTGGCATTGGTGGTGAGGTCAAAACAGCGCCCGATCTTGTTCTTCAGCACCAGTTCGAGACCCGTACTTACGCTCTTTGCCACGTTCATGTTGGTCTGATACATCAGTCCGTCGCTGCTGCTTCGGTAGTTGATGCGCTGTATTACATCCGTAGTAGGGCGGTAATAAGCACTTACCAACAGCGATTGTTGCGCCCACGTCTTCAGATAGTTCAGAGAGAAAGAGTTGCTGTATTCAGGTGTCAGCTCCGGATTACCGAATGAAATCATCGATGCATCGCGTGTATTCTTGAAGCTGTTCAGTTGCCCTCCCCATGGCCGTTGCAGTCTTCGGGTGTAGTTTAGCTGAAGTTGCTGGCTCTCGGTGAGCTGATATGAGAGGAAAACGCTGGGGAACAGCTGGAAGAAATCTTTCTTGAAAGGCTTGTCTCTCTTGCTTGCGTCATGCTCTTGGGCGTAGTCATAGCTTTCGGTTTTTACCTTCCAGTACTCTCCTCTCAGTCCTGCCATGATGCCGAATTTGCCCAATTTCAGTGTTGATGTGGCGTAAACGGCATGCAAGTCCATATTGTAGATAAAGCGGTTAAAGTAAGCTTCATCTTCCTTTTGGTTGTTTCCGTCCCATGAAGTGTTGTCAACAAACGACTCTTGAGGCGAGTTCTCGCGGTTGATGTTGCCTTGGTAGCCCGCTTGTAGTAGCCACTTGTCGCTGATAGGGTTCTCATAGTCAAGCTTTATCTCAGTAGAGCGGTTGTTGATGTGCATCGGCCGGCGCTGATAGCTGTATTCTGTGGCCTTGTCTTCATCGTAATAGACGGTGCTGTCTTGGTAGATGTTGCCGTCATCCATCTTCCATTTGTTCAGTCCAACGGTGAAATCAAGGAAGTGTTTGTCTGTAAAGTTGTGGCGATAGTTCAGCTCTCCGTGATACATCTCCATGGAGTTGTCGCCCGAACCCGTCTTTCTGGTCATCAGTCGGCTGTCGGTAGCATTGCCCAAGGTGCCGTAATGGTAAGGTGTTAGGCCGTTCTCGTCTCTCGAACCGTTCATCATCATGCCGCTGATAGACACATCGTCTTTCTTGGTAGCATGGTATGTGATGCCGGCACGGCTGAAAAGGCCGTTGCCTTGGTTCTTTTCCTCGCTGTGAGAGCGTTGGTATTGGTTGTTGTTGGTAAAGATTTGCTCGCTGTCTCCACCGCCTTTGCCCTTTCTTCTGCGGAAACCGATATTGGCGTATCCTTCCCATTTACCGCTGTTAAAGTTGATATTGCCACTGGTGTTTACTCCACCGCGCGTGTTGCCTCCGGCTTGTACAGAACCATAATAGCCCGCCTTGCGTTCCTTTTTGAGCACAATATTGATGATACCCGCACTGCCTTCCGCGCTGAATTTGGCTGAAGGATTGTCAATTACCTCTATTCTTTCAATGCTTTCAGCAGGCAGTTGTTGCAGTATCTCAGCCCTGTTGTCGCTGTTAAGGCCGCTGGCGCGTCCGTTTATCCACACTTCCACGCTGGTGTTGCCTCGCAATGAGATGTTACCGTCATTGTCTACCTCTACGGATGGTATGTTTTCGAGCACGTCAGAGGCTGCTCCACCGGCATTCAAGATGTCTTGCGACACGTCAAACGACTTGCGGTCTACCTCCAACTTCATGTTAGAGCGTTGTCCTGTTACCGTAACTTCACCGATGGAGCGTGCGTCTTCTGCTATGAAAAGCGCATTGTAGCTCACGGTAGGTTTCTGCTTGGTGAGCGAAAATTTGCGGGTGAGGGGCTTATAGCCCATAAACGACACGTTGAGTTGATAGTCTCCATAGGGCAATTGCGCTATGGAGAAGTTGCCGGCTTCATCGGTAATGGCACCTTTCAGCATCTTTGTTTCACCTGCCTGTGTAACAGTGATGTTGACAAACTGCATCGTTTCATCGGTGCTTAAATCCTTTATTTTACCTTTTACTGTACCTTGCGCCAGTGCGGTGAGCACGTTTAGCGCCATTAATGTTAATAGAATAATAGTCTTTTGCATAACACGTTTTTGACGTTAAGGGCTATTAATGGTTTATCTTGTTTAGTTTTTTATAGCCAAAAGCATAGCTTTTTGGGATTATTTCACATTCAAAAGTCTTTCAGTAACTAATGTTTTTAATTTAAATTGTACCTTTGTGGCCGATTGGTATCCTTTTTGTTATACGAGCAGTGGATGTAAAGATTGGATATACAGGACAACAGCGATACGCATAACCCTATGGTTTATGTTCCGTAACCCTATGGTTTATGCTTCATAACCCTATGTTTTATGAAATGGAAAAGGTAAAACAATAATTATTAGTGTAATAAAATGTCAAAGTTAAAGTTATCATTATTACTTTTCTTTATGCCTGTTTGGGCATTTGCCCAACAGCAAGTATTTACTTTGCAACAGTGTATTGATTATGCATTAGAGCATAACATTGACTTGCAGTCAGAGCGTCTGGCAGTGGCAAAGGCGCATGATATGCAGGGTACAGCTGTTGATTTGGAAAAGACAGAGGTGGTGTTTGGACAGGATTTGACCACAGGTGGCAACCCTGACAATGGCTTCACGATAAGTCAGTCGTTTGAGTTTCCTACTGTCTATGTGGCTCGTGGAAAATATTTAAAAGCTGAAACAGCGGCTCAGAAAGGTGAATTGGCGGTAGTGCGCAACCAATTGAGGCACGATGTTGCCAGTGCTTACTGCACATTGGTTTACAACTCACAATTGCTTCGCATACGAAAGAACCAAGACAGTGTGTATCATGCGTTTATGCGTGTGGCAAAGATTAAGCGTCAAGCGGATGAGGCCAAGACTCTGGAAGAATTGAATGCAGAACGCTTGCACGATGAAAATGTGGTGGAAATTCAGCGTGCCGAGCAGGTCTGTAATGCCAATAGACAACAGCTGATGGAATTACTTGGTACTGACAAAGATGTTGTTTTGGCTGATACTGTCTTGGCTGTGATGCCTCATCAGGAGCCGGAAGGCACTGCTTCTTTTGAGCAAACGCCTATGGCAGACATGCTTGTACAGCGCAAGAATGCCAGCGAACGCAACCTTAAATTGGCCAAACAAGGCTATATGCCCGACCTTAGTGTAGCGCTGAAGACCCAGTTGGTGTGGACAGGACTGAACCCTTATAATGTAGACCGCAGCCGTTTTAAGCAGGGCAATTTATTGGGTTTTGAAGTAGGTGTGAGCGTACCGCTCTTTTGGGGCGGTCAGAAAGCAAGGGTAAAAGCCGCCCGCCATGATATGGAACAGGTGGAGTTGGACCGCCAGAAGGCAGAACGCTCTATGAACATGAGTTACCGCAACGCCTTGAATGAGTATTACCGGGCGCAAGAAGCTCTGAAATACTGTCAAGGACAAAGTGTAAATGGCGAAGAGAAACTGAGAAAGCTTTCGCAAATTTCATACGAGAGTGGCAAGATAGATTATGTAGAGTATATGCAAAACCTGAGCACTGTTCTTGAAATGCAGTTGCAACGGGTGGATGCAATCAATGAATTGAATCAGGCTATCATTAACATTAGCTATTTAAAAGGCAATTTGTAAATAGGAATAAAGCTACAAATATAAAACCAATTTGCGGCTTGTAGGCGTGAATAATAGACAGATTGTTGCTGCTTATCAATAATTTTTATTACCTTTGCAGCCGCAATGGGGTCTCATAGTTCAATGGATAGAACAAGTCTCTCCTAAAGATTAGATCCGAGTTCGATTCTCGGTGAGACCACCGCTTGCATGCAATAGCCAATAGCAAACAAACGTGAGTGCGGCCCGAATGTAGGTGTTTACATTCGGGCCGCAC
This sequence comes from uncultured Prevotella sp., assembly GCA_937907705.1. Lineage (GTDB taxonomy): Bacteria > Bacteroidota > Bacteroidia > Bacteroidales > Bacteroidaceae > Prevotella. Next base: position 126,084 of record CALCVP010000083.1, on the reverse strand, counting down.
TGCTTTTTTGCCCTTGTTTCAGCTTGATAATGGTCTATTTCTGCTTGTTTGCTTTGCTTGTTTCTTTATTTTTAGTTACTTTCGCATGTCAAAGAACTACTAACAACAGCGTTGATGATACTTGAAAACAAAAGAATACCCGTTTGCCGGCTGCTTTTTACCTTGTTGTATTTATTGCTTTTGCCTGTTGCAAAGGCTGTTCCCCTGTGCCGTATAGAGTTTTATGACGAGGGCAAGGGGCTTACTCAGCAGCACGTAACGCAGATGTTGCAAGACCCTCAAGGCATGATATGGTTTTCCACGTGGAATGGTCTGTGCCGCTATGACGGCTACTCCTTTTGCGGCTTTAAGGCTCATGTGGGCGACGGCAGTCCACTTGCCACTGACCGTATCCGCAGCATTTGGCTGACGGAAGACGGGAATATCGGGTGTAAGGTGGACGAGGACTACTATCTGTTCAACCGCAATACTTGTCGCTTTGAATATGCCAAAAGCTTGCAGCCAGGGCGCAAGCAGACAGTATCGGTAAAGGACAACAAACCTTATCGCTATAAAAACACAGATGGAGTGGTGTGGACCTTGTACCATGACGGCACGCTGACTTATACTCAACCTGGCGGAAGCGAGACAGTGTATGATGCCCATCCTCGCATAGAGGCAGCGCATTTCTGCTTGCTCGACCGTCAGAAACAGCTGTGGGTAATAGCCGATTATGGTGTTTACAAGCTCACATTCCTGCACCAGCATGCCAACATCAGCCGTTCGCCACAGCGCAATGAGACGAAAGCTATGATGCAAGACCGCAACGGTTGCTGCTGGATAGCTTCTAAAGAGCGTGCTACGGTGGCACTGTATGATGCTCACCATCAATTGTCGGGCTATCTTTCTGCTCAAGGAAAGCTGAGCAGTGCAGTTACGCCTTTTGCCGCTCCCGTCTATTGCATGGTGCAGACCCACGACGGCACAGTGTGGCTGGGCTGTAAGCCTGGCGGACTTTTCCGCTTGAGAAAGCGTACAGGTGGCAGTGGTTTCAGCGTGGATCGCATCAGTCATTTGCCCTGTAATGATGTCTATGACCTATGCGAAGACCGCTGGCATCGGCTGTGGATAGCTACATTGGGCGGTGGTATAGCCTGCGTGGTCAACCCTTCTGCCGCAGTGCCTCAGGTGATATCTGTGGACAAAGGCTTGCCTTATTGCCCTAAGCGCAAGGCTCTGAAGGTGCGAAGACTCTTCATTGCCCCTCATGATGTAATGCTGGCAGCCACCACAGAGGGACTTGTCGTTACCCGGTTGCTGCCCAATAAGCAACTTTCTGCCATGCGTTTTCGGCTGCACACCCGAGAACCAGACCGCAGAGATGCCTTGAGTTGCAGTGCCACCATGAATATAGCTGCCGACAGTAAGGGGCGGTTATATGTGAGTACAGAGAGTGGCGGTGTCAACAGAATAGAGACCCGCCAGCTGCTTTCAGCCCGATTGTCTTTCCGCCATTATGGCAAAGAGAGCGGCTGGCCTACTGATGTGGTGCAGTCTGTCATGCCTATGGGCGGAAAGATGCTGGCAGTCAGCAGCAACCAGTTGGTGCTGTTTGACGCCGACAGTGGTGCTTCTACCTCGTTTGGGCAGCGTTTTTTCCAGTCTGTTTGCCGCTTTTCTGATGCCCAGCCCCTGCGTTTGCCCGGCGGCCGATGGCTGTTTGGTCTGCAAGACGGTACATTGGCCATTCATCAGAGCCGTTTGCGCAAGAGCGGCTATGTGCCCAACATAGCCTTTACCGGCATGAGTGTGCAGGGCAAAGAACTATGCTTGGCGGTCAATGCCCTTGACACAGTAGTGCTGCAACCCACGGAGCGGAGCCTTACCGCAACGTTTGCCGCCCTTGACTACATGCCTGATGCCGACATACGCTATGCTTTCTGTTTGCGAAAAGAGGGCGATGAGGCGCCTTTCCGCTGGAACTACATAGGCCATGACCATTCTGCCACTTTGCTTGACCTGTTGCCAGGCACCTATACGCTATGGGTTCGCTCAACAAATGCCGATGGTGTGTGGGGCAATAACAGTCGCAGGTTGACCATTGAGGTAACACCCGCATTTGCAGAGACCACCATTGCCCATGTACTGTTGATGCTGCTCTTTCTCTTCATGGTGTCTGCCATAGGCTATACAGTGGTGTATATACGCCGCATACGCCGTCAGCGCCGCGAGGCTTTGGACGCTTATCTTTCACTGCTTCCTACCAGCGATCCGTCAGCAGTGGTAGTAGCGGCTTCTGTCAAGCCCCAGTTGAGTAGCGAAGACGATGTGCTGATGCGCCGGGTATCGGCTTTTGTTGAGGCTCATATTGCCGATGCCGATGTTTCGGTTAGCCAGATGGCTGATGCAGCAGCTGTAAGCAGGTCAGGCTTGCAACGCAAGATGAAGCAGATGTTGGGCGTAACGCCCCTCGACTTCCTGCGTGAGGCGCGCATCAAACATGCCTGTCAGTTGTTGGTCACCACGAATATGAGTGTGAGCGATGTGGCATACGCCTGTGGCTTTTCAGACCCCAAATACTTCAGTCGCTGCTTTAAGGCATCCACGGGTCATAGCCCTTCGGCTTATAAGGACACGGTCAAGTAAAGGGGCAGTGTTCACACGGGTTTCCAATAGCGGTGCAATCGCCTTCCGATTGCACCGCTATTGCGTTTCGGTTGCACTGCAATCGGAGGGTAATTGCAGTGCAATCAGAAGCCCGTTGCACTGCAATCGGAAATCCATGCTGCTGGGGCGGGTTTACGGTATCAGTGGTACAAAATGGCAAAAAAATGCCTTTTCTGCGCAGAAAATCCACCTTATTGGTGCATTTTTCACCCCTTGTATGTGTCTTTTTGGTGTAATTTTGCAATTGGAAACAATAAAACGCAGGAATTTACTAACCCAAAATGCAATTAAAAAACAAGCTATGAAACTAAGAAAGATGGCTGTAGCCGCATTGGCTGCATGCACGATGCTGGGTGCTCAAGCACGTAAGGTACATACCATTGGCGACTCGACCATGGCCACTTACAACGAAAGCACCACCGTAACACGAGGCTGGGGCCAGATGCTCCAGCAGTTTTTTACCGGCGACATTACTGTAAACAACCGCGCCAAGAACGGTGCCAGCAGCAAAAGCTTCTATATGGAGTCGCCCTACTGGCAGTCGGTAAAGAAGCAGATAGAGCCTGGCGACTATGTGCTCATACAGTTTGCGCACAACGATGAGAAGACCAACGGCTGCGATGGCGATGAACTGAAAGCCTACTATACCGGCAAGGGAGATGCCGCCAAGGCTGCTGCCACTGACTATCGGGGCACTACTGCTAACGGCACCTATAAGGAATATCTGCGCAAGTATGTAGAAGAAACCCGAGCCTTGGGGGCAACACCGGTATTGGTAGGTGCCATTTGCAGAAAATACTTTACGGGAAGCACTATCCGAAGAAACGGCAGACACGATTTGGGAGACAAGTTCAGCTTGATAAAAGACGGTGTGTTTACCGAAAACAACAAGGTGTCTGCAGATGACCATACGTATGATTATCCCTACCAGATGCGTCAGGTGGCAGAAGAGATGAACGTAACCTACATTGACCTTACCACCGCTTCTGCCGAACTGTATGAGAGCTATGGCGATGCCAAGGCCAACGAACTGCTCTTTGACGGCAACGGCAGTACCCATACTTCTGCCATGGGTGCCACGCTGATAGCGCGCTTGGCAGCCCAGTTGTTGCGTCAGGCGGGCATACTGACCGACTGCATCAAGCTGACCAGTGAGTTGAGTGTCAATCCGGACAAGGTAGACTTTGGCAAGGCATATTTAGGGCAGACGCTTACAAAAGAGGTGCAACTCTCAGGCTTTGACCTGCAACCCGCCGAAGGTAGCGTTACAATTACCGCCAATGGCGGAGTAATGGTTTCGACAGATGGCACCAATTATGCCCCTACTGCCACATTAACCTATAAAGGCGGCACGCTGATAGGCAGCTTCAAGGCACGCTACGAATACCGGACAGTAGGCTCTTTCAGTCAAACGCTTACCGTAGCCAATGGCGACAATACCATTACCGTGCCCGTAGTGGGCGAGTGTGTAGACTTGGCGGGCGGCACACCAGCCAGTGTTTACTGGCGTCTTGAGGCAGACGATGCCAGCACCGTAACAGGACCTGTTACCTCTTTGGGCGAGCATTACAGCGGCATGACATTGCAGCGATACGCTAATCCAAACAAAGCCACTACCTGGCCAGAGTGGACAGGCTTTGATGCTTCGCGCAAAGTGCAGCGCAATATCATAGAAGGAGAGCAGTGGCCGGCAGGCGAGATAGACGAGGTGTCTACCCGTTGGATAGAGTTTGCCGTGCAACCGGCTAAGGGAACAACGCTCAATGTAGACTCTATCGGCCTGTTTGTGTGTGGCTGTGGAGGCAACGGCATGCGCTGCAAGGTGTACTATTCCAAAGAAGCCGACTTTGCCAATGCCGTGAATATGGCAGATTTCTCATCGGGCATGAAGGCCAACGACATGATGGCTGTGAGCGCAACACCCGTGATAGAGGTAAACGAAGGCGAGACACTGCGCATCCGTATCTATCCTTGGTACAACGGAGCAGCCACAGGCAAGACCCTCTGTGTAAGCGATGTGATGGTGCATGGCATGGCAGTAAGTGGCGCAACAGGCATCAGCAGCAATGTGGCATCACGCCCACAAACCACTACTTTGTATTATAATATAAACGGCATGCGCCAGAAGAGCCTTCAGAAAGGACTCAATATCGTAGTGGAAAATGGTGCAGCCAAGAAGGTAGTGAGGTAGTGCTGTCGATTATTTGGTAAACAAACAACTAACAAACCTGATAAAACAATGAACAAACAGAATTTATCTACCGTCCTCGCTTTGCTGCTCTTGTGGTGGCTGGGCATAGGAAGTGCCTTGGCAGCCGATGCTGTCGATGCGAAGAATGCCACCCTCTCGTGGCCGTTTAACAAAGGAGCCGACAATGCGTCGGTAGCCGATGTGTCGGTGCCGGAGGCTGTATCAACCACCAGTTTTGCCTATGGCAGCAAGCTGTTTGCCAATGGCGTGCAGAACAGTCTGTCGAAATTGAACCCTACTGAGAAGATAAGCAATGCGCGAGACAATGCTTGCTATGTGGCGTTTACTGTCGTGCCGAAGAAGGGAGTCAGCTTTACACCTGCCAAACTGACTTTCAACTCGCAGAAGTTTGGCACCAGTGGAGGCACGCTTGACGTGGTAGCCACTTGCGGAGACAAGACCATTGAGCTGCTGAAAGGCTTCAATCCTGAGCGCAACTCAGCATCAAGTTCTGAGCTGGACCTTACCGCATTGCAGACCGTTGACCAGAAAGTAGAACTCATATTCTACATTTATAACTTGGCAGCCAATAAGCAGTTTGGACTGGGCAATGTGGTAGTAACAGGCCATTTTGCAGGTACGCCTGTCTCAGTGCCTTCCTATACATTGGCAGTAGACCAGACCGATACCCAAGCTGGCACCCTTACCGTAACCCCAGCGGGAGCACAGTTTGACGAAGGTACACAGATAACAGTAAGCACTACCGAGAACTTTGGCTATCATTTTACGGCTTGGACCAATGAAAGAGGACAAGTAGTGTCTGCTGAGAACCCCTATTCCTTTGAGTTGAAAGCCAATACGCGTATCACTGCCAACTATATCAAGAACAATGTCTATGCACTGAATGTCAAGTTGCAGGGCGGTGCCAATGCCAATCTTGTGCAGTTCTCGCCGGAGGGAAACGTTGTAGATGGCGTCCATTACTATGAAGAGGGCACCGATGTAAAGCTCACCGCCATCAACAACCGTATCTTGACATTTACCAATTGGGAAGACAACACCACCCAATCGGAGCGTGAAATCAATATGGATGGTACCAAAAGCGTTGAGGCTTGCTTCTCAAGTGTTGACTATATAGTAGGTTGGGACCTTTATAATGATACACCATCACAGGAGCGTGCAGCCGACTATAAGGCAGAAAGCGACAATGCCGGACTGCTGTCGCTGCGCAATGCTGTCGGCAACACATCGTCATGGCTGGCTTGTGGCGCGCAAAAGGGCGGGCAAAACGGCAAATATGCCGCTCGCTGTTGGAAGAAACTGACGGATAAATACTATTTTGAAATGTCGTTCTCTACCAAAAACTACACCAACATCAAGTTGGCAGCAGCTGTGGGAGACGACTTCAATGCACACAGTATTGTCAACGCCGAGTACTCTGTTGACGGTGAAAACTACACGAAGTTCGGCACCTATAACCTGCCTAATCGTGGCTGGGACCAGCAGGAGTTTGCGCTTCCTGCCGATGCGGCGGGCAAAGATTTGGTGCGCGTTCGCTTCCTGCCGGACTACGGTTCGCCCCTTATCGGTTCAACCGGCGACTACGATGGCTTGGCAGTAGCAGAGCTTTTCGTATTGGCCGACAAGGAGATAATAGACGATAAAGAGGCTCCTCAGTTGCTCGCTTCCATACCTTCAGACAGCAGCAATGGCGCTTCAGCCAATGGATCGGTCATCCTTACCTTCAATGAAAAGGTAGTGGTAGCCGAAGGTTGCACTGCAACATTGGGCAATGAGACACTCAAACCCACCGTCAGTGGCAAGACCGTAGTGTTCCAATACAGCGCACTGAAGTATGCTACACAGTATGTTTTCACTCTGCCGGCCGGCATGATACTCGACCGTAGCGGCAATGCTTATGAGGGCGTAACCATCCGTTTCACCACTATGGAGCGTCAACAGCCCGATGCCCGCATATATGATGCAGTGGTAGCACAGGACGGTACAGGCGATTATACCACCGTACAGGCTGCTATTGACGCTGCTCCAAAGAACCGCGTGAAGCCTTGGCTTGTCTTTATTAAGGAGGGAACTTACAATGAACACGTGGATTTGCCGGCTTCAAAGCCTTACCTTCATTTCATTGGTCAGGGGCGCGACAAGGTCTTTATCAGTGATGACAAGCTTTGTGGAGGCGACAATGCACTGAGTGTAGACAAGGGCGCAACCTTTGTAGCCCATGCTGCCAACCTTTATTTCGAGGGACTCAGCTTTGTCAATTCTTACGGAGTGAAGATGAACAACGGTCCACAGGCATTGGCACTCAATACCGAAAACGACCGCATTGTGTTCAACAAGGTGGGCATGTACAGCTATCAAGACACTTGGATTACTACCAGCAAGTCAAACTATCGCCACTATGTGAAGAACTCTTTCATTGAAGGTGCAGTAGACTTTATCTACAACAGCGGCAACGTTTACTTTGATAACGACACGCTGAACATTGTACGCAAGAGTGGCGGTTATATCGTGGCGCCCTCTCATAAGGCTGATGTGAAGTGGGGATATGTGTTTATGAACAATGTGATTACAGCCCCCGGTGTACCTGAAGAGACCTCTGTATGGCTCGGACGTCCATGGCACAACTTCCCGAAAACAGTGTTTATCAATACCAAGGCGGAAGTAACCATTCCTGCTACGGGCTGGTATGAGACCATGGGAGGACTGCCGGTGCTGTGGGCAGACTACAATACGATGGACAAAGAAGGCAACCCCATTGACCTGTCTCACCGTCGCGATACCTACTATTACATGGACAACGGTACCAAAGTGGAGGGCAAAGCCAAGAATTACCTTACCGATGAGGAGGCTGCCCAGTACACTGTGAAGAACGTACTCGGCGGTGATGACAACTGGCAACCGGAGCTGCTTACTGAGGCTTGCGCCGCTCCAGAGCCCAAGATAGCCAATGGCAAGATAGCATGGCAACCAGTACCATACGCCATTTGCTATGTTGTCACCAAGAATGGAAAGGTAGAAGGCTTTACCACTGCTACCTCTATTGACTATGAAGAGGGTGCACTGTACAGCATACAGGCAGCCAACGAGTATGGCGGTTTAAGCCAAGCTGGCGTGGCAGAAGCGGGCACTGTGGGCATACATGGTGTGAAAGCTGCTGATGACAACGCTGCCACTGCTGTCTATTCACTGGGTGGACAGCGCATGAACAGCACTTCCAAGGGTATCAATATCGTAGTAGGCAATGGCAAAACACACAAGTTATTGAAGCGATAAAAGGTCCTGCTTGGAGAATAAAAGCAAAGATACCATTTTATAAAATAGCCTTGCGCAGCGTGTCTGTGCAAGGCTATTTTACTATGTTTAACCCCAATAGGCGGTCTGTTGATTTTGTTTTTTTGCAGAGTGTTGCTAACTTTGCACTGTTGCAAGCGGTGTTCCATCTCGGTAGAATGGATGATGAGCATCTGCTTGAAGGTATATCTTAAAACATAAGAACAATGGAAAAGAAGAACGAAGCATTAGAAGTAATGGAGACCCGCCGCAGTATCCGCGGGTTTGATGCAGTCAAGATGCCGTCAGATGAGTTGATAGCACAAGTTGTAAAGGCTGGTGAATATGCACCGACAGGCATGGGTATGCAGTCGCCCCGCATCGTAGTGATTACCAACAAGGCTGTGCGCGACCGCTTGTCAGAGCTGAACGCCCAGGTGATGGGCACCACTTCAGACCCTTTCTATGGTGCACCTGTTATCCTGTTGGTGCTGGCCAATCGCGAGTGTCCTACTTATCTGTATGACGGTTCGTTGGTAATGGGCAACCTGATGAATGCTGCTCATGCCTTAGGTTTGGGCAGTTGCTGGATTCACCGCGCCAAAGAAGTGTTTGATTCTGCCGAAGGTAAGGAGCTGTTAGCTTCTTGGGGCATACAAGGCAACTATGAAGGTATAGGGCATGTAGCCTTGGGTTATGCGCTGAAAGAGCCTGCTCCAGCCAAGCCCCGCAAGGAAGATTATGTGGTTTGGGTAAAATAATGCTTGTCACGTATGAAGCAGTTAGAGCCCAATAAGGGCATACCTGCCTGTCTGTTGCTCATGATGAGTGCGGTGGGAGGGCTTACAGTGGCTAACCTTTACTATAACCAGCCTCTGCTGGAAGAGATGAAAGCCGCGCTCGGCGCTACCGAGGTGGAGGCAGGACTCATTACTGTTATCACTCAGTTGGGCTATGCAGCGGGCTTGCTGCTGGTGGTGCCGTTGGCAGACAAGTGCTCTCGTCGCAAGATAATAGGCACATGTTTGGGCATAGCTGCGGTGATGACAGCCGCCATAGGCATGGCTCCCAATATCCATGTGGTGTGGCTGGCCTCGTTTGTGGTGGGCGTTTGCTCTGTTGTTCCACAGATATTCGTGCCTATGGCAGGGCTTTTCTCCGCACCGCAAAACAAGTCGCGCAATATGGGATTTGTGCTTTCAGGCCTGCTTACGGGCGTGTTGGGTGCCCGTGTGGTAAGCGGTTATGTGGGCCTTTGGCTGGGCTGGCGTGGCATGTTCTTCATAGCCACTGCCATTATGGTGGCATGTTTGGCGGCATCGTTGGCTATGCTGCCTGTGATGAAGCCCACTTTTCAAGGTTCGTATGGCTCGTTGATGAAGTCGGTAGTGCAGATATTCATGCGCCATTCCACCATTCGCCATTACTCGTTGCGTGCCGCATTGACCTTTGCCAGCATGATGTGCATTTGGTCTTGCATGGCATTCCACTTGGCGTTGCCCCCTTTCAGTGCCGACAGTGGCATGGTGGGCATGTTAGGCCTGTGCGGTATGGCTGGTGCGGTGGCTGCCAGTGGCGTAGGCAAATATGTGCCACGGTTCGGCATTCAGCGCTTTTCCGTGTGTGGAGGCGTGCTGCAACTGGTAGCATGGGCTATTGCCTTGTGGTGGGGCAACCTGTATGTAGGCTTGATACTGGCCATTGTCTTGGTAGATGTAGGTTCGCAATGCAACCAGTTGAGCAACCAAAGCGGTTGCCTGCATGAGGTGCCGGAGGCTACCAACCGTGCCAATACCATCTTTATGACCATGCTTTTCATGGGCGGGAGTTTAGGCACTTTTGTGGCCAACATAGGCTGGACGCATGTAGGCTGGACCGGTGTGTGCGGCGCAGGACTGTGTTTCGCACTGTTGTCATTGGCATTGTCGGCTTACTGTTGGCATGCAAGCCATCGCCAACAAGTATAAACAAGTGATATTTTTGACACCTTTTTGCATCTGCAACAGTTGCTTACGGAAGAGCGCAGACGGTGTAACCTGTTAACGGTTGCACTGTCCGCGCTCTTCTTTTTGCCGTCGTTTTCTTGTAAAGAACTGTAATATTGCTTACTTTTGCACAATCTATTAAACGAATAATCAACATTTATCTTTTGCCGGCAGAATGGCAGAGGGCTGATATAAACATGAATATCGACGATGATTTTTTGATAGAAAGGTTGCGCCAAGGCGACCAAATGGCTTATAAGGTGCTCTTTAACAGGCATTATGAGCCATTGTGCCGTTTTGCCTGTCAGCTGCTGCACGACCGCGAGACGGCACAAACTGTGGTAGACGATGTGGTATTTAACCTGTGGCAGCAGCGCGATAGTCTGGCTGTCAGCACCACCTTGCGCAGCTATCTGTTTGGAGCTGTGCGCAATCGCTGTGTAAACGAGCTGAAAGCCCTGCACCGCAGACTCTCGTTGCGTGTTGACATGGAAACGGATGAGGCAGAGGAAGCCATGCTGTCGCATGTGTTTGTAGATACCGACCACCCCTTGGGGCTGTTGATACGGCAGGAACTGGAAGCTGAAATCAACCGTTGCATCAACCTGTTGCCCAAAGAGTGCAGACAGGTATTTGTAAAAAGCCGTGTGGAACAGAAGCAATACAAGGAGATAGCTGCTGAAATGGGTATCTCTGTCAACACCGTAAAGTATCACATGAAGAATGCAATGAAGCTGCTGCAAGGCGCATTGCAAGGGTACATGAAGTGGATTGTATTCTTGATACTGTTGCAATAGCAGTGGCGGCGAAGCATGATGATTTATCCCTCAGTCTGCTGCTTTATTGCAGAAAAGCACTGCTTTAGCAGCGAAAAGCTCCACGACAGAAAGCTAAAGCTCCCTCTTGAAAAAGCAAGAGCACTGCAATCGCAATATGAAAGCACTGCAATCGCAAGGTGAAAACGGTGCAATCGGATGCCGAAAGCACTGCTCTTGCAGACGCACGGCAACCTTGAAAAAGAAAAGTTGCACTTTTTTGGAAAAAACATAGCTTTCAGACTACCCTTTATTATCTTGTTTTTGTCATACCTAACAGAACCCCGAAAGAATGGATAAAAGATACACACACTCTGAGTTAGACAACCTGATAGCGGCTTATCTGGCAGACATTGCCCAGCCAGAGGCTATCAGGCAACTGGATGATGCAGCGCAGGCATCGGAGGACAACCGACAGTATATACGTCAGCAGCTGGAGGTGTGGTTCTCGGCAGGTGTGGCTTCGCAGCACTGTCGGTTTGATGCAGAGGCTGCCTACAACCGTTTTGAATGCAAAATGGCAGCCGTTGGCACGCCGACCTCGGCGAAGGTAAGATGGCACAAGAGGTGGATCCGCATGGCAGTGGCCACAGCAGCCGTAGCTTTGGCACTGCTGCTGCCGTGGGCGGGCTATCAATATGCCACCCGGCAGTGGACTTTGCAAATGGCAGATGTAAGCATTACGGCTCCTATGGGGGCTACGGCACGGGTCAACTTGCCTGACGGCACAGCAGTATGGCTCAACGCCGGCTCACGCATAGACTATGCACAGAGCTACGGGCTGACCCATCGCCATGTAAGGTTAGAGGGTGAAGCCAGCTTCGATGTAGCAAAAAACAAGCGTTTGCCCTTTACGGTAGAATCCAAGACAGCCAGTCTGAAGGTAACAGGTACCAAGTTTACATACGCCGATTATCCTGAGGAGAACCGCCTTACAGTCAACTTGTTGCACGGCAGTGTTAAGCTGACAGGGCGCAAATCGGGGCAGACGGTGCAGATGAAGCCCAACGAGCGTGTTACCATCAGCAAGCAGACAGGACGCATGGACAAGACAAAAGTCAATGCTGCTCAAGCTGATGCGTGGACACATGGCGAGCTGTTCTTCGATGAACTGCCTATGGCGGAGATAGCAAGGCAACTGGAACGCCGCTATAAGGCAAAGATAGAGGTGGCACCCTACTTGCAGAAGAAAACTTTTTACGGCATGTTCAATACGCATGATGCTACTCTTGAAGATGTGCTGTCTATTATGGCAGAGACCAAACAGATGAACTATCGTAAGGCCAATGGCAAGTATCAGCTGTATTGACCCGTCTGTACAGGTGCATGAAAGCAAATAAAAAAGACCTGAAAGAAAACAGAAACAGATAGATAAAACAACGGAGTAAACCACAATGCCTATGTAACACATACGGAAAGAGAAACACTGTAAAGCCCATTTGCACGGCAGTAATATGACTGGCCAGTATCTGCCGGGCAACAGGCAGGGGCACAGAAAGCCCCAAGGGCAGCCCTCTCGGCAGACTGAGGGCTGTCTGCAAGAACACTGAAATACACGACACAGACTACTACTTTACCTTAACATGACGAGAAACGCGTGTAGAAAGTCTGCAAAACAGAGAATTACTAACTTTAAAACACACCATCATTATGAACAATTACAAGAGGGCTATCATTGTAGCCTCGGCTCTTCTATGCCTTCATCTTACGGCTGTGGCACAGCAGGTTACGCTGAATGTGAGCAATGTTACCGTAAAACAAGCCATGAACCAGCTTCGACAAAAGACGGGATACACCTTTGTGTTCTCGTCGGTAGATGTCAATACAGCACGGAAAGCATCTGTCAAGGCCAGCAACGAGAGCCTCGGCAACGTGATAGAACAGATACTGAAAGGCCAGAAAGGCATAGAATACAAGATAGAAGAAAAGAATATCGTCATTACCAAAGCTGGCAAGAAGAGTGCCGCTACCAAATCTCGTGCCACACAGGTTCAGCCCCGTGTGGGCAGCACACGTCGCATAACAGGACAGATTCTTGACGAAAAAGGCGAACCTATGATAGGCGTTACCGTAATGGCAAAAGGCTCCGGTGCAGGCGCTATTACCGATTTGGACGGTAACTTTGTGCTGGATGGCGTGCCAGCCGATGCCTCAGACCTGCATGTGTCGTATATAGGCTATGAGGCAAAAGATGTGGCCATATCCAGCGGAACGATGCGTATCAAGATGGATCCTGACAACAAACAATTGGACGAAGTGGTGGTAGTAGGCTACGGTACGGTAAAGAAGACCGACCTTACAGGTTCTGTATCGGCCATCAAACCCGATGAGTTTAACCGTGGAGCCAAGTCAAGCGCGCAAGATGCACTGGTGGGCAAGGTGGCAGGTGTCAACGTAGTGTCAAGCTCAGGCGCACCTGGCTCAGGCTCAACCATCCGTATCCGCAGCGGTGCTTCGCTTTCTGCCTCCAATGACCCGTTGATAGTGATAGACGGAGTGCCTGTGGACAACTCGACGATTGAGGGCGGCAGCAATCTGATAGGTGGCATCAATCCTAACGATATAGAAACCTTTACCGTGCTGAAAGACGCTTCAGCCACTGCTATCTATGGCTCACGTGCCTCTAATGGCGTCATTGTCATTACGACCAAGAAAGGCAGCAACGGTGCACCTAAGTTCGACTACTCTGCCAACTTCGCGCTGAGTACCACTGCCAAGCGTCTGGATGTGCTCACGGCAGACGAGTTCCGCAAGTTTGCTCCCACCGTTACAGGCGTGCCGGAGAATGCAGCGTTTGGTACAGCCAGCACCGATTGGCAAGACCAAATCTACCGTACTGCCTTTGGCATGGACCATAACATCTCCATGTCGGGCAACATTAAGAAGAAAGCTCCTGTGCGCGTGTCTCTCGGCTACACCAACCAAGACGGCGTGATACGCACCAACAACTACAAGCGATACACTTTTGACGGTGGCATTGCGCCCAAATTCCTGCAAGATCACCTTTCGCTGAACGTTAATCTCAAGGCTTCTTACGAAGACAACGCACGCATTGACGAGGGCGTAGTGGGCAATGCGATGGCTTATGACCCTACACGTCCGGTGAAAACAGGCAGCGCAACTGCCGCAACAGACCCTGGTCTTGGATACTTTATCTGGATGAACGGCAATGCACCTATGGCCATACAGACTGACAATCCCGTGGCACAACTGGAGCTGCAAGACATGCGCAGCCGGATATATCGCTCCATCGGCAACATGTCTGTCAACTATAAGGTGCATGGCTTTGAAGACTTGCAGCTCAACATGAACCTCGGCTATGATGTGCTCAAGAGCAAATACAACAAGAATGTGCCCGACCTTGCAGGCATGATGTACACCTCCAACATGAAGGATGGCACAGGATTGGCTTACAACTCCAAGCAAGACAAGCGCAATACACTGCTTGACTTGTATGCCAATTATCAGCATACCTTTGGCAAGGTGCACGACTTCAGTGCCATGGTGGGTTACGGATGGCAGCACTTCTGGAAGAAATACAACGATACTTCGCTCTCTCCAGAGGGCAAGGAGCTTTTCTCGCCCAAGCATTCTGAGTCTGAATACTATCTGCTTTCGCTCTACGGGCGACTCAACTACACCCTTGCCAACCGCTATATGGTAACGGCTACGCTGCGTTCAGACGGCTCTTCGCGCTTTGCCAAGGGCAACCGCTACGGCTATTTCCCGTCAGTGGCATTGGGCTGGAAGATTTCTGAAGAGAAGTTCCTGAAGGACAATGAGGTGCTTACCAGCCTAAAGCTCCGTCTGAGTTATGGACAGACGGGTCAGCAGGATATTATCAACGACTATCCTTACATGACTACCTTTACTGTATCGTATCCCGAATCAAGCTATCTCTTTGGAGATACCTGGTACACGACCTACCGTCCCAACGGATATGACCGCGACATAAAGTGGGAAACCACCACTACCTGGAACGCAGGACTGGACTATGGTTTTCTGAACAACCGCATCTATGGTTCTGTTGATGTGTACAAGCGTCACACAAAAGACCTGCTCAACACCATACCGGTTATCTCTGGCGTCAACTATTCTGCCGTGTTGACCACCAACATCGGCGAGATGGACAACCGGGGCGTTGAGTTCTCTGTCAATGCGGTGCCTGTTGACACCAAGGATTTTAACTGGAGCGTAGGGCTTAACTATACTTGGAACGACTCAAAGATTACCAAGTTGAACACGGTTGACAGCGAAGGCTCTTATGTAGAGACGGGTGCTATCTCCGGCACAGGCAAGTTTGTAGAGTGTTTCATGGTGGGCAAGCGCCCGTATACATTCTATTTGGCCAAGCAGGCCTATGATGAGAATGGCAAACCGCTGGAAGGTCAGTATGTACAACCCGACGGAACGGTATCCACCACAGAGCCCCGATACGCTAATAAGTGCGCACTGCCTAAGTCGTACCTTGGTTTCAACACTCAGTTAACCTACAAGAACTGGGAACTTGGCATTACAGGGCACGGCTCTTTCGGCAACTATATCTACAATTATGTTGAGGCTAACCAGTATCAACAGCAAGTTTACAGCGACCAAGGCAACTTCTCCAACATACTGAAAGTAACGGCAGAGAAAGGCTTCCAGCAGCAACAGCTCTATTCAGACTACTTCTTGCAGCGTGGCGACTTCTTCCGTATAGACAATATTACCTTGGGTTACACCTTCAGGAAGCTATGGAACAGCAATAGTAGTTTGCGGCTCTCGGTAGCCGTACAGAATGTATGCACCATCACAGGCTACTCAGGCATTGACCCGGAGATATATAACGGCATTGACAGAGATGTCTATCCGCGTCCGAGAACATTCTCTTTGTCGGCCAACCTCAACTTTTAACCTTATAAAATAGACAAGTCATGAAAAAGAATATATTAACAACTGTGATATTTGCGGTAATGGGCTGCCTGCTTGCTTCTTGCTTCGGCGACCTTGATACCATGCCACTTGACAACAATCAGCTTGTGGGCGAAAAGGTATATAGCACTGCTGATGGCTACACTGGCGTGTTGGCGAAGTGCTATGGCTCGCTAATCCTGACCGGACAGAAAGGAGGCGATGGCGGAGACGGCGACATTGAAGGAGCCAATGAAGGTTATTCAGGCTATGTTCGCCTTATGTTCTACCTGCAAGAGCTGAGCACCGACAACTTCCTTATGCCGTCTTCATCCAACGGTTTGCGCAAATGCCTGAACTTGCAATGGGATGCTTCCAACACTTCTGTTATCCGTTGGACTTATCAGCGCCTTTACATGTCAATAGCTTACAGCAACGAATTGCTGCGCGAATGTACGGAAGAGAAGCTCAAGTCGCGCGGACTTTGGAGCCAGTTAGGCTCTGAATGCAATGCGTATCGTGCCGAAGCACGCTTCATTCGTGCCTATTGCTACGCTACTTTGTGCGATTTGTTTGGCGCAGTGCCTTACATCGACGAGAAGACTGGTGTAAAAGACATTCCTGAACAATGGACACGCAAGCAGATATTTGATTATGCCGAAGGCGAACTTAAAGCCATAGCTAAAGACCTGAAGGCTCCTGGAGCTAACGTGTATGGGCGCGTTGACCAGGTGGCAGCGTGGTTCTTGCTGGCACGCATGTATCTGAATGCGCAGACTTGGATAGGAGAAGACCGCTATACGGATGCTTTGACTTATGCGGAAAAAGTGATTTCAGACGGTCATTACCCGTTGGCTGCTGACTATCGCACCATTTTCCTGGCCGACAATGACAAGTGTAAGGAAATCATTTGGCCCTTAGTGCAAGACGGTGAGAAAGCACAAAGCTCTGCGGGCACCAATTTCTACGTGAAAGCTTTTGTCAACGGACCGATGAATGAACTCTACCAAACAGGCGTTGGTTCGCGCGGATGGGGCAATGTGAGGGCAAAGACCACGTTGGTTGATGCTTTTGACGCTGATGATGTGGCGTTTGACACAGCCGATACATGGGGAAACCAGAAGAAAGACAAACGCGCTCAGTTTATGACTGCACTGCCTAATCAAGTAAAAGAGACCTGGGATGCCAAGGAAGCTATGACCAGTACCTTTACATGTGGCTATGGCTATATCAAGTGGCGCAATGTTACACAAGACGACCATTTGCCTACTCAGGGCGATGCTTACTCGTCAATAGACTTTCCTTTGTTTCGTACAGGCGAAGCATACCTTATTGCTGCTGAGGCGATATTGCGTGGTGCGCAAGGTGGAAGCAAGGAAGAAGCCCTGCGTTATGTAAACGAGATACGCGAGCGTGCTTACATGTCGGGCAAGTATGCCAAGGCAGGTGTGCGCTCAGATGTGTCGGGCGACATCACGATAAGCGACCTTACGCTCGACTTTATCTTGGCTGAGCGCCAGCGCGAACTGGCCAGTGAACTGGTGCGTCGTACCGATTTGATACGCTTTGGTAAGTTTACAAAGGGCCATAATTGGGACTGGAAGAATGGCGAGCGCCTTGGAACGGATGTGGACGACCACTTCAAACTGTTCCCCATTCCACAGACGGAGTTCTCCAATAATCCTGGATTGAAGCAAAACGATGGCTATGCCAAGTAGCGTGGAAAGAGACTTATATAAACAAAGAGCAGGAAATTTGTAAATGAAAAGCAAAGTATATACAATGGATATGACCGTTCAATTCATCAAGAAAACCTTTACTTTATGCCGTACAAAGGCTGTGCTGGTGCTCCTGTTGGGGACATCTGGCATGGCCCTTGCGCAGACTTCGTTTGAAGAAGTGAGTGCAAACCTTGACAAGGCAGGAGGCGTTTATTTGGCCTATCCAGAGGTAACGGCAAGGCAGACGCCTGCACCTAAGGGTTATAAGCCTTTCTATGTGAGCCATTATGGGCGGCATGGGTCGCGCTATTTGTTGGGAGACGGTGACTATCTGACTACCATCCGGCTGCTGGAAGTGGCGGAACAGGAGCACTGCATCACTGCTTTTGGCAAGGAAGTGCTAAGCCGTTTGCACTTAGTTTGGAAGGAAACGGAGGGCCGTGGGGGCGATCTTACCCCATTGGGTGTACGCCAGCATCAAGGCATTGCCCAGCGCATGGTGCAGAATTTTCCTGAAGTGTTTAAAGGAAAGCGCAGCGTTTCTGCCCGTTCTACGGTGGTGTACCGTTGTGCCATGAGCATGGCAGCCTTTGGCGACCGCCTGAAAGGCCTTTGTCCTCAGATAGAAATAAGCTATGAGATGAGCCATAAATATATGGGCTATCTTAACTATCACACCGACATTTCCAACGCTTTTACCAACGGAGAGACAGGTCCTTGGGTGGAAGACTACCGCAAGTTTGAGGCCGAACACGTGAAGCCGCAACGCATGGTGGCTGCGCTGTTCAGCAATACCGACTTTATCAGGCGTAAGGTGAACCCCGAAAAGCTGATGTGGGCACTCTATTGGATTGCCGTAGACATGCAGGACATTGAGACAAAAGCTAACTTCTACGATGTGTTTACACCTCAAGAGCTGTTCGATTTGTGGCAATGTGTCAACTATCGGTTCTATGTGGGCAATGCCAATCCTGCCCAAAGCGGCGGTATTGTGATGGCAAACGCCTGCACTTTGGTTGAAAACATATTGCAATCTGCTGATGAAGCCATTGACAATCATGGCATTGCAGCCACGCTTCGCTTTGGACATGATGGCAATGTGATACCTTTATTGGCTGTATTGCAGATAGACAGCTTTGATGTAGCCGTGAGCAGACCGGAAGAAGTGTACCGACATTGGTGCGACTTCAAGGCCACTCCGATGGCTGCCAATGTGCAAATAGTGTTCTTTAGCAATAAAGCTGGCGATGTGTTGGTCAAGTTTCTGCACAATGAGCGTGAGGTGCATGTGCCCATTGCTACTGACCGGTGGCCTTATTACCGCTGGAGCGATGTGAAACAGTATTACACGCAGCGTGTGGCAACACTGGAGCAAGTTGTAAGGCAGGCTGAAAGCAAGAAGAAAGATTGATACGGTATTATGATTATTGTTGGATGTTGACAGGATAGGTTGTTTCTGTTATCTTGTTCTGAAGGTTGTTTTCGGATATTGCAGTTGGTGGTATGGCAATTTCTATCTACCACACTTGATAGATAAAGGCGTTTTTTAAGGTTAGGCGTTTCTCTCTTTGCCAGATATGGCAGGTAAGGGAGAAACGCCTTTTTTGCATGCAATTGCCTTGTGAAAGCAATGCCGTTGGTTTATGAAGCCAACGCATTTTGTTTGTGAAGTCAATGCATTTGACGGGTAAAACCAATAGTTTTACTGGTTCATGAGCGAGTCTACCACATCGGTATTGTCGACAGGGCTGCTGCCGTCATCGCTGCTACTGCCTTCATCGTTGTTGCTTTCGTTGTTTTCTATCAGTCCTTTGCCATGCTTGACCGTATTGCCAATGTTTGACAGATCGAGTGTAAACACATGGTCCAACAGACCTACCGATACCATCTTCTCAGTGTTGCCAATGTGTATTTTACCTACGGAGAAGAACACATAACTGTCTACTTGCAGCACTTGGTCAATGGCCACGTTGGCTATTCCCGACATTAGCAGTGAGTTGAAAGTACCCATCAGTCCGTCATTTTCATCCTGACTACTTACCAACTTGTTAATCTGGTTGATGACCGCTTGCTTGTGTTCAGCCTTTCCCGGACATGTAATAGCCATGAGAATGGCAATCACTGCAATGCCCAAAAAGGTCCATGTGCCGCATCCCCAACCCGTTTTGCGAGGAGGAGTGTAGCGATAGGGCGGTTCATTCTCGCGCCCATGCTTCTGCTGTTGCGCGGGTTCCGGCGGTGGCGGCGGCATGGGTGCTGCCTGTTGCTTCTGCTTTTGCTGACTGAGTAAAGCCTTCAACTCTTCCACTTGCCAGGCTGGTGTCCATTGTTCCATGCCTTCGGTCCATACCAATGTTTCCGATTGCAGTCCGTGGTTCAACAGTTCGTTGGGCTCAAAAGGACCGCTTTGGGTCCCGCTTTCATAAATAAAGTATCTCATAATTAAGGGTTTGCGTGTGATAGGGCAGTTTTTTAGGACGCATATATGTCCCTTTTTGGCTACCTATTTGCTAAATGGTGCAGTAAGATAAGTGTTCAAACGCTGATAGAATGCTGTTCAAACGCCAGTTGAATAGCGCCTATTGTTCTGCCATGAGTAGTGCGCTTAGCTCTTTCATGCCTTCAGATGCGCCTTTCTGTATGTGGTGAACGTGGCGCATGTCCGTCTTCATTACCTCGTTAGGGTCTATCAAGTAGATAGGAGTTTCAGGCTTGACATACTGCACGAGTCCTGCTGCGGGATACACATTGAGCGATGTTCCGATGATGATAAAGATGTCGGCTTGCGATGCCAGCACGGCAGCAGGCTCAATGTTGGGCACACTTTCGCCAAAGAACACTATGTAAGGGCGCAGCAGTGAACCGTCAGCAGCTTTCTCCCCCGGTGTTACTTCCAAGTGTGGAGGCACTAATGTGCGCTGGCAATTGGGGTTCTCAGGGTCGCGGCTGGAGCATACTTTCATCAGCTCGCCATGCAGGTGGAGCACGTGGGTGCTTCCTGCCATCTCGTGTAAGTTGTCTACATTCTGTGTAACTACGCTCACATCATATTTCTGTTCAAGCTGTGCCACCAGCCTGTGTCCCTCGTTGGGCTTGGCTTCCACCAGCTTTTTGCGCAGCATGTTGTAGAAGTTGTTTACATAAACAGGGTCTTGTTCCCATCCCTCATGGGTGGCCACGCGCGATACAGGATAGTTTTCCCATAGTCCATCGGCATCCCTAAAGGTGCTCAGTCCACTCTCTACAGACATTCCAGCGCCTGTTAACACAACAATTTTTTTCATAGTTTCATTTGTTTAAAGACATGGATAACAGTGTCATGCCATGGTGTTTCTACGGTAAATTTTACTTACTGGTTCTTCTGTCTGATAGCTAACCTTTGCTGTTAAACAGTGAGCAAAAGCGGTATTCTGCTTAAAAGTCAGTAAGATAATTCCTTAACAATGCACAAAATTAGCAATTTTTCCCCAAATATAATGTACCTGTCGGATAAAAATATTACCTTTGCACGATTTCAATAGCTATGGAATTGGAAACCGATTGCAGTGCTATCGGCTTTGGCATGGCTAAATGACAGCAGCCTGTACATATGACCAAGCGATTGAACAGAATATTAATAAAATAATTTTTTAGACGAATGGACAAATTAAGTTACGCTTTAGGACTGGGCATTGGCCAGCAGTTGTCCCAAATGGGTACAACCAATTTGAGTATTGAAGACTTCGGCAACGCCATCAAAGACGTGATAGAGGGCAACGAGCTCAAGCTTTCCAACCAGGAAGCGCAAACAATTGTACAGGAATTTTTCCGCAAGCAAGAAGAGAAACTCAATGCTGAGAAGGCTGAAAAAGGCAAGGCTGCCAAGGCTGAAGGTGAGAAATATCTGGCAGAAAATGCCAAGAAAGAAGGCGTAGT
Source organism: uncultured Prevotella sp. (assembly GCA_937907705.1). Taxonomy (GTDB): domain Bacteria; phylum Bacteroidota; class Bacteroidia; order Bacteroidales; family Bacteroidaceae; genus Prevotella. Next base: position 104,630 of record CALCVP010000083.1, on the reverse strand, counting down.
AACCCTGCCAAGCGGTTTGCAGTATAAGGTTATCAAAGAAGGCAACGGCAAGAAGCCAAAGGCTACCGACAAGGTAAAGTGCCACTATGAGGGCTTCTTGATAGACGGTAAGGTGTTCGACAGCAGCATTCAGCGTGGTGAGCCGGCAGTGTTCCCGCTCAATCAGGTGATAGCCGGTTGGACAGAGGGCCTTCAGTTGATGCAAGAGGGTGCCAAGTACCGCTTCTTCATACCTTACGATTTGGCCTACGGTGCCAACGGTGCGGGCGGTGCCATTCCTCCTTACGCAGCTTTGGTGTTTGACGTAGAGCTGATAGAGGTGCTCTAATGGGGCAGGGTGTGTGGCTTATGGCACACACTGCAATGATAAAAGAAAACAATTAAAGATACAAGAAACAATAATGAAAAAGTTAACTTTTGCAGCAGCAGTAGCTGCTTTTGCCGCTATCTTCGCATCATGCGGCAACTCTACTCCTAAGGCAGACCTTAAAAACGATGTTGATACCGTAAGTTACGCTATCGGTATGGCACAGTCTCAGGGTTTGAAAGAATACTTGGTAGGCCGTATGGGTGTTGATACTACTTATATGGACGAGTTCTTCAAGGGTCTTAACGAGGGTGCCAATGCCGGCGACGACAAGAAGAAAGCTGCTTACTTGGCAGGTCTTCAGATTGGCCAGCAGATATCAAGCCAGATGGTAAAGGGCATCAACCACGAACTCTTCGGTGAGGATTCTACCAAGACCATCTCTCTGAAAAACTTCATGGCAGGCTTTATCTGCGGTACTTCAGGCAGCAAAGGCATCTTTACTATGGACCAGGCTCAGCAGGTAGCCCAGACAAAGATGATGGCTATCAAGGGCAAGTCAATGGAGAAGCAGTATGGTGCCAACAAGAAAGCCGGCGAGAAGTTCATTGCCGCTTACGCCAAGAAGGCAGGTGTAAAGAGCCTTCCCGGCGGCGTTTACTATAAGGTTATCAAAGAGGGTTCTGGCGAGATGCCGAAAGATACCTCACGCGTGAAGGTAAACTATGAGGGCAAGCTCATCAACGGTAAAGTGTTCGACAGCTCTTACAAGCGTGGCGAGGCTGTTACATTGGCAGCCAACCAGGTAATACCGGGATGGACAACCGCTCTTACCCACATGCCGGTAGGTAGTGTATGGGAAGTGGTTATTCCTCAGAACCTTGCTTACGGCGACCGCGATCAGGGCATGATCAAGCCATTCTCTGCATTGGTATTCAAGATTGAACTGTTAGGAATAGAGAAATAATTCTATCATACTTCATACGCCACAGTCAGTGCTTGCATAGCACTTTCTGTGGCTTTCTTTCGTAAATAGCGGGTGGTAGAGACAATGCTTCTTTCCAAAGAAGATGCTGTATCTGCCTGTTGTATATGCAAATATTCAAAAAGAAAGGAGAAACAAGATAATGAAAAAACTGATTGTACTGGCAGTTGCCGTGTTGGCAAGTGCCGCTTTTACTGGCGTAAACGCCGCATCAAAGAAGAAGAAAGACAAAGAGGTAAAACAGCCAGTGGTTGAACAGAAGCTGAACACTGCTGCCGACTCGCTGAGTTATGCTGCCGGTATGGCCCGTACAGACGGCTTGTTGCCTTACTTACAGACACAAGTTGGTGTAGATACAGCCTATATGGCAGACTTCATACAGAGCTTCAGCGAGGTAATGGAGCAGGGCACATCGCCCAAGATGAAGGCACGCATGGCAGGGCAGCAGATAGCCATGATGGCGCTGGAGCGCATGTTGCCTTATACCAATAAAGAGTTTAAGGCAGTAGGCGACAGCATTGATACCAAACTGTTTGCCAAAGGCTTTACAGATGCTGTCGGAACAGGCAGCAAGCTGATGTCTGTTGAGGCTGCCAAGACGCTGTTTGAGCAGCGCTCAAAGCAAGCTATCGAAACAGCTAAAGAGGCTAACAAAAAGGCAGGCGAAGACTTTTTGGCTGCCAATGCCAAGAAAGCAGGCGTGGTAACACTGCCCAGTGGCTTGCAGTATAAGGTGATTACTGAGGGCAAGGGCGAGAAAGCTACTGCCGATGATGAAGTAACTGTAAAGTATGAGGGTCGCCTCGTAGACGGCACTGTATTTGACAGCTCTGAAAAGCACAATACCAGTGGCACCGCCAAGTTCCGCCCTGCACAGGTTATCAAAGGTTGGCAAGAGGCCTTGACCTTAATGCCTGTGGGCAGTAAGTGGGAACTTTACATACCTTATAACCTTGCTTATGGCGAGCGTGCCGCAGGAGCACAAATCCAGCCTTACAGTGCGTTGGTGTTCACCGTAGAGTTGATAAAGGCAGAGAAGTCTGAGGCCAAGACCTTGCCAGCTCCTGCCAAGGGTGCTAAACCCGTGGTAACAGCAGCCAAGACAGCCAAGAAGCAGGTAAAGAAGTCTGCTGCCAAGAAAAAGTAAGCAAGGCTGTCAACTTTTTATAAAGCTGTGAGACCATTGCTGTGTCAATGTTCTCCATAATGATACAGTCCCCAACCATAGTGCTATGACGATACGATTGGCACCTTGGTTGGGGGCTTTCTGTGCCAATAAGATAAACAACAGATAATCAGTTTGTTATGAGCGTATTTGCAAAAGCACTGCTTTTGGCTGCCGATAGCAGTGCTTTCACCTTCTGATTGCAGTGCAATTGCAAGCTGATTGCAGTGCAATTGGTTTCCTATAACTTGTCAACAGTGTTGATAAGTTTGTTATATGTCTGTAAATCAGTGTATTGTTTAGCTTTTCAGCTTCTTCCGATTTTAATGAAACCTGCACGTGCTTATAACAGAGCACTTACCTTTTTATTGATTGTTTCAATATGCACTTTGCTTTCTTGTCTATATGCAGAAAGGATGGCAAGTGGCTGCATGGCGCATGGAAAACAGGTGCTATCTATCTTTTTGCTATTGTCAAGAAGTGTAAGTATAGGTAATTTTGTACTATTTAAACATGGCAATTTGAGCTAATGTAAGTATTTTTAATATCAATTTGTTGTGAGTCTCAATTTTATTCATTACTTTTGCTTCTGTAAACTGAAACAAAAGCCAATTACAAAAGAAAGTAATAATTATTAATTTAAAGCATATAAAATGGATAAGATTGATAATCTTGACAAAAAAATTCTGAGTATTTTATCAAAGAATGCAAGAATACCATTCAAGGATGTGGCAGCAGAATGTGGCGTATCCCGTGCCGCTATTCATCAGCGTGTGCAGCACCTTATAGCAGGTGGTGTCATTACAGGCAGTGGTTTTGATGTAAATGCCAAGAGCCTTGGCTACACTACATGTACTTATGTAGGCATTACATTGGAGCGTGGCAATATGTATAAATCAGTAGTAGAGCGCTTGGAGCACATACCTGAGATCGTAGAGTGCCACTTTACCACGGGTCCTTACACCATGCTTGTAAAGCTGTATGCCCGCGACAATGAGCAACTGATGGATTTGCTGAACAACAAGATGCAGGGCATTCCTGGTGTAGTTGCTACAGAGACCCTTATCTCGCTGGAGCAAAGCATCAAGCGAGAAGTGCCTGTTCCACAAGACAATGCACAGTAATATCACAGCAATATGAGTGCGACCTTGGCAAGCAGTCAGGGTTGCAAGCATGCTGACATGCTCCGATCGGGAGCCTTTGAATATTGCCTATGGAGGTATTATGCCTTTCCATGGGCTATCATTGTTTTTATAAACACCCTTTTCCGTTAACACAAAAGCGCATGAAATCTTTTCATCTCCAGACTTATCTGGACGATATCTATGCCCACTATCCTGAGGCAAAGCGGCAGCCTGTCATCGGACTTACGGGCAACTTTGCCGATGGGGATACCCGACTTTGCAACCGCTATTACAATGCTGTGGTGGCTGCTGGCGGCACACCCGTTATTATTCCGCCGGTGGCAGACAGCCAGGTAATAGTCAATACCCTTGAACGCCTTGACGGACTGATACTTACGGGCGGTGGAGACATCAACCCTCTGTGGGCCGGCGAGGAACCTTCGCCACGCTTGCACAGCATCAATGCCACGCGCGACTTGGCAGAACTGCTTACAGTTCGATTGGCGTATAACCGGCAGATACCTATGTTGGGCATCTGTCGGGGCATACAGGCACTGGTTACTGCACTGGATGGTGAGGTAGACCAAGATATAGCAGAAGCCAGACAGGCACGCCGTGCCGACACCAGACCACTGGTAAAGCACAGTCAAGATGCCGACCGCAGCGAACCAACCCACAGCGTGCAGATAGCCGAGCAGTCGGAGCTGTATACTATCTATGGCACTCATGAATTGGCGGTCAATTCGTTTCATCATCAAGCTGTGCGTGCGGCAGGGCCGCGATTCAAGGTCACTGCCACAGCTGCAGATGGCGTAATAGAAGCCATAGAGAGTAGCGAGTATAAGCCTATCATGGGCGTACAGTGGCATCCTGAGTGGTTGGAAGACAGTGGTCCGGCCCTCTTTGCATGGTTGGTGGGCAAGGCACAAGACTTTGCTGCAGCCAAGCAGCTGCACGAGCGCATCCTGACACTGGACACCCACTGCGACACCCCTATGTTTTTTCCGCAGGGAATACACTTTGACCACCGCGACCCCAAGATATTGGTAGACATGCACAAGATGGCTGAAGGCCACCAAAGTGCAGTTATCATGGCGGCCTATTTGCCACAACCCAAGATAGGAGAGACCTTCTCTTCCAAAGTGCCCTTTAAGGTAGACAGCCCTTTAGGGTATGCAGACCTTATCTTTGACAAGATAGAAGATATTGTAAGAGCCAACAGTCGCTATGTAAGCATAGCACGCACACCTGCCGAACTCTATGAAGACAAGCGCAAGGGACGCCGATCCATCATGTTTGGTATAGAGAATGGTCTGGCACTTAATCATGATGTGGCGAATGTAAAGCACTTTGCACAGCGTGGAGTAGTCTACATTACCTTGTGCCACAATGGCGACAACGACATTTGCGACAGTGCACGCGGGTGCAACACTCATAACGGTGTGAGCCAGTTTGGCGAGAAAGTGATACAGGAAATGAACCGTCAAGGTATCATGGTAGACCTCAGCCATGCTGGCGAAAAGAGCTTTTATGATGCTTTGGAGATTAGCTCTACGCCTATCGTGTGCAGCCATAGCAACTGCAAGGCACTGTGTGATGTGCCCCGCAATCTTACCGACGACCAGCTGAGAGCATTGGCTCATAAAGGGGGTGTGGCCCATATTACCCTTTATCACGGCTTCTTGCGCAATGATGGCACTGAGGCCTCAATCATGGATGCCATGAACCACCTCAACCATGCCATCAGTATCATGGGCATAGAACATGTGGGCTTGGGCACCGATTTTGACGGTGATGGCGGTGTGAAGGGCATTGCCAACTCATCAGAGCTTATCAACTTTACGCTTCAACTCATGCGCCGGCGCTTCAGCGAGCGTGATATTGAGCGCATCTGGGGTGGCAACTGGCTGCGTGTAATGGCACAGGTACAACTTAACAGGTGCTGAACACCTACTTAAACTTACTGTATTAATAATGGTTTTGTGGGGCAAAGAAACTACAAAACAGCAAAAAAAATGAAGACGATGAAACATCTTAACTATCTGATAGTGGCATTGGTAGCTTTGGCATTGGTAGCTTGCAGTGGCAACAAGAAGGTTGCACAGGATGCCGGTGAGGCGGCATCAAGTCCCGTAGGCCCTGCCTTTAATGCCGATTCTGCCTATCAATTCTGTGCAAAACAGTGCGATTTCGGTCCGCGAACCATGAACAGCGATGCCCACGAACAGTGTGGACAGTGGATAATCAATAAGTTCAAAAGCTATGGATTGCAGGTAACGGCTCAGAAGGCTACTCTTAACGGCTATGACGGCACACCGCTGAAGAGCACCAACATCATAGCCAGCTATCGCCCGGAGCTGACCACCCGCATCTTGCTGTGTGCTCACTGGGACAGTCGTCCTTGGGCCGACAACGACCCAGACTCTGCCAATTGGCACAAGCCTGTAATGGCTGCCAACGACGGTGCCAGTGGAGTGGCTGTGATGCTGGAGATAGCCCGGCTGCTGAAAGCTGACACAGCAAAGCTGGCAGTGGGTGTAGACTTTGTATGCTTTGACGCCGAAGACTGGGGCATTCCGCAGTGGAGCGATGCCACCGACAATGGAGACTCATGGGCATTGGGCGCACAATATTGGGCTGCCAATCCCCACAAAGCCGGTTATGAAGCGCGTTTTGGCATTCTGCTCGATATGGTAGGCGGACAGGGTGCACAGTTCTACCGCGAAGGTATGTCAGACCAGTATGCCAAAGGCATTGTAGACAAGGTGTGGACAGCAGCCAACGCTATTGGCTATGGTAGCTATTTTCCTAATGCAGAAGGTGGCATGATTACCGACGACCATATACCTGTAAACGAGAAAGCCAAGATACCTACCATTGACATTATTCCTTATTACAAGGATTGCCAGCAAAGCACTTTCGGACCTACATGGCATACGGTGAGTGATGACATGCAGCATATAGACAAAAACACGCTGTTGGCAGTAGGACAAACGGTTATACAGGTGCTCTATACAGAGAAATAAGTTTTTAAAAAGACGCATACAAACAGCCCCTATCATGGAAATTTATTGCCATGATAGGGGCTGTTTGTATTGTAAACCCAAAGCTTGCTTTCTGTGCTTAATGCTGTGTTGCCTGTTCAGCTTGCAGTTCTGCTATGCCAGCCGCTATGCGCTGAAGACCTTCGGCGAGCCTGCTGCGTGGGCAAGCCATGTTGACGCGCAGGAAGTGGTCGCCCTCTTGTCCGTATATGTCGCCCTCGCTCACCCATACATGGTTGTGCTCCAATAGGTGTTGGGCTATGGTGTGGGCGTCTTGTGCCAGTGCACTACAGTCTATCCATGCCAGATAGGTAGCCTCTAAAGGCGATACTTTAAGTTGTGGCAAGTGCGCAGCCATGTACTGGCACAACCATTGGTAGTTGCTGTAAAGATAACTGTTGAGCTGGTCGAGCCATGCAGCTCCCTCATCGGTATAAGCAGCCATGAGAGCCACTACGCCAAACGGATTGACATCGCACACCTCATTGATATTGATGGCACGGTTTATGCGGTTGCGTGTTTCAGCGTTATCGCATATAATGTTGGCTATCTGTAGCCCAGCGGTATTAAAGGCTTTGCTGGGCGAATTGCAGATAATGGCGTTGTGCATCAACTCTTCTGAGAGCGAGCCATAAGGCGTATAGTTTTTTCCGGGGGGCACTATCTCACAGTGGATTTCGTCTACTATTACACGCACATGATGCTTGAGGCAGATTTCGCCCATACGGGTAAGCTCTTCTTTTGTCCACACTCGTCCCACAGGATTGTGGGGATTGCAGAGCAGCAGCACACGAGCCTTGGGGTTGGCAGCTTTCTGTTCCAAGTCGGCAAAGTCGATGTTCCAGTGGTTTTCCCTGTACACGAGACTGTTGGATACAATCTCGCAGCCATTGTTGCGTATGGAAGAGAAGAAGCAGTTGTAGACAGGCCCTTGCACAATTACCTGGTCGCCAGGTAAGGTCAGGGCTTTAATAATGGCAGAGATGGCAGGTACCACCCCTGAAGTGTATAGAATCCAATCTGCTGAAAAACTCCACTTGTGCCGCTTCTTGAACCAGTTTACCACCGCATCGTAGTAAGCATGTGGCACCTTTGTGTAGCCAAAGATGCCATGGTCTACCCGTTTGCGCAGCGCATCGGTTATGACAGGTGCCGTGGCAAAGTCCATGTCTGCCACCCAGAGCGGCAGTATATCGGCATCAGTGGCAGAATCCCACTTGTATGAATGGGTGCCACGGCGGTTGATGAGCTTGTCAAAATCGTAGGTCATGGAAGGCTTATTTTGGGCGGGTAGTAATTTGGCAGTTGGCAGGAGCCTTGATATTCTTGTCCAAGATAATCTCGCCGATGCTGTCTGCCACGATGTGTCCCGAAGAAGGATTCTTGATACTCTTGATAAATCCCTTGATATCTGCCTCTACAGTAGAATATTCAAAGGCCCTGTCGCACTCGCTGTCAAAAGTGCAGTTTTCAAGAATAAGGTTCTCGGCATAGCATAATGGTTGCTCACCGGATATGTGGCAGTTGACCAATTTGAGGTTTCTTGAGTGCCATCCCAAATACTCGCCGTTGAGTTCCGAGTCGTAAACGGTAACGTTGTCTACCTCCCAGAAAGAGTCTTTGGTATCAATCTTGGCATCGTGTATTTCCACATCGTGGCAATATTGGAATACATATTTGCTGTCGCTCTCCAGCTTGTTGACCTTGATATGAGAGCAGTGCATGAAAGGATAGGTGCCGTCGTGCAGCACAACATTATTGAGTGTGAGCCCGTCAACATGCCAAAATGTCTCGTCGGCATCGTTAATCGTAACATTGTTAAGCTCCACATTCTTCATCTCGCGGAAGAACTTGGGACCGTTAATCACGCAATCGCTCATTTTCATGTTGTTGGAATACCAGATGGCAGAGCGTGAACCAGGTGCAAAATAGCAGTTGCTGATGTCCGAACCCTCAACATGCCAGAGCGGATATTTGCCTTCAAAGTAGCAGTTGCGGCACACAATGTTGCTACATTCCTTGATACCTGATTCGCCGAAAGTAATTCTTACATGGTCAAGTTCCATGTTGTGTACTTCAAAGAGAGGACGTTCGCCCCCAAAAGTTTTGTCTTTTATTAGTTCCATATCATTGAATTGATTAAATGCACACGCTTGAAACATGTACACACTGAATATATATAACAGTATTTGTTCATATTGCCTGTTCATCTATACAGCTCTTGCAGCAGGGCTGTTTTGTAGCGGCAGATGGCTGCATGAATGATTGTAGACTGTGGTTATGCCACAACTTTGTGCGGCTTAACCCAGTTACCCCACTTCAACCGGCACAAAAAGATAAAGCCACGGAAGCACAACTCGCAACACATAGCTAACCATACACCCTGCAACCCCATAACAGGAGCCAGTATAACGGCCAGCGTAATGCGTACTCCCCACATGCTCAGCAGATTCATGCCGCTTGGAACAAGGGTGTTGGCAGCACCTACAAACACACCGTAACTTACGATAGCGGCAGCAAACATAGGTTCGGCAAAGGCTTCTATGCGCAGTATGCTGACGCCTAATTGGCGCACTTCTTCCACTGGGGTCATCATGCTCATGGCATAAGGAGCGCCGATATACATGACAATGCCCATCAAAGCCATTACTGCCATGCCTAAGAATACGCTGATATAGGCAAACTTCTTCATCAGTTCATGACGCCCGGCGCCTAAGCTTTGGCCTACAAGTGTAGTGGCAGCATCGGCAATGCCATAGCCTGGCATATAGCAAAGGCTCTCTACTATCACGCCAAACGAGTTGGCGGCGATGGCAAAGGTGCCCAATGGAGCAATGATAACGGTCATGGCCACATAGGCACTGCACATGATAATCTGTTGCAACCCCATAGGCGCACTGATGTTGAAGGCACGCTTCAAGCAAGCATAGGTAGGGCGGAAGCGTCCCGTGTCAATAGTAAGGCGCAGCTCCTTTGACCTAAAGCACAGCAGATACATCATGAGCGAGGCTGACAGCAGCTCGGCCAGTACTGTGCCTAAAGCGGCTCCTGTTACCGAAAGACCAAAACCGGGTACATGCAGTTGCAGTCCGAGAAGGCTGATGTCTCTGGTGGGGAAGATAAGAAAGAAGTTGAAGATAACGTCCAACACCATCATCACTACACTCATTACACTGGGTACGACCATGTTGCCACTGCTTCGGAGCATGCCTGCACCTAACATGGTAAACTGAAACACGGGAATACCTACGGCTATAATGGAAAAGTAAGACGATGACATGGCGTTGATATCGGCATTGCCTCCCAACCAAATAGGCAGATAAGGGCTGATGAGTAGCGACCCACAGCCTAACAAAGCGCTGAACAACAGCACTGTAACAATGCCTTGACGCAGTACCGAACGGGCTGCTTTTGCATCATTACCCCCTAAGAAATGGGCCACTTGCACATGGAAACCGGCTGCTATGGCAGAGCATACACTGCCCAAAAGCCATGTGGTGGACTCTATAAGACCTATTGATGCGGAGGCATTGGCACCCAAACTTCCTACCATAGAGGCATCAATGTATTGCATGATAGTAGTGGTAAGTTGCGCTAAAATGGCTGGAGTGCTGAGCATGAGCGTAAGCTGTAGCTGTTCGCCAAAGGTCATGGACTTGTGCTGGCGGATATGGTTCAGCAGTTCGGTTTTCGTATTTTTGTTGCTCATGCGTAAATAGTTGTATGATAGAACAGTTGAAGAGAGCTCATCTTTTCTATTGGTTGCAAAGTTAGTTTTTATATTTCATATAATCAACAGTAATGATGTTGAAACCGTAAAAAGGGTAGAAGATACCTTAATAGGTATAAAACAAGCAGCCTGTTCTCTCGGGAAAAGGCTGCTTGCTTGTCTTGAATAAAAGACGTATGTCTTGTTTCCTGTACTGCAAGGACTGCTTATTGCATGTATCCTAACCAGCGTAATATGTCGTTTAAGTTGGCTACTACCATCAGTATGACAAGGATGGCAAGGCCTACATACTCTGCATAGATAAGGAACTTCTCGCTGGGTTTGCGGCGTGTTATCATTTCATACAGTAGGAAAAGCACGTGTCCACCATCCAAGGCAGGGATAGGCAGTATGTTCATAAAGGCGAGAATGATGCTCAGGAAAGCTGTCATACGCCAGAATATCATCCAATCCCAGGTAGGAGGAAATAGGCTTCCTATGGCTCCAAATCCGCCAAGAGACTTGGCTCCGTCGGCAGTAAACACGTATTTAAGGTCGTCTACATAGCCTTGAAGCACACCTAAACCATATTTGATGCCAGCTGGAAAACTCTGGAAGAAACCATATCGCAGCGTTACAGGTTTGTAGAAGGTAGCCAAACTTGACTTGCCGATGCCCATGGTCAGTTCTGACGAGAGGGTGAAATGTGCCACATACCAGTGTGAGTTGTCGCAAGTGGCCAAGCTGTCGCCCTTTGTCTTGCAGAATGTAATGGTCACACGGCGTACCTTGAGGCTGTCTTCATGGGTCTTGGCATTGGCCAACAGGTCTCTTAAAACGCCGATTTGGTTGTCAAATTCATACCAGGAGTCAACCTTTTTGCCGTTAACGGCTATGATGCGGTCGGTCTTTTGAATGCCAATACGGGCAGCCACAGAGTGTGGTATCACTGTATCTACCGTGGCAGGAATAAACGGGCGAGTAAAGACAGGGTCGCTTTTAAGCATCTGTATCAGGCTCATGTCTTTAGGCATGGCAATATTTACGGACTTGCCTTGGCGCAAAACATTGACAGATTGGGCATCTGCAATGTCGCGATACATATCTACATCAAACTTGGTAATGGTCTTTCCGTCAGCCCCTGTGATAATGTCTCCGTCTTTAAAGCCGATGTTCTTGGCGTCTTGGTTGAACTTCATGCCCATAGACATTTTGTCTAACTGGAAGTAAGAATCGCCCCAAGTAAAGAGCACCATAGAGTAAATGAAAAGAGCTAACAGGAAGTTTACCAATACACCTCCTATCATGATAAACAGTCGTTGCCATGCTGGTTTGGAGCGGAACTCCCATGGTTGGGCTGGCTTTTTCATCTGTTCAGTGTCCATAGACTCGTCTATCATGCCTGAAATTTTGCAATATCCGCCAAGAGGAAGCCAGCCTACGCCATAGGTTGTGTCGCTATTCTTGGGCTTGAACTCAAAAAGATGAAACCATGGGTCAAAGAATAAGTAGAATTTCTCAACTCTTACGCCAAATAGTTTGGCAAAGAAAAAGTGGCCACCTTCATGCAACAATACCAACAGCGATATGGCCAACATGAATTGCAGCAGTCGTATTAAAAATATTTCCATGTGGTTTTAAATGTTTTCTTTTATGTTTTAATATTCTATTTTTAATGTTTCAATGCTTTATTCTTTCTGTTCTGATATTTAGATTTTAGTGTTTCAACACTTGATGCCTAATGCATTTGGCGCCTTGTTTCTATGCATTTGGTGCTTTCATTTTATGCTATTGATGCGTTCTTTCAGTGTCTTTGCTGATTGTATTTTTACCTTTCTTGGCCCATTTGTATTGTGCTTGCCTTGCTTATTGGTTATTCATGAGCTCTTGTGCCACTCTTCTTGCTTCGGCATCAGTGGCTACATAAGTGTCGTAATCAGCATTGTTGCAGAATGTTACGCGACTCATGGTCTTTTCAATGATATCGCTCATGGCCATGAATGAGCACTTGTCTTCCAAGAATCCGCGGTTTACTGTCTCGTTGGCGGCATTGACTATACATGGCATATTGCCGCCTTGCTTGATGGCTTCGAATGCTAATGCCAAGCAACGGAATTTCTTCAGGTCAGGTTCAAAGAACTCCAAAGGTTGCTTGAACAGGTCAAGTCTGTCCTCACTGAGGTGCAACCGATCGGGATAAGTAAAGGCAAACTGGATGGGAAGGCGCATATCGGGCACGCCGAGCTGTGCTTTTACAGCACCATCGGTAAACTGTACTGCACTGTGTACAATGCTCTGGGGGTGTATCAGCACTTGTATCTTTTCCGCAGGAACGCCAAACAGCCATTTGGCTTCTATCACTTCAAAGCCTTTGTTCATCATGGATGCGCTGTCGATAGTTATCTTGGCTCCCATGTTCCAGGTAGGATGCTTGAGCGCATCGGCCTTTGTTACATTGGCTAATTGGTCGATAGTATAGTTGCGGAAAGGTCCACCTGACGCGGTAAGCAGTATCTTTTCTATCTCATTGTCGCCTTCGCCGATAAGGCTTTGGAATATAGCAGAGTGTTCACTGTCTACCGGTAGGATGGGGGCATGGTACTCATTGGCTAACCGGCAGATAAGTTCGCCTGCCACGACAAGTGTCTCTTTGTTGGCCAAACATATCTTTTTGTGGGCTTTAATGGCATGAATCGTGGGGGTAAGTCCTGCAAATCCTACCATAGCTGTCAGTACCATGTCGATGGGTTGCGCCTCTACTATCTCATTGAGGGCTTGCTTTCCTGCATAGACCTTTATGTCGGGCATGTCGGAGAGCAGTGCTTTCAATTCCTCATATTTATCTTCATTGGCTATGACAACAGCTGCCGGCTTAAATTCTCTGGCTTGTTGTGCCAGCTCTTTTACGCGGTTATTGGCAGTAAGGCAGTAGGCCTCAAACAGCTCGTTGTGTTCTTTTATTACCTGTAATGCTTGAGTCCCGATGGAACCCGTGGAGCCTAAGATGGCTATTTGCTTTTTCATGATAATTGAAATTATACTAAATCAAGAAGACCCTCAGGCAAGCTGACTTTTATTTCGCGCTTTTCTGCATCAATCTCCTTTATAAATTCTTCTGAAGCAGGTATCAATATGTCTTGTCCTTTGTCGTTTCTCACATTGAAAAGGATATTGATTGTGGAGTCGTCTACATGGGTTACGGTGCCTATTAGCTGATGACTGTTGTTAAGGTCTATCAGCTTAAAGCCTGTGGTTTCATTCCATGTGATGTCGGATTCGTCTCTATCTGACAGCTTTTTAGGAAAGAACACCTCACAGCCTGTAAGCTCTTGTGCTTGCTCTTTGGTGTCAATGTCGGTGAATTTTACCAGTGCTGTGTCATCGCTTTTGAAGCGATATTCCTCAAAGAAGAAAGGAACCAGTATGCCGTCTATGAGCAACACCAAGTAGTCTGCATCCACACGGTCAAACACATCATCGTCAAACGCAAAGGTAAGTTCGCCTTTTACGCCGTGTGGCTTTCCTATCTTGCCAATCTTGTAGACTTCGTCCTGCCTTATCATTGTATGCTGTTATTATGTAATGTGTATGTTATCTGTTTGTAGAAGCTTTTTCAAAGTGGATTGTTTTTAGTTGTCCACGCGCTGTATTATGGCTCCCAAAGCATTGAGCCGTGCTTCAATATCCTCGTAACCACGGTCTATTTGTGCGATGTTGTCTATGCGGCTGGTACCATTGGCACTTAATGCTGCAATGAGCAAAGCTATACCTGCACGGATGTCAGGACTGGTCATGCGCCCTGGGCGCAGCCTTATCTTGTGGTCATGCCCTACTACTACGGCTCTGTGAGGGTCGCAAAGGATAATTTGTGCACCCATGTCAATGAGTTTGTCTACAAAGAACAAGCGGCTTTCAAACATTTTTTGGTGAAACAACACGCTACCTCTTGCTTGTGTGGCCACCACCAACAGTACAGACAGAAGGTCGGGGGTGAGCCCTGGCCACGGTGCATCTGCCAATGTCATGATAGACCCGTCAATGAATGATTCTATCTGGTAGTGGGGCTGTCGGGGTATGATAAGGTCGTCGTTTTCCACTTCTATCTTTACGCCAAGCCTTCTGAAGGCATCCGGTATGATGCCTAAGTTTCTCAGCGACACGTCTTTGATGCGTATGCCATTGCCGACCATAGCTGCCATGCCGATAAATGATCCCACCTCAATCATGTCGGGCAGCACGGTGTGCTGTGCGCCATGCAGCTTTTCTACGCCTACTATGGTAATGAGGTTAGAGGCTATTCCGCTGATGTTGGCACCCATGCTGTTGAGCAGGTGGCACAGTTGCTGTATATAAGGTTCGCACGCTGCGTTGTAGATAGTGGTGGTGCCTTTGGCCAATACTGCCGCCATGATGATGTTGGCAGTACCTGTTACAGACGCTTCATCGAGCAGCATGTAGCACCCTTTGAGGTGTTTCCCGCTGATGATAAAGGTGTTTCGTTCATCGTTGTGTGAGAACCTTGCACCTAAGTGTTTAAAACCGAGGAAGTGGGTATCCAGTCGTCGTCTGCCAATTTTGTCGCCTCCAGGTTTTGCTACCACAGCTTTGCCAAAACGTGCCAATAGCGGCCCTATCATGAGCACACTGCCTCTGAGTGAAGAGCATTTACGTATAAATTCATCACTTTCCAGATAGTCGAGGTTTATATGGTCGGCCTTGAATATATATTCGTTGCGAGTAGGCCTTTTTACCTCCACTCCCATGTCGGTAAGTAGCTGTATGAGGTTATTTACATCGAGTATATCCGGCACATTCTTTATGATTACTTCTTCTTCTGTAAGCAGTGTGGCACAGATTACTTCGAGTGCTTCGTTTTTAGCGCCTTGTGGTGTAATGGTGCCACTGAGCATGTGTCCACCTTCTATGATAAACGATTCCATATTGGCTGTGGTTTAAAGATGTTGTCTGATATGGGATTATTTTCTTTTACGCTTTTTCTCGGCAGGTTCTTTCATAGAGCCTACATTGAACTTAAAGCCGTTGAGGTCAAGTTGTATTTTGCCGTCAGTAAAGCGTGCCAAGTCTGATGCTATCTTCTCGTCATCGCACGAACCGTGGCTCCATTGTATCAGGTTGCGTTTCATCTGGTTGGCTACCAGTCTTGTGAGTTCATCGCGTTGCTGTCCTGGTTGCATGTCTTTGAGTTTTTCAAAGAGTTCAAACAGCATGCTGCCATAGTGCTTTACCGGGTTTTGTGTTTTTGGGTAAGCCATAGGTTGCGGCTTTTCCATGATGTTTTTTGCCTCGCTGATATCGACAGGATAGTCAATATCGAGTTGGAAGTTGCTCATCAGTGCCAAATGATCCCACAGCTTTTGCTTATAGTCTATATTCTCGCGCGTTTGTGGAAACATGCGTTCCATGATGCTGACAATGGTTTCGGCGCATCTTTGCCGCTCGCTTTTGTTGGAAAGCGTCATGGCATAGTCTACCATTTTCTGCACTTCTCTGCCATATTCCGGCAGAATAAGTTTTTCGCGTTGGGTGTTATAGTCTAATCCTTCAATGTTCATTGTTAGGTAGGTGTTCAAATATGTTGTTTGTATATGGTAGCAGGCGCAGTGTTGTGTGCGTCGCCTGCCTTGGTGCTCTTGTGGTTATCTGTTGGCAGCAGTTGTCTGCATGTGACTTTGTCGTTACAGAAGCTTCTTGGGCGTTTTGGCTACAAAGTCTTTCAGATAGAAAGGAACAAAGTAGGCTACGTCTTCAAATTTGCCTTCTTTCATGCTCTTGTCGGCCAGCGGAAACATGTTCTGTGCCAATGGCTCAATACCTTTAATAAGCTGTGCGTTAGGATGATTAATGGTTTCCATACACTTGCAGGCACCATTCCCAAAGAAGTAAATCTTGTGGTTGTCCAGAAGCTGCTTGTAGGTGTCTGAGTCTACCACATCGGCTTGTATGGGTCTGATTTCCTTTAGGCTCTTGTCGTAGATGCCAGCGTAGACCTCCATGCGTCGTGCATCGAGCATAGGGCATACCAATGCATCGTCTTCCAGCTCATGGTGTAGCAGTACGGGTACTGCCATCAGCTCCAATGTGGGCACTGCTATCAGCTTTGCATCACGGCCATAGCAGATGCCTTTGGCCATGGATACGCCGATGCGCAGTCCTGTATAAGAGCCGGGACCACAACTTACGGCCACTGCTTCCAGTTTGATATCTCTGTTATCTATATACGAAAGAGCCTCATCTACAAAGACTCCAAGTTTTACTGCATGGTTAGGACCGCTGTGATCTTCTTTGTTGAAGATGCAGGTACCGTCCTTACTTACTGCTACAGAGCACACGTTTGTGCTCGTCTCAATATTTAAAATACATGACATAGTGAAAATATCTCCGTAAATAAAATGCAAAAATACGCTTTTTTTCGAATAAATTTGTACTTTTGCATAAATTTAACTACAAAGAATTATGATACTATCTATGACTGGTTACGGAAAATCTGTCGTAGCCTTTAAGGAAAAGAAAATAAATGTTGAGATAAAGTCGCTCAACAGCAAGGCGCTTGATTTGTCCACCCGAATAGCTCCTTTGTATCGTGAGAAGGAGATGGAGATGCGCCAAATGATAGCCAAAGCCCTTTTAAGGGGCAAGGTAGACTTTTCTATATGGATTGAAAAAGAGGCATCTGTTGATGCCACTCCTATCAATGGAACACTTATTGACAACTATTATCACCAAATAAAAGCTATTGCCGAGAAGACGGGAATACCGGAACCTCAGGATTGGTTTACCACGTTGCTGCGCATGCCTGACGTGATGAACAAGACAGAAGTGGAGGAACTCTCCGACGAGGAGTGGGCTGTAGCCCGTCAGGCGGTGCAGGAAGCCATTGACAAGCTGATGGATTTCCGCCGTCAAGAGGGTGCTGCCTTGCAGCGCAAGTTTACAGAAAAGATTGACAATATAGGCAAACTGCTTGCCGGCATTGAACCTTTTGAAAAGTCAAGGGTTGAGAAAATCCGTGCAAGAATAGTGGACGGACTCAAGAATATACCTGAGATTGAGTATGACAAGAACCGCTTGGAGCAGGAGCTTATCTATTATATCGAGAAAC
Source organism: uncultured Prevotella sp. (assembly GCA_937907705.1). Lineage (GTDB taxonomy): Bacteria > Bacteroidota > Bacteroidia > Bacteroidales > Bacteroidaceae > Prevotella. The sequence continues at coordinate 87,176 of CALCVP010000083.1, read as the reverse complement.
TTGACATTAACGAAGAGAAGCAGCGCTTGGCCAATCACTTGAAATACTTCCGTGAAACCATGGAAGACGGTATCGGCCAGGGCAAGAAGCTCGGCTTTATCGCTCAGGAGATGGGGCGCGAAATCAACACTACCGGCAGCAAGAGCAACCAAGCTGAGATGCAAAACATTGTAGTGAAGATGAAAGACGAGCTGGAACAAATCAAGGAACAAGTGCTTAACGCGCTTTAAATAATACTGGCAGACAGGGCTATCCAAGCTGTAAGGGCATGGCTGTGTCTGCCTTTTTTATAGGCTGTAGTCTCGATATGGAAGGGCTATCGCCGCCGCAGGTGCATGCAGTTGTTGACGAATTGCAGCGGGATACCTGCATGTTTTATTGTTTTCTACCATTGTAGTACCCTTTTGCAGGGTGCTTTTATCCAAAATTTTAGCAGCAATGAAAGGCAAACTGATTATCTTTTCAGCTCCCAGTGGTACTGGCAAGAGTACCATTATAAATTGGCTTATGCAGCATAAGGAGTTGCATTTGGCATTTAGTATATCATGCACAAGCCGTGCGCCGCGGGGCACCGAGCGCAATGGCGTGGAGTATTTCTTCCTTTCACCCGACGAGTTTCGCCAGCGCATAGCCAACAATGAGTTTCTTGAATATGAAGAAGTTTATAAAGATCGCTTCTACGGCACGTTGAAGCAGCAGGTTGAAAACCAGTTGGAGAAGGGCGAAAACGTGGTGTTTGACGTGGATGTAAAAGGCGGATGCAACATCAAGCAGTACTTTGGCGACAGGGCTTTGAGCCTGTTCATACAGCCACCTTCTATTGACGAGCTGCGCCATAGGCTGACCAGCCGTGGCACCGATGCTCCTGAGGTGATAGAAGACCGCTTGGACCGTGCCGCTTTTGAACTTACTTTTGCTCCCAAGTTTGACCGTGTAGTGGTGAATGACAATTTGGAGAAAGCCGAGCAAGAGGCCCTTTCCATCGTCCGCCGGTTTATAGGCCAATGATACGTACAGGCATCTTTGGCGGTTCGTTTAATCCTATCCATAAGGGTCATGTCAGCTTGGGCCGCCAGCTGTTGCAGCTGGCAGGTCTGGACGAAGTGTGGTTTGTGGTATCGCCGCAGAACCCTCTGAAGCAGCAGTCGGGCTTGCTCGACAATGCGTTGAGGCTGCGCATGGTGCAGCTGGCTTTGGCAGGTGAGAAGCAATTGGTAGCCTCAGACTATGAGTTTGGCATGCCTCGCCCTTCTTATATGTGGCATACCTTGCAACACATGAGTGCCGATTATCCCGACCGGGCCTTTACCTTGCTGATAGGTGCCGACAATTGGGCTTGCTTTGACCGCTGGTATGCCTATCAAGAGATACTCGACCATTATGCTGTATGTGTCTATCCGCGCAGCGGTTCGCCTGTTGACCCGTCATGCTTTCCTGCCCATGTACGCATGGTTGATACGCAGCTTATCAACATCAGCAGCACCATGGTGCGCCAGCGTATAGCGCATCGGCAGCCTATCGGCGATTTGGTGCCTCCGGCGGTGGAGCGGTTTATACGGCAGCACCGCTTGTATGAGCCTTGAAGCGAGGCAATGTTTTAACCCCAATTCTTTAGAATACAGATTTAACTATGAACATTTGTATATGTGGAGGTGGCAATTTAGGCCATGTAGTGTCAGGCTTCTTGGCTGCCACCAGCAGTCATCGTGTGAGTGTGCTGACCCGTAGTCCTGAGCGCTGGCGGCGCACCTTGGTTATCAATACGCCTGAGGGCAAGAAGCTGCAAGGGCGGTTGGTGTGTGTGTCAGACCAGCCACAGGAGGTTTTGGCAGATGCCGACATGGTGCTGTTGTGCTTGCCGGGCTTTGCCATAGCAGCCGAGTTGGACCGCATAGCCCCTGCCTTGCGCCCTGATACATTGGTAGGCAGCATCGTGTCGAGCACAGGTTTCTTCTTTCAAGCTATCGACAAGCTGCCACAGACGCAGCCGCTGTTTGGATTTCAGCGCGTTCCCTTCATCTCGCGATTGGTGAGTTACGGCCAAGAGGCGTCCCTATTGGGCTATAAAGCCTCGGTCAGTGTGGCGATAGAACGGTGCGAACAGAAAGAGCAGGTGCGCCGGCAGATAGAGCAGATGCTCAAAACGCCTACCGAACTGCTGGCCAACTATTACGAAGCCAGCCTTACCAACAGCAACCCTCTGCTGCACCCGTCGCGTCTTTACACCCTGTGGCGCAAGTGGCAAGAGGGAACGGTGTATGGCGAGCGCCCTTACTTCTATGAGGATTGGACCGTAGAGGCATCGGCACTTTATATGGCTTTGGACCGCGAGTTTCAGCTCTTGCTTCATAAATTGCCCGTCAGAGAAGGCAGCATACCTACGGTGCTTGACTATTATGAGAGTCATGATGCCTTGTCGCTTACCGACAAGCTCTGCTCCATTAAGGCGTTTCAAGGCATCAAGGCACCTATGCTGAAGGTGAAAGGTGGCTATATACCCGATTTCAAGAGCCGTTATTTTACCGAAGATTTTCCTTATGGCTTGGGCATTGTTCACCGCTTGGCACACAACAGGGGGCTTGCTGTGCCCATCATAGATGAGGTCTACCGGTGGGGCACCGCTATGCTTCAGCAGGCTCAGCAGTAGCTGTCTTCAGCAGCTGTTTTGAAAGTACAGGGCGATGTAGTGTTGTTATACAACAATGCTGCATCGCTTTTTTGTTGGCACATGGTGTCGATGTTATTTGCAAGAGCAGTGCAATCGGCTTCTGATTGCATTGTTATTACATTCCGTTTGCAGTGCTCTTGGCTCCCGATAGCACTGCTCTTGCAAGCCGATTGCAGTGCTCTTGCATGACAGCTTTTTTCTTGCCTTTCTCACAGTAGGTTTATATCTCGTCTTGTTAGTGTATCACGCATTGTATTATATCATGATAACAGGTGCTTCTGTACACCATTTGTGTAGAATATCAGATGTTCACTTGTGGTTCGCACACACACAACAGAATGTCAGGTTCAGTGGTATTGCTGTTCTGTTTAGTTAATAATTACACGGTAATTATATATTAATTGTAACCTAAATAGTGCAAATTCTGCTATTTTGTAGCAAAAAACAAAATATTTATAGCAAAACATTTTGCTATATCAATAAACTTTACGACCTTTGCATGTATAAAGTATTGCAATGATGGAGAGTTAGAGCCGGCAAATGACCTTTGCTGTATAACCATGTATTTGCAATACAGATAAAGTAAAAACAACCGGTAACAATTATGATGATAGCCACAGACAGCACAGCCTGTTGTGGCTGTTGAAAGTATAAAAACACAGAGCCTACGGGCTGACCAAAAAGAATTTTATTTATGGCAGAAGAATTGGAAGTAAAAGAGCTGGACCATGTTGTAGTGCGCTTTTCCGGCGACTCTGGCGACGGTATGCAGCTGGCAGGTAACATTTTCTCTACAGTATCGGCCACTATCGGCAACGGTATATCTACATTTCCCGACTATCCGGCCGATATACGCGCCCCGCAAGGCTCGTTGACAGGTGTGTCGGGCTTTCAAGTTCATATAGGTCAAGGCAAGGTGTTCACGCCAGGCGACCAGTGCGATGTGCTGGTCGCCATGAATGCGGCAGCCCTCAAGACCCAATACCGTTTTGCCAAGCCACAGGCAACCATTATCATTGATACAGACAGCTTTGGCAAGAAAGACCTGGAGAAGGCAGAATTTTCCACTGAAGATTATTTGGGCGAACTGGGTATCGACCCCGACAGGGTAGTGGCTTGCCCTATCACACAGATGGTAAAGGCTTGCCTGAAAGACAGCGGTATGGACAACAAGAGCATACTCAAGTGCCGCAACATGTTTGCATTGGGCTTGGTATGCTGGCTGTTTAACCGCGACTTGCAGCTTGTGGCAAACTTCCTGCGAGAGAAGTTTGCCAAGAAACCTGCTGTTGCTGAAAACAATATCAAGGTGGTGAATGCCGGCTATGACTATGGACACAACGTACATGCCAGTGTACCGGCTACCTACCGTATAGAGTCCAAGACCAAGATAAAGGGTCGATATATGGACATTACCGGCAATAAGGCCACTGCCTACGGACTGATAGCAGCAGCAGAGCGTGCAGGCTTGCAGCTCTATTTAGGCTCTTACCCTATCACCCCGGCTACTGATGTGCTGCATGAGTTGGCCAAGCACAAGTCGTGTGGCGTTATCACCGTACAGTGTGAAGACGAGATTTCGGGTTGTGCCAGTGCCATAGGAGCTTCGTTTGCCGGTGCATTGGCAGCCACTTCCACCTCAGGACCGGGTATTTGCTTGAAGTCAGAGGCTATCAATTTGGCTGTCATTGACGAGCTTCCACTGGTTATTGTCGATGTGCAGCGTGGTGGACCCTCCACAGGTCTTCCTACCAAAAGCGAGCAGACAGACCTGCTTCAAGTGCTCTATGGGCGTAATGGCGAATCTCCCATGCCTGTAATAGCCGCAACCAGCCCTACCGATTGTTTCGATGCAGTGTATGCTGCCGCCAAGATGGCGTTGGAACATCTTACTCCGGTAGTGCTGCTTACAGATGCTTTCGTGGCCAACGGCTCAGCAGCATGGAAGCTACCAAATATCAACGAGTTGCCCGAAATACACCCACACTACGCTACTGAGGCACAAAAAGACCACTATACACCTTATGAACGCGACCCGGAAACAGGGGCACGCTATTGGGCTATACCCGGAACGGAAGGCTATACACACATTCTTGGAGGTCTTGAAAAGGATGGAACAACAGGCGCTATCTCTACGAATCCTGAAAATCATGACCGCATGTGCCGCCTCAGAGCAGAGAAAGTGGCACGCATCCCGGTACCAAATGTTGAGGTACAGGGCGATGCAGATGATGCAGAACTGCTTGTCGTGGGCTTTGGAGGTACCTATGGGCACCTTCATGCCGCAATGGAAGAGCTCAGAGCAAGAGGACACAAGGTGGCACAAGCTCATTTCAGCTTTATCAATCCATTGCCAGCCAACACCGCCGAGGTGCTGAAACGCTACAAGAAAGTAGTGGTGGCAGAGCAGAATCTCGGACAATTTGCAGGTTATCTCCGCATGAAGGTGGATGGCTTTGTGCCCTACCAGTTCAACCAAGTAAAAGGACAACCCTTCGTGGTTGCCGAATTGGTGGAGAACATGGAAAAGATATTGGAGAACAAATAAACTAAGAAACATCAACAATGACATATACAGCACAAGATTACAAGAAGGGACAGCCACGCTGGTGTCCCGGTTGTGGCGACCATTTCTTTTTGGCTTCGCTGCACAAAGCCATGGCAGAAATAGGCGTACCGCCTTATCAGACGGCAGTGATTTCAGGCATAGGATGCTCCAGCCGCTTGCCTTATTATGTGAATACTTACGCTATGCAGACCATACATGGACGCGCCGCAGCCATTGCTACGGGTGCAAAGGTGGCCAATCCAGACCTTACCATTTGGCAGATTAGTGGCGACGGCGATGGCTTGGCCATAGGCGGTAACCACTTTATTCATGCCATGCGCCGCAATATAGACCTCAACATGATACTGCTGAACAACCGTATCTATGGCCTTACCAAGGGCCAATACTCACCTACATCGCCACGAGGCTTCGTCAGCAAGTCATCTCCTTACGGCACAGTGGAAGACCCGTTCCGCCCCGCTGAGTTGTGTTTTGGTGCCCGCGGACATTTCTTTGCCCGTGCCGTAGCTACCGACTCGCCAGGCACGGTAGAGGTGTTGAAGGCAGCCTATCACCACAAAGGGGCATCCGTTTGCGAGATATTGCAGAACTGTGTCATCTTTAACAACGGTGCCTATGACCCTATCTATAAGGCCGACGGCCGCAAGAAAAATGCCATTTACGTGCGTCATGGACAGCCATTGGTATTCGGCGAGAACAATGAATACGGCCTTGTGCAGGAAGGTTTCGGCCTAAAGGTGGTCAAGATTGGCGAAAATGGCGTAACACTCGATGACATTCTCGTGCATGATGCACACTGCGAAGACGATACATTGCAGCTAAAATTGGCCATGATGGACAACGAACACGGTTTTCCTGTGGCCCTCGGAGTAATCCGCGACGTGGAAGCACCTACCTACAATGATGCTGTTCATGAGCAGATAGAAGAGGTAAAGCAGCAGAAGAAGTATCATAATTTCAGCGAATTGCTGGAAACAAATGATATATGGGAGGTGAAATAGCCCATTCTTTTGTACTTCAATAGCCCTCGACACGTATTGCTAAAGTTGGATGAACAGTCTGATGACATAAAAAAGGCACATTCTTCAGTTGGAGGAATGTGCCTTTTCTATGCTCTATATCTATGGTTCCTTTATTGGATAGCTTTCTGCTTGTCCAGCTCTTTGAGTGCTTCTATCAGCGTGTTGTTGTCTTGTGTGTCTCTTACTGATACGCGAATGAAGTTGCGTCCCTTCAAGGCAGTCTTTGAATCGCAGTCTTTTATCATGATGTTGAAGCGGTCCAGCAAGATGAGAGACAGCTCATGAGAGGTAAACTTGCTTGTTATTTCGCAGCAGAAGTAGTTTGCTTGCGACGGAAGAACCCTCAGATAAGGTATTTCTGCAAGCAATTTGCCAAAGCGGTCGCGCTCTGCTATAAACTGATAACAGGCCTTTCGGTAATCGTTTTGGTATTTATTGAATATCTGCATGTAGTATTCACCAAACGAGTTGATATTCCAAATGGCTATGTTTTTCTTGATGTATGCTATCAGTTGCTCATCAGCTGACGCCAAGATTCCCAGTCTCAAGCCTGGTACACCATAAGATTTGCTGATGCTTTTCACCACAACGAGATTGGGATAGCTGGTCAAGATCTGGTTGTGTAGCAAAGAGTTGCGCTCGAAGTTCTCGCTAAAGTCAACAAACGACTCGTCTACCACTAACCTTATATGGTGCTGTTGGCACCACTGGCACAAGTCTATTACATCCTGGACAGGTATGAAATTGCCCGATGGATTGTCTGGATTAATCAGCAATAGCGTATCAATCTGCTTGTTGGCAAAGAAGTCTTTCAAGTCGGCGGCGGTGTAACCGAGGTTATCGTTTTGTGGAACAAAGCTTACAATGCGCTCTTTTGGCAGTCTGTGTGGATACTCTTCAAAGGTGGGATAGACCACTCCCGTGTAGCCTTGACAGTGCTCCATGAGGCTCTTGATAAGCTCTGCGGCACCGTTTCCCACCACGATAAACTTTTGTTTCACACCGAAATACTTGCCTGCCAATAGCGAGTTGACATACATGCCCGACGGATATTCAGTCATCAAGGTGTCGAAGTTGGCCTTTAGTTCAGCCTTCATGCGTGGCGTAGGGAAGTAAGGATTGACCAAATAGCAGAAGTCGAGCATCTTTGGAAAGCGCCAATGCCCTCCATACCGGTAGTTAAACCGGTGCAACATTTCATCTCCTTGTGCAAAGATAGTTTCGGCAATGTCAAGGTCTTGCACATCATCTATTTCATACCACTTCTCGTTTCCGATGGGCAGAGCCTTGAGGTTGGCATTGTCGAGCAGCGTAATGACTCTCAACACTTGTTCATAATATTCATTGTTTCCCAAGGCAGTGCAGTACGCATCGAGAAAAGGAACATACTTATGACACGAGAACTCACGGCTGAACTTATAGATATTGACCGTCTTGTAGTACATGTCGATGTCGTCATAGCTAAACGCTTGCTTGGGCACAAAGTTGACTATGTTGTTGTCTTTGTCGATAGTAACCATTGTTCCGTCCATCCATGACTCGTATTTTGCCACGAGTGCGAGGTTGGGAAAAGGGTTGTTGACAATCATGTGGAACAGTTTGTCAGAGAAGATAAGGTCTGATTCTATCAGCAGCGTGTCGTCTTCAAGCAGCTGTTTCTTTGCCAATGACAGCGAGTAGATGTTGTTTGTCTTGTCGTAAACAGGGTTATCCACAAACTCTATGTTGAGTTTTCCTTGGTAGTTGGCGTTTATATACTCTTTGAGTTGTTGCCCTTTGTAGCCTACCACGATGACAATGCGGTTCAGTTGCAATGTAGCGAGTTGCCCCAAGAGGCGGTCTATGAGTTTCACACCATTCACTTCTACCATGCATTTGGTATTGTTTTCTGTGTATTCACCGAGTCTGCGGCCCATGCCAGCCGCCAATATTATTGCTTGCATAATGTTTCTATTTATGGGTTTTGTGATGTATTGCCGCTTTGTATAGGGACAAAGGTAGTGCAAGTTGAGTGAAATGCAAAATAAAACAAAGTGAAACGGCGTTTTATTTTCATTTCCGAAGCGCCGCCTATCTTATTCAAAGGTAGTGTTGTCTCTCTGGTCCTTATTTCTTGTTTCTTGCTGTTTCTGGTTTCGTGGGTGATGTTCCAGTATCTCTTCGCGCAGCGTATGGGTATCAATATGCGTGTAAATCTCTGTGGTGTCAATGCTTTCGTGACCCAACATCACTTGTATGGCTCTGAGGTCTGCCCCGCCTTCAAGCATGGCTGTGGCAAAACTGTGGCGCAAGGTGTGCGGACTGATGGTCTTGTTGATGCCTGCTTCTGCCCCCAATCGCTTGATCATGATAAGAATCATGGTGCGTGTGAGGTGTGCACCGCGGCGGTTCAGGAACACATAATCTTCCTCGCCGGGCTTTATGTTCATCAAGTTGCGGTCTATGAACCAATAGTTCAGTTGCTTTATTGCACTTTGCGAGATAGGCACTAACCGCTCTTTGCGCCCCTTGCCATGCACTTTTATGAAGCCGTCTTCCAGGTAAAGGTCAGACATTTTCAGTGTGGTCAGCTCGCTGACACGTAGTCCGCAGCTGAACAATATCTCTATAATGGTGCGGTTGCGTTGTCCCTCCCACTTGCTGAGGTCAATGGCCGCTTCGAGCCTGTCCACCTCTTCTGTGGTGAGCACTTCAGGAAGATGGTCGCCCAGTTTGGGCGATTCAAGCAGTTCTGAGGGGTCATCCTTGATGTAACCTTCCAGTTGCAGATACTTATAAAAGGTGCGCACGCCACTCAGTATGCGGCATTGCGAGCGCGGTCCGATGCCTATGTCGTGCAGCGAAGCGGCAAAGGTGCGCAGCGTTTCGAGTTTTACCTCCAAGGGGTTTATCTGTTCTGAACGCAGGAAATGTAGCAATTTTTGCAGGTCTTGTACGTAAGCATTGAGCGTATTTTGCGTAAAGTTGCGCTCCAGTTTCATGTATTGCTGATACTTCTTTACTATATTAAATGTGCTTTTGCTTTCTTTTTCCATCATTTATTGTTACTTTTGCAACGTATGGCAGCGTGCTTCTGCCTTGTATGTTCACCCTTTTTGCGGTGCGGAGAACTTGAAAGTTCAGTGCGGAAGCAGTGCTTCTGCAAAGTTATTAAAATTAATTTGATTATGAAAATACTTATTCTTAACGGTCCTAATCTGAACCTTTTGGGTGTAAGAGAGCCGGGCATTTACGGCAGCAGCTCGTTTGACAGCTACCTGCCTCAGCTTCGTGAGCAGTTTCCTAATGTGGAGTTGGAGTACTGTCAGAGCAATGTAGAAGGGCTGATGATAGACAAGATGCAGGAGGTAGGCTTCAGCTATGACGGCATTGTGCTCAATGCAGGGGCCTACACCCATACCAGCGTGGCACTGCAAGACTGCATCCGTGCGCTGAAGACGCCTGTTATAGAGGTGCATATCTCTAACGTTCATCAGCGTGAAGAGTTCCGTCATCGCTCCATGATTTCGTGTGCGTGTATGGGTGTGATATGTGGTTTCGGACTGGATTCTTACCGTTTGGCTGTTGATGCCCTTGTATGGAAAGCCCAGCATTGATTGTATTACCTTTTTAAGACTGCGATACGTGGATACAGAATTAGACCAGTATATCTTGGACCATATAGACCCTGAGGGCGATTATCTGTACAGATTGTGGCGTGCCACGAATGTTCATCTGCTAAGAGGGCGCATGGCCAGCGGCCATTTGCAGGGCAGATTGCTCAAGATGTTGGTACGCATGATACGCCCTAAGAACATACTTGAGGTGGGAACTTTCAGCGGTTACAGCGCCATCTGCATGGCAGAGGGTCTTGAAGAGGGTGGAATGGTGTACACCTATGAGATTAATGATGAGCAGGAAGACTTTACCCGCCCTTGGATAGAAGGCTCTGCTGTGGCAGACAAGATACGTTTTGTCATTGGCGATGCCAATGTTGAGGCTCCCAAGTTGGGCATACAGTTTGACATGGCCTTTATAGACGGCGACAAGCGCACCTATCCTGAGACCTACGAAATGACGCTTTCGGTGCTTCGCCCCGGTGGCTTTATTCTGGCAGACAACACCCTTTGGGACGGTCATGTGCTGGAGACACCGAAGGCTTCAGACCGTCAGACTGTGGGCATAGAGCACTTCAATGATTTCGTGGCGCATGACGAGCGCGTGGAGAAGGTTATTCTGCCACTGCGTGACGGACTTACCTTGATACGTAAAAAATAGTTAACAACAAGAAACTACAATGGCCTTTTGGCATGATGTTTGCATATCAAGAAAACAGAAAACATTTAATCATTTACTAAAAATACAAATCACTATGTTAAACGAAAGAATAGAGCAGGCTCTGAACGAGCAGATTAATGAAGAGATGTGGTCAGCTTACCTTTATTTGTCAATGGCTGCTTATTGCCATCACATCGGTCAGCCAGGTATGGCATCATGGTTTGAGGTGCAGTTCAAAGAGGAGCAAGACCATGCCAAGATACTTTTCAACTATATCAACCAGCGCAACGGCCGCGTAGAGCTAAAGCCTGTCAATGCTGTTCCTACCGAGTGGAAAGACGTGCTTGACGTATATGAGGCTACATTGAAGCATGAGCAGCACATAACATCATTGATCAACAAGCTTTATGCATTGACTCATGAGGCAAATGACTTTGCTACACAGAGCATGCTCAAATGGTTTGTAGACGAGCAGGTAGAGGAAGAAGAGAACGCTCAGACCATTATCGACAACTTGAGGATGATAAAAGACAACGGTTACGGCTTGTACATGCTCGACAAAGAGTTAGGTGCACGCACTTATACACAGGCTGCTCCATTGGCCAATTCTACTTTGTAGCAAGACAGTATAGCACTTGATACATAACAACCAAAGCACCCGCAAAGCGGCAACAAAGCCCCTTTGCGGGTGTTTTTTATTGGTATGGCAGCATGGTTTGCAGGAGATGAAACCTGCGCTTTGCTGCTGCTGTTTTCTTTGAGAAACCTTGCCGTTTTCCAAGAGCATAGCTTTTGCTTTCCGATTGCACTGCTTTCGGCAGCCAATAGCAGTGCAATCGTGAACCAATAGCTATGCTTTTGCAAGGCGATTGCATAGCTATTGGAATAATGTTTGTAATATATTGATAATGAAGTACTTGTGATATGCATTACAACCAGTATGCTTCAAAGCTGTGGGTTACGCGCTGCTCTACCGGTGGCAGCTGCATGTAGTTGCCATAGGTGTGGCTCAGATAGTCTTTATAGCCCACCATGGTCTTGTAGTATTTGCCCTCAAAGAGTATGTCTACCGATGAAGCAATGTCTTTGGCAGCAAAACATCCCTTGATGCTTGGTCCCGATTCGCTCATGTTGCACACCGTTTGGGTAGGCTCACGCCTGACGGTCATGCGCCTGATAATGCTGTTGATGGCAGACAAGGGTACAGGCAGGTATTTATAGCAGAGGTAAGCCAAGCGCGAGGCAAGGTAGTTTTCGTGCGACAATTTGCATCTGCGGATTTTGTAAAGCAGGCGCTTGTATTTGAAGATACGCCTGCGTTCTGCCATATTGTCGGTAACATAGTCAATGGGAAACAGGTCTACAAACACACCTATTTCATAGCCTTTCGTTTCTGTTTCCACCAGTCGTGTGCGGGTGTTGACCATTTTGGCAAAGGTATAACAGTAGTTCTTGTCCGTGTCGGGCGACATTATTCTATACACGTTTTTACAGTCGTGATACTCACGCAAGAAGCGTTCATAGTCCTGCCGCGGCATGTATAGGTCTATGTCATCGTCCCAAGGAATGTAGCCTTTGTGTCTGACAGCTCCTATCAAGGTGCCGCTTGACAGAAAATAAGTGATACCATGGGCCGTGCAGAAGCGGTCTATCTCGTCCAGAATGGCTATTTGTATTTGTCTTAATTCCTTAATGTCTGTTATTTGTTTCATTGCTATGGGTGTAAAGTTTCAATGCTTTAAAGTGGTGCAAAAATAATTCAATTATTTTGAATAAAGCCACATTATTGCTAAATTTGCAAGATATTGCTACTATACCCATTGCCAATATAATGATAAAAGTATTCCATATCATATCCCACTTTGATGTAGGCGGTGCCGAGCGTGTGGCTCTCAACATAGCCCATTCGGCTTCTCCAGACATCGAATACCATGTAGTAGAACTGTTGCGTGCCCATGGTCCGTTTACAGCCCGGTTCTTGTCAGAGTTGCGTCAGCATGATATAACTTACCATCGGGGCATGGTTCCAGATGTGCATTTCCACTATCTGTTTGAGCGGTTGGCGGCACTCACCTTTCCCTTGTGGTTTATCTTTCTGTTCTTGCGCCATCGGCCGCAGGTGATACACACCCATACAGAGATGCCCGATTTGGGTGTCTACACCTTCTTCCGCCTCTTTCCGTGGTTGCTGAAGCGCTGTCGTGTGGTGCGCACGATACACAACACCCGGTTGTGGACAGGCATGCAGGCTACAGGCAGACGTGTGGAAGCCTTCTTTCAGCAGCACCATTGCAATGTGGCCATATCCGAATCGACCCGCCAATGCTATCAGAAAGTCTACGGCGAGCAGCCCCCTATCATTTACAATGGGGTGGAGCAGGTGGCACAGAAGCCTTATGCAGGACTGGCAAAGGACAAGACCAACATATTGTTTGCAGGGCGGTATTCTGCCCAAAAAGGCATCACGGTGTTGGTAGAGGTTATCAAGCGGTTGGCCCATAACTCTCGCTACCGTTTCTATCTCTTTGGTTCGGGCGAGGAGCAAACCCTCGTAGAGCGTGAATTAAGTGGCTTGCCTACGGTTACGCTCAGCGGTCCGCTCTATGGTATATCTGCCTATTTGGGCAGCTTCGACTATCTGTTTATGCCCTCACTTTTTGAAGGACTGCCTCTCATGGCTATCGAAGCAGGCATGGCTGCCACGCCAACCATTATCAATGATGCGCCCGGACTGCGCGAGACACTGCCCAAAAATTGGTGTCTGAAGGTGGAAAACAACAGCATAGACCATTACTTGCAACTCTTTACCAAGCTGATGCCCACTGCCGATAGCCACGCTTTGGGGCGTGAGGCACAGTGCTTTGCAGAGCAACGCTTTGGTTTGCGGCAGATGCAAACCGCCTATGAAGCGCGTTACCATCTGTTAGTAAGCGACCTGAAGGCGTAGTACATGGCAAGCGGCAAGTGTGCCGCCAAGGTTGAAAAAGAAGTAGAAGAAACACATAATACAAGGTTATAGAAATAAAGGAAATGGACTCTTTGAAGGAAAAAACTGCCAAAGGACTACTTTGGAGCATGTTCAACAATACCACTACACAGATATTGAACCTCCTGTTTGGCATCTATTTGGCACGCTTGCTCTCGCCGGCCGATTACGGCTTGGTGGGTGTCTTGACCATTTTTACTACCATAGCGGGCAACTTGCAGAGCTGTGGCTTTACACAGGCACTGACCAATATGCGGCAGCCTACCGCCAACGACTACAACAGTGTCTTTTGGTTTAACATCCTGACCAGCATCACCATCTATGTCATCTTGTTCTTCTCAGCCCCACTGATAGCCCTTTACTTTCGCCAGTCGGCCCTTGTAGAGCTGTCGCGCTTTGTGTTCTTGGCTTTCGTTATCTCATCGTTCGGCATAGCACACAGTGCCTATATGTTTAAGAATATGATGGTCAAGCAAGTTACAGTCATAGGTGTCGTGGCATTGCTGCTATCGGGCATTACAGGCATTGTGTTGGCTTTTCGGGGCAAGGCCTATTGGAGCATAGCCTGGCAACAGGTGGTTTACATCACGGTATTGAACATAGGGCGCTATTATTACACCCCTTGGCGCCCATCACTGCATATCGATTTCAGACCCGTAAAGCGCATGTTCCGCTTCAGTGTAAAGCTTTTGTTCACCATGATCATCAATACCGTGAGCAACAATATACTGACCTTTATCTTCGGACGTCTCTTTCCCATTCATGTGGTGGGCAATTTCACTCAGGCATACAAGTGGAACACGATGGCCTCTTCACTCCTGTCGGGCACCGTCGGGCAGGTAGCGCAGCCTATGTTGGCTGAAATCAATGACGATAAAGAGCGCGAGCGCCGTGTGTTTCGCAAGATGATGCGCTTTACTGCCTTTCTGTCTTTCCCCGCAATGTTTGGACTTGGCATGGTGTCCCGCGAGTTTATACTGGTTACCATCCATGAGCGGTGGATACACTGTGTGCCCTTGCTGAGGGTGCTTTGTGTGAGTGGAGCTTTCCTTCCCTTCTATACCATGTATCAAAACCTGATGATTAGCCGTGGCAGAAGCGACATCTATCTGCGGTGCAACATTGTTCAGATAGTGTTGCAGATTGCCCTTGTCATCATGTTTGCACACTATGGCATCAACACAATGGTAGTGGCTTACACCTTGTTTTATATTGCTTTCTTGGCGGTTTGGCAGCATTGCCTTTACAAGCTTACCCGTATCAGCCTGCTGGATACGCTGAAAGACCTGTGCCCCTTTATGCTTTCAGCTGCCGCTGTGATGTTGGTGGTCTATTGGTTGACCCGGTCTCTTGCCAATCTTTGGCTGCTGTTGGGTGTCCGTATCGTGCTGGCTGCCGTGTTGTATGCAGGCATTATGAAGTTGGCCCGTGTCAAGATGCTGGATGAGTGTATCGCTTTTATAAGGAAAAAGCACGTTAACTGATTCTTGTGAATCATCCATGTGCATGTATATGTTTAGTCTTGAACACCTCCTTGGCTATTGAATGTGTAAAGGCAAGCCCTGTGTCCACCGACACAAGTCTTGCCTTTGCTTGTCAAGAGAGTATATACGGTAATGCTATTGATTACTTTCCAGATACTGCTTCCATGCCGCTTCTATCTCGGTAAAGCTGATATCGAGCATCTGCATGTCGCGAAACAAATCAGGTAAGCGCTGCTTCATGAATATGCTTCTGCGCTCTTTAAGTATTTGCTCTTTGGCACCTGCGGATACAAAGTAGCCTAATCCTCGCTTGTTATAGATGATGCCGGACTGTGCCAACTGGTCATAAGCTTTCACAGTGGTATTGTTGTTGACTTCAAGAAGCACGGCATACTCCCTCACACTGGGTATGCGCTCGTCTTCCTTGTACTTGTCTGTGAGTATCTCATCGCAGAGTCGGTCGGCTATTTGTATGTAGATGGCTTTGTCGTTGCTGAAAATCATAAGTTAATCCATTTGTTGTTGATGACCTGCATGCGCTTGAACAGCAGATAGGTGAGCCAATAGCACACGGCTGTTACTGCTAACTGAATGACTATAATTACGCTTAACACGGTCTGCATCTGCACGGCAGAGAGGGCTATGATGTCGTATTTGTCGATTGAGATGATTACCTGCAAGTGAAGAATACACAAAAACATCAGTAGAAGAGAGGTGAATACGACTGGCTGTTTGCGGAAAAATGCACCTCCCAACATGTAGAATGAGTGAATCATCAGCAGAAAAGTAATGGCGAATGTGGCACTGCTGACAGCTTTCTGGTTGCCTATGCTGAAGTCAATTAAATTGTTTATGGCATCCCAAAGTTCTGAGGTACCGCACGCAAGCACCTGTCCGTAAGCCATTTTACAGATGAGCATTTGCAGTAAGTCGGCCAAAACAAAGCCCAGCAAAGTAGCTGCCAGCATGCCCACTGTTACGTGAAGATAGCGCATGATGAACTTTTCAAAGTCGGTGGCGGGCAGCATCTTGAATACGATACGCTGTTGCTTGGTTCTCAAGTTCTTCTGTATCATGGCACCATTGACCACAATCATGGCCATGAAGGCTATGTGCTCAAAGACAAAGGTAGTTGTCAATGCACCTTCAACATAGTTCGGATTGTCCTTGAGACGGGGAAGAACAGTGAGCAGCATGGGTAAGAAAAAAGCTATGGTGCACAGAATGGTGTACACAAGATATTGCTTTTTAGAAGCTTGCCAGTGCCAGCAAAACAACTTGCCGAAACGGTCTATATCAAAAATTTTCATACTTTCGTGTATTGTTAAGGGTGTATTTTTACTTGATGATGCCATTGGTTACGGCATTGAACAGCAGCTCCATGTTGAGTGTTGTTTCTTTGCCGGGCGATGTTTTGTGCGCTATCACGGCGTTGCCTTGCAGCGACGGTTCGCTGTAAATGACGCTGTCGTCCATCTGGTTGACCGTGCGGAACTCAAAAGTGTATTGCTCGCAGATGTCGGCTACTGAAGCATTGAGCAGCATGTGCGAGTGATCCAGTATCAGAATATGGTCGAGCAGCGACTCCACATCATGTACCTGGTGGGTGGATATAATCAAAGTGCGCTCGTCTGACATGTTTCTGGCAATGATTTTGCGGAACTCACTCTTGGAAGGAATGTCGAGACCGTTGGTCGGTTCGTCCATCAACAGGTATTGAGTGTTGGTGGCCAAGGCAAAGCTCATGTAGACTTTCTTTTTCTGTCCCATGGAAAGCTCTTTGAGATGCACGTCCAAGGGTAGGCCAAAGTCATTGAGACACTGCTTCAATATGTCCATGCTAAAGTGGGGATAGAAGTCTCTGTTGACCTTGATGTATTCCTTCAGAGAGACAGGCAGAAGTTCAAACTCTTCGGGAACGAAGAACAGTTTGCTCAGCAGTTCGGGGTTGTGCTGCTTTACATCATAGTCGTCAATGGTGATGGTGCCCCGTTCGGGGCGTAGCAGACCGCACATGAGGTAGAGCAGGGTAGATTTTCCCATGCCGTTCTTGCCCAGTAGTCCATAGATATTGTTGTTGCTCAGGGTAAGGTCGAAGTCATTGAATACATGGCTTTTTGCGCCCATATATTTGTAGTCGAGATGGCTGATTTGTATCATTTGCTTTGTTGTTGTTAAGGGATTGCAGTAGTGTTGTGAAGCGGCTTCCGCCAGCTGTTTCCTCTAAGAAGGCTTACTTCTTTTTTATCCGTTATTGACCCAATTGTCGGATCTGCCGTTCATGGCCAGCATCTGGTCTGTCATCAGCATGCTGTTTGACTTTTTGTCGAGCTGATAGCTGAGCACCGACATGACTTGTGGCGTGGCTTGTCGGTAGCAGATGCGGCTTTCGGGACGGTTGAAACATTGCTTCTGCCTGTTCCATGTGCTGCGTGTGAGGGTGTAGCCCTCTGTATCGTATTGATAGTCGAGACGCTCAGTGGGCATGTTTTGATTGCTAAAGGCATTGGCACGCAGTGTGATGCGGCTCTTGAGTCTGCCCAATTCATCATACTCATAATGGTATTGGAGCCTGTTGGAGAGCGTGCCGTGGTTGTCGTTCATCACATACATGGTCTTTACCTGATTGTTTTCAATGTCTGCATTGTAGGCAAAAGACGATCTGCTGTTGGCAGTAGTGTTAAGATACATGGCCATGATGGTGGCGGCTGTAATAATGATTTCCATAATTGTAATGTTTAATGTGTTACTGATATTGTGTGTAAAAGAGATGCCGACAGCGGTCTGTCGCTTGCTAATATTGTTTTCCTTGTTGTTGTGTTCATTATTTAGTGGTTTTGCTTTTTGGTTGACAGACCGCCTTTGTCAGCATTTCTTTTTCTCGTGTTTTAGTGTACCACTGTTGTAGTACACTGCAAATGTATTGCAATATCACATTACTTCCAAATTAATAGACAAGAAAATGCGTTTTTGTCTCGTTTTTTAACGTTTGTTGGATTTTTTGGTCCAATGTCCAATAATGATTCAGCAATGACTTGTTTTTGCAGGATAGGGAAAACCGTATGGCAGTTATCCGTATTCTATATGCATTCAGCAGTGATACGCCTACATAGGTTTGAAGAGGCAGAAGCTCTGCTCGTCAGTGTGCATATTGCATTTTACTTATATATAACAGCATGTTGCTATAACAGCAGAAAAACAGGTCCATTTCCAAGAGCAGTGCAAACGGCATTCAAAAGCACTGCAATTGAATGCCGTTTGCATAGCTATCGGTTATCAATTGCAGTGCAATCGGTAGCTAATTGCACTGCTTTTGGCGTGTAATATGATTAAATGTAACTTCTAAATGTGTGCGAATGTTTACTATTACTGTATTTATATAATATGGTCGCTGCCATAAAACGGCATTTAAGTATTTAAATTCAAGAAATTGAAATGTATGGAAAAAAGTAAGCGGATTTGAGAAAAATGGGTATTTTAACCAATCGTTAATGGAGGTACGAATATTGTGAAAAGAGGCGATTTGAATATTTTTTTATACAACTTGAACGATAAATAACACTTTAATTGACAAATGATTTATAATTTTGCAGCGTTGAAAGTTGAAAACAACAATATCGATTTTCATCCATCGATAATACAACGGTAGTTGTCAATCTCTGCTGGCCCTTTACAGGGCAGCAGGGAGATTACATAAAGATATGGTTTAGGGTAAGAGAATAGTTTAGGATAACAAAGAAATAAGCTGACTGTGATTAGCAGCTGTTCATTACTCACAATTAATAATAAAGAAAAGCTTGTAGGGATACAAGCAAACGCAAAAATCAATTTCTGAAAGTCCTTTTAGTATGTATGGGCATGTTGGCAACAGACCAACATGCCCATAGCATTTTCAGAAAGGGGTTCTTACAAAAACAATAGAAAAATGTATTTTAGATAAAATAAATACACAATATTTGCCGCTTATATTTTGATATGCTATGTTTTTGGGCTACCTTTGCACTTGTTATATATTATAACCTGTGCAGAGATAGTTTGCCAGACAGGTATAACAAGCTACTTTCTGTCCTTTGAAAAGGAATGTATGTGTGCACTAAAAGCACCAGTGTTAACAAACGAAACAATCTAACTTGGAAATAAAAATATGAAGAAAACCCTTCTTATTCTACTGGCTTTACTGGTCAGTCTGCCTTCGCTGGCAGTGCTGAAGGAAAGCAACCTGTCGTCTACGCTGTCGGTGCTGTGTGCCGAACTCGAAAAGTCGTATCGCGAGCAGCGCCAGAATATAGCGCGTTACAACCAGCGCAACGAGCTGCAACACCGCCAAATGATCAGCCTTATGCAGCGAAGCGACCAGGTAGCTCTGATGCTTTACTCTCAGAAACAAGACTTTACGTTTGACATGACTTATGCCTGTCATGAGGCCACAGAGCAGTACAAGGAGTTCAGCAAGCGCCGCATGCCCTATGATGCGGTGCTCAAGCGTATTGACACAGAGATTAACCGCTACAACTCACTGATAGAGTCGCTGATGTCGTTGCCCCCTTCGCTCAAGATAAAGATGGAGGGCAAAGAGATGAAGATGGTGAAACCCGTACCGATGGACCGTAGGGACAGAAAGCAGCAGCCTTTCCTCCTGTCGTTGCAGGGACAAGCTGACAGACAGGCTTGTTTGACCTATGCGGTGGCTTTGCGCAACAACTTGATAAAGATGCGCGACAATATAGAGCGTGACAACCAGCACTATAAGATGGTGGCCAAGAAGCTCAAAAAGGTCAACGACTATGCCATCAAGCGTTACGAGGCCATACAGCACAGCATATTTGTCAATGGCGACGACTCTTATTTTGAGACGTTGGCCAAGCTGCCTATGTCTTATCATGACGCCAAAGCCGACTTCAGCGACAAATACAAGGTAGAGACGTTGCGCACATCATCGGGCAAGGAGCGCACAGTGCATTCCCAATGGCGTGGTCCTATTGTAATAGGTCTGTGTTTGTTTATCCTGTTTTATATCGTATTGGCAGCCCTGCTGAGCAATGTGTTGGTAAGATGGTTAGTGCCCAAGCGCTTTCGTACCGAAGAGTTTATGAAGAAGAAGGTATGCCTTATCTTGGCTGCCGCCATGATAATCTTTGCCGTATCGGTAATGGTGGCACGCACCTTTATGTATCACAACTTCTTCTTGATGGCATCGCAGTTGCTCATTGAGTATGCATGGCTGCTGGTGGTCATCTTCGTGTCGCTGCTGGTTCGCTTGCCGGGCGACCAGATCAAGAGCGGCTTCCGCATCTATTCGCCTGTTATGCTCATGTCGTTTTTGGTGATAAGTTTCCGTATAGTGTTTATTCCCAACAACATTGTGCAACTGGTGTTTCCTCCGGTTTTGCTGCTCTTTACTCTGTGGCAATGGAATGTCATTACCCGCCACAACGACAATATTCCCCGTTACGATATTTTCTACACTTGGATATCGCTGCTCATCATGGTGTTTTCTACCGGTGCAGCTTGGTACGGCTATACCTTACTGGCCGTTCAGATACTTATCTGGTGGATGTTCCAGCTGAGCTGCATACAGACCATTACCTGTTTTTACGACCTGTTGGCTGTCTATGAATATAAAGTGCTCAACAAGCGTATAGCTCAAGCTAAAGATGCGGTAGCGGTACAGGCGCATGAGGCAAAACCTGCCGATGGCAAGAGCGGGGCCTTGAAGCAAGCTGTAAAGAAAATGACAATAGTCTATACTAATCATGCCGAGCACATCAACGTAACTTGGTTTTACGACTTCGTGTCGATGGCTTTAGTACCCGTTATGGCAGTGTTCTCGGTCATGTTGTCAATCTGGTGGGCGTCTAATGTGTTCGACCTTTCCGCTACGGTATTTACTATTTTCTTTGCAAACTTTATCAATATACCGGACATAGTACAGCTGTCTGTCAGCAAGATGGTGGCAGTAACGTCCATGTTCTTCCTGTTCCGCTACCTCAACTACTTGATAAAGGCTCTTTACCACAAGTATCGCAAGCCTAAGGTGATGGTAAACGGAAAGCCCAACTTTACGCTGGCCAACAATATTATTGCCATCTGCGTGTGGGGACTTTACTTTATCATCTCTATCAAGATGCTCAAAATACCGTCTACTGCCATCTCTGTTATCTCGGCAGGTTTGGCAACCGGTGTCGGTTTTGCCATGAAAGACCTGCTGGAAAACTTCTTCTATGGCATCTCGCTGATGACAGGCCGTGTGCGCGTAGGCGACTTCATAGAGTGCGATGGCATACGGGGCAAGGTAGAGAGCATTACCTATCAGTCTACACAAATAGTAACGGCAGACGGTTGTGTGATAGCATTTCTCAACAGTTCGCTGTTTAACAAGAATTTCAAGAATATCACCAAGAACCACTCTTATGAGATGGTAAAGGTGCCGGTAGGCATAGCCTATGGGGCCAATGTAGAGCAAGTAAGAGAGATGCTCATAGCTGCCGTGAAGTCTTTGGAAACCAAAAATGCCGAGGGCAGAGACATCATACACACCAAGAAGCCTATCAGTGTGGTATTTGACGAGTTTGGCGACAATAGCGTCAATCTGTTTGTAACCTATTGGGTGCTGGTAGAAGAGAAGTTTGGAATGACAGGAAAGGTAAAGGAAGCTATCTACAACACCCTCAATGCGCACAATATAGAGATACCGTTCCCGCAGCGCGATGTCTATATACGTTCTATGGTAGCTCCACAACCCGTGGCACCCACAGCCCATAACTGAGCGGTGAAGCCATAAAAAGCACTGATTTTATTTTGATTACTGATTGAAAGATAGTAACTTTGCAAACAATATAATGTAATAAATTACCACTATGGACAATTTAAAGAAAGCTTTTGCATCAAAACTATTGAAGATTAAGGCTATCAAGTTACAGCCAAACAATCCGTTTACATGGGCTTCAGGTTGGAAGTCTCCATTCTATTGCGACAACAGAAAGACCTTGTCTTATCCAGAGCTGCGCAATTATGTAAAACTGGAAATTGTACACGCAGTGCTTGAAAACTTCCCGGAGGTAGAGGCTATAGCTGGCGTTGCCACAGGTGCCATACCCCAAGGAGCACTCGTAGCCGATGCGCTGAACCTGCCTTTTGTGTATGTGAGAAGCAAACCAAAGGACCACGGACTTGAGAATCTTATTGAAGGCGAGCTTCGTCCCGGCATGAAGGTAGTTGTAATAGAAG
The DNA here is from genome assembly GCA_937907705.1 of uncultured Prevotella sp. GTDB lineage: Bacteria > Bacteroidota > Bacteroidia > Bacteroidales > Bacteroidaceae > Prevotella. The sequence goes on along the minus strand of CALCVP010000083.1, from coordinate 64,963 downwards.
ACCTTATCTCTACCGGTGGCAGCAGTCTGAAAGCCGTAGATGCTATCCGCAGAGACGGATGTGAGGTAATAGGCATGGTGGCTTCTTATACTTATGGATTCCCTGTGGCCAAGAAAGCTTTTGACGATGCTCATGTCAAGCTGATTACATTGACCGACTATGAGCATGTAGTGGCAGAGGCATTGGAAACAGGCTACATTGCAGAGAGCGATGTGGAAGTGCTGCACGAGTGGCGCAAAGACCCTGCTCATTGGAACGGATAAGCACAAAAGCAAGGAAATTAAAATATTTTGATTCACATAAAATTCTATCACTGATAGACAATAAACCGCCTATGGCTGCTGTTGAATGCCTCGTGTCAGGCAGCTCATGCAACCATAGGCGGTTGTCTACATTACATTATCATCAGATTATAACTGTTTATGAGTAAATACGAAAGTGGTATCAAGCAGATACCCTGCATGCAGACAAAAGTGTACGAGACATTGAGCAACCTTAACAACGTGGGCAAGATAAAAGACATGTTGCAAGCCAATATGGCCAACATTCCCAATGCCGACGAGATGAAACAGAAGTTGCCGGTAGACCAAATCAAAGACCTTGCCTTTGATGCAGACAGCGTGTCTGTGAATGTTTCGCCTGTGGGCAACGTAACTTTGCGTATCATAGAGCGCGAAGAGCCGAAGTGCATCAAGTTGGAGGCAGACAATTCACCGGTACCTGTAACGCTGTGGATACAGTTGCTGCCTGTAACGGCCTATACATGCAAGATGAGATTGACTGTAAAAGCAGACATACCTATCTTCTTGAAGCCTATGGTAGGCGGCAAGCTGAAAGACGGTATCGACAAGATTGCCGATATGCTGGCCATGCTTCCTTATAATGTGCTTTAAGCAAAATATACCTTCTACACACCTGTTTGGCATTGAAAAGCATGAAACAGCATGGTTTTCAATGCTTCATTCTTAATACTTTTGTGGCTATGTCAAATAAACTTTGGGAAAAAAACTTTGAGGTTAATAAAGAGATTGAACGCTTTACGGTAGGCAGAGACCGTGAGATGGACATGTATCTGGCCAAGTATGATGTGTTAGGCTCTATGGCGCACATTACCATGCTACAGTCTATCGGACTACTGGAGAAAGCCGAATTGGACCAACTGTTAGTGGAGCTGAAGAATATCTATGCCGTGTGTGAGCGTGGCGAGTTTGTGATTGAAGAGGGAGTGGAGGATGTTCACTCGCAGGTAGAACTCATGTTGACCCGAAAGTTGGGCGATATGGGCAAGAAAATACATAGCGGACGCTCGCGCAACGATCAGGTATTGGTAGACCTGAAGCTCTTTACCCGACAGCAAATCAAAGATATAGCCGAACTGGTAAAGGTACTTTTTGATGAACTCTTGCAGAAAAGCAATCAGTATAAGCAGGTGTTGATGCCAGGATACACTCATCTGCAAGTGGCTATGCCCAGCTCTTTCGGATTGTGGTTTGGCGCGTATGCCGAGAGTTTGGCAGACGACATGCTTTTCTTGCAGGCCGCTTGGAAAATGACCAACCGCAATCCTTTGGGCAGTGCAGCAGGCTATGGCTCATCATTTCCGCTGAACCGCACCATGACAACCGAACTGTTGGGTTTTGACTCGATGGACTACAATGTGGTATATGCGCAGATGGGGCGTGGCAAGATGGAGCGTAATGTGGCCTTCGCGCTGGCCACCATAGCAGGAACACTGGCAAAAATGGCCTTTGACGCATGCTTGTTCAACAGCCAAAACTTCTCGTTCGTGAAACTGCCTAAGGAGTGTACCACAGGTAGTTCTATCATGCCACACAAGAAGAACCCCGATGTGTTTGAACTGATACGTGCCAAGAGCAACAAACTGCAAGGTCTGCCACAGCAGATAACACTCATTATGAACAACCTGCCTTGTGGCTACTTCCGCGACCTTCAGATTATCAAGGAAGTGTTCTTGCCCGCTTTTGACGAGATGAAAGACTGCTTGCAAATGGCTGCTTACATCATCAACAAGATGGAAGTGAACGAGCACATCTTGGACAACAAGATGTATGACCCTATGTTCTCGGTAGAAGAGGTAAACCGTTTGGCTGCTGCCGGTATGCCTTTCCGCGATGCGTACAAGAAAGTAGGACTTGACATAGAGGCAGGTAAGTTTACACCTGATAAAGAGATACACCATACCCATGAAGGGTCTATCGGCAACTTGTGCAATGACAAGATAGCCCAGCTGATGGAATACTGCCTGAGCGGATTCAGCTTTGACCGTGTGGAGAAGGCGGAAAAGGAGTTGCTGAAATGAGAAAGATAGTAAAGCACTACTTCGGCCTGTTGCTATTGGCTGCTGCAACAACCATGATACTGCATAGTTGCACCGATGCAGAATATGAATACAGCCGCTATCCGTGTACTTTTTCATTCAACAATCAAGGCAGCCGAAGCCTTCGTTTGGCCGAAGCCATGAACAGCAATGCACCGGGAACCTTTTGCCGGATAGCCACCAAGGGCAGCAACTACTATGCCATGACCGGCAATCAGGGCGGAACGACAGAGTCTGTGGTGCGCACAGAGCCAGAAAAGCTGATGACGGTAACCTTGGGCGTCTACAACGAGACAGGCATTATAGTAGGCTATGGAAATACCAGTTTTCCCGCAGTGTTTTATGTATATGACAGCCAATGCCCCAACTGTTATAGCGAAAGCAACATGCCTCGCTACCAATTGACCATGACTTCGGCTGGCAAAGCGGTGTGTCCAACCTGCAAGCGCGAGTATGATTTGAACAATGAGGGTCTTCAGACAAAAGGAAAGCAAGGCTCTAAGACACGTTTGTTCCGTTATCGCGGGTCTACTACAGGTCCGCAAGGCGTGTTGATGGTCAACAACCGTTAGGAAAAACAGATATATACACGAAGGCGATAAAGGCACTGCTTTTATCGCCTTTATGTGTGTATGGAGTGTATGAGACGGGCCTGCAATTGCGTAAAGCACTGCCTTTTTGTTCTAAAGCGGTGCTTTATGATGAAAAGGCAGTGCTTTACGGCTGCGTGGCGATGCTGTTTCTACATGATAAAAGGCTTTCTCTGCAAAAATGAATGATAGGTTTGCAAGAGTGAAATAGTGGAGGAAAAGGCATAACGTGTAAAAAAGGCGCAAACAGAAGATGGTAATATGAAGAATAATTCGTAACTTCGCGGTAGAGATTAAGTGCTCTTTACTAACCCATGGCGTGGACACCAGACAGGTGCACTCCATACAATACTGATTGACTATGGCAAAAGGGAAGAAAGCAAGAAACGGAAAGAAAAGAATAAATAAGAAGGTAATGGGCGAGATGTTGCAGTCGCTCTTCATGTCGCATCCTAACGAAACACTTGGTTTTAAGCAGATTTTCAAGACACTTAGGCTTGATACCCATCCGGCAAAGATGCTGGCCGTTGACACCATGGAAGACATGGCGTGGGATGACTTCTTGAGTAAAGTCAGCGACAATTCGTATAAGCTCAACACCAAGGGACAGGTGCAAGAAGGCAAATTCATACGTAAAGCTAACGGAAAGAACAGCTTTGTGCCTGATGATGGCGGCAAACCGGTGTTTGTGGCAGAACGAAACTCAATGTTTGCACTGACAGGCGACCGTGTAAGGGTTACTTTCATGGCGCGCAGGGAAAAGCATATCAAGGAGGCTGCTGTAATAGAAATATTGCAGAGAGCACACGACACGTTTGTAGGCAAGCTTAAAGTAGAGAAAGACTTTGCTTTTCTGATATCCAACAGCGATATTTTCGTGCACGATGTTATCATTCCTAAAAGCAAGCTGAAAGGCGGAAAGACCAATGACAAAGCTGTGGTAAGGGTAACCCAATGGCCATCAAAAGACAATAAAAACATGATTGGTGAGGTGGTGGATATACTCGGACAGCAAGGTGATAACGATGTAGAGATGAACTCTATATTGGCACAGTACGGACTGCCTTATGTCTATCCAAAGCGCGTAGAAGAGGCTGCCGACAAAATTTCGGGCGAGATTACCGAGCAGGACTACCAAGAGCGTGAAGACTATCGCGATATAACCACTTGCACTATTGACCCTCACGATGCTAAAGACTTTGACGATGCACTCTCTGTTTGCAAGTTGGAGAACGGGCATTGGGAGGTAGGTGTGCACATAGCAGATGTGTCTCATTATGTAACCGAAGGCTCTATCATAGACAAAGAGGCACAGAAGCGTGCCACCAGTGTGTACTTGGTAGACCGCACCATACCTATGCTGCCGGAGCGTTTGTGCAACTTTATCTGTTCTCTTCGACCCAATGAGGAGAAGTTGGCTTATAGTGCTATCTTTGAGATGGACGATGATGCCAAGGTGATAAAGTGGCGGTTGGTGCATACGGTCATCAAGAGCAACCGCAGGTTTGCTTATGAAGAGGTGCAGAAAATATTGGAAGACAACGGTGTGAAAGACGGACTTGGTGAACCTGCACCTGCTCCTGGCAAGGACGGTTATAAGGGCGAGCTGGCTGAAGAACTTGTAACACTGGACCGGCTTGCCAAGAAACTGAGAGCGGCAAGATTCAAAAATGGTGCTGTAAAGTTTGATCGTGAGGAACTGCACTTTGACGTTGACGAGAAAGGAAAACCTATACGTTGTTACTTCAAGAAGTCGAAAGACGCCAACAAACTGGTAGAAGAGTTTATGCTGTTGGCCAACCGAAGTGTGGCAGAGAGCGTGGGCAAGGTGCCAAAAGGCAAGAAGGCAAAGACGCTTCCTTACCGTGTGCATGATGCTCCCGACCCAACCAAGCTTGAAACATTGAGGGAGTTCATCGTCAAGTTTGGCTATAAGCTCAAGACTGACGGAACAAAGGGCGAAATATCGCGAAGCTTGAACAAACTGATGGACGATTGTAATGGCAAGAGAGAGCAAAACCTGATAGAGACAGTAGCCCTCAGGGCCATGATGAAAGCGAAATACAGCACACATAATATAGGACATTATGGCTTGGCATTCCAATATTACACCCACTTTACAAGCCCTATACGCCGTTATCCGGACACCATGGTACACCGTTTGCTGACCCGCTATCAGAATGGCGGACGCAGTGGCAACAAGGAGTATTATGAGGAACAGTGTGAGCATTCCAGCGAAATGGAACAGATAGCTCAAAACGCAGAACGAGACTCTATTAAGTACAAGATGGTAGAGTTTATGTCAGATAAGTTGGGTAATGTGTACGATGCGCACATTAGTGGCATCACCTCTTATGGCATCTACTGTGAGATTGACGAGAACCACTGTGAAGGTATGGTTCCACTGCGCGACCTTAACGATGACTATTACGACTTTGACGAGCGCAACTACTGCTTAGTGGGGCGTCGTAAGCATAATAAATACCAATTGGGAGATGCCATCCGCATCAAGGTGGCACGTACAAACTTGGAGAAGAAACAGCTCGACTTTACCATTGATGATGCTGATTGATACGATTGGTAATGGCGATTGAATAGTTTGGAGCACAAGACACATGATACGATATACAAGGGCTGAGGAGCTATGGAATACGTGGTCGCATGCAGCTGGCATATTGTTAGGAGTGGTGATAGGCATCATCTTCTTGGCGTATTGCTTTAAGGGCGACAACAGTTGGGCCAGTGTCAGCGTGATACTGTACTTGATAGGCATGTTAGGCTCTTACATAACGTCTACTGCCTATCATGCTATGCCCGCTCGCTATGCCAAAGCTAAGGAACGCTTACGTAAGTGGGATCATGCCGCTATCTATTGGCATATAGCAGGAAGCTACTCGCCTCTTACATTGGTGGCACTGCGGCAGCAGGGCTATTGGGGCTGGAGCTTATTCATATTTGTATGGACCTGTGCTATTGTCGGTACTGTTGCCAGTTTTGTAAAGCTGAAAGAGCACAGCAATTTTGAGACCATCTGTTTTGTAGGTATGGGCTTGTCTGTGTTGGTAGCCTTCAAACCTCTGATTGGTAGCGTAAGCATGGCAGCGGTAGAATGGATTATAGCAGAAGGCGTTTTCTATATTACGGGTGCTGTGTTTTACAGTCTCAATAAGCGCAAATACATGCATAGCGTGTTTCATTTCTTTGTGTTGGCTGGTTCTGTGTGCCACATAGTAGCCGTATGGGACGTGCTGATAAGTTTTTAGAACATACCTGTTTTCAGTTATATGAATACTGGAAAGGAAAAGAGGTCTACTTCTTGGTAGGCTATTTCATCAAAAAAAGGACGCTAACAGCGTCCTTTTTTTGATGAAATAATAATTTTATAATTGTTTAATAACATTCTTTTGGCAAATATTTAGCATGGCCCTTCTATGCGAACCTGTATTTTGTCGTCTATGGAGCAGGCGTTTTGCCATGCCTTGATGATACGTCTTTCAGTGTGCAACTTTAATATTTGAATGAGCTGCCACCCAAAAATTCGCGCAGCAGAGAGGTGGGAGGAAGCTGCTTGTTGGGCATTGGCTTGATATACTTTAAGAACTTCAGCAGTCGGTAAGCTTCGGCATATTCTTCACAATTTTCAGGCACTTGCTCTAACAGAGGCTCTGCTTGCTGCTTGATTACAGCCAATTCAAACAGCAATGCCGTGTTAAACATGACATCAGCATTCTCTTGATAAGGAAATATCCATTTGTTTTCGCCTGCTCTGACGCTTGGCCAACGCTTGATGGTCTCTTGTGCATTGACGCCACGATACTTGTAGTCGCGTATGATACGGCGCAAGAGTCTGTTGTCAGTAGTAGGTATATAGTTGTGGTGGTCAAGCAATATGGTGGTCAGTGCAGAGGCGTAGACTCTGAATTTCAGTGCTTCAGGAATGTTGGCTGTTAATTCCGGATTGAGTGCATGTATGCCTTCCACTACTAATATGTTGTCTTTGCCAAGTGTTAGTTTGCGTCCGTTCTTCTCACTAGTGCCCGTTTGGAAGTTGTATCGTGGCAACTGAATGGATTTTCCCTCAAACAACTCGTTGAGTTGTTGGTTGAGTAGAGGTATATTCAGAGCATAAAGGCTTTCGTAATCGTATTCACCGTTAGCGTCTTTTGGCGTAAGATGCCGGTCAACAAAGTAGTCATCGAGTGATATATCCACAGGTTTCAAGCCGCAAGTAACCAATTGTATGGATAGACGTTTGCAGAAAGTGGTCTTTCCACTTGAGGAAGGTCCGGATATCAGTACCACTTTAGTGCCTTTACGAGTGGCAATCATCTCTGCTATTTGCGATATTTTTTTCTCTTGCAGTGCTTCAGACACATTTACCAAATCGGTGGAAAATCCTTGGTTTACCGCCTCATTAAAGTCGCCAACGGTGCTCATTCCTAAAATGTTTTGCCAACGGTGATGTTCCTTAAATATGTCAAACATTTTGTCTTGTTTGATAAGTTGCCCTAATTGTGAGGGGTCTTGGCGAGATGGAATGCGCAGCAACAGACCATCATAATACTTCTCTAAGCCAAAAAGATAAAGCTGCTTAGTGTTGGTAAGCAGTGTGCCATAGTAGTAATCTATGTAGCCGTCTATTTCATAATAGGTAGTATAGAGAGAGCCGATGCTCTGTAATAGTTTTACTTTTGAGATTGAATTATTTTGCTTGAATATATTGATAGCTTCTTCGGTGGTACATTCATGGCGCCGGATAGGCAGTTGCTGGTCAATAATCTCTTGCATCTTGCTTCTGATAGCATTGACATCATTTTCAGTGGTGGCTCTGTTGATGTTCAGATTGCAGTAGTATCCGTTAGAGACAGGTATGTCTATTACCACATGTGCATCAGGATAAAGCTCGTGTACCGCCTTGCAAAGCACGAAGAATAAGGTGCGTGTGTAAGCTCTTGAGCCCGAAGCAGAGGTCATGTCAAGAAATTCCACATCTTTATTATGGTAAACACGATAGTGCAATCCTTCCACTTTGTTGTTCACTTTTGCACTAATTGGTCCATATTTCATTTGCAGATTAAATTCGCGAAAAATGTCAGAAAGTGTGCTTCCAATAGCAATATTTTGCGTTTTTTTATTATTTTTGCAACGAATTTGTATTAACTGTTTCATAAGTATTTCATTATTTGGTTTACGACAGCTAAGTTAGTCAGTTTTTCTTATTCGCTATTATATCGCATAATAAATTTTTATTAAAATATGTCGATTTGGATTTTTTTTAAGATTATTGGGTCACTTTCGTTGCTGATTTATGGCATGAAAGTGATGAGTGAGGCCTTACAGAAGATGGCCGGCTCGCAATTGCGCCATATCTTAGGCACAATGACCAAGAACCGCTTTACCGGTTTGCTTACCGGTATGTTTGTAACAGCCTCCGTGCAGTCCTCTACAGCAACGACGGTTATGACCGTTTCGTTTGTCAATGCAGGTCTGCTAACCCTTGCACAAGCCATTTCGGTAATTATGGGTGCTAATATAGGCACCACGTTGACGGCCTGGATTATGAGTTTTGGTTTCTCATTTAACATGGCAGATGTGGTGTTTCCAGCCTTTGTAGTGGCCATTATACTTATTTATACGCGGCGCCATCGTTATATAGGCGATTTCCTTTTCGGCATAGCTTTTATGTTCTTTGCACTCAGCATGCTTAGTGCTACGGGCAAAGAGATGGATTTAAGCCATAATCAAGCAGTGCTTGATTTTTTCAGTTCTTTCGACACACAAAGTTATTTTTCTATTCTTATCTTCCTTTGTATTGGCACAATGCTCACGTTCTGCATGCAATCATCTGCCGCATTGATGGCTATTACGATGGTGCTATGCTCCAGTGGGGTATTGCCTATATATTTGGGTATAGCCCTTGTGCTTGGTGAGAATATAGGAACTACCATTACCTCAAATCTGGCAGCTTTGGGAGCTAACGTTCAGGCTCGTCGTGCTGCCATGGCGCATTTGACTTTTAATGTGTTCGGTGTAATTTGGGTGGTGATTTGTTTTTATCCTTTTGTAAACATGGTATGTTCGTTTGTGGGGTATGATCCAATGAGTGAACATGCCAATCCTGCCATATTATCGTTGGTATTGGCTGCTTTTCATACCACGTTTAATGTGTGCAACACTGGCATATTGATATGGTTTATCCCTCAGATAGAACGCTTTGTAAGTGCTATTGTCAAGCCTAAGAAAGCCGATGAAGAAGAAGATTTCCGCTTGCGCTATATTGGCGGTGGCTCCATTATGAGCACTCCGGAGCTTTCCGTATTGGAAGCACAGAAAGAGATACAGCTCTTTGCAGAGCGCATACAGCGTATGTTCGGTTTTGTCAGAGAGCTGATGAGCATAAAGAACGATGCAGATTTTACAAAACTCTTTACTCGCATAGAAAAATATGAAAGCATTTCTGACAATATGGAGATAGAAATTGCCAAGTATCTCGACAGCGTGAGTGATGCTCATCTTAGCGATGAGACCAAGGCCAAGATACGCGCTATGCTTCGTGAGATATCAGAAATAGAGAGTATTGGCGACAGTTGCTATAATATAGCCCGTACACTGAATCGCAAATATAACGGTAAAGAAGACTTTACAGAGCGTCAGTATGAGCATCTGCACCAGATGTTTGAGCTGACAGACGACAGTCTTACCCAGATGAATGTGATGCTTTCAGGTCGCAAAGACCGTTTGGATGTAAACCGTTCGTTCAACATTGAAAATGAGATAAACAATTACCGCAATCAGCTGAAGAGCCAAAATATCAATGATGTGAACAGTCATGAATATACCTATGCCATTGGTACAATGTATATGGATATCATCAGTGAGTGCGAAAAGTTAGGCGACTATGTAATCAATGTAGTTGAGGCGCGTATGGGAACCAAGCAGCGTGAGGCATAATTCCATAGGCGTATCAATTGTAATGCATCGGTTTATTGATAGTACTTTAATGCATGTGATGCGGTAAAAAGTCTTTTTGCCGGGTCACATATAAATCCCAAGCGGACCTTGGAAGTAATCTCACAAAAAAGAGAACTTCCAAGGTCCGCTTGGGATTTATACGTGAATGATGAAAAAGTATAGGATGAATACCTCGGTCTAACACAGAGACCTTTCTGCCCAGTCGCCTCTATCCAAGTTTCTGTAGCTGATGGCTTCGCCCAAATGATTGCTTTTGACGTGTTCGCATCCTTCCAGGTCGGCAATGGTGCGTGCCACTTTAAGTATGCGGTTATAGGCACGTGCCGACAGGTTGAGGCGTTCCATAGCCATGCGCAGCAGTTCTATGCCAGCTTCATCAGGTTCGGCAAACTGGTGAATCATGCGTTCGGACATTTGTGCGTTGCAGTGTATGCCTGGAAAATCGCGGAATCGCTCTTCTTGCAAGTGTCTGGCAGCAATGACACGTTCGCGTATACTGGCGCTGAGTTCACCCGGCTCTGCCTTTGAGATATCCTTAAAGGGGACGGGTGTTATCTCACATTGTATATCGATGCGGTCGAGTAGTGGACCACTTATTTTGTTCATATACCGCTGTATCTGTCCTGGCGAGCAGACACAGTGGTGGGTGGGATCGTTGAAATAGCCACATGGACAGGGATTCATGGATGCCACGAACATGAAGGAGCATGGAAACTCTATGGTGTATTTGGCTCTTGAGATGGTTATTTTGCGGTCTTCCAATGGCTGTCTGAGCACTTCTAATGTGGCTTTGCTAAATTCTGGCAGTTCATCTGCAAAGAGTACTCCGTTGTGTGCCAGTGATATTTCGCCGGGTTGTGGTGTCATGCCTCCACCAACGAGGGCCACTTGCGAGATGGTATGGTGCGGCGAACGGAAAGGTCGTTGCGAGATGAGCGACATGTTTTTGCCCAATTTGCCTGCTACAGAATGTATTTGGGTGGTTTCAAGACTTTCTGAGAGCGACAGGGGCGGAAGGATGGAAGGCAATCGCTTGGCCATCATTGATTTTCCACTGCCGGGCGGCCCTATCATTATCATGTTGTGGCCGCCAGCAGCAGCCACTTCCATGGCTCGTTTTACATTTTCTTGTCCGCGCACATCGGCAAAATCAAGGTCAAAGTTGCTTTGTTGTTCATAGAATTCCTTACGTGTATTTACAATGGTGGGCTGGTAGGCTTGGTCATCGCCGTTTAGAAAGCGTATGACATCGGCTATGCTTTCCATACCATACACTTCAAGTTGATTGACTACGGCTGCCTCTCTTACATTTTGTTGTGGAACGATTAGTCCCTTGAAGGCTTCTTTGCGTGCTCTGATGGCAATGGGCAGGGCACCCCTGACAGGCTGTATGCGTCCGTCTAACCCCAGTTCGCCCACCAACATATATTGGCTGAGGCGGTCTGCATTCATCTTGCCTGTGGCGGCTAATATGCCGATGGCCAATGGCAGGTCGTAGGCACTGCCTTCTTTGCGCAGGTCGGCGGGAGCCATGTTGATGGTAATGTCGGCTACAGGAAATTTGAAACCATTGTTTTGCAGGGCAGCCACGATGCGGTCGTGGCTTTCTTTTACGGCAGTGTCTGCTAATCCTGTGAGATGATACATAACTCCTCTTGACACGCTTACTTCTATGGTTACGGTGGTTACTTCAAGGCCATTGACGGCTGCGCAATATGTTTTTACTAACATGTTTTTCTGGTTTTAGAGATACGGGCACAGTGTGCCGTTTGATGATATTGTTGTTTGATAGAAGACTGAAAGCGAAGACAATGCTCATCTTTTGGCTCTTTGGTAGAAGAGCTGATGTGCGGTGCCTTCGCTTTTCGTATGTCTATACGCATTTGCGTCGTGTCATTTCATCAAAGATTTCAGCTTGTTTTGCAGCTCCATTGCGTTTAGTCCATGGGCAATAACCTTGCCTTGTGCATTGTATACTACATTGTCGCCAATACCGCTGAGACCGAATTTGCTGAGATAGGGACTCTCAAATAGCTTTTGGTCGCACAGTGTGGCAGTGCGTATGGAATCTTGCTGCATGGCTTGCAGACAGTTCTGCTTGCTGGCATCCAGACAAATACCCAACAGTGCCAACTGGGCAGGATGGGCTTTTTGCAGCGAGCTGAGCTGGTCCATCATGCTGCGGCTGTCGCTGCTCCATGTAGCCCAGGTGTATACTACGGCTATCTTGCCTTTTAGGTTGGCTGCTGATACGTTGCTTCCGCTTGTACTTGTGGCGCTGAACGCTGGCATGCTGCTGCCTGACGCGGCAGTTTTTAGCAGCTTGGCAGCTTGCAGAAGGCGTGCTGCCTGCCCGTTTTGGGGCTGCTCTTTGCGTACGATGGTAGCTAACTGGTTTGCTTTGTCTGCGCTGGCAGTAGGGTCTGTTACAAAAAACTTGCTGAGCAGATACAGTGCTACGGGTGATTGGGCATTTTCTTTGATAAACTTTTCTGCCAGACCCGGTAGGTCTGGAGGTGATAATTTTACGGCTTGCATTCTAAAACTGGTCATCAGTTTGTTGTCGTCAGTGCCTGTAATCTCAATCTCTTTCAAGTGAGATGCCGTTCCTTTTATCTTTGCTGTTTTGCCTGGCTGGGCAAAGATAGGCTGCTCAGAGAAGTTTGGAAATACCAACATCAGTATGCCTTGCCGTTGGCAAGGCGTTTCGTAGCTGAAGTGTCCGCCTTCCACCTTGATGGTGTCTATGCCGTTTATGAGTCCATCGGTGCTATAAACGTAAAACTCACCTTGGTTAAGGTTGAGTAGGTGTCCTTCTATTTTGAAGTAACCGCTGCGTGTACCGCAGGCAACCAAAACCAAGGTGAGTGTAAGAAGATATATTAATCGCTTCATGTGTGCAGCGATGTTTTATAGTCGTCTTTGCTTTACTGCTCCTTATTTGCTTATTTTGGCCAACTCAAGGTCGTTGTTAGCGTAAGAAGCAAGTGAAGGATCCTTTTGCAATGCGCTCTTCAAGTAAGAAGAAGCTGCGCTGTCATTGCCCTGACGAGCATTGAGGATGGCTTGCAGATAGTCTGTCATAGCGTCCTTGCTCTTGATGTTGTTCAAGGTTGAAGCAGCACCGGCATAGTTCTTGTTCAAGATTTGTGCCAAAGCAGTAGTGTTGTTGTTATAACCGTTGAGGTTCTGCTCAGCAGCAGCATAGTCGCCTTTGGCAAGGTTCAAGATGCCAAGTGCTTTCTTGTAATCTTTAGCATTGCTTGCTTTTGCAACATAGTTTTCAGCCTCGCTGAGATTACCGTTCTTGAGGGCAAGCATACCGAGGTTAGCGTTGGTTTCTGCACCGTTGCGGTCAATGCTGAGTGCCTTTTGCAGATAGTTGTTAGCCTCGGTGTCGTTACCTTTGGCAAACTCTATAGCTGCTATGTTGTTGTAAGCGCGGAAATCGTTAGGATAAACCTCTGTGGTCTTCTTGTAGATAGCCTCTTTGTCGTTGAGGTTGTCTTCAAGAGTAGCTGCATACAGCAACTCGTCAGCGCTCAACTTTGAAGCATCGCTCTTGTATTGCTCTTTGATTTCGTCATCACTACGGCCGATAGTCTCGTAGTTGATAATCATGCGGGAACGACGAAGTTCAGGAAGAATGCCGTCTGCCAACTCGCGGAAACCGGCTGACATGTTACGGATTTGCTTCTCACGCTCTTCTGGATCCTGATACATTGAGAGCACGCGAAGGATAACGTCCTTGTCTTGGATATTAGAAGCTGCAACCAATTTCTGGAAGCCATCCCAGTCTTGTGCGGTGTAGCTGCCGGTCAAGTCTGTCTTTACCTTGGTGCTCTTGAGCTGCTGCTTAGCGTAGTTCTCGGAAGTACCTTGGCGTTTGTTGGCCAATTTGTCGTTCAGCTTGACACCGCCATCAGGTGAAGCGTAAGCCAAAACCTCAACATTATTGATATTCAAGCCTTTCTTGTCAGCATTGATTTTCTTCAGCATCTGAACGAACTCTTTTACAGAGTTGTTCTTCAACTCGCTCTTGCGGAGGTTTGCCTGATTGATGAGGAACTTGATTTCAGCCTCTTGCTTCTGAGCCTTGATGCGCTCGTAGCCATCGGGAGCGATGGAAGCACCGCTGTTGTCAAGATTGTTGCCAGCCAAAGTCTTCTTGTAGAGTTCAGATGTAGCTACGACACCTTCTGCTACCTTTACTGCAGGAACATCTACCTTCTTGTTGCCTACGTAAGCATCAAAAGTAAGATAGAGGTCGCTCTTCTGCATCTCTGGCACGTACTTGAAGTTAGACTTCATTGTATAGTTGCCGCCTACTTTGTAAGCGATGGTCTGATCATTGCCTTCTACTTTCTCGCCTTGGAACTTGGCACCTTGACCCTGTGTAGCTTGGTTAGCATAGCGAAGCTCAGGAACAACAGTTACTGTAGCCTTCTTCTTCATGTACTTCTCTGGGAAAGTACCATTGATAGTAACAGCTACGTTTCCACCTTTAGATTCCAATGGATTAGGAACCACATTGAAATTGTCAGCAGACAAGGCACCGAGCTTTGATGAGCATGAAGTCATACCCAGTACTGCGGCTGCTGAAAAAAATAAGATAAGATTTTTTTTCATAATGAAAGGTTTTATTATAAAAGTGCCGCGAGCGGGACTCGAACCCGCACAGCCATTTCTGGCCAAGGGATTTTAAGTCCCTCGTGTCTACCAATTCCACCATTGCGGCTAAAAAAGAGCGGAAAACGGGACTCGGACCCGCGACCCCGACCTTGGCAAGGTCGTGCTCTACCAACTGAGCTATTTCCGCTTAAAAGTGGTGCAAAGATATATTTATTATTTGAATTATCAAACTAATTTACACATTTTAATACTTTCATTGCGCATGTTTATCAAATTATATAGCTTTGCTTTCAATAAATCATGCTCTGATGTGCTATCGGTGGCTTTGTTGTCTTGTTCTGTCAGTGCTCTGTTAACAGTATCTTGCGAATGTCTTTTTGCTTGCCATGTTGTTTGAATGGCAAACTTTTATTTCATGCTACAATAGCTATGAAGTTACAGCTTGTGTGGAACTGGCTTTCCAAAAGCATAGCTTTCGCATTGCGATAGCTATGCTATCAGATAGCTATGCGATCGCTATCTGATAGCATAGCTATTGGTATAGCGCTTGCATAGCTGTTGGCGGCTTGCTGTTTTGTAGTGTTTTGTGCAGTGGATTTATGTGATAGTGGCTTGGAGTTGAAACAAAAAAATGCGGAGCGTGATTTCACAACCGCACTCCGCGCAAACTTAAACAACCAATAAAAGAAATAGATTGTCAGTTATCAATATATAATTGTGCCAAAATTCGTCATATAAAGTATATGTAGTCAGCGCCGGCAGTGCCATTGCCATGTGCGGTGGCAACTGTCGGCATTGACTGGGTAAATTGTTCTTTGGAACTTGTTATCTGATGAAGAGCAATTCACGGTACTTGGGCAAGGTCCAGAGTTCGTCGGAAACAGTCAACTCCAGCTTGTCTATGTGGTAGCGAATTTCTTCCATCTTAGGAGCTACGGTGTCGTGGTAGGCAATAGCCTTCTCGCGTTCGTCGGTAATCTTGTTGGCTACTTTACGGGCATTTACCAAATCCTCTACACCTGTCTCGATAATCTGGGTGCGTTCGGCAATGTCTTTGATAATCTTGACATTGCGGGCACAGAGCTTCTCAACCTCTTTCTCAGAGAAAATTTGGCGCATGTTCTGCACGTTCTTTGCCAATTGACTCTGATAGTGTGTAGCCACAGGTATAATGTGGTTCATCGTGAGGTCGCCCATCACACGTGCTTCAATCTGTATCTTCTTCGTGTAAGTTTCCCATTTCACCTCGTTGCGTGCGTCTAATTCCTTTTCGGTCATTACGCCTTCATCCTCAAACATCTTGATGGAATCTTTGCTGAGGTAGTTGTCAAAGATGACAGGGCAACTTGTTTCGCAGTCAAGACCACGTTTTTTAGCTTCTTCTACCCATTCGTCAGAATAGCCGTTGCCGTCAAAGCGGATAGGCTTGCAGGTCTTTATATCCTCACGCAGCACCTCAAGGATAGCAGCGTTGGTGCTCTTTCCGCCGGCAATCAGTGCGTCTACACGCGTCTTGAAGTTTCTCAATGCTTCGGCTACGGCAGTGTTCAATACAATCATGGCAGAGGCACAGTTAGCCTCCGAACCTACGGCACGGAACTCAAAGCGGTTACCAGTAAAGGCAAATGGACTGGTACGGTTGCGGTCGGTGTTGTCAATAAGCAGCTCAGGTATCTCTGGAATATCCATCTTCATGCCCTTCTTGCCAGCCATATTGAAGGTCTCATCGTCAGTACTGTTCTCAATATGGTTGAGCAGGTCGGTGAGCTGTTTGCCTAAGAATGAAGAAATGATTGCCGGAGGTGCCTCATTGGCGCCCAGACGATGGGCGTTGGTAGCACTCATGATAGATGCTTTCAACAAACCGTTGTGTTTGTAAACACCCATCAGTGTCTCTACAATAAAGGTTACAAAGCGAAGTGTGCTCTCTGGAGTCTTGCCTGGAGCATGGAGCAATACACCAGTATCGGTAGACAAGCTCCAGTTGTTGTGCTTACCGCTACCGTTGATGCCGGCGAATGGCTTCTCGTGAAGCAGTACGCGGAAACCATGCTTGCGGGCCACCTTCTTCATGAGCGACATAAGCAGCATGTTGTGGTCTACGGCCAAGTTGGTCTCTTCGAAGATAGGAGCAATCTCAAACTGGTTAGGTGCAACCTCGTTGTGGCGGGTCTTGCATGGAATGGAAAGTTCAAGTGCCTGTATCTCGAGGTCTTTCATGAAGGCCTGTACACGGTCTGGAATAGTACCGAAGTAGTGGTCATCCATCTGTTGGTTCTTGGCAGAATCATGCCCCATTAAGGTGCGTCCGGTCAAAACGAGGTCAGGACGGGCAGCCCATAAGCCGTCGTCTACCAAGAAGTATTCCTGCTCCCAGCCCAAGTTGCTGGTTACTTTCTTGACATTGGGGTCAAAATAGTGGCAAACCTCAGTGGCAGCTACGTTCACTGCATGGAGCGCACGCAGCAAAGGCGCTTTATAGTCGAGGGCTTCGCCTGTGTATGAAATGAATATAGTAGGGATACACAGCGTGTCGTCCATGATGAATACTGGCGATGTAGGATCCCAGGCAGAGTAGCCACGAGCTTCAAAAGTGTTGCGGATGCCACCGTTAGGGAACGAACTGGCATCTGGCTCCTGCTGAACGAGCAGTTTGCCAGAGAACTCTTCAATCATACCTCCTTTGCCATCGTGCTCGATAAAGGCATCGTGCTTTTCGGCTGTGCCACCTGTAAGAGGTTGGAACCAGTGAGTATAGTGGGTAACACCATTCTCTTCAGCCCATTGCTTCATGCCTGCTGCTACAGAATCTGCGATAGAACGGTCAAGATGAGCACCATTGTCAATCACGTCAATGAGCTTGTCGTAAACGTCAGCTGGCAGATATTTGTACATTTTAGCACGGTTGAATACATACTTTCCGAAGTATTCAGATGGGCGTTCTACTGGAGCAATTACTTCAAGAGGCTTTTTCTTGAATGCCTCTTCAACAACCTGAAATCTTAAATTTGCCATTGTTTTAAGTTTTTTATACGTTAAGTTTATTTTATTATTTCTTTTATTGTTTTGGGCTATTAGCACCAATCTGAGTCTGCGTTTCCGCCTTGTCAGCCTTTGGCTGTGTACCTTTGCCGCTCAGACTGTTGTGCCCTTGCGGCAGGAAAGCTATTGGCTAAGGCTTCAAAGTAAATCCGCACAGAAAGTAAGCTTTCTCTGTGCTCGGATTTGTGGCAATGCCCGCAAACACAGGTAAGCTAAAGCTATCGGTTACTTTTATGTCCTTTGTGGCTGTCAGCGATACATTGGTAACAGCAAAGCTGTTGGCCTTGGCGTATAGCGTGGTGGCAAACGGCACTGCACCTACCGTGGCTTTCCAGCCCAATCCGCCTAAGGTAAACGGTGCAGACAGCTCTACGTAGGATGAGTAAGCACGGTCTCCGTCTTTGTTGGTGCCATCGTTGCCGGCAAAGTTGGTATACCATTGGGCTGAGAACAGACCGAAATCGTAACCTATATTGGCCTCAAATATATGTGAGGTCTTGTGAGCCGCATAGCTGAAGTAGCGCTCATTGGGGCTATCAAACCAGTAATCGGTAATGCCTACGTTGAATTTGCCTGTAGAGTAGCTTACTGTAAGGTCAAATTCTTTGGGACATGTCTGGTTCACCAACTCTGTGCTGCCCCACGCTCCGATAGAGAAGCCTTTGTAGCTGAGGCCCAATGAGGGTTGCACACTGACGCTTCCGCAATATTGCCCACGCCATATATACTGGTTAACGAAGTCGGCTGATACCGAAGCTTCAACCTTGTCTTGCGCACTGATTGTTGAGTTAAGCGCAATCATGCCGACTGCCGCTAAACCAAGAGTCTTTAAATTAACCATACTTTCTTCCTTTCTTTGTTTGTGAATGTGTGTGTATTGTTGTGTCGTGTTATTGCAAGTAAGGGAGCATAACGCTGTTCTTAGCCCTTGTTTTCTTTTTCCATGCCCATTGGATTATATCCTTTCAAGGCACGTGCTCTTTCAGTATGGTCTTGTTTAAGTTTGCTCAGTGTAGTTGCTTTATTGCCTCTTGTGCAATCGGCAACCATTGTATGGTGTGTCAAACCTGCTTTCCTGCCAGCCAATCGCCAATGCGCTTGAGTGCACGTTCGCAGTCTTCGCGGTTGCCAAACGATGTCAGACGCACGAAACCTTCTCCACTTGGACCAAAGCCTACACCAGGTGTGCATACCACTTGCGCGCCATACAGCATCTGTTCGAAGAACTTCCAGCTGTCAGATCCCTCAGGTACCTTTACCCAAAGATAGGGAGCATTTTCTCCGCCATACACTTTCAGGCCAAAGCTGGTCAGTGCCTGACGCATCAGTTTGGCGTTAGTCATATAGTAATTGATAACTTCTTTTACTTGTTTCTTGCCTTCTGGTGAATAGATAGCTTCGGCGGCGCGCTGGCTGATGTAGCTGGTACCGTTGAATTTAGTACACTGTCGCCTATACCACATAGGGTTGAGAGGATACCGTTCGTTGCCATCCATGCTGGCAGCGGTAAGCTCTTTCGGTACAATAGTGTAGCCACATCTTACGCCTGTAAATCCAGCTGTCTTGGAATAACTGTGAAACTCTATTGCCACTTTGCGTGCTCCCTTTATCTCATAGATAGAGTGGGGGATGGAATCGTCTTGTATATACGCCTCATAAGCGGCATCATAGAATATCAGTGTATCGTTTTTGAGTGCATAGTTCACCCATTTTCTAAGCTCATCGCGTGTGATTACTGTTCCTGTCGGGTTGTTAGGATAGCATAAATAGATGATATCTACACGGTGATCGGGTATCTGTGGCACAAAGTTATTCTCTTCCAAGCAAGGTATATAAGTGACATTGCTCCATTTTCCGTTGACCAATGAACCTGCTCTACCACACATTACATTGGAGTCTACATAGACAGGATAAACCGGGTCGGTAACACCTACGCTGTTGTCCCATCTTACCAATTCTCCGATATTGCCGGTATCGCTCTTTGCACCGTCGTTTACAAACACTTCACTTGGGTCGATATGTATGCCACGAGACAGGAAATCGTTTTTCACGATAGCTTCTCTTAGAAACATATAGCCTTGCTCCGGTCCATAGCCATGAAAGCCTTCTACGGTAGACATCTCGTCAACAGCCTTGTGCATTGCCTCTATCACGGCAGGGCATAGCGGACGAGTAACATCGCCTATACCCAGACTTATGACGTCGGCTTTAGGGTGAGACACCTTAAAAGCGTTTACTTTCTTTGCTATGTCGGCAAACAAATAATTCTTTGTCAGCTTGAGATAGTGTTCGTTTATTAATGCCATAATCTTTATATTGATGTTAAGTTTTGTTTCAGTTGCACGTCTCGGTGTGCAACCGGCAGTGTTCCGATAGGTAGCAAGAGGTACTGCACTATCTTGTTAACTGCCTCTTTCTTTTATTATTGTATAGCCTTATCGTGTTGTTGTTGCGATATGCTGTTATAATTCTATTTCTCCTTCAAACACAAAAGTGGCGCCACCGGTCATGTAAACATGGTTGTCGGTTTCACGCCACTCTATTTTTAGGGTGCCACCATCCATTATAATGTTGCTTTTTCTGCCGCTACGGCCCGTTTTGGCTGCCGCTACCGCTGTGGCGCAAGCGCCTGTTCCACATGCCATTGTAATGCCACTGCCACGCTCCCATACACGTGTTCTGATGCTGCCGTTGCCTGTTAGCTGTGCAAACTCAATGTTACAGCGGTTCGGAAAAGCCTTGTTGTGCTCCATTAGCTTGCCGTAATGTGCGATGTCAAGATGCTCCACATCATCAACGAATATCACAAAGTGCGGATTGCCCATAGAAACGAAAGTGCCTCTCAGCTCTTTGTCGTCAGCTGTCAGTGTGCGTTCACCTTCTGATTGGCTATCTGTAATGTACTGTTCCGGCACATCAAATTGTGGCGCAAGCATGTCTACCGTTACGGTATCCACCTTATTGTCTTTCAGGTGCAAGTCAAGAATCTTGATGCCAGACAGCGTCTGCAATCTGATTGATGTCTTGTCGGTGATACCTTTATCATAAAGGTACTTGCCGATGCATCTTGATGCGTTGCCGCACATCATGGCTTCGGAGCCGTCTGCATTGAATATTCTCATTGAGAAGTCAGCGTCTGCGGTGTCGGCACGACCAATCAGCACCAAGCCATCGCTGCCGATGCCAGTATGGTAAGCACTCCATTTGATGGCGGTAGCGTTGGGTTGAGGTATATTATATAATAAGGTGTTAACGTATATATAATCATTACCTGCTCCGTGCATCTTTGTAAACTTGATTTTTTGCCGTGTCATTTTGTCTAACTTGAACCTTTATTAATTTCTTTTTGCCTTAAATCTGCTGCAAATTTACAACAAATTGGTTAAACACAAAAACTGTTTGACCCTTAATTATATAATTTTAAGTAAAACTATTATTTTGAAATGCATGATTGGTCGTGTTAATTTCAAATTGTAATTTTATTGCTATTATTTTAATTAAATCGTAATCTATTTAGTGAATAGCGATAAATTCTTCCATTATTTTCGCTACTTTGCATTTGTAATTACACTTTGCTTATATTCTATATATTTTACTTTCAAATTGAAATTAAATAGAAAATACTGTCTTCTAAATTTAAATTTGTATAGAAAAAGTTATTTCGTTGTGATATAAAAATATTGCATATAAAAACAAAATGCACTAATTTTGCAGTGTAAAATTTACATAATGACATAATAATTTGTATATAACTTATAAATAGAGAAGTAGATATGAAAAAGATTGAAGCTATCATTCGAAAGACAAAGTTTGACGATGTGAAGGAAGCTTTGCTTGCAGCCGACATCGAATGGTTCTCTTATTATGATGTAAGAGGTGAGGGCAAGATGCGCCAGGCGCGTATTTATAGAGGTGTGATGTACGACACCAGTAGTATTGAACGTGTGCTCGTCAGTATCGTGGTGCGTGACAAGAATGTAGAGAAGACCATAGCCGCTGTGCAGGGTGCTGCCAAAACGGGAGAGATTGGCGATGGGCGCATCTTCGTTATTCCAGTAGAAGACTCTATCAGAATACGTACAGGTGAGCGTGGAGACATAGCTCTGTATAATGCGGAGCAGGAGAGTTAAGCATTAACTGCAATCATTGCCTTTTACCATTAGGCAACAACAGACAAGAACCAGCATGTATATATAGAAACATAACATATATGTAAGGCAAGTCAGAGTATTAGGTATTACAATCAAATATAGATTATCAGCAATAGTTAGAGAGTATTTTTTAGCCTTTCAAGGCATTTTATTATAGACTTGCCGGCAAGTAAATCGGCATTTGCAACAAGGCATCTTGTCTGGATACATCCATTGATAGTGTGGATAACGGCCGATAAATAGGGATAATAACAGCACACAACATTTAAAATTCAAGATTATGACAACATTATATTTAGCCACTGAGACCATTGAGTCGGTATCAAAATCAGTAGCCGA
Source organism: uncultured Prevotella sp. (assembly GCA_937907705.1). Classification (GTDB taxonomy): domain Bacteria; phylum Bacteroidota; class Bacteroidia; order Bacteroidales; family Bacteroidaceae; genus Prevotella. The sequence continues at coordinate 42,899 of CALCVP010000083.1, read as the reverse complement.
TTTAGGCATTTCGTTAGACACGGTGTGGATGCTATTGGCAGCCATGTTAGTGTTTTTCATGCAGCCGGGCTTTGCACTTTGCGAGGCTGGTTTTACCAGAAGCAAGAATACCGCCAACATTCTGTTCAAGAATTTTGTTGACTTTATGGTGGGTTCGGTACTCTTCTGGTTTGTAGGTTTTGGCTTTATGTTCGGCAGCAATGGCGAAGGCTTTATCGGAATGCCTAATTTTGGCGACCTGTCTTTCTACAGCGGGGATCTTCCTACCGAGGGTTTTCTGATATTTGAAACAGTGTTCTGCGCCACTTCAGCTACCATTGTATCAGGTGCTATGGCAGAGCGCACCAAGTTTTCCATGTATTGTATCTACTCATTTTTTATCTCCCTGCTTATCTATCCTGTTGAGGGACACTGGACATGGGGTGGCGGCTGGCTTTGCAATGCAGACCCTTCCAGCTTTATGATGACCACTTTCGGCACCACCTTCCATGATTTTGCCGGTAGTGCCATTGTCCATTCCGTAGGCGGCGTGTTGGCTTTGGTCGGTGCCATAGCCCTTGGTCCGCGTCTTGGCAAGTACGACAAGCGGGGCAAGAGCCGTGCTATTCCCGGTCACAACCTTATGGCTGCCGCATTAGGAGTGTTCATCTTGTGGTTCGGTTGGTTTGGCTTTAACCCTGGTTCTCAGTTGGCAGCATCCGGCGAGGTCAACCGTGTGGCTATCTCGCATGTGTTCCTTACCACCAACCTTGCAGCCGTGGCAGGCGGCTTGGCCACCATGTTTACTTCTTGGATCAAGTATGGCAAGCCATCCTTCTCGCTCACTTTAAACGGTATTTTGGCAGGTTTGGTAGGCATTACAGCCGGTTGCGACCTCGTATCGCCTTTGGGAGCACTCGTCATTGGTGCCATTTGCGGTGTTGTACTTGTATTTGCCATTGAGTTTATAGATGTAAAGTTGCACATTGACGACCCCGTTGGTGCCAGTTCAGTACATGGCGTTTGCGGTATTCTCGGTACCCTTCTTACCGGTCTGCTGGCTGTTGACGGCGGTGCTTTCTACGGTGGTGGTTTCGCTTTCTTTGGCGCACAGTGCTTAGGCATTGTCTGTATAGATGTGTGGGCAGCCGTGGCAGGTATCATTCTCTTCTGGAGTATCAAGAAGATAGCAGGTCTTAGGGTTGACAAGCGTATTGAAGAAGAAGGACTTGATATCTATGAGCATGGCGAGTCTTGTTATAACTGATGGCTTGTTTTGACAATAGTTGCGGTGCGCCACGCCCCTTTTGAGTGTGGCGCACCTATTTATCTCTTTTATAATCAAGCCTGGCAACAGCCATTGCATTGACAGGCTGTAATAAACTTGACAACAACAAAAAGAAATAATCCATATTGACAGTGGCAAACAGACGCCGCTATCATTTTAAATTTGACAGCCTATGTGTGGTATAGTAGCAATATTCAATATCCAGCAGCAGTCGCAAGCCTTGCGTCAGAAAGTCTTGCGCATGAGTCAGAAGATACGTCACCGCGGTCCTGATTGGAGCGGTATCTATTGTGGTGGCTCAGCTATTTTGGCCCATGAGCGCCTTTCCATTGTAGACCCGGAGTCGGGCAAGCAGCCTTTGTTCAGTCCTGACAAGAAACAGGTATTGGCGGTCAATGGCGAGATTTACAATCATCAAGACATCCGTCAGCGCTATACCGCCAGCTATCAGTTTCAGACGGGCAGCGATTGTGAGGTCATCTTGGCCCTTTATCGCGACAAAGGCGTCAACTTTTTGGAAGACCTGAGCGGCATATTTGCCTTTGCCCTGTATGATGCCGAGACCGATGAATATCTGATAGCGCGTGATCCGATAGGCGTAATACCTCTTTATATAGGCTATGATGCAGACGGCAAGGTGTATGTGGCCAGTGAACTGAAAGCCTTGGAGGGCAACTGCGATCGCTATGAGCCGTTCTTGCCGGGTCATTACTTGAGCAGTAAAGACGGACAGATGAAGCGCTACTACACCCGCGATTGGTTCAGTTATGATAATGTGGCTGATAATCCTGTCAGTGTGTCGGCCATTCGCACTTCATTGGAAGACGCTGTTTGCCGCCAGCTCATGAGTGATGTGCCTTATGGCGTACTGCTCAGTGGCGGCTTGGACTCGTCTGTCATCAGCGCTATTGCCCAGAAGTATGCCCCTCATCGTGTGGAAGAAGACGGCAAGTCGGCTGCCTGGTGGCCACGTCTCCACTCTTTTGCCGTAGGGCTAAAGGGCGCTCCCGACTTGGCAAAGGCCAAAATGGTGGCAGACTATATAGGCACGGTGCACCATGAAATCAATTATACAATACAAGAAGGGCTGGATGCCATCAGGGATGTTATCTATTTTATCGAGACCTACGATGTTACCACCGTGCGTGCGTCTACGCCTATGTATCTCTTGGCACGTGTTATCAAGAGCATGGGCATCAAAATGGTGCTCTCGGGCGAGGGTGCCGATGAGATATTTGGCGGCTATCTGTATTTCCATAAGGCACCGGATGCACGCGCTTTTCATGAAGAGACGGTGCGCAAACTCTCCAAACTGCATCTCTACGACTGCTTGCGTGCCAACAAGAGTCTTGCCGCTTGGGGTGTAGAAGGCCGTGTGCCCTTTCTTGACAAGGAGTTCTTGGATGTGGCCATGCGCACCAATCCCAAGGCCAAGATGTGCCCTGGTCAGACGATAGAGAAGAAGATAGTAAGAGAGGCCTTTGCCGACATGTTGCCGGAGGCTGTGGTTTGGCGGCAGAAAGAGCAGTTTTCCGATGGCGTGGGCTATTCATGGATAGACACGCTGAAGCAGATTACTGCCGACCTTGTGAGTGATGAGCAGATGGCACATGCTGCAGAACGCTTTCCTGTTAACCCACCGCGCAATAAAGAGGAGTATTATTACCGTTCCATTTTTGCCGAACACTTTCCCAGCGACTCTGCGGCACGCTCTGTGCCCAGTGTGCCCAGTGTGGCTTGCAGCACTGCTGAGGCTTTGGCTTGGGACGCCTCGTTCCGTGGCAAGAATGACCCCAGCGGCCGTGCCGTGGCAGGTGTGCATGAGCAAGCCTATCGACCTGTGGTTGAGTAGTGGCGGACAGACTGCTTGAACAGGCTTGCTCATGCAATCTGTTCAAGGCATTATTTGTACATTCATAATTTCAAAAGAGAGCCGACAGTGCCGTGTCGAGAGACAGGGACTGCCGGATATTTGCTACAGTAGCGTTTGATGGCTTTCCGGGAGCACTGCAATCGGGTTGCAAGAGCACTGCAATCGGTTGCCGATTGCAGCCCTTTCGTCTGCCCAAAGCACTGCTGTTGGCAACCGATTGCAGTGCTCTTGTTGCGACAGTGGAATGATACATTTCCATTGCTGCTTGGCAAAGGCAATGGAAGAATAGTGTATAAGAATTGTTATATCGTTGTAAATGAGATATTTATGAAAATTATTATTAAAGAAATTTAATGCGAAACGGAAAGCCTAAAATGAGTGAAAACACGTAAAAAACAGAGCATACACCTGCTTATGTCAGAAAAAATGTGTAAGTTTGCACTACAAATAACATTTTTACAACTATGCAAGAAACAAGACAAAATCGTATAGCAAGGCTGCTTCAGAAGGAGCTGAGCCTTATATTTCAGGCGCAAACACGCATGATGCACGGTGTAATGGTCAGTGTAACCCGTTGCCGCATCAGTCCAGACCTCAGCATCTGCACTGCCTATCTGAGCATTTTTCCATCGGAGAAGAGCGACGAGATGATCAAAAACATCACTGCCAGCGAAAAGACCATTCGCTATGAGCTGGGTACAAGAGTAAGAAACCAGTTGCGCATCATACCGGAGCTGCGCTTCTTTGTAGACGATTCGCTTGATTACATTGAGCATATAGACGAGTTGCTGAAGAAATGAACCTGCCTTTTTACATAGCCCGCAGATACCTGTTCTCCAAGAAGAGCACCCACGTTATCAACATTATCAGTGGCATCAGCGTGGTAGGTGTGGCGGTGGCCACCATGGCTTTGGTGGTAACACTGAGCGTTTTCAATGGCTTTCACGATTTGGTGGCATCCCTGCTCACATCGTTTGACCCCCAGCTGGAGGTAGTGCCGGCAAAGGGAAAGACCGTGGCGGCAGACGACCCTGTGCTCACGCAAATAAAGGAGTTGTCGCAAGTAGATGTTACGACAGAGAGCGTTGAAGACCAGGCATTGGCCTTCTACAAGGGGCAACAAGCTATGGTTGTGGTAAAAGGTGTAGACGATAACTTCAGCCAACTTACGCATATCAACGATATACTCTACGGAGACGGCAGCTTCGAACTGCATGCTGCCAATCTGCAATATGGTTGTGTGGGTGTTCGCTTGGCTGACCAGTTGGGCATGCCAGCCAATTGGGAAGGACAGCTTAAAATATATGCGCCTCGCCGTGAGGGGCAGTTGGACATGATGAATCCTACCGAGGGCTTTGTAGAAGACTCGCTCATCAGTCCGGGTGTAGTGTTCTCGGTAAGGCAAGCCCGCTATGATGCCAACTATGTATTGACATCGCTGTCGTTTGCCCGCAACCTGTTTGGCCAGCAAGGGCGAATCTCTCAGTTGGAGATACGACTGAAGCCTGGCAGCGACTTGTCTGCCGTCAAGCGACAGATGCAGCAGATAGCAGGCACTAAGTTCAAGGTGCTCGACCGCTTGGAGCAGCAGGCCGATACCTTTAAAATCATGAAGATAGAGAAGTTTATAGCCTATATCTTCCTTACCTTTATATTGGTGGTGGCATGCTTCAATATCATCGGTTCGCTGTCTATGCTCATCATCGACAAGAAAAACGATGTGGTTACCCTTAGAAACTTGGGCGCTTCCGACCGTCATATTATACAGATATTCTTGTTTGAAGGCCGTATGATATCTGCCATAGGAGCCTTGTTGGGCATTGGCATAGGCTTGTTGCTGTGTTGGTTGCAGCAGACTTACGGTTTGGTAGCGTTGGGCCAGAGCAGTGGCTCGTTTGTAGTAGATGCTTACCCTGTAAGTGTGCATCCTACCGACATTGTCCTCGTGTTCATCACGGTGGTAGCAGTAGGCTTTGCTTCGGTATGGTATCCCGTTCGCTTCTTTGCCAAACGCATCATCAATCAGTAGCGTATTTCCTTGTGCTTTTGGTTTTGAATACCTGTTGATGCCCCGTACGGGACATCAGTTTATGGACTATTTATAGTTGGCAAGTGGTTTGCGTGTGGTGTAATACATGCAGGGACTTGCCTCTTTTCGTATTATATATCATCTTGAATATGAAGAAAAAAACGATTCTTATAACCGTTTGCATGGCATTATTGTTGGTATTGGGTGCTGTGGTAGGGGGCAGCTTCTACATGCTGTCCTATTCGCTCACCCCTCGTGAGCATCGTGGCGACATGGCAGCTGCTTACCGTTTGCTTTATCAGCGCATGCCCGATATGAAGCCGTGGATGGACAGCTTGACCGCTCATGGCCTGCTGTGCGACACATTTGTCATGATGCCCTCCGGCTATAAGGCGCATGCCCTCTACCTGCGGGCTGATTCTGCCCATGGGCGTACAGCCCTGCTGGTGCATGGCTACAAAGATTGTGCTGTCAGTTTGTCTGCATGTTACGGGCGCATGTTCAACCGCGACCTGCATTATAATGTGCTGATGCCCGACCTCTATGCGCATGGCTTGAGTCAGGGCGACCACATACAGATGGGTTGGAATGACCGGTTGGACATTGAACACTGGGCCAAGATAGCGCACGATCTCTTTGCTACGCCCACGGACAGTGTGCAGTTGGTGGTGCATGGCGTGTCAATGGGTGCTGCCACCACCATGTGTGTGGCAGGAGACAGTGTGCCATCCTATATCAAGTGCTTTATTGAAGATTGCGGCTACACCAGTGCTTGGGACGAGTTTGAGCAGCAATTGCACGACCAGTTCGCTCTGCCTGCCTTCCCCTTGATGTATTCTACCTCTGCGCTTTGCCGTCTGCGCTACGGCTGGAGCTTTGGTCAGGCTTCGCCATTGCGGCAAGTAGCACGCTGCCGTCAGCCCATGCTGTTTATCCATGGCGGTGCAGACACCTTTGTACCCACCCGCATGGTCTATCGCCTTTATGCTGCCAAGCCACAACCCAAAGCCCTTTGGATAGCGCCAAAGTCGGGACATGCGCGTGCTTATATGGACCATCCTGCTGACTATACAGCTCGTGTAAAGGCGTTTGTCTGGCGATATATCAAATGAAAAAGCACGGTCTGTCAACGATAACCACGCAAGTATATGGCGCTTCTGTGGCATGTATAAACGGCCAGCCCTTCGTTATGTGCACATTGGCAAATACATAATGAAGGGCTGACTGGTTATATCATGTAGGTGCAGGACACCTGTCTTTTCTTTATTTTTTCCTAAATTCATTGGGTGGAATACCCACTTTCCGCTTGAAATAGCGGTTGAAGTGTTGTGAATATTGAAAGCCCAATTCAAGGCTTATCTCATTAATCGTTTTGTTGGTGCCCAGCAACAGTTCTTTAGCTAAGTCAATGACCTTGTTCTGTATCAGCTCTTGGGCAGTGCGTCCAGTCTCTCTCTTTACCAAGTCGCCGAAGTAGTTGGGCGACAAGAAACATTTGTCGGCAAAGTATTTTACGCTGGGCAGTCCGTTTCTTATGACCTGTTGTTCCTGATAATACTTGTCCAATTCGCTTTCAAACTTTGCCAACAGGTCGGTATTGACATTCTCTCTGGTAATGAATTGGCGGTCGTAGAAGCGCATGCAGTAGTCGAGCAATAGCTCTATGTTGCGGCAAATCAGCCTCTTGCTGTGCTTATCAATAGGTCGTTCCACCTCCATCTTGATTTTGGAAAGGCAGTCTTGATAAATCATTTTCTCTTGTTCCGAGAGATGCAATGCCTCTCTTGACGAGTAGGCAAAGAAAGAATACTGCTTGATGCCCTGTCCGAGCGATGTGCCTTTGATCAGGTCTGGATGAAACAACAGTCCCAAAGCATTGGGCTTGAAATTGTCCAAATGCTTTATGTGTACTACCTGCCCTGGGGCAAAACTGGTGATAGTGCCCTCTTGATAGTCGTACGGCATACGCCCGTAGGTCATGTCTCCACAATAGGTTTGCTTCAGAAAGAGGGCATAAAGGCCGTAGCTGTAAGTTACTTCCTTCGGAAACGGATAGTCGGTCAGTGTGCTCATGTCTATCACAGCCACCAAAGGGTGCCATGTCTGGAAGCCATACAGCTTGTTGTAATCGTCGATGCTGTCAATTTTAATAATCTGTTCCATCGTCAAAGAATGCTTTGTTGCAGTTGCAAAAGTAATAAATTATAGGAAGCACATGTGTGTTTTATTTACCTATTTTTCTACCATTTTTACCTGATTGTATATAAAATGCCGCAAAATGTGGCAGATATGTCTATCTTTTCATACCTTTGCAGTAAGGTAGAAGCAGCGTAAGGCATAAGCAGATGCGGTATGTTGAGGCTTCTTTTGTTATTGAATTGTCAATATTGAGCATCTTTTTTATCATATAACAAAAATTCATTTATCAATAATATGTATCCAATAAAGACACTTACACATGATTGTTTTATTGCCGTGTGTGCAGCTGTATTGTCGTGTATGGCACTTTGTGTGCCCACTGCAACTGCACAGACGTTGCCGACAGACACCATAGTCAACAAACAGACTCGTTATCATGAATTGGCTGTTTCATTGCGTGGTGGCAGCAAAGACTCGTTGCAATACACCTGGCTGAATCTCGGACTGATAGGTGGAGCCAGCCGTTTGTCGGGTATGCAGCTCAACCTGATGTCGTCTTATGTGCGCAACAGTATGCACGGTGTGCAACTTTCAGGCTTGTCAAGTGTGGCTTCCCGTATGTGCGGTGTGCAGCTTTCGGCTATGAGCAACATCAGTCTGCAACCCTTTAGGGGTTTGCAAATCAGTGGAATTACCAACATATCGCACGGCGTAAAGCGTGGTATCCAGCTGTCTGCTGTCAGCAATATCAGCTCTTCTTACATGCGCGGGTTGCAGATAGGCACTTATAATTATGCCGATACGCTGAACGGTCAGCAGTTAGGATTTATCAATGTCTGTGTGAGTCATCCGCGAGGCGTGCAGATAGGAGTGGTCAATTACAGCCGTGATACTGCCGCCCATAAGATAGGATTGGTGAATATCAACCCCAAGACCCGTGTTGACATGATGCTCTTTGGCGGCAACAGCAACAAGATGAATGTGGCTTTCCGCTTCAGAAACCGCAGTACTTACAATATACTTGGCTTCGGAACCCACTATATGGGTTTGGATGAACGCTTTTCTGGTTCGCTCTATTACCGCATCGGACAATACTTTCAGCTGTCGCCCCGATGGTCGGTCAGTGGCGATGTGGGCTTCTTTCATATAGAGACCTTTCAGCAGAATTCTGCCACCAAGCCTGAACGCCTGTACTCGTTGCAGGTCCGTGCCAACGTAGACTGTCAGATTAACCGCACCTTGTCGGCCTTTGCTTCGGTGGGATACGGCGACACCCGTTATTACTATCATCAGCACAAGTACCGCAGCAGACCTGTTTTTGAGGCGGGATTGGCTATCAGATACGACCGCAGCCATATCAGAAACAATTATATGCTGTTGGGAAACGATGCAGACTTGACAGACTCTACCAACCTGTTTGCCTTCAACAATCCGGAGAATAGTATCAAGCGCCCGTGGAAAGCTGCCCTTGAGGTGGTGGGCATTAATATGTTGGTAAACGGCTTTGACCGCTTTGTGATGAACGAGGACTTTGCCAAGATAAGTCTGCACAGCATCAAGCACAATATAAAGAATGGCTTTGTGTGGGACAACGACCAGTTTTCCACCAACCTGTTTGCCCACCCTTACCATGGCGGGCTCTACTTTAATTCTGCCCGAAGCAATGGCTTGAGCTTCTGGGAATCAGCCCCTTACTCTTTTTGCGGAAGCTTGATGTGGGAGCTGGCAGGCGAGATAGAGCCACCTGCTATCAACGACCTGATGGCCACTACCTTTGGAGGTATCTGCATAGGCGAGGTTACCCACAGAATCAGTGCATTGGTATTAAACGACCACGACCGTGGAATCAGCCGTTTTTGGCGTGAGTTGGCAGCCACCATCATCAACCCTATACAAGGCTTTAACCGCATTATCAGCGGCGATGCGTGGCGAGTGCGCACCAGCTATTACAAGTATCATGACTATCACACTACCCCCGTGGGTTTCAATGTTACAGTGGGCGACCGCTATTTGGCGGATGAAGGGGGAGTATTCCGTGGCGAAAACAATCCTTATATAGACCTGTTTCTGGGCTATGGAGACCCCTTTGACAGCGATGAAAGCAAGCCTTACGACTATTTTTCCGCCAATGTTACCTTTGGCTTGAGTGCCAACCAGCCCCTTGTCAGCAGTGTTCATCTGCTTGGAAAGCTGTGGAGCACCACCCTTTACGAAGGAAAGAACATGAATGCCTTGTTTGGCTTCTTCCAGCATTTCAACTATTACGACTCGCAACCTGTAAAAGACGGCAGCCAGCGTGTGCCTTACCGCATATCGGAAGCAGCCAGTGTGGGTCCCGGTTTGATATACCGTTTCCCCAGTGTGGGCAATATCGGCAGCTTGGAGCAGCGTCTCTTTGTAGACGGCATACTATTGGGCGGCTCGCTGAGCGACTATTATAATGTAATAGACCGCGACTATAACATGGGCAGTGGCTTCAGTGCAAAGGCACAGACCCGGCTGGAACTGCCTAAGTTTGGACGATTTATCGTCAATGCCGACTTTTACAAAATATACACTTGGAAAGGTTATGAGGGCAAAGACCTTGCCCACACAGACCCGCTCTATCTCAATGCTCAAGGCGACAAAGGCAATGCAGCCTTGTTGGTGATAAACCCAAGAATGCAGATATTCCTGAAAAACAAGTGGAGCTTGGACCTGTTTCTGTCTTATTATGTGCGCGATACGCACTACAAGTATCACGATGATGTACATTCAGAGACCTTTGAGGCACGTTTGGGATTGACTTACGGATTCTGATTGTACTGCACTTGACGGGGCATCTCTTATGGCGTATATAATATGTTGAATGCCAGTGCACTGGTACAAGCATGACTCTCGTATTCCCAAAATGGGGTATTTGCCTGCTGAAAGCATAGCTCTTGGAAGGCAAGAATTATGCTCTTGAGTTGTAATAGTGTTGCTTTGGGACAATAGGTCATAAACGACAGTAAAGCTGTTCAATATGTAACGAAAAACAATAGTATTAACGCAAATTAACAGCAATAGCGCAACGACTTACCTATATTATTACTACTTTTGTCGCCAAGATAAGCAAGTTAGTTGCAATATTGCCAAAAAAGCCAAACTTTTCGGCTGACTGGAGATGCCCCTTTGCTGTATGGTGAACTACAGTATCTCTGCTGACAGCAAGAGAAGTACATGGCTTGCAAAAGTATAAACAATAGATAACTATAAGAAAATGAAGCGTATTTTATTTACAATCATGATGATTCTGGGCATTGCTGAGATGGCAAGTGCTCAGCTTCCTGCCGTTACACTGAAAAGCATTGACGGCAAGACAGTAAAGACTAATGAGTTGTCTAATAACGGAAAGCCAATTATCATTGACTTTTTCGCTACATGGTGCAAACCCTGTAACCGCGAGCTGAACGCCATTAGTGAGGTGTATGAAGACTGGCAGAAAGAGACAGGTGTCAAACTGATAGCCGTTTCCATTGACCAAGCACAGAATATCAACAAGGTAAAGCCCCTTGTTGACGAACACGGATGGAAATATGAAGTGCTGCTCGACCCTAACAGCGAGTTCAAGCGTGCCTTGGGTGTGCAGATGATTCCTTATACCTTGATTGTTGACGGCAAGGGAAACATTGTCTACAAGCATAACGGTTACACCGAAGGTGCTGAGGAAGAACTCATAGAAAAGGTTAGAGAGCTTGTAAAATAAAGCAATAAAAGCAAAAGAGCAAAAGGAAAAAACAAGATCGGCAGCAGTGGGTGTGCCACAGCCATGGCGGTCTATGGGTTTTGTGCTTTTGCCTTTTTGCTTTTTGTCTTTTATGCGAATTATAACAAATATCCTATATTTTCATGAACAATAAACTTTATTCTGCGTTACTGTTGGCTATGGCAGTCCTGCCGGCAGCAGCTCAGGAAGACGGTGGAAACAAGATAACCGTCAGCGGAAGCGTACAGAGCGATGTGCTCATACCGCAAGGAGGAACAGTAGGTTCGGGCGACCATGAACGTAAAGTAAACGAGTGGGCACTGACCAATACCTATGCAGACGTAAACGTGATGAGCAAGCATCTTGATGCAGGAGCACGCTTTGAGTTTACCAAGCACCCGTTGCCTGGCTTCGACGACAAAGGCTTTCGCGGATGGGGCGTGCCTTACATGTACTTGAAAGCGCATTACGACAAGTGGGACCTTACCGTCGGTAACTTCTATGAGCAGTTTGGCTCAGGCTTTATTCTTCGTACCTATGAGGAGCGCAGCCTTGGTATAGACAACTCTATATTGGGCGGACGCCTGGTAGTAAAGCCCCTTCAAGGTGTTACCGTCAAGGCTCTTTCTGGAAAGCAGCGCCGTTATTGGTCGCATAATGACAGTTGGATATCAGGCGGAGACTTGGAATTGAACGTTGACCAATGGCTGAAAGGCATGCAAGAGCACAACACCTACCTTACATTGGGAGGTTCTTGGGTCAACAAACATGAAAAAGCCGATGAGACTATCATGTCAGACGCTTCTCATATACTTAATCTGCCGGAGAATGTAAATGCCTTTGACGTAAGAGCTAACCTGCAAGCAGGAAACTTCAACATCTTGGGTGAATACGCATGGAAGACTGACGACCCTTCAAACGATGGAAAGTTCCCTTTCATCTACCGCAAAGGAACAGTGGCTATGCTGTCAACCTCTTACTCAAAGAGTGGTATGAGTATCTTGTTGCAGGCCAAGCGCAGCGACAACATGCAGTTCAAGAGCATGCGTTCAGAGGCTTTAAGTTCATCGGCATCAAGTATCAACCACTTGCCAGCCTTTACCATGGACCAGACTTACGCCCTTGCCGCACTCTATCCTTACGCTACACAGCCTAATGGTGAGTGGGCTTATCAAGCCGCTTTCGGCTATAAGTTCAAGCGTCATACGCTGTTGGGCGGCAAGTATGGCACCGACTTCAAGGTAAATTTCTCTCATGTACATGCCTTGGACCGCAACAGCCATGCCGTAAACGGCAATGTAAAGGGCACTGACGGCTATGGATCAGCTTTTTGGAAATGGGGCGACGAGACCTATTATCAAGACTTGAACTTCCAGATTGGCAAGAAACTGTCCAAGTCGTTCTCGCTGAACTTGATGTATATGAACCAGTTCTACAACAATACCGTACTGAAAACCATAGAGCGCGAAGACGGTAAAGACGTAGGAATGGTACATTCAGACATCTTTATTCTTGACGGTAAATACCGTTTCAACAAGAAATTCACCTTGCGTGGCGAGGCTCAATACCTCTCTACCGACGATGCCCAGGGCGACTGGTGGTTTGGGCTGTTGGAGCTGTCGGTACTTCCTCACTGGATGTTTACCGTGTCTGACATGTACAACAGTGGCGAAACCCACGACCACTATTACCAAGGTTTCATCACGTTCAACGCCGGGTCTCACCGTTTGCAGGTGGGTTACGGGCGCACACGTGCAGGTTTCAACTGTTCGGGAGGTGTGTGCCGCTATGTGCCGGAGAGCAAAGGTGTAACCATTTCGTATAACTATAATTTCTAAATGACAATGAACATAAAGCATATTATATATGGCTTTGCTGCCATGACAGTGGCTTTGCTGAGTGCTTCGTGCAGCAATATAGACGAGGGCCAGCGCCTTATCTATGTAAAACCGGCAGAGGCCAAGCGTGCAGTATTGATAGAAGACTATACAGGTCAGAACTGTACCAATTGCCCTCATGCTACCGAGGAGATAGAGAGCTTGATGAATGAGTATGGTGCCGACAATATTATTGCGGTGGGAATACACTGCGGTTTAGGTATATCTGTAGACGACAAGACAAAGGTTGGACTGATGACAGAGACCGGCAAGGAATATGCCAATGCCGTGGGCGTGTCTGCCCAGCCTATCGGAAACGTGAACCGCATGACGGGTCTGATAGACAAAGACTATTGGGGCGTGGCTGTAAGAAAGGTGTTGACCGAATATGCCGTGGCTCCCATGTCGCTCAATGTTACCAATAGTTATAATGACAGCAACCGCAAGCTTACCGTCAGTGTGGAGGCTTCTGCCATTGAGTCAGACATCAAAGGCAAGTTGCAGGTATGGTTGGTGGAAGACAATATTGTAGCTCCCCAAATTATGCCGGCTGACGACCCCGACTGGAAAGGCAAGACCAATCCAAATTATGTACACAACCATGTGTTCCGTGCTGCGGTAAACGGCACTTGGGGCACCGATTTCAGCTTGGCAAAAGAGCAGGTGTCCAACTCTGAGTACACTTATACGCTGCCTTCTAACTGGAATGAGAATAATGTGTCAGTGGTTGCGTTTGTCTACAACGATGAGGGTGTGCAGCAAGTGGTGCGTGTGCCTGTTATTGCCAAAGATGCAGAGTAATGACATACAAGTGGCATGATGAGACTTTCGGCAAGTGAAAAGCCTAAAGCCATGCCGATGAAACATATCGGAAAAGCGTGTTGTCTATTGTAGACAGCACGCTTTTCTTGTAGTTGGGAATAACAGTCGGTACGTATGTCAGTTTGAGTATGTAAACGTTTGCACACAAAAACAGCCATTAATGACACCGTAATGAGAAGCAATAAAGGCTAAAGTAACTAATTTTGTACCGTTAACTAAAACGTATGTACCTATGAAAAAGATTTTTACAACACTTTTGACCGCATTTGCCGCATTGTCTGCATCAGCTCAAGGATGGCCAGCCAACTATCAAGGCGTCATGTTGCAAGGCTTCTATTGGGACTCTTATGCCGACACTCAGTGGACCAATCTTGAGAGTCAGGCGAACGAGTTGGGCGAGTTCTTCCGATTGGTGTGGATACCTCAAAGCGGCAAATCAGCCTCAGAACCTTCTATGGGCTATAATGACCTCTACTGGTTTAGCAATTATAACAGTTCGTTTGGCAATGAAGCGCAGCTTCGTTCCATGATAGATACATTCAAAAAGCAGGGCATTGGCACCATAGCAGATGTGGTAATCAATCATCGTTCATCGTTGCCCGACACTTGGATGGGTTTTCCTGAGGAAACCTATAAAGGCGTAACTTACACCATGACACCTGCTGATATTTGTGCCAACGATGACAATGGCAAGACTGCCGCACAGGCTGAGGTGAAGCCGACAGGTGCCAATGATACGGGCGATGACTTTGACGGCGCACGCGACATAGACCATACCAGCACCAATGCACAGACTATGATAAAGGCATATCTCGATTTCCTACTCAACGATTTAGGCTATGCAGGTTTCCGTTACGATATGGTGAAGGGTTATGCCGCCCAATATACAGGCATGTATAATGCTGCCGCTAATCCCACTTACTCAGTAGGTGAATATTGGGACGGCAACGCCACGGCTTTGGAACGCTGGGTATCAGGCACAGCCCATGACGGAAAGATACAGTCGGCAGCCTTTGATTTTGCACTGAAATATCTGCTGCGCGACTGCTGCAACACGGGTAAAGACTGGAACAAAATGGCAGACAACTATCTTGCCAACGGCGATTACAAGCGCTATGCCGTAACTTTTGTAGACAATCATGATACCTATCAGCGTGGCAACGACAGTGAAACCAAGGCCAATCAGTTGGCTGCCAACGCCTTTATTTTGGCTGCTCCGGGCACACCTTGTATCTTCTTGCCCCATTGGAAAAGCTACAAGGAGAGCATCAAGCAGATGATTTACGCACGCCAAACGGCAGGCATCAGCAATCAGAGCACTACTGAGCAGCTCCAGTCCAAGACCAATCAATACGTCATGAAAGTGGATGGCACAGACGGCAAGAGCGTAATAGTGATGTTGGGCAGCAAGGCTTGGCCCACAGGAACGGTAAACAGCGCCGACTATGAGTGTGTGAGCAAGGGCGGCAACTATGCTTATTATCTGTCTAAAAATGCGGAGACAGCATGGACCAGCCTGCCTTCCGGCACTTATGAGGAGCAAAAGGGCATTACTTTGACAGCCGTTTCTGCAGATGCTACCGCTCAACTTGTCTATACTACTGACGGCACAGAGCCTACGGCACAAAGTACTGCCGTTGCCAACGGAACGGAGATAAACTTTGATAGCGGTGAAACAACCTTGAAAGTGGGCTTGCTGAAGAATGGAGTGGTGAGCGGTGTCATTACCCGACACTATGATTTCCGCAGCTTTGAGAAGCATGACATCTCCATTTATGTCAATACTGACAATGTAGGTTGGGGCAATGTTAATTTCTGGTCATGGGGAGGCGATGGAACGCATGCACCGAGCAACATCAATTGGCCTGGCGACAATGTGTCTACTACGGTATCAGTAGACGGCAAGAATTGGTTTATGAAGCAATACGCACTCAACAACTCTACCGACTATGTTAGCTTTGTGTTCAGTACCGGCTCAGGCTCTCCACAGACCTTGAATGTAGAGAATATAGCAGAAACAAAGTATTATGAAATAAGTGCCTCACAGCAGGATGGCAAATATATGGTTACAGATGTTACCCTTCAGCATTCTTCGGGCATTGACCCTGCGGTAAGTAATAGTGGCAATGCTGCAGTATGTACGAAGGTTTACACTATAGACGGCCGCATGGTGCGTCAGTTTGCGCAACCTACTTCAGTTTTGAAGGCCGTAACGGGATTAGTGAAAGGAATGTATATAGTCAATCATAAAAAGGTTTTTGTAAGATAAGTAAGTTGTGACAGTTTTTGAGGAAAAGATTCTTTCAGGTATTGGTTGAGGTAAAAGAATACAATTACCTTGATTAGCAGCGAGACTTTACGTGAATGTAGGGTTTCGCTGTTTTCCTGTTTGGGTGGCTATTGTAATGCTTTGGCAATAAAATAGAAGAGCATTTTTATTGTGCATTATTTTGTATTTCACTTGGCTTGCGTTATTTTTGCAGCATGAAAACGAATATATTAACCATCTTACTACTCTTGGTATGGGCACTGCCAATCTCTGCACAGACCTATAAAAGGTATCATGGTGATGGCATAGACAATGTGCTTCAGTATGTGCCAATGGCTACTTGCTATACACTGAAGTTAGTAGGTGTGGAAGGCAAGAACGACATGAAGCACCGATTGGCCATCACGCTCAGTTCAATGGCAGTGAATGCAGGTGTAGTGTACGCATTGAAACATACCATTAAGCGCACCCGTCCTGATGGTACCGACAACCATTCTTTTCCTTCTGGCCATACGTCTATAGCCTTTTGCGGAGCCATGAACCTTCATCATGAATATGGAAAGGTGAGTCCTTGGATTTCGGTAGGTGGCTTTACTGTTGCCACTATTGTAGCAGTAGACCGTATAAGGCGCAATCGCCACCATTGGGAAGACGTGGCAGCAGGAGCCGCTATCGGTGTGGCATCGGCAAAGATAGGGCAGTGGATAGGCAAGAAACTGTTGCCTCAGAACGATAAAGTAGATGTAGCTATTGCCCCCAATGCCTTGCAATTGGTTTGGAAGTTATAGCTTAATACGAATAAAGGAATCATGTCTTGCATGATTATACAGCGGCTCCTGATGGAGCCGTTGTCGTAAGGTGAAAATGCGATGGATAGATGCAGGATACCAGCTTCTGCTTTCAATCGCAATCAACGTGTGTAAACGTTTGCATAAATAAAAGAATTGTTCAACAAAAAAATGCTTTTAGCTTCTTGTATTTTTCTGTAATTTTGAAACAAAATAATAAAAACATGACCTATGAACGCACTTTTTAACCTAACTTATTATACTGAATTTGGTGAAGAGTTGGTACTCAATGTTATCAATAAAAAGGAAGAAGGGGTAAACAGTCTTACGCAATACCGCATGCGGACTTACGATGGTAAGCTGTGGACTTGCGACCTCAAACTCAATATAAAGTCAGGTTTTCATATTGATTATTACTACACCGTAGTGAGAGGAGAGAACCATGTGGTAAAGAGAGAATGGATAGTAATACCTCACCGACTGGAGTTCTGTGCCACGAAAGCCAAGCATTTCACTGTATATGACCGCTGGATAGACATTCCGGAAGACACCTATTTATATAGTTCAGCATTTACCGACTGCATCAAGAGGCGTCAACTCAGTGCCCCAGTCAGCACTGCTTACCCTGTAACAGTAAGGTTCAAGGTGCGTGCGCCACAGCTAATGGGGCAGCAACGTCTCAAGTTAGTGGGTAGCGATAGGGCGTTAGGAGCATGGGATGCCTTGCAAGGTATCAACATGGTAGAACATAACTATAATGAATGGATAGCCGATATAGACGCTACGAAGTTGTCGAGTGGCATCTTTGAATATAAGTTTGTGGCAGTAGATGCAGGCGACCCGGATAATGTTATGTGGGAAGACGGTTATAACCGTAAGGCTTCTTTGCCGGAGATAACAGAGCAGCAAGCCGTAGTATATGAGGTCAACACCGCTTTTTTTGCTATCTATAACACCCGGTTGGCAGGCACTTTGGTGCCCGTATTCTCGCTTAGGTCAAAGTCAAGTTTTGGCGTTGGCGACTTTGGCGACCTCAAAAAGATGATTGATTGGGTGGCATCTACCAAGCAGCACGTGTTGCAGGTGCTTCCTATTAATGACACCGCCACTACCCATACATGGACAGATTCCTATCCGTACAGCTGCATCAGTATCTTTGCATTGCACCCTCAATATATTGATTTCAATGAACTGCCACCACTCAAAGGCAAAAAAGCTGCTGAGTTTGAGGCTATCCGGCAGGAGCTGAACGCTCTTGACAAGATTGACTATGAGCGTGTCAACGATACAAAAATAGCTTATCTGAAAGAACTTTATGCCCAAAACGGTACATCGGTGCGGTCTTCCAAAGCCTTTGCCGCGTTCTTTAAGGAAAATGAGTCATGGTTGGTGCCTTACGCACAATACAGCTATCTGCGCGACCTTTATGGCACAGCAGAGTTCAGTAAATGGCCCGACCACCACCAGTTTAATCCTGCTGAGCGCAAGGAGCTGTCCAATCCATGCAGCAAAGCCTATCAGGTAGTGTCATTCTACTACTATGTGCAGTATCTGCTCGATAGCCAGATGGAAGCAGTTCATGCGTATGCACGTTCAAAAGGCGTCATATTGAAAGGCGATATACCTATTGGTGTAAACCGCAATGGTGCCGATGTATGGCAAGAACCACGCTACTTCAATCTCAACGGACAGGCTGGTGCTCCACCAGACGATTTCTCTGTGAATGGACAAAACTGGGGCTTTCCTACCTATAACTGGGATGAGATGATAAAGGATGGCTGCCGTTGGTGGATCAGACGCTTTGCCAATATGGCAAAGTTCTTTGACGCTTACCGCATAGACCATGTGCTGGGCTTCTTCAGAATATGGGAGATACCCGTCAATGCCGTACATGGACTGCTCGGACAGTTTGCCCCCGCATTGGGCATGACGCGCCAAGAGATAGAAGCTTATGGCTTACATTTTCAGGAAGAACTGTTTACTGAGCCATTCATTACCGACTGGGTGCTCGACCGTATGTTCGGAGTAAAGGCTCAATTGGTGCGCGATACGTATGTAGAACCGAAGGGGAACGGCTATTACAAGATGCGACCTGCTTATGACACCCAGCGCAAGATAGAGGCAGCTTTCAAGCAAAAGACCAGTCAGGAAGACAAGAACCTTCGTGATGGACTGTATGCTTTGGTAAGCGATGTGCTCTTTGTGCGCGACCATAAGGATGCCAATAAGTTCCATCCGCGCATCTCTGTGCAGTTTGATTACATCTATGAGTCGCTCTATGACAGTGATAAAAACATCTTCAACAGGATTTACAACGACTATTTTTACCGTCGGAACAATCAGTTCTGGTACCGGGAAGCCATGAACAAACTGCCAAAGATAGTTGAGGCTACACGTATGTTGGTGTGTGCAGAAGACTTGGGCATGGTGCCGGATTGTGTGGCTTGGGTGATGAACGAACTGAAAATACTCAGCTTGGAGCTGCAATCCATGCCGAAAGACCCACATGTCAAGTTCGGCGAATTGGAAAAGAACCCTTACCGTTCGGTATGTACTATCTCCAGCCACGATATGCCGACACTCAGACAATGGTGGGATGAAGACTACAACCGTACACAAGAATACTTCAATTCGGCACTGCAAAAGTATGGAGCAGCGCCGCACCCGCTTCCGGGATGGCTGGCACGCGACATCATTTCGCGTCATCTGCTCTGTCCGTCTATGCTTTGTGTGCTCTCTATTCAAGACTGGTTGTCGATTGACGAGAACCTTCGCTTGCCTGACCAGAATGGCGAACGCATCAATATACCTGCCAATCCGCACCATTATTGGCGCTATCGTATGCACCTGAACATAGAAGACCTCATGGCCAACAATGAGTTCAACCAAAACATTATTGACCTCATAGAGGCTGGCGGACGCATGTAGCAAGCTATTGACAGGCAGATGTGGCACCACAGTTTGTGATGAATGCCCTCTGCATTGCCATTTTTATTCTCTTACACATGGCACAGGCTTCATAGTAGAGGTGGTGGCATGTGTACTTATGAATATATCGAAATCTATAATCAACTACAAACATTATCACCTATTATGCGCAAAACATTATTGATGTTGGCCTTCTTGCCGCTTATGGCAGCGGGGCAAACAGTGAAGTCGCCCAATGGAAACGTAGCGGTTACGTTTTCACTTGGCAATGGCGGAAAGCCCATGTATGAAATGACTTACAAGGGACAAACGGTTATCAAGCCCAGTGGCCTTGGACTGGAATTGGCCAAGAACAAGCATGCCAGCAAGGCTTTTGAAGAAACAGACTTGATGAATGGTTTCAAGGTAGCAGGCACAAAGACTTCTACTTTTGATGAAACATGGAAACCAGTGTGGGGAGAAACTGCTACGATAAGAAACCATTACAACGAGATGGCGGTAGACCTTAACCAGTCCAACACGAATAGAAACATTACAATTCGCTTCAGAGTGTATGATGACGGCATGGGACTGCGCTATGAGTTTCCACAAGCCGACAATCTCAACTACTTCATTATAAAAGAGGAACACACCCAATTTGCACTTGCAGGAGACCATACAGCATGGTGGCTGCCGGGAGATTACGACACACAAGAATACGAAACGACAGAGTCCAAGCTCTCGCAGGTGCGTTCACTCATGAAAGATGCCATTACACCTAACTCGTCTCAAACTCCTTTTTCGCCC
The DNA here is from genome assembly GCA_937907705.1 of uncultured Prevotella sp. Taxonomy (GTDB): domain Bacteria; phylum Bacteroidota; class Bacteroidia; order Bacteroidales; family Bacteroidaceae; genus Prevotella. The sequence continues at coordinate 22,394 of CALCVP010000083.1, read as the reverse complement.
ACTGGCGTGCAGACAGCACTGCAAATGAAGACTGCCGACGGGCTTTATATCAATATTCATGAGGCCGCTTGTGTAGATTATCCTACTATGCATCTCAACCTTGATGACAAGAATATGGTACTTGAATCGTGGCTGACGCCTGATGCAGAAGGCTTGAAGGGCTATATACAGACTCCGTTCAACACGCCTTGGCGCACTGTTTTGGTGAGTGATGATGCACGCGACATGCTCTCTTCTAACCTTATATTGAACCTCAATGAGCCTTGTAAACTGGAGGATACAAGCTGGATTCATCCTGTAAAATATTGCGGCGTATGGTGGGAGATGATTGTAGGTACAGGCTCATGGAGTTATACCAACGACTTGCCTTCAGTGAGATTGGGCGTTACAGACTATGCCAAATGTAAGCCCAACGGCACCCATTCTGCCAACAACGACAAGGTAAAGCGGTATATTGACTTTGCTGCCAAGAACGGATTGAGCGAAGTGCTTGTGGAAGGTTGGAACGAAGGATGGGAAGACTGGTTCGGACACTCTAAGTTGGATGTGTTTGATTTTACCACTCCTTATCCTGACTTTGACATCAAGATGCTCAATGACTACGCCCATTCCAAAGGGGTGAAGCTCATGATGCACCATGAGACGTCAGCTTCTGCACTAAATTATGAACGCCATCTTGAAGCTGCTTACTCGCTGATGAACAAGTATGGCTATGATGCAGTGAAGAGCGGATATGTGGGCGACATGATTCCAAGAGGCGAACACCATTACAGTCAGCTGATGAACAACCACTATCTGTACTGCGTAAAGGAGGCCGCCAAGCACCACATCATGGTCAATGCGCATGAAGCTACGCGCCCGACAGGTCTCTGCCGTACCTATCCTAACCTGATAGGCAATGAAAGTGCACGTGGCACTGAATACGAGTCGTTTGGCGGTAGCCGTCCTGACCATACCGTAGTGTTGCCTTTTACGCGTTTGCAAGGAGGTCCGATGGACTATACTCCTGGTATTTTTGAGACACAGCTGAGCACTTGGAGCAACAATAAATCATTTGTCCACACAACCCTGACAGGACAGTTGGCACTCTATCTGGTAATGTACAGTCCACTGCAAATGGCTGCCGACCTGCCTGAGCACTATGAAAAGTATGACGATGCATTCCAGTTTATACGTGATGTCGCTGTGGACTGGGACGACTCCAAGTATCTGGAAGCTGAGCCAGGCGACTATATTACTGTGGCTCGCAAGGCCAAAGGCACCGACAACTGGTTTGTGGGTGGCAAGTGTGATGAGCAAGGACACCAGTCAACCGTTAAGCTCGACTTCCTTGACAAGGGCAGGAAATACGACTGTACGATATACGCTGATGCCAAAGATGCCGACTACGAGAAGAATCCAAAAGCTTATGTCATTACCAAAAAGACAGTGAAGAAGGGCGATGCCTTGAAACTTACAGAGGCTCGTGGCGGTGGATTTGCTATTTCACTTATTGCAAAATGACAGCAATACGATAGGCAAAAAGACTACTGACAAGTGAGAATGGCGTGCTGTTCACCAAGTAATGGCACGCCATTATTACTGTATTTCCATCGTTTATCCTCTACATTCCAATTATTCTTTCTTTGGAAACAATATGCTGTTTGCACTTTTTCATGCAGCTATGTCTATTCGTTGAACAATCAACGGGTCGTTTTGAACAGGTGCTTGAATGCCATTTTATCAACGTTTGAATGTCGTTCAACCAATGTTCGAACCGTTTTAGAATACCATTTTACTACTAAACAATTAATCATGAAACTACACCAAGCCATTATAACCAGTGTGTTGACATTGGTAATGGGGCATCCATTGAGTGCCCAAACATTTGATGAGGCATGCTATACACCGCAGATGACACGCTTTCAGCTCTTTGCTTCCAACAGTGCCAAGGCGATAACGCTACGCATTTATAATGATGCAACGGATAAAAAGCCTGTGAAAACCGTGAAGATGAAACGCACGGCAGACGATACTTACACCGCTACGCTGAGGGGAGACCTAAAGGGTAAGTTCTATACTTTTGATACCGGATATGGCGAATGTGCCGGAGTCTTTGCCAAAGCTGTTGGCGTAAATGGCAAGAGAGCGGCACTGATAGACCTTAAAACCACTGACCCTGAGGGTTGGAGCAGCGACCATGTGCTTCCGTTGGCTAACCCCTGCGACCTTGTTATCTATGAGATGCACCATCGCGACTTCTCCATCGACGCTTCATCGGGCTTTCAGCATAAGGGCAAGTTCTTGGCGCTTACAGACCCAAAGGCCATCAGCCATCTGCAGCAGTTGGGGGTCAATGCAGTGCATATACTGCCTTCGTTTGACTATGCTTCAGTAGACGAAACTCATTTGGACCGTCCTCAATACAATTGGGGCTATGACCCCATGAACTATAATGTGCCCGAAGGCTCCTATGCTACTGACCCTTATCAGCCCGAAACGCGTATCAAGGAGTTCAAGCAGATGGTACAGGCGCTGCACAAAGCTGGCATCCGCGTGATATTGGATGTGGTCTACAACCATACATTCAATATAGATGGCAGTAACTTTCAGCGCACTTATCCCGATTATTTTTATCGCAAGACAGCCGATGGCAAGTATTCTGACGGCTCAGGTTGTGGCAACGAGACAGCCAGTGAGCGCGAAGGCATGCGCCAGTTTATGTTGCAGTCGGTCAGATATTGGGTGAATGAGTATCATATAGACGGCTTCCGCTTCGACTTGATGGGTGTGCATGATATAGCCACTATGAACCTTATACGTGCCACTTTGCAGCAAGAGCATCCCTCAGTGTTTGTATATGGCGAGGGATGGTCGGCAGGACAGTGTGCCTATCCGCAGGGGAAATTGGCTGTAAAGGCCCATATTCGTCAGATGCCGGGCATTGCAGCATTTGGCGATGAGATGCGCGATGCACTGCGCGGCCCCTTCAACGATGACCACAAGGGGGCTTTCTTGGCAGGCATTGCAGGGCATGAAGAGAGCATAAAGTTTGGCATTGTGGGGGCCATTGCCCATCCACAGGTAGATATGAGCAAGGTAAATTACAGCAAAGAGCCTTGGGCCAACGAGCCTTATCAGGCTATCAGCTATGTGAGTTGCCATGATGACATGTGTTTGACTGACCGCTTGCGCAGCAGTATTCCGGGGCTTGCAGAGGCCGACCTTATCAGTCTTGATTTGCTGGCACAGACGGCTGTGCTTACCTCTCAAGGTGTTCCTTTCCTGCTGAGTGGTGAAGAGATGCTGCGAAACAAGAAAGGTGTGCACAACAGCTATAACTCTCCAGACAGCATCAACCATCTTGATTGGCGCAATATGGAGCGCTATCCGCAGGTGTTCAGTTATTATAGCAACCTTATATCCATGCGCAAGAACCACCCGGCTTTTCGTTTGGGTTCAGCCCAAAAGGTGAGAGAGTGTTTGGAGTTCTTGCCGGTGGCTGACAATATAGTGGCTTTCAGACTGAAAAACCATGCCGGTGGAGACACTTGGAACAACATTATAGTAATACTCAATGCCAACAGCAGTGAGCAGACTGTGCCTGTGCCTGAGGGCAACTATACCGTAGTGTGCCAAGGAGGTGTCATCAGAGAGCAGGGCTTGGGCACTTTCAGTGGCAGTCAAATCAGCGTAAGAGGTCGCTCAGCCCTCATCATGCACCAATAGAATGATATATAAGCAGGTGTTCAGAATTAAAAAACAACAAGTAGAATGAACAAGATAATATTAACATTAGGTTTACTTTTTAGTATGATAACGATGAATGGGGCTATCAAGATAGACCGTATAGAGCCTACAGACTGGTTTGTAGGCATGAAGAACCCATCGCTGCAACTCATGGTTTACGGTCATGATATAGGTGCGGCCACGGTTACTACTGACTATGCCGGGGTGAGGATAGACAGTGTGGTGTGCTTGGACAGCAAAAACTATCTGCTGGTTTACCTCAACATAGCAGATGCCAAGCCCGGCATCATGACGCTGAATTTCAAGCAGGGAGGTGCCACCAAGAAAGTGAAGTACACGCTGAAGCAACGCGATATGGCGGGTAACCAGCGCAAGGGCTTTACCAATGCCGATGTGCTTTATATGCTGATGCCCGACCGCTTTGCCGATGGCGACCTGAAAAATGATGCTATCAAAGGACTTAACGCTTACAAAACGGACCGCACACAGCCCAGCTTGCGCCATGGAGGCGACTTGGAAGGAATCAGACAGCACTTGGATTATTTCAAGGATTTGGGCGTTACGGCACTTTGGTTTACACCAGTGCTGGAGAATAACTCGCCCGACCATAAAGACCAAAGTACCTACCACGGCTATGCTACCACCAATTATTATCGGGTAGACCCACGCTTCGGTACCAACGAAGAGTATCGCAGACTGGTGGATGAGGCACACCAAAAGGGCTTGAAGGTAGTAATGGACATGATATTCAACCATTGTGGCTTTGAGCATCCATGGGTGGCAGACATGCCTGCAAAGGATTGGTTTAACACGCCGGAGTGGCTGATGCCGGAATACCAGACGAAAGAGCATCTGCAAACCAAGCAGACCATGGACGGTGAGGCTACTGTCAACGACATGTATCTGCAAACCAGCTATAAGCTTACGCCCGTAGTAGACCCTTATGCCAGCGATATTGACAAGCATGAAACGGTGGACGGTTGGTTCGTGCCCACCATGCCTGACCTCAACCAGCGCAACCATCACCTCATGACTTACTTGATACAAAACAGCGAGTGGTGGATAGAGACAGTGGGCATTGATGGCATACGCATGGACACTTACCCTTATGCCGATGCTGAGGCTATGGCGCTGTGGATGAAAACGCTTAACCGTGAGTATCCTAACTTTAATGTTGTGGGCGAGACATGGGTTACTGAGCCTGCCTATACTGCCGCTTGGCAGAAGGATTCCAAGGTGGCTAAGCTGAACAGTAACCTAAAGACGGTAATGGACTTTAGCTTCTACGACAAGATAAACCAGGCGAAGCGGGAAGATACCGATGATTGGTGGAAAGGCTATAACCGTATCTACAACAGTTTGGTGTATGACTATCTGTATCCTGATCCTAACAGTGTAATGGCATTTATAGAGAACCACGATACCGACCGCTTTTTGGAAAACGGCAAGGATACCGCTGCATTGAAGCAGGCATTGGCACTGCTGCTTACCGTAAAGCGCATACCACAGCTCTACTATGGCACGGAGATACTGATGAACGGTACCAAAGAGAAGACGGACGGCAATGTGCGCAAAGATTTTCCTGGCGGCTTTCCTGGCGACACCCACAATGCCTTTACTGCTGAGGGACGCACCAAGGCGGAGAACAGTATGTACAATTGGCTGCGCCGACTGCTGCACTGGCGCCAAGGCAATGACGTGATTGTAAAGGGTAGCCAAAAGCAGTTTATACCCTATAAAGGTGTTTATGTAATAGCCCGGCAGTATCAGGGCCGCTCGGTAATGACTGTTGTCAACGGTACCCGTCAGTCTGCCGTGTTGCCTGTGGCACGCTATGCAGAGGTGATAGGCAGTGCAAAGCAGGCCAAAAACGTGGTCAACAATCGCACCATAGACCTCTCTGCCGATGTAAAGCTATTGCCCAGACAGGTCATGGTATTGGAGTTTTAAACAGACAAGCATTGTTTATCTATGCGCCCATTTGCCTGACTAACGGCAAATGGGCTTTTTCATTTTATTTGAATCAATCTTTTGGCTTCGTTTTTGGGGTTGTGCGCCTGATTTTGGCTTCTGTGTTCCATTCCCAAATAGCAGGCTCGTTGCGCATAAAAACAAGGAAAACAAATATTGCACACTTTCTGTTTGCTTTACAATTTTAGGGAAAATAACGCCTTAAAACTGCCTTTGCTCTGCACAAAACAATGTTTTGGACGGAAAAACGGCAGTTTTAAGGAGCTATTTACAAAGTACTGTTAATCAAGTGGTTAATAGAGTTATGCACACCTGTCAGCAGTTATCCACAAGCAAAAAGCGGTGCTTTAGAAAAATAAAGCACTGCTTTAGCGTGTCAAGAGCACTGATCTTAAGGGGCAAAAGCTATGTTTTAGCACCGCAAAAGCTATGGTTTTTCCCCTGAAAAGCTATGCTTTGGCTGAACAATGCTTTTGAAAGTAGTTGCAAGTGCTGATTTTTTGAGGTTGAAAGCCCTGAAAGCAAGCCGAGGAAAGCTATTTTGTGAAAATAAAATGTCATGATTTTTGCTTGCACACTGCACTTGTTTTTTTGTTTCTTTCTGCGCTTTTTAACTAAAAAAGGCCCACAGAAATGCTGTCAAAGCATTTCTGCGGGCTATCGGTTTTGCTGTGTCTCTGCACCACATACAGCAGTTGATAGACAGGTGTTCGGGATAAGTTTAAACAAGTTTGCCAAATATATTTTATGTTGAACACCTGCTTGCTTATACAACCTGTTATTGAACAGTGAGTGTAGCGGTAGAAACTTGGTCGCTGTTAGGACCGGTCATAATCTGAAATTCGCCAGGTTCAACCACCTGTTGCAGTTGAGCATTGTAGAATTTCAGCATGTCGGCGTTGATTGTAAATCTGATTTCGCGGCTCTCTCCAGCCTTGAGATGTATGCGCTGGAAGCCTTTCAGCTCTTTTACTGGGCGTGCCACAGAGGCTACCACATCGCGAATGTAGAGCTGTACCACCTCATCGGCATCGCGCTGGCCGGTGTTGGCAACGGTAACCTTGGCTTCTACGCTGCCGTTACGGCTCATAGTGGGTGCACTCAGCGACACTTTGCCATAGCTGAAGGTGGTGTAGCTCAAGCCGTAGCCAAAGGGATAGAGGGCATCGTTGCGCACGTCAAGATAGTTGCTCTGGTATTTCCAGAACCTGTCAGCATGGTCTGGCACGGGTCTGCCTGTGCTCAGGTGGTTGTAATACAGTGGCACCTGACCTGTGGCTTGGGGCATAGACACGGTGAGTTTGCCTGAAGGCACCTTGTCGCCAAAGAGCACATCGCTGATAGCATCTGCTGTTTCAGAGCCGCCAAACCACACATTCATGATGGCAGGCACATGCTGCTGCTCCCATGTGAGCACCGTTGGGCGACCCGAAAAGTTGAGCAGTACCACGGGTTTGCCTGATTTTACCAGTTCTGCCAACAGCTCATGCTGCACGTCGGGTAGGGTAAGGTCGGTTCGGCTGGCACACTCGCCGCTCATGTCTGCCGTCTCGCCCATGGCGCACACTATAACATCGGCTTGGCGGGCCACAGCCAAGGCTTCGGCTTTGAGCTGCCGGTCATCGCCGCGTTCTATGGTCTTGCCAAATTCTCCATCGCGTTGCAGCTGTTCGCTGCGCGTAACATTGCAGCCCTGTGCATAGAGCAGTTGGGCTTTTCCTTGCAAGGCACGCTCCATACCCTCCTTCAGTGTGGCATACTTGTCAGGAGTATAAGCCACGCACCAGGTGCCCGCCATGTTGGCACGGGTGTTGGCCAACGGACCAATCAAGGCTATCTTGCCTTGTTTTTGCAGCGGTAGCAGCTGGTTGTCGTTCTTCAACAGCACAAAGGTTTCGGCAGCTATCTGTCGTGCTTCGGCCCTGTTGTCAGCGGTATAGATGTCTTTGGCTCTGCGCTTTGTATCGCAATACTTGTAGGGATTGGCAAAAAGCCCCAATTTGTATTTAGCCTCCAATATGCGCCGGCAGGCCTTGTCTATGGTCTTTTGGCTCACGGTACCGTCTTTGACGCTCTGCTCCAGGGTACCTATGAAGCCCATAGAGCACATGTCCATGTCGGTTCCTGCCGTCAGAGCCTGTGCCGATGCCTCCTTGAGCGTGGCAGCCGTGCCGTGGCGCAGTATCTCGCCTATCGAGCCATAGTCGGTTACGGTGAAGCCGTCAAACTTCCATTGATTGCGCAGCAGCTCTGTCATCAGCCAGTGGTTGGCAGTGGCGGGCACGCCATCAACAAGGTTAAACGATGACATGACACTGCCTACGCCGGCGTCAATGGCGGCCTTGTAGGGTGCAAGATACTGGTTGAACATGCGCAGACGGCTCATGTCTACCGTGTTGTATTCGCGTCCTGACTCCACAGCTCCATACAGTGCATAATGCTTCAGGCATGCCATGATGTTGTCTTTCCGTGTGTAGTCGCCTTGATAGCCACGCACCATGGCTTCGGCTATGCGCGAACCGAGGTAGGGATCTTCGCCGTTGCCCTCGCTCACACGGCCCCAGCGGGCATCCAATGCAATGTCTACCATCGGACTGAACGTCCAGTTGATGCCGTCGGCGCTGGCTTCTTTGGCTGCTATCTGTGCCGACCGCTCAATGGCTTTCAGGTCCCATGAGCACGACAGTGCCAGTGGAATGGGAAAGATAGTTTCGTAACCGTGTATCACATCCATGCCCACCAAGAGCGGAATGCCCAGACGGCTCTTCTTTACAGCCACTTCTTGCAGCGCCTTTATCTTGTCGGCACCTTTTATGTTGAACACGCCGCCCATCTGTCCGGCAGCGATAGCACCGCTCACCTTGGTGTCCATGGCAGAGCCGGTGGTAATGTTGCCAGCCACCATCAGGTTGAGCTGACCTATCTTCTCTTGCAGTGTCATGCGCTGCATCAGGTCGTCTACATACTCTTTCATGGGCTTTTTCTGCCCGAATGTGGGCACTGCCAACAGCAGTGTGGCTAATGATAGAATAGTTTTTTTCATGATTAAAGGTATTGGGTTGTTGCAAAAACAAATGTTGCCAGTGCATCCACATCTTCCAAAAGCGATGATGTGGAGCACTGGCGGTACATGACTACTTTAAAAAACAGTTGTCAAAACTACTAACTTTTTATGGGTGGTCGTATTAAAAACGCATTCAAAATATGCGCTTTAGCGCAACTCAAAGGCGGTTTTCAGCGTCAGGTTGTCCGCCGCATTGCCCACCAGCGCCTCGAAAGTGCCTGCCTCAGAGGTCCATTTGCCGGCTTGTTCATCGTAGAAGCTCAATGCGCTGTTGTTGACGGTAAGGGTGATGTCACGGCTTTCTCCCGGTTGCAGATAGACCTTTTGGAAGCCTTTCAGCTCCTTGTAGGGGCGGTCTACTGATGCTTTTGCATCATGTATGTAGAGCTGCACGGTCTCGGCACCGGCGCATTTGCCGGTATTCTTCACGTTGACAGTAAAGCTGATGGTGCCCTGTCGGTCCATAGCAGTCTTGTCGGCACGCAGATTAGAGAGTTTGAAGTTAGTATAGCTCAGTCCGTGGCCAAAGGCAAACAAAGGGCGGGTCTTCTCTTTGTCTGCCCAGCGATAGCCTACATAGATGCCCTCTTTATACTCTTCGTCAATGATTTTGTGGTCGGCACGCCATGTTCCGGGATAGGTGTTGAGCTTGTGTGCACCCACATCTTGCAGCGCAGCAGGCCAGGTAAAGGGCAGTTTTCCGCTGGGGTTTACAGCTCCTGTCAGCACATCAGCCAAGGCATTGCCCGCCTCAGAGCCTATGAACCAGCCCTGCACGATAGCTGCTACCTTGTCGCGCCACGGCATTTCCACGGCATTGCCCGATATGTTGACATACACCAAGCGTTTGTTGGCTTTTGCCAATGCCTCTATCAAGCGGTCTTGTGCGTAGGGCAACTCATAGCTTTTGCGGTCGTGTCCCTCACAGTCTTGATAGTCGCTCTTGTTCAGTCCGCCAAACAATATTACATAGTCAGCGCTCCGCGCCTTGCTTACAGCTTCGGCAATCAGCTCTTCTGCCGAACGCTTGTCTTCCAAATTCTGACCCGTGGTAACGCCATTGTAGTTGCCTGTAACATCGCCTACATAGCCGCGTGCATAGTCTACCTGCACGGCAGCACCCAAGCGAGCCTTCAGTCCGTCAAGAGGCGACACTTCGCGCTGCACTTTCAGCGATGAGCTGCCGCCGCCCACGGTCATCATCTTGATGGCATTTTCGCCTACCACCAGCACTCTCTTTGCCTTGTTCGTGTCTATCGGCAGCACACCATCCTTGTTGCGCAGCAGCACGATGCCCTCATCAGCTATCTTGCGGGCCGCCTCGTAGTGGCTCTCAGAGCAGAGAAAGCCGCGCCCGCGCTGCGGGTTCATGGTGGTGCGGTAGAAGAGCCGGAGCACGCGGCGCACCTTGTCGTCAAGCTCTTTGGTGCTCTTTTTGCCTTCTTGTATCAATTTTAGGTAAGGATTGGCCAGATAGTAATTGTCGTAAGCATTGCTGGCACCCGTTGACAAGCCATTGGTCCATGAGCCAAACTCCATGTCCAAGCCATTGGTAATGGCCTGTTCGGTATCGTGGCAGCCGCCCCAGTCGCTCACTACCACACCGTCAAACTTCCAGTCGCCTTTCAGAATCTTGTTCAGTGTGTACTGGTTGTGGCAGTTGTGCTGGTCTTTATAGAGGTTGTAAGCTCCCATAATGGCCCATGCCTTGCCTTTCTCCACTGCTGCCTTGAAGGCTGGCAGGTAGATTTCGTGCAGTGCGCGGTCGCTCACCACTACGTTAACCTGGTGCCGATACTCCTCGTCATTGTTCAGGCAGTAGTGCTTTACGCATGCCGACACACCCTTGGATTGTAGCCCTTGCACATAAGGCACCACCATGGTAGAAGTCAAATAAGGGTCTTCGCCCATGTATTCAAAGTTCCGTCCGTTGAGAGGTGTACGGTAAATGTTGACGCCCGGTCCTAATATCATGTCTTTTCCACGATACAAAGCCTCCTCGCCCAAGCTCTGTCCATACAGCAGTGCCATGTCAGGATTCCAAGAAGCAGCCAAGCAGGTGAGTGCCGGGAAAGCCACACAAGAGTCGTTGGTTTGGCCCGCTTGTTCCCATTCGTCCCACAATACGTCGGGACGCACACCGTGAGGGCCGTCGTCTGTCCAAAAGTCAGGGAAACCCAAGCGAGGCACTCCTGCTGAAGAGAACTTGCTTTGAGCGTGAATGACGCGTAGCTTTTCTGCCAATGTCATGCGGCTCAGTGCATCTTCGATGCGCTGTTCCACAGGTTTGCTGTTGTCAAGGTACACTGGCACCTGCGCTTGCGTGTACAGGCAAGTGAATGCCATCAGTACGGTAATAAATAGTTTTCTCATAGTCTCTTGTTTTTACGTTATGTTTTATGAGGGTTTTATGTATGTGATGGATTTGACAAATCAACGTTTAACGGAGATATGTAAATGTAACAGGTATGTATAATTCTATCCTTTTGCGCTTGGAGAAGTTTGCCGGTTACAAGGCAGACGTATCATTTCTTTTGGTAAACCCTTACGTAGTCTACTTCCATTGTGGCGGGCAGAGCGCTCTCGTCCACACCGTTCATGCCACCCCAAGATCCACCCCACGCCAAGTTAAGGATGAGATAGTAATTATAGTCAAAGGGCCACGTATTTTTACCGCTGCCATCGTTTACATAGTCAAGTGTGAGCTTGCCGTCTACATAGAACTTCAGGTGCGAGGCAGTCCACAGACAAGCATACAGATGAAAGTCAGACTCGGCTGTTGGCAGGTATATCTCTTTGTGCTCAATGGCACTTCCGCCATTGTTGTATTTGTTGCAATGGATGGTAGAAGACACATAGTTGGGGTTGCAGCCCACCTCTTCCATGATGTCAATTTCGCCACAGCCAGGCCATGGATTGCTGTTGTAATCATTGTTGGCAGGCATCATCCAGAAAGCGGGCCATGTGCCCTTGCCTTTGGGCAACTTGATGCGGGCCTCCATATAGCCGTATTTCCAGCCCTTGGTGTAGTTGGCATACACACGGCCCGATAGTATTTTGCCGTTTACTTTCTTGCAGGTAATGAGCAGTTTGCCGTCTTTCACCGTGGTAACACCGTCAGACTTGACATAGTTTTGCAACTCGTTGTTGACCCATCCTGCACTTTTAATCTCGTGGGTCCACTTTTCCGTGTCGAGCAAAGAGCCGTCAAACTCATCGTTCCACACCATTTCGTAACCCTCAGGCACACCTGATGACGAATCAATCTCCTGCTTCTCGCCAGCAGCTTGTGTAACTTTGATGCTCTTGCGTACAGTGCCCGACATGACGGTTACGGTGGCTTGGCGTTCAGTTTCTTTTGTATTCTTGCTTACTGTGACAGTCAGTGTGGCACTCTTTTCTATGGATGATTTAGGCGATACCGTTACCCACTGCTCTGAAGCGTAGGCCGACCACTCGTCGGTTGCGGTCAACGCCACAGACTGCTGTTCCTCGCCATTGCCAAAACTTAGCTCTGTCTGGCTCAATGTAACTTCGGGTTCCGTAGGTGTATCTTCATTGCTATCACTGCCACAACTCATCATACAGATGGCAAACAATAAGAATAAACTTGTAAAAAATGTCTTTTTCATGATATTTCTTTTATCCTGTTATTATTTAAGTAGGTGTTCAAAATTAATTTAAATAAGATTACACTTCCTTTTTGCTTGTACATACAGTCTGAAAATAAAGCACAATCTTATGTAAATTAATTATGAGCATCTACTTGTTTTCTTATTCAATTATTACTTAATTTAAGATAGTTCTCGGCTGAGACTTAAGAAAAATGCCTCAGTCGAGAACATGTATGATTGTCAATTTCTATGCTTTTGCATGATAATCTTACTAACTTTTATATTTGTGTTATCAGGATTACCGCCGAAATCAAGTACTAATGAGACCGCATGCATATCGCCTATAGCTGGTAAAGTGTTAGCTACCCATACTTTGGTATCACTGTCAGCAGAAAGATTTACTTGTTTAACAAAGTAGTAATTATCACCATGAGATACTCCATTCTCATCACTTTGGCAGAGCTTTACTGTAACATTTTTAATGTCAGTAGATGAATTTAATGTTATGGAGAAATCATAAGGTGTGGTAGCGTCCGTCGCGATGTCCGTATTAAAGAATACTTGTGCTTGCCACTGATCTGAGGTTGCGGTAGGTAAAGCAAATGAGTATTCATGGTCATTTACTCGTACTGTGGGGTCAGCAATTTGCGACCAATTAGGCGCATAATAGTAAGAGTTATTGAACGTACAGTTATACCAAAGGTTTTCTTCGCTATTTTCACTAGCCCATATAGGTTCTTGCTCTGTTGGCTTTTCTGGAACAACAGTGCCATCATCATCTGCATGATTTTTAAAGACAATGCTTTCTATGTTGATTTCATCATTAGCGGCATTTCCGCCAAAATCAAACACGAATTTTAAATTGTTGATATCAAGGCCTGGCATGTTGCTCATATAGAAACATTTTGGTTCTCCTGCATCAAGAGAAACTTCTTCTGCACAATAATAAATGTTGTCATCATTGGGGTCAACAAGTTTGACCATGACTCCTTTTGTTCCTTTCTTTGATGTTAAAATCACAGAAAAATCATAGTTGCTTGCTGATGATGTATTAATATCTGTTGGTATTAGCATTTGTGCCTGCCATCTATCTGTTGTGGCTTCAGGTAGTTGTACAGTAAAATCACCATTGTTAAAAGTATATGTAGGATTAGAAATTTGACTCCATCCTGGTGCATAATAGAAAGCCGGCGTGCCTACATTGGCCTTTTTCCACAAGTTAAAATCTGTGTCATATACATAACCTCCAAAGCCATTCATTTTTGTTTTATCTATGTGGAATGTCTTGGTTAACATTCCGTCACTGATTCCGTTAGCATTTTTTACTTTAAAGTCAACAGAATAATCGCCGGCTTTACGATAATATTTATTGAATGTATAATCAGAGTTGTATATGCTTCCATCTAAAATCCATACTGGCGTTACACCATTAACGGCATCAAAAGAAAATGTTGCAATGTTCGTGCTTTGGTCAACATCCACATGAACGTTGCTTTCATAATCAGCTGCTTTAGGTAATCCTGCTTGGTTCGGACCTTCAAATTCTTCGGGCGAGCAGGCCGTAAAGGCCAAAGCCACTATCATGGCACCGCCCATCAGCTTAAATATATTTTTCATTGTAAGATACGTTTAAAGGTTAGTAATTGTTTTGTTCGAGTGTTCCTTGAGAAGCGTCAATCTCCTTTTGTGGAATAGGCAGATACTTCTTGCTTTGGTTCCAAGTGTTGGTGCGGTAGCCATATTGGTCGGGAACGAGTGTGGTAGCAGCTTTTCCTGTTCGGATAAGGTCCCAATAGCGTTTGCCTTCGCCCACAAACTCCAACTGCCTTTCAGCAATGATATTGTCAATGGTGGCATTGACGCTCTGTACGAGTCCGGCGCGGTGGTGTACCTTGTTGAGGTAAGTGTAAGCCTCGTTGCTATCTCCGTTGGTGCGCAGAATAAGCTCTGCGGCATTGAGCAAGGTCTCTGCATAGCGGTAAATGCGCAGGTTATTGTTGAAGTTCAGGTCGGCATCAGCTTTCTGGTCTTTGTTGTTCTCTTTGTAAGCGATATACTTGCCGAGAAAATAGCCTGTGTCTTCATAACGTGCATCGTAGGTTCCGAGAGGTCTGACATCGAAAGCAGTAATGTCGCGACGGGTGTCGCCCTCCTGATAGCGGTCGTAAGTCTCTTTGCGAACAGGGCAGAAACCCCAGCCTACATCCAGTCCGCTGTTGCTGGTATCCACAAAGTTGTTAGGGCTGATGAGGCGAGGTATGACGGTACCGCCAGCCACCAAAGGACCGTTCCATGAGCGAACTGCATTGTCGTCTTTGTAGTTTATCTCAAAGATAGACTCTTTGCTCCATTCGCCGCTCTCTGCCCAGATGCTTGGATAATCATCCACCAGGTCGTAGTTGGCATCATTGATAATGTTGCGCATGTATTGAAGTGCAGTGCCATAACGCGACTCATCGTTCTGATACATCACCATTTCGGCATAAAGCATGTAAGCCATGGCTTGCGAAACTTTACCTACATTGGCTTCATCATCGGTGTCTGTCCAGCGCATAGGCAGTGCGTTCATGTTGATAGCTGTTTCAAGGTCTTTGATGACAGCAGTGTAAACATCGTCTGCTTTGGCCTGTTTGCCGATGTAAGGATAGGTAAGGTTCTCTGTATAGAAAGGTATGTTGCCCCAGAATTTCCACAGTGTGTTGTAGTAATAAGCACGGAGCACGAGGGCTTGGGCTGTCCATGAGTTTTCCTGTTCGGCGGTAAGGTTGCCTGCATCTTTAGCCCATTGTATGAATTCAAGCACATCGTTGCAGCGTTTTACACCCGAATACTCGTCTGTCCACAGACCTGTAATGCAGTTGTTGGGCTGCGCTTCATAATTCATCATCAAGTGCCAAGGCTGGTTGTCGGTCTTGTTGGCACCGCCCACCCATATATCATCTGCCATAATATCACTCATCAGGTTGACAGGGTTGTATTCTCCGTTGCCCCAATCGGTCCAGTGCAGTGGGTCGTAAGCTGCCACAAGCGCTTCATAGACATGGTCTGATGACTTGTAGTATTCTTCAATAGGACTTTGTGTAGGCGGCTCCAGTTCCAAGAAAGAGTCTTTGCAGCCGGTTGTTATCACGGCAGCCGCCATCATGGCTATGGTTATTATTTTGTTTGCTTTCATGATTTTCTGATTTTAGATGTATTAAACATTGTTTCTGTCATCGGCTTATAGTTAGAAGCTAAGGTTAACGCCAACTCGCCAAGCGCGTGCTTGTGGATACACACCGTAGTCGATGCCGAGTGAAGTTCCACCTGAAGAAATCTCAGGATCAGAGCCCCAATACTTGGTAAAGGTAAAGAGATTTTCGGCTGCTACATAGAAGCGGAGCTTTGAAATGAATGCTTTGCGGGTGATGTTCTGTGGCAGTGTGTAGCCTAACTCAATGTTCTTGAGACGCAGATAAGAGCCATCATGCACGTAGAGGTCTGAAGATTTCCAGTTGTTGGACTTGTCGCCGATGATAAAGATAGGGTAAGTGTTGGAGGTGCCGGGACCAGTCCAGCGGCTAAGCATCCATGATGGCAGGTTGATAGAGTTTATATCAGTGCGTCGGGTAGCGTCAAACACATCGCAACCAGATACGCCTTGCCACATCATGCTGAAGTCGAAGCCACGCCAAGCAGCGTTGAAGTTGATGCCGAAGGTCCAGTCTGGCATGCCTTTGCCAATCTTTGTGCAGTCATCATCGGTGATAACGCCATCTCCGTTGACGTCTACAAAGCGTACATAACCAGGTTTTGCATCGGGCTGGATGAGATTGCCTTCCTTGTTGACATAGGCATCTATTTCAGCTTGTGACTGGAAAATACCTGCTGTCTTGAAACCATAGAAGTAAGGGAAAGGCTCGCCATTCTGTGCGCGGGTAATGGTACCGGCATTCAGCCAGCTGTCCAAGTTGGCCCAGCCAGACTCGTTGCCGTATTCAAGCAGCTTGTTCTTGAGGTATGAAGCGTTGGCTTTGATGCCGAAAGTAGCGTCTGCTACGTTGAACTTATAGCCTAATTCAAATTCAAAACCTGAGTTTTCCATCTTGCCGACATTGCCGATAGGCTTTGTCTCACCTACGTAGGAAGGAATAGCCATGGTCATCAACATGCCGTTGGTGGTCTTCTTGTAGTAGTCAACAGTAAAGGTAAGGGAGTTGTCGAGGAAGCCAAAGTCAAGGCCGAAGTCGGTCTGTTCTGACTCTTCCCACTTCATATCGTTGTTAGGAAGGCCATTAGGCTTTACACCGTTGATTACATTCTCGCCTGAACCAAAGATATAGTTGTTGCCGCTTGCGGTGAAAGCACGGTAGCGGAAGTCGTCAATATTCTCGTTACCGTTCTTACCCCAGCTAAAGCGAACCTTGAGATTGGTGAGCCAAGAGGGCGCATTCGTCATGAATTGCTCGTTGGTAACATTCCAACCGAGAGAGAACGAGGGGAAAGTAGCGTACTTGTTGTTGGCACCGAAACGTGAAGAACCGTCTCTACGTACAGTAGCTTGCAGCATGTAACGCTCGTCGAAGTTGTAGCTCAAGCGTGCAAACAGGGATGAAAGGGTGTGTGGATTGCTTGGACCACCCCATCCATCGCGGTCGCCATTCTCAGCAAGACCTGATGCAAAGTTAATGTATGGTTTGTTTACATCTACCAAATTGTTGCGTGATGCACCGAGAGTCCAGCCTGTGTTCTTCATGGCAGACTGTCCGAGCACTACATTTACAGTATGCTTTCCGAACACCTTGTCGTAAGAGAGCACATTTTCAAGCTGCCAAACAGTGCCGCGGTCGCTCTCGCTTGATGCGCTGGTGCGTGATGATTTGTTGTTGGTGGTCAGATAGTAGATGATGCTGTGGCTGTCGTTGCCCCAGAATGACATGTCTGCACCATAGGAAATGCGGTATTTCAAGCCGTCCCAAATGCCTAACTCAGCAGAGAAATTGGTTACAAACTTATGCGACCAGTTCTTGGCTCCAGGCAAAGAGAGTTGTGCCAGTGGGTTAACCATTTCGTTGTATTCAGAACCTGGAATGGTGTAAAGATTACCATTCTTGTCTGTTAAGGGCCTGTATTCAGGCACAGTAGCATATTTGTTGTTTTGGGCAGTAGCGGCATCACCGGTCAATGTCGGTGTAAGGATAGGCGAGAGGGCCAATGCACTGCCTAAAGGACTGCCATAGGTGGTGTTGGTATCAATGCTCTTGGAGTGTACACGGGCGTAAGAAAGGTTGACGTTTACCTTCAGGCTCTTGAGCCAATTGCGGTTCTTTGACTCATCAAAGATAGTGTATTGGGTGTTGCTGCGCAGCGACAGACGGTCATAATTGGAGCGGTCAAAGTTGCCTCCAACGATACCTTCCTGTTTGTAATAGCCCATAGAGAGGAAGTAGTTGACCTTGTCAGATGCACCACTGACGGTAATGTCATGGTTAGACACTGGAGCATTGTCGTTGAATACCTCGTCTTGCCAGTCTGTGCCTTTGCCATATTTGTAAGGGTCATCATAAATAGGTGCGCTGCCGGCGTTAATCCAGCCTTCGTTCATCATCAGTGCATACTCTGTGGCGTTCAGCATATCGCGGTGCTTCCATGCGCTTTGCCAGCCATAAGAGAAGTTATAGTTTACCTTTACGTTGCCTTGCTTACCCTTTTTAGTGGTTACCAATACCACGCCATTGGCGGCACGAGTACCGTAGATGGCACCGGAAGCAGCATCTTTGAGCACTTCTATGCTCTCAATATCGTTAGGGTTAACATAGTCAAGACCGCCTTCAATAGGCATACCGTCTACGATATACAATGGGTCAGAGTTGTTAACAGTACCGATACCACGTACGCGTATTTGTGCTGCAGCACCCGGCTGACCGGAAGCAGAGGTAACCGTAACACCTGCAGCCAGACCTTTCAGCGCATTGTCCATACGTACTGGGGCTGTAGTTTCAAGGTCGCTGGCTCCTACTTTGGCAATGGAAGCGGTTACAACGCTCTTTTTCTGTACGCCATAGCCTATCACTACAACGTCGTTAAGGGTGGTAGACTCTTCTTGCAGCACCACTCTCATGTTTTGAGCGGCTTTGAGTTCTTGCTTCTTATAACCGATATAAGAGAATACAAGTACTGAACCTTGGTCGGCAACAACAGTGTATTTACCGTCTAAATCGGTAATGGCGCCATTGGAACCAGAGCCTTTTACAAGCACAGAAGCACCGATAACAGGCTCTCCATGTGCATCTACCACTGTGCCCTTAAAGCTGACTTTTTGGGCAAAAGCTGTTATTGACATGATGAATGACAACAACAAAATCAATATCCCTTTGCTTTTCATGTGTTAAGGTATTAATTGTAAATGTTAGTTAGTAATTTTTCATTGATGGATTTATGTGTTCATCCGTCTACAAAGATATTAAGTGATTTTAATAAATCAAAGGGAGTAAAGTAAAAAAGTGGATGAAAGTGGATGTATAAAAATGTAAATAGTTGATAATCAATATGTTGTGAATTTCTTAAAAACATAAAAAAGTGGACGGTTTAAAGTGTATGATTGACAAATATTCACCCCTTTTATGAGCTTTTTACTACTTAATCAGCTATAAAAAAAACATCCCTTATGCTGTGGCACAAGGGATGCTGATGTCTATTTGCGGTTGATAGCGTATGCTGCTGATACGCTGTCAACTCCTTATTTCTTTTCTGTCTTAGGCAACATGATAACCTTCACGCTGTTGCCTGTCAAGATAACATTCTTTACGAACGCTGCAATTTTGGCTGGAGTCAGGCTGTTGATGATGTTCTTGCAGTTAGTCATCTTGTCTACACCATAGAGGTCATAGTCTGTAATGACATCCATCCAATAGTCGTTGGTCTTCAAGTTTTCGTCAACACGTTTCAGCATAAGCTTCTTTACCTTGTCAAGCATGTCTGCGTCAACAGTTGTTCCCATCTTGACCATTTCCTCATTCATAATCTTGAGAGCCAGGTCGGCCTTTTCCGGCTTCATTGGGCAGACTCCTGTGATGCAGGTGAAAGGAACGTCTGAACCTAAGGTAGCATAGCCATAAGCACCTGCTGAGTAAGCGGCACTGGCTTCCTCGCGAATCTCTTTGAGGTAAATCATGCTTAAAATCTGTCCTGTTGCGTCTGCCAATACATCATTCTCAAGTGTGTAAGGAGCCTTGTTGTTGTACCAAAGCATGTAAGCGTTGGCCTTGGGAGTTTCCATCTCGCGCAAGAACTTGTTCTCTACCTGTCCCTGTGCGTAAGTGTGTATCTTCTTCCAGTTGCTCTTCTTCTTGCTTGCTGGCAGTGAACCGATGTACTGTTCAATCAAAGGCAAAAGCTTGGCTTCGTCAAAGTTACCTACAAAGTAGAAGGTATAGTTGGCAGCATTGGCTGTATTTTCCTTTGCTATCTGGAGTATGCGGTCGTAATTAACGTTCTTCAAGTCGCTGATATCCATGCTTGCAAAGCGTGGATTGTGGTTGTTGAGTGTCATGTGCAGTGAGTCACTCATGGCAGCGTCTGGTGATATGGACTTGTTTTTCAGCTGATTTTCAAGCATGTTCATCAAGCTTGCGTATGATTTCTCGTCTTTCTTGATGTCGGTAAACTTGAGGTAAGTGAGCTGCAACAGTGTTTCCAAGTCTTTAGGAGTAGACTTGCCTGATATGAAGGTAGACAAGTTGGTAAGAGACATATTTACACTTGCCTGCTTGCCAGCCAATGCTTTTTCAAGCTCTGTGCTGCTGAAGTTGCCCAAGCCACTTGACATGATAACGTAATCGAAGAACTTGGTGTTGGCGATGTCGCTGTTGCCGAGCAGTGATTTACCGCCTTTGGCTGTTGCTGCCATCTGTACTTCATCGTCTTTATAGTCAGTCTTCTTCAGTATTACCTTTACACCGTTGGAGAGTGTAATGGTCTTATAGCCGAACTGTGCGTTCTCTTGGGTCTTCTTGATTTTACCGGCTTTAGGCAGTGTAGCGATGAGTGGCTCATTCTTTACATTGTCTACGTATGCGGTAATATTCTCATGATGAACGTCAGATAAAGTCTTCAGCAGTTCTGCTTCGGTAGGATAGGTGCGTCCTTCCTTCTCGTTGAAAGCATAGAACAATACCAGATTAGAGTCTTTTTCATTGATCATCTCTTTCATCATCTGATTGATTGCTTCCACAGGGATAGCAGGTGTAACCTGCTTCATTGTGTTGTATTCAAACTCGATAGGTGTAAGAGGTTCCTTGCTCAAGTAATTGTCGCGGCAAGCATCACCGAAAATGTCATTCTTGCGCTTGTTGCGGTTAGTATAAGCCTTTTCAAGTTGGCTCATGTATTCTTCCTTGGCACGTGCATATTCGGTAGCGGTGAAGCCGAACTTCTGTGCTCTCAGCGCTTCGCGCATTACGGCAGCGAGTGCTTCTTTGGCTTTTCCGTCTTTTGGATAGAAGTCTATGTCGAGTGCATCTTTGGTAGAAGCGAAGATGTAGTCGCCATCGCTTACAGAGGCAGCAATGAATGGACAGTCGGCTTCTTGCGATTTCTCAGAGAAGCGGGCATTCAACATTTGGGTTGCCATGCTGGTGGCATACTGATAGATAAGATATGATATGTTGTTCTTCATAGAGTCTGGGAACTCGTCATGTTTGAACATCAGCATAGCCATATCGGTGCGTTGCTCTTTGTCTTTGTCTACAATAATAATAGGTTGAGCGTTGTCTGGCACCTGTTCTCTGGTTACTTGTGCTGCATTTGGCTGCAACTTGATGCCACTGAACAGCTCTTTGATCTTGGCTTCAGTGCGATTGACGTCTACATCACCTACTATAATAATGGCTTGATTGTCTGGACGATACCATTTCTCGTAGTATTTACGAAGAACGATAGGCTTGAAGTTGTCTACGATTTCCATCTTGCCGATAGGCATACGAACACCGTATTTGCTGTTGGGATAGAGCTTTTCGAGATTACGTTCAAACATTCTCATGAAAGGAGATGTGCGCAAACGCCATTCTTCATGTATCACACCGCGTTCTTTTTGTATCTCTTGTGGGTCAAGTGTAAGGCCGTTAGACCAGTCTTTCAAGATGAGCAGGCAAGAGTCGAGGGCGCTGGTGCGTGTAGAGGGCACATTGCAGACGCGGTAAACGGTCTGGTCGATGCCTGTATAAGCATTGAGATCTGAGCCAAATTCTACACCGATAGAGCGCAGCCACTCAATAAGGTTGTTGCCCTTGAAGTGGTCTGAACCGTTGAATGCCATGTGTTCCAGGAAGTGGGCCAAACCTCTTTGGTCGTCATTCTCCTGGATAGAGCCTACTCGCTGTGCGATGTAGAAGTTAACACGATGTTCCGGATAGTTGTTGTGGCGGATGTAATAGGTAAGACCATTTGCCAATTTGCCGCTTCTTACCGCTGTATCAGCGGGCAAGACAAATTGATTCATGTCTTGAGCCACTACTGTTGCAGAAGCTGAAAAGAGCAGTACTGCTGCAACAAACAAATGTTTTAATTTCATAAAAACTGTGGTTAATGAATAAAAATTGTTTCCATAATTTTGCCTCGCATGGCTTTTTTGTCATGTCAAAGCTCAACATGTTGTCAGATAGTAACTATCTGATAGAATGTGTTTGCAAAGTTAATAAAAAAAGTTATTCTGTTTATTATCTTTTGGTAAAATAATACTTATATATTGTTTATTTGCATCTTTCGTAGGTAAAAAGGTGTTAAAAACAGAAGTCATTTTCTCTTTTGTTTTGCCATTACAGTTTATCGCTTTCTAATTGAAAGCAGTTAATGGTGGAAGTCAGATAGTATCTAATATATACGTGCAAAGTCTCATTTCACTTCTTTTTATTTTGCATTTTACTCACCTTGCACTATCTTTTGATAAGATAGGCTGCGATTCGAAAATGAAAATAAAAATCCGTTTCACTTCTTTTTATTTTGCATTTTACTCACCTTGCACTATCTTTTGATAAGAT
>CALCVP010000082.1 GCA_937907705.1 uncultured Prevotella sp. | reverse complement strand
TCTCTTCAGACTTTCTAAACTATATGCTTAATCCCCCTGTTTTATCGGGTGAGCCTCAAACTGGCTTTTTCCTTGCTTTTGCTGTCTTTACAACAACGCAGTTCCGCCATTCTAATTCAGTCATTCTCAACGTTTTTGCTCTAATTTTTACTGATTTTCAACTTTTTGTTGTATCTTTGCAGAAGATAGGCTGCCTTCAGTAATGTGAAAGCAAACTTTCATTGCGTTTGATGGCACTATCTTAACGGAAAAACTATCACGGGGTGCTGAGTGATTCAGCTGAGATTATACCCATAGAACCTGATGTAGGTAATGCTACCGAAGGGAACATGATATAACTTATTTTTGCGGAAAGCCCCTATTTTCATCCTTCATCTATTGATGCAGTGGAAGTAGGGGCTTTGCTTGTTTCAGTGAAATAAGCGTTCTACAAAATGCCCTAAGTGAGGTTTACATATTGTTTTATAACCAAATTTAGGAAAAACTATGAAAGTTAAAATCAATGACAAGGAAACGGAAGTGACGGCGAAATCACTGCTTGAATTATCAGCGGAACTATCGCTGCCTGCAAAGGGTGTGGCTGTAGCTGTCAACAATCGCATGGTGCCACGTGCGGAATGGGAGCAGACAGCGGTGAAAGAAAACGACAATATAGTGATAATCAAAGCTGTGTGTGGTGGATAGACTATGTGCTGAATGGATGATTCGGTGGGTCCGTCCTAAAACTGCTTTTTAGAACTCGCTTTTAAATGCAAGATAATACATATCTATATATAATATAATGGAAAAATTAGTTATAGCAGGTCGTGAATTTGACTCACGACTATTTCTCGGGACAGGAAAGTTTAACAACAACACATTAATGGCAGAAGCCATTACAGCCTCAGAAACAGAAATGGTAACTGTGGCTATGAAGCGTATAGAACTGAACGATAAGCACGATGACTTGCTGTCGCACATTGTTCAAAATCCAAACATACAGCTGCTGCCTAACACCAGTGGCGTGCGAAATGCCGAAGAGGCTATCTTTGCCGCTCAGATGGCGAGAGAAGCTTTTGGCACCAACTGGCTGAAATTGGAGATACATCCCGACCCACGTTACCTTTTGCCAGACTCAGTAGAGACACTGAAAGCTACAGAGAAATTGGTTAAACAGGGCTTTGTGGTACTGCCTTATTGTCAGGCAGACCCTACACTGTGTAAGCATCTTGAAGAAGCAGGAGCTGCTACCGTTATGCCATTGGCTGCGCCTATCGGTACCAACAAAGGCTTGCGCATGAAGGATTTTTTGCAGATTATCATAGATCAGGCTACTGTACCAGTGGTAGTAGATGCAGGTATTGGTGCGCCCAGTCATGCTGCTGAAGCTATGGAGATGGGTGCCGATGCCTGTCTTGTAAACACCGCTATTGCTGTAGCAGGTAATCCTGTGGAGATGGCAAGAGCATTCAAGGAGGCTGTACTAAGTGGTCGCCGTGCTTTTGAAGCAGGTTTAGGTGCAGTATGTGATGTGGCAGAAGCCAGTTCGCCACTGACAGAGTTTCTGTCATAAAAGTTGATGAAGCTGTTTAAATTTATTAAAGTACACTGTTTTGTCTCATAAATAAAAAAGAAAACAATGCCAAACGATAATAAAGCATACGCCAAGCGTGAGAAGGCGTATATGTCTGGAAATATTTATCCAGATATCAGAGTAGGAATGACAAAGGTAAATCTTACCCCTACTGTAACGAAGGATGAAAAGGGTATACCCCACATGGAACCCAATGCTCCTGTGTATATCTATGACACCAGCGGTCCGTATACAGACCCTAATTATAAGGTAGACTTACATCGCGGACTGCCTAAGATGCGCCAGTCATGGATAGACAATCGTCCAGCGTGTGAAGGAGGAATAACACAGATGGCTTATGCCAAAGCAGGAATTATTACTCCTGAGATGGAATATGTGGCTATCCGTGAGAACATGAATTGTGAGGAATTAGGCATTAAAACCAATATTACTCCTAAATTTGTGCGTGATGAAATAGCAAGAGGCCGTGCTGTGTTGCCAGCCAACATACATCATCCGGAAAGTGAACCTATGATAATAGGAAGAAACTTTCTTGTAAAGATAAATACGAACATCGGCAATTCTGCCACTACATCGAGCATAGAGGAAGAGGTAGACAAGGCGGTATGGTCATGCAAGTGGGGTGGTGATACGCTGATGGACCTTTCTACCGGCAATAATATCCATGAGACACGAGAGTGGATCTTGCGCAATTGTCCTGTGCCAGTAGGCACCGTACCTATCTATCAAGCACTTGAAAAGGTAAAGGGAAAGGTAGAAGATTTGTCATGGGAGATTTATCGTGACACTCTTATTGAGCAATGCGAACAGGGTGTAGACTATTTTACTATCCATGCAGGTATCCGTCGGCATAATGTGCATTTAGCCGATAACCGTCTTTGCGGCATCGTGAGCCGTGGAGGAAGCATCATGAGCAAATGGTGCTTGATAAAAGACAAAGAGAGCTTCTTGTATGAGCACTTTGACGATATATGCGATATTGTGGCAAAATACGATGTTGCACTGTCTCTTGGCGATGGCTTGCGCCCTGGTTGCATAGCAGATGCCAATGATGCAGCACAGTTTGCCGAGCTTGACACAATGGGAGAACTTGTTACAAGAGCATGGGACAAAAATGTACAGGCATTTATCGAAGGTCCTGGACATGTGCCTTTGCAGAAGATAAAAGAGAACATGGAGCGACAGCTTGACCATTGCCATGAAGCACCTTTCTATACATTGGGTCCGTTGGTTACGGACATTGCTCCTGGTTATGACCATATCACATCGGCTATCGGTGGCGCACAGATAGCATGGCTTGGAACAGCGATGCTTTGTTATGTTACTCCGAAGGAACACCTTGCACTGCCTAACAAGGAAGATGTGCGCACAGGTGTGGTAACTTATAAGATAGCTGCACATGCTGCAGATTTGGCAAAAGGACACCCCGGTGCCATGATACGAGACAATGCTTTGTCGAAAGCACGCTTTGAGTTCCGCTGGAGAGACCAATTCCATTTGTCGCTCGACCCTGAACTGGCATTGCAATATTTTGAAGAAGCTGGACATACCGATGGTGAGTACTGCACAATGTGTGGTCCTGACTTCTGTGCAGCCCGACTTACTCATGACCTAAGAAGATTCAAAAAATGATGGAATTTTCTTCTGAGCAGAAGCGACGCTATGACCGCCATTTGATACTTGAGGGATTTGGACGCAAGGGACAGCAACGGTTGCTTGAAGCCAAAGTGCTCATTGTCGGTGTTGGCGGATTAGGCTCGCCTGCTGCCATGTATCTTGCTGCCGCTGGAGTGGGACGCATAGGATTGATAGATGGAGACTTTGTTTCGGTGACCAATCTTCAACGCCAGATTTTATACACTACCAATGACACGGGACGGGCAAAGGTGGAAGCTGTCGCTGAAAGACTAAGGGCAATGAATCCGGATGTGGAAGTAGTGGAACACGAGGTGTTTCTTAACGAGCAGAACGCCATAGACCTTATCAAACTTTATGATTTCGTGGTAGAGGGAACGGATAACTTCTCTTCAAAGTATCTTGTCAATGATGCTTGTGTGATGCTCGGAAAGGGCTTTACCATAGGTGGCATAAACAGATTTACAGGACAGTTGATGACCCATATGCCGGGAACGGCTTGCTATCGCTGTCTGTTTCCGGAACCACCGGCATTGGCAGATGTGGAGACTTGTTCTATGGTTGGAGTGCTCGGTCCGCTGGCTGGCATGATAGGGACAGCGCAGGCAACTGAAGCAATCAAATGTGTTACAGGCATCGGGACACCACTTACTAATACCCTGCTCACACTTGATGCGTTGACCATGGAATGGAGGCGGTTTAGAGTGTGTAATGATGATAACTGTGCCATTTGCGGCAAAGCGCCCACAATAACAGATATTAGGGAGTACGCATACAAACCTTGCGCAAAGAAAATGTAAATCGAGAGGAGAGTGAATAGATACAAATTGTATTCTTGAGATTTAATTTATGTTATGCAAAGATAGTGCAAGGCGAATGCAATAAAGTTTACTTTTATTGCAGAGCCGAAGCCTATCCTCAACAAAGAAAATAAAAAGGAATAATATGTTTTCAGACGAATTAAAAAATATTAGTTGGCAGGAGACCACGGATCGTATCGCGAGCATGACCGCCACAGATGTACGTCGCGCTCTTGGCAAAAGCCATTGTGATGTGAACGACTTCATGGCTATGCTTTCGCCCGCAGCCGAACCTTATTTGGAGGATATGGCACGACTCTCGCGCCGATATACAGAGGAACGGTTTGGCAAGACCATGTCAATGTTTATACCACTGTATATCACCAACTCTTGTTCTAACTCTTGTGTGTATTGTGGATTCCATCGTGAAAACCCGATGGCGCGTACCATTCTCACGCAGGAACAGATTGAAAACGAGTATAAGGCAATCAAGCAGTTGGCACCATTTGAGAATATTCTGCTTGTTACAGGTGAGAATCCTGCCAAGGCAGGTACACCTTATCTGGCTCAAGCCATAGATATAGCAAAAAAGTATTTTTCCAATATAAAGATAGAGGTGATGCCCTTGTCAACAGAGGATTATCGCATGCTGGCGGAACACGGCATGAATGGTGTTATCTGTTTTCAGGAGACTTATAACAAAGACCATTACAAGCTCTATCATCCACGTGGCATGAAGAGTCGTTTTGAGTGGCGTTGTGATGGTTTTGACCGTATGGGGCAGGCTGGCGTACATTCTATAGGAATGGGTGTGCTTATCGGATTGGAAAAAGAGTGGCGTACGGATGTTACAATGATGGCTTATCACCTAAGATATTTACAGAAGCATTATTGGCGCACCAAGTATAGCGTGAACTTTCCCCGAATGCGCCCTGCGCAGAACGAAGGGTTCCAGCCTAACTGCTTTATGTCAGACCGTGAGTTGGCGCAAG
The DNA here is from genome assembly GCA_937907705.1 of uncultured Prevotella sp. Lineage (GTDB taxonomy): Bacteria > Bacteroidota > Bacteroidia > Bacteroidales > Bacteroidaceae > Prevotella. Next base: position 51,537 of record CALCVP010000082.1, on the reverse strand, counting down.
CTACATTTGCCATGCGTATATTTGACCATGATGTGGACATATCTTATTCAACACGCGAACCAGCCTTTATCCGCGATCACATGGCAACGCTCGGCGTAACGACCATGTCGGCAGAGTCGAAGGTAAATCCTGGAGGATACCATACTTACCCACAGGCGTTAGAGCAGTTTACCGTGAGCGATGAACGTACGGCAAAGATTATCAATCAGCGTCTGCGTGAGCTGGGGCGTGAGCCTGTATGGAAGGATTGGGATGCTTCATTCGACTTGTTCAATCCGTTGAAGAGCAAAGCTATCTAAAGATAAAAAGATAGTATCATGAATGGAAGAAGGTAGATTTGGAACTTCATTAAAGAAATAATTGTCAATAAAAGCATCTTGAAATAATTAAATGCTTTTATTGACAATTTTTATGAATGGGTTTTTATGCAGAATTATTTGATAAATTCTATTTTACTTTCATCTCTTGTCTTGGCTTCAGGTGTTTCATCCGGATATCCCACAGCTATGATATAGCAGATTTCATAGTCGGCGGGTATGTTCAGCTTTGCCAAATAAGGTTTACATGCTTCACTTGACTGCAAAAATCGCACTGGACCACCCAAACAACAGGTACCTAATCCTAATGATTGGGCTGCGAGCATCATGTTTTCACCCATTAGTCCAGCATCTATCTGTCCGTATCCTTTAGGTGTAGCCACTACAATCAAGTTGGGCGCATTGCGATACATATTTTTGAAATTGGGGTCGCGCTGTACTTGTTCAGGATTTTCTTTTCTAAAGATAGCCGTAGTGCCGTTGATAAAATCTTGGCTTTCTACTACTCTTACCGCCCAAGGCTGTTGGTTCATGCCATTGGGTGCATGAATGCCACATTTGGCTATCAAGACTAACTTTTCATGCTCTACAGGGCTGTCTTGATATTTGCGTATAGAGTGTCGCTCCATAATTGTCTTTATTACCTCATTGTTCATTATGCCACACTGTTGTATTGCAGTAGTGCCATCTTTCTTCTTGTTGCTGCTTTTGCAGCAGTTTTGAGCTTGTGCTGTGGCTACCAATAGAAGCAAACCACTGATAGCTAATGTTTTGACACTTGTTTTCATTTGCCTGTTATTGCTTTTATAAAAAAGTGTAAGCACAGTGTTGAAACATATCAAGCACCGTACTTACATATAGATGCTAAATTATTTTAGCAGTTCATCAAAAGTTTTTATGATAGACACAGGGTCTTTGTCAAATTCTTTAGTGTTAAGATTGGATACAGCTTCTTTCATGATAGGGTAGGGCTTGAACACTATTTTCAGCATCAACTTGGCCCCGATGCTGTTGCCCATCCAAAAAGCCTTAGCCACGTCTTCTTTGTGTACCTTGAAATAGAACACATAATTGGTGCCTATTATCTGTTTGTTTTTCGTATTTGTGATGGTAGATATTTGATGCAGATAGGCAGATACGTTTTTGCCTTCATACAGAGGCGTGAGGAATACGGGTGTTTTATAGGGCTTTGGGTTCTTGTTCCAAACTGTGGGTAGCATTCTTTGGGCCATCACAGGAACAAATGTCTGCCATTCCTTTGACTTGGAATCATAATATTTCACACGCTTGATGTCCGTAGACTTGTATTCGCTTTTTTCACCGGATTTTGCATCTTTAACTATTATTACGTCGCCATCATCAACCGTAAATAGTGTTTTGGTAACACCTTCTACTGTCTTTCCGTTGCTTAAAGTTATTTCTACATTGTTTTGACCAAGTGTTGCAAGAGTGCAAAACAAACAGAGAAAGAATGGAAGCATTAATTTTTTCATAGGTTATAGGTTTTATAGTTAAAAAAATATAGATTTATGTATATTATAACATAAGATGTTACCTCTTATATATATTAATGGCAAAGATAGTTTATTTTTATGATATTACCTATTTTAAAAGCCATTTTTTGAGAGTTGTATACATTTTATGGCTATTTTGAATTTAACTGAATGTAGAATGTCTGTCTATCATGATTCTTTGTGTGTATATTGTTAAAATGATGATAAGCAAAAGTTTAATAATGATAAAAGTAAAATGATAATTTTTCTACTTGCTACTTTTGCCATTGAGTTTTAAATCTATTTATTAACAGCTAACTAACAATTTATACATGAGACAAGTAAACTTATTCTCTTTAGTCTTGTGTAGTACTGTAGCACCAATGGCGATTTTTGCACAAGCACCTGATTTGCAACAAAAACAGGCATTGCCTACTCAGTTACTTACCAATCAAGACTATTCATCCAATGAAGTAAAAGTATCTAAACTTACGACTGTTGTACCAGGGAAAGACTATACCTTGGAGGTAAAAGGCAAATTCAACTCAGGAACAGGCCGTGGACTTGAGGTTTGGGCAAACGATGCCAACGGTAAAGGTTTCCGTGTGTCTTTGGATGCAAACACTTTGAATTGGAACAACCCGTTAAATACGCTTACCAGCCTGTCTGAAACAGATAATACGCACGAGAGAACACTTAGGTTCGCCGTTAGTGGTGACAATGTAAATATCTATGAAGATGGTTTTTTCGTTTGTACTCGCCCTATAGAGAAAATAGATGAATCTATTGCAAGAACTTTAGGTGAAAATATTAATCCAGAAGTTATTCCTACATCAGATTGGGGTAGCACCAAACCTACACCTGTCTCTAAAGGATGGTATCTGCTGAATGGGAGTAATGAAGAGATAGCAGCAGATAAATGGCCTAACGCTCGCTTTGAGAAGTCGCCATCGTCAATGAAAGCCAAGAATGAGGATGGCACCTCTTATAGTGGAAATATCTTTATGATTAGATGGGATGGCAGTTTAAAGAGTAAAAACTACAAGTATGCTTACCCTGTAACAGGCTTGAAAGCCAATACAACTTATCAATTGTCATTGAGCGCTGCCTATTGGAACAATGATAATAATACTACGTTTACAGTAGGTGTGAGCAAGGAGAAGACACTTGGGAATCCTCTTGCAACGAAGGTTGTAACAACCAAAGGCAAAAATGGCAAGCAAATTCTTGTTTCCAATGCCATGGCCTTTACGACAGACAGTGAGGGTATCTATTATGTATATATGACGGGCACAGAGGCTTTGTTTGCTATTGCAGATCTGCAACTGAAAGAGATGTCCGAGCAAATTACGCCTATGGTATTTATTGGCAAGAACTATGAGGGTGAGGCTTCTATGGAAGTAGCATACGCCACTTATGATGATACGGGTGCGTACGCTCCAATGGAGCAGACGGGCAATGCTGAGGTTATCAACCTGTCTGATGCAGGGGATGTGAAGCAAGGCTTTGTTTACAACACTACCATTAATGTGAGCGGCAAGACCAGCCTTCACATGGTGGCAGAAAACAATCCTTGCACCAGTGCTGCCTTTAATCTGCAAGGCGATAACGCATGGCTTTATTTTGACTATGTGAAACCAAGTAAGGTAATTCGGCATTTTCTTTCATGTGTAAAGATAAATGGCCAACCGGCAGAGAATGGGATCAATTGCCGTGTCAGCGTATGGGATAACGGTGCTGTAGTTATACCTAATGGGCCAACATACGACAAAAAAGCTCTTGTAGCATACGATGGTGAGAACTTTACAGGTAATTCCAAGGAGTTTGAAATAGATACATATCACAATAACTTGGGTGAGTGGGACAATAAAATCAAATCGTTCAAGCTGAAGAAAGGATACATGGCTACTTTAGCCAACAATGCAAATGGTACAGGTTATAGCCGCGTGTTTATTGCCAATGATCATGACTTGGAAATATCAACTCTGCCAGAAGGTATGGAGAACTTTGTTTCCTTTATACGTGTGTTCCGTTGGAACTGGGTTTCCAAAAAAGGCAAAGCAAACGGGTATGGCGAGAAAGACTTGCTTGATATTACTTGCAACTACGACTGGAATGTGGGTGGCAAGAGCGATGATCCTGATATAGAATATTCGCCTATTCGTCAAAATTTGGGGTGGCCAAGATGGAATGATATCAATAGTAAAGCAGGCGTAACCCATTTGCTTGGTTGTAACGAACCAGACCGTCCAGACCAGGCTAATGCCACTGTAGACCAAGTAATTGAGATGTGGCCAGAGATGCTGAAGAGTGGTCTTCGATTGGGATCACCTGCACCGTCTTCTGTTTGGGCTTGGAATGGAGACTTCTTTAATCTTATTGACCAATTGGGCTATCGTTGCGATTTTGCCGTGGCCCATATTTATGAGAATAGTTTAAACGGCTCTTCTTTGGTAAGCCGTATCAAAACCTTGTCTGACAAAGGCAAGGGTCGTCCTGTTTGGATTACAGAGTGGAATAATGGTGCAAACTGGACAAATGAATCATGGCCAACATCAAAGGGCCCCAAATGTGATGCAGATTCTAACCCTATTTTGGATGAGAATGGTGAGACAACAGAAGTAAACCGCCCTTTGAGCAAGGAGAATGCAGAGAAGAACCGCCAATTTATGTTAGATGCTCTTCCGGCTCTTGACAACTGCAATTTGATTGAACGGTATTTTGAATATGATTGGGTGCAGGATGCACGCGCATTGGTTCTTAACGGCAAGCTAACACCTGCCGGTAAGGTGTATGCTGCCCATAAAGCAGCTTTGGCGTATAGCGAGATGGATAGCAAACCTTGGGAAAACTGGAAGATATGTCCTCCTTTTCCTTTGATGAGTATCGACAATGATTATCGCAATATAACTGTAAAGTGGTATGACCACAATGGTGAAACGGGCAAGAAGTATATATTGGAACGCAAGATGGACAATGAGCAGGAATTTACTGCTTATAAGGAATTCTATCTCGACAAAGACTATAAGGCCGGTGAAACAATTACCTTTACAGAACCAATACCTTGCAGCAGTACAGTTACTTACCGTATCAAAGCCTTGAGCTATAAGGATACCGAGTCAGCTTATTCCCGTGAGAAGACATTTACCCGCGATGCAGCAGTTGCCGCTCCTTTATTGAAGGGCGAAGCAATCTCAACCTCTATCATCAAATTGTATTGGGATAAAGTAGACGGAGCCAAAAGCTATCGTATAGAACGGGCAGAAGATGAAAAGGGTGAATACAAGGTTATTGCCGACAATCTGAAGACTACAGAATACGAGGATAAAGATTTGAAAGAGAATACCACTTATTATTACCGTGCTTACTCTCTCAATTCAGCAGCTGAACGTCCTGCTTCAGAGGTATTGCCTTTTGCAACAAGAAAGTTTGTCATTCCTGAGACGATAGAAGGCTTGCGCATTTCTGCCGGTGCTAACAGCGCTTCATTGAGGTGGAATTTTGCGTATGACACTTATTATAAGATATCACGTTCAGACAAGGAGAACGGTACTTATGCGGTTATTGCCGAAAAGGTAGATGCAACAAGTTATATAGATGAAGGATTGGACAACGGACAAACTTATTATTATAAGGTGCAGCCTTGGAATCCGGCAGGCGAAGGTCCTGTATCAATCGTGTTAAAGGCAGTTCCGAAGGAAGGTTTGTATATGCACTTGGCGTTTGATGAAAATGAGGGTGCAAAATCGTATGATGAATGGGGCGCATACGATGGTACTTTCCTAAATTCAGCTACCTTTACAGAAGGAAGAAATGGCGGTTATGCGGCTAAGCTGGTAAAAAGCAGCAAGTCTTACATAGAATTGCCTAAGGGAGCGGTAAGTCGTTTGTCTGATTTCACAGTTGCTACTTGGATTAAGATTACAGGCGGAAAAGGCCGTATCTTCGACTTTGGTAGCGGCAGTGGTACATTCATGATAGCAGCGGCCAATAGTACTGGTGTGAAGTATAAGATTACTTGCGAGAAGGGAGCTTTTGACTTTACCGTTCCTTGCAAGTGGAATGCTGCTGATTGGCATCATCTGGTTATCACTCAGAAGGGTAAGGATATGGCAGTCTACTTTGATGGCGAAGAAGTAGGTACTGCTGTTAACGAGAAAGAGATATATCCTAAGGACATGGGCTTTACAACTCAGAATTGGCTGGGCCGCTCACAGTGGACACTGGATGCTTACTGCGACCATGTATACGATGATTTCCGTATCTATAACTATGCTGTTGACGAAACCGCTGTAAAGACCCTCTTTGATGGTAAAGATATAGCAACGGATATTGCAGAAGTAGACAATTCTTCTGCTGTAGTTAAAAATGGCGCAATCTATGACTTGATGGGCCGTAAGGTTTCTAATTCTTCCAAAAAAATATCCCGTAAGGGTATATATATACAGAATGGAAAGAAATTCATTGTAAGATAAGCGCTGTTTTGCAGCGAATTGAACACATAGATAATGCCATGGTATTAGAGCTGTAACTTTTGTGCCATGGCATTATTGGCAGATGCTAAGTAGGTGTTCAAAATTATGGACACCTGTTTAAATACAAACCGCTTGCTGTGTTAATTCACAATATTCCTGCCTGCCAATTCTTTCCACGCGTTGTAGTAGATGTGTAGAAAATGCCTGTTAGTCATCTAAAAGGGCTGCAATGTTGACTCGTATCGAACGATACGAATGCGTGTAACGTTCGATACGAATGCTCATATCGAACGAAATGAACATGCGTACCGAACGAAACGAGACACAAAAGCACTGCTTCTGCCCAATTATAACTGCTTTTTTGCATCTCTTTAGTTGCTTATTCATAATAAGGCAAAATATGTACTTTTTTTACAGGAAAGTCATCGAATCGTGCTCTTGTCAAGCATTCACACACCTGTTGGCAGGATGGGAAAAAGTGTGTGCTCAATGAATTTCTTCAATGGGTTGCTGCAATTGAAATTTGAAAATTGGACTTCATGGGCATTGAATACAGGCAAAATGGTGATAGGGAACACCTACTTGTCAGGCTCTCTATTGTGTTTATAAATGGCACTGTTTTTTTACTTGGCAAGTGATAATTATATATTGAAATATTTGTTGATGTAAAAAAATAGCAGTACTTTTGCATAGTTTTAACTATAACGTTATATTTATTTTATGAAAAAACTACTTTGTTCCATCGCATTTGCGATAGTATGTCTTGTTATGGGCAGTTGTGGAAGCAGCAAAGATATTCCTTATTTCCAAAATGCAGACTCTGTTAGTTTGGCAGCTTCAAAGGGATTGTATGATGCAAAGATTATGCCTAAAGATTTACTTACCATTACTGTAAGTACGACAGATCCGAAGGTGTCAACACCTTTTAACCTTTCAGTGTCAAACACCCTTAATTCTACGGGCATGTTGTCAACCAGTGCAGGCTCTTTGCAGACCTATCTTGTTGACAATGACGGCTATATCAATTTCCCGGTAGTAGGACAGATAAAAGTAGGCGGCGCTACGAAGCGTCAATGTGAGAATATGATTCGTGAGAAAATACTGCCTTATATGTCTAAGACAGAGAATCCTATTGTAACCGTAAAGATGGCCAGCTTTAAAGTGTCTGTTATGGGCGAAGTAAAGAACCCTGGCATATTTACTGTTGATCAAGAGAAAATAAGTGTGCTGGAGGCATTGGCTCGTGCTGGCGACCTTACCATTTATGGTATGCGTAACAATCTTATGCTGATACGTGAAGATGCTACCGGCGAGAAGTCTATACACAGATTGAATCTTAATGATGCCAATCTTATCAATTCACCTTATTATTATTTGCAGCAGAATGATGTGATTATCGTTACTCCAAATAAGGTGCAGGCAAAGAACTCAGCCATAGGTTCAAGTACAACTATTTGGTTCTCTGTGGTAAGTATTCTTACTTCTGTAGCATCATTGATGGTAAATGTATTGAAAGACTAACAGTTCTATGTGCGGAATAGTAGGCTATATAGGACATCGTGACGCTTATCCCATTCTTATTAAGGGGCTTCAGCGCTTGGAATATCGTGGCTACGATAGTGCAGGTGCAGCTCTTCTTAATGACAATGGCGAACTGAGTGTATATAAGACAAAAGGCAAAGTGGCCGATCTTGATGCTTATTGCAATGGCAAAGATGTGTCGGGCACAGTGGGCATTGCTCATACACGTTGGGCAACTCACGGAGAACCTTCTGCCGTGAATGCTCATCCTCATTATTCAGAATCGAAGAATCTGGCTATTATCCATAATGGTATCATTGAAAATTATGCAGATTTGAAGCGTAAGCTCCAGTCTAAAGGCGTACAGTTTCGCTCAGATACGGATACGGAGGTAATGGTTCAGCTTATAGAATATATACAAACGCATAAGAAACTGGATTTGCTTACTTCAGTACAATTGGCCTTGCATGAAGTGATTGGCGCTTATGCCATAGCTCTGCTTGACAAGCGTGAGCCATCGCAGATTATTGCAGCTTGCCGACAAAGTCCTTTAGTAATTGGTGTTGGCAAGGATGAATTCTTCTTGGCTTCAGATGCAAGCCCTATTGTAGAATATACAGATAAGGTTGTCTATCCGGAAGATGGAAGCATTATAGTGATGCGTAAAGGCGAAGAGCTCAAAGTAGTAAACGTATTGAACCGTGCCCTTTTTCCTAAAATACAAACAGTAGACCTTAATCTTGGACAAATAGAGAAAGGTGGATATCCTCATTTTATGCTCAAGGAGATATTTGAGCAGCCAGAGTGTCTTACCAACTGTATGCGCGGTAGAATAAATGTTGAGGCTAATCACGTTACGCTGAGTGCTGTTATTGATTACAAGAAACAATTGTTAGCGGCAAAACGCATTATCATTGTAGCTTGTGGCACATCGTGGCATGCGGGCTTAATAGGCAAGCAAGTGATTGAAAACTTCTGCCGTATACCCGTAGAGGTGGAATATGCCAGTGAGTTCAGGTATCGTAATCCAGTGGTAACACCTAACGATGTGGTAATAGCAATATCTCAGAGTGGCGAGACGGCAGATACATTGGCAGCGGTCAAATTAGCTAAAGAGCACGGTGCATTTATATATGGTATATGTAACGCTATCGGTTCAAGTATTCCCCGTGCTACAGATACAGGCTCTTATATTCATGTGGGCCCAGAGATAGGTGTGGCTTCTACGAAGGCTTTTACCGGACAGGTAACCGTATTGACCATGTTGGCTTTGGCACTTGGCAAAGAAAAAGGTACAATAGATAATGATGTCTACCTAAAGGTCGTGAAGGAGCTCTATAATATACCGGTCAAGATAAAGGAGATATTGAAGCTTAATGACCGTATAGCCGAGTTGAGCCGTGTGTTTACTTATGCCCATAATTTCTTGTACTTAGGGCGTGGCTACAGTTATCCTGTAGCCCTTGAAGGTGCTTTGAAGCTAAAGGAAATAAGCTATATACATGCTGAAGGCTATCCGGCAGCGGAGATGAAACATGGTCCTATTGCCTTGATAGATTCGGATATGCCGGTGGTAGTAATAGCACCTCATAATGAATTGTACGAAAAAGTATTGAGCAATATACAGGAAATAAAAGCCCGAAAGGGTAAGGTCATCGCTTTAGTGTCGAAAGGCGACACCACGATAGCGAAGATAGCTGACGAGGTAATAGAACTACCGGATACGGTAGAATGTCTGGAGCCTTTGTTAGCCACCGTTCCTTTGCAATTGCTGGCTTATCATATAGCTGTTTGTAAAGGAAAGGATGTGGACCAACCTCGTAATTTGGCTAAATCAGTTACAGTAGAATAAATTAACGTATGATAATGAAAAGCTAATGATTAATCATTGATAGTCTTTGCTGCTGGCAAGATGTTCAATATTAACCATTAGCTTTAAATTTAAGTAGAGATATGGAACCATTGAAGCATGAATGTGGAGTCGCAATGGTAAGACTGTTGAAACCATTGGAGTATTACCAGCAAAAGTACGGAACATGGATGTATGGGCTTAACAAGCTCTACCTCATGATGGAGAAGCAACATAATCGTGGACAAGAAGGCGCAGGTATGGCGTGCGTTAATCTTGATGCGGTGCCAGGCACGGAATATATGTTTCGTGAAAGGGCAGAAGGCTCCAATGCTATTACAGAGATATTTGGCAGAGTGCAAAAGGAGTTTGCAGCATGCAGTAAAGAAGAACTTTCTGATGCTCAATATGCCAAACTTAATTTGCCTTTTGCAGGACAGTTGTACATGGGACATCTTCGTTACTCTACGACAGGGAAAAGAGGTATCTCTTATGTGCATCCATTCTTAAGACGCAATAACTGGAGAGCCAAGAACCTTTGCTTGTGTGGCAATTTTAATATGACAAATATTGAGGAAATATTTGAAAAGTTAATAGCACAAGGTCAATCGCCCCGAATTTACAGCGACAGTTATATTACACTTGAACTGATGGGACATAGGCTGGACAGAGAGGTAGAACGCAACTTTGTGGATGGCAAGAAGCGAGGACTTGAAAATCGTGCTGTAACACAATATATCGAAGACCACATGAATATGGCCAATGTATTGAAATCAACAATGAAGGATTTTGACGGCGGCTATGTAATGTGTGGCATTACGGGAAGTGGCGAGATGTTTTCAATGCGTGACCCATGGGGTATTCGTCCTGCTTTCTGGTATAAAAATGATGAGGTCGTTGTGCTGGCCAGTGAGCGCCCTGTATTGCAGACTACCTTTGACCTTGAATGCAATGATATCAATGAGTTGGAGCCGGGCTGTGCACTCATTGTCAACAAAAAAGGTGAAAGTTCCATTCAAAGAATTATAGAGCCTAAGGGTGATTATAAATGCTCTTTTGAACGGATATATTTCAGTAGAGGCTCAGACCGCGATATTTATAAAGAGCGTAAGAAATTGGGCGAACAATTAACAGAGCCCATCTTGAAGGCAATAAACAACGATACAGAGCACACGGTATTTTCCTTTATCCCTAATACAGCCGAGGTTGCTTTTTATGGCATGTTGAATGGCTTCAAGAGATACGTCAACGATCAAAAGATTAAAAAGCTTGAACAGTTAGGGCATACGCCTACTCATGAGGAACTGGTAGACATACTTCATCAATATGTTCGGAGTGAGAAAGTGGCTTGGAAGGATATAAAGCTGCGTACCTTTATTACAGAGGGTGCATCGCGTAACGATTTGGCATCCCATGTTTACGATGTAACTTACGAATCTGTTGAACCTTATGTTGACAATCTTGTTATCATTGATGACAGCATAGTAAGAGGTACTACACTGAAAGAGAGCATATTAAAGATTTTGGACAGACTGCATCCTAAAAAGATTGTTGTAGTAAGTAGCTCTCCACAGATACGTTATCCGGATTATTATGGTATTGATATGCCCCGATTGGAAGAGTTCTGTGTGTTCCGTGCAACCATAGAGTTGCTTAAGGAGCGTGGTATGTATAATATCATAGAGGATACATATAAGAAGTGTAAAGAGGAAATTCAGAAGCCTAAAGCCGAAATGGTTAATTGTGTAAGAGCTATCTACAAGCCCTTTACAGTAGATGAGATAAATAGAAAAATAGTAGAAATGCTCCGCCCTGAAGGCATGACTACCCCGGTGGAACTGGTTTATCAATCCATAGAAGGCTTGCATGAAGCTATACCAGAGCATAAGGGAGATTGGTATTTTACAGGAAACTATCCTACACCTGGTGGTACAAAGTTGGTAAATCAAGCATTCATCAATTATGTAGAGAAGGCTTGATAGGGCACAGTTTGGCGGTAGCAAACTTACGAATGCGTTGTGCTACTTTATAAGAAGCAGTTGCTGTAAGCGAGAGCAGCCAATATAAAAGAAATAGAATGTAAGCAATAGCTGATAGGCTTTTCGTGCAGCTGAGGTATAACTGGATATTTTGTGCGTTGAGAATAGATAACGGTTTATAAGAAAGCAAGTGAAGGAAAGCAAATATTGCTAAGGAATGACGATAAATATGACAATAGATATGAGAAACGTAACTTTAGTCTTGGAAGATGGAACAAAATTCCATGGTAAATCATTTGGCTATGACAGTCCAGTTGCAGGTGAGGTAGTATTCAACACTGCCATGATGGGTTATCCGGAAAGTCTGACAGACCCTTCTTATGCAGGACAGCTAATGACTCTTACGTATCCCCTTGTAGGCAATTACGGTGTGCCGCCTTTTACAATCGAAAAGAATGGTTTGGCTACATATATGGAGAGCGATAAGATTTATGCCTCTGCTATCATTGTGGCAGATTACAGTGAGGAATATAGCCATTGGAATGCCGTAGAAAGTTTGGCAGATTGGTTAAAGCGTGAGCATGTGCCTGGTATAACAGGCATAGACACACGTGAACTGACAAAGGTTCTGCGTGAACACGGTGTGATGATGGGCAAAATACTGTTTGATGACGAGCCAGATAATATACCAACTGCCAACTATGAAGGAGTAAACTTTGTAGATAAGGTAAGTTGCAAAGAGATTATCCGTTACAATGAAGGTGCAGGCAAGAAGGTAGTACTTGTTGACTGTGGTGTAAAAAACAATATTATCAGATGCTTGATTAACCGTGGTGTAGAGGTTATTCGTGTACCTTGGAACTATGATTATACTGATATGGACTTTGATGGCTTGTTCTTGGCCAATGGTCCTGGTGACCCGGATATGTGCGAAGAGGCTGTAAACATCATCAGAAAGCAGATGAGTTTATCAACAAAGCCTATTTGTGGTATTTGTATGGGTAACCAGTTGTTGGCTAAAGCCGGTGGTGCTACTATCTATAAGTTGAAATATGGTCATCGTTCTCATAATCAGCCAGTACGTATGGTGGGTACCGACAAGTGCTTTGTAACGAGCCAGAACCATGGATATGCAGTAGATGCCTCAACATTAGGAAAAGATTGGGAAGAACTGTTTGTTAATATGAATGATGGAAGCAATGAAGGCATCAAGCATAAGACCAACCCTTGGTTCTCAAGTCAGTTCCATCCAGAAGCTTGTTCTGGTCCTGTTGATACAGAGTTTATGTTTGATAAGTTTGTTGATGCGTTAAAATAATATTGTCATAGTATTGATGTTATCAGATGCTTGTATCACTTGTTCTTGAGAGAGAATCATAGTCTTAAGATTAAAAGCGTTGATGTCATGAGCATAGAGAAGCGTCAATAATGCCTTGAAGAATAAGACACATAAAACAGAAAAAATGAAAGATAACGATATAAAGAAAGTTTTGCTTCTCGGTTCCGGTGCTTTGAAGATTGGTGAGGCCGGCGAGTTTGATTATTCAGGTTCGCAAGCGTTGAAAGCTTTGCGCGAAGAGGGTGTAAAGACAGTACTTATCAATCCTAACATTGCTACAGTACAGACTTCAGAGGGCGTAGCCGATCAGATATATTTCTTGCCTGTTCAGCCTTATTTCGTTGAGCGTGTTATAGAGAAAGAGCGTCCTGACGGTATCTTATTGTCATTTGGTGGCCAAACAGCATTGAACTGTGGCGTGGCTCTTTACAAGAGTGGCGTGCTTGAAAAGTATAATGTACGGGTGTTAGGTACGCCTGTTCAAGCCATTATGGACACTGAAGACCGTGAGCTGTTTGTAGAGAAGTTGGATGAGATTAATGTCAAGACAATCAAGAGCGAGGCTTGCGAGAATATAGAGCAGGCACGTAAGGCAGCTGCAGATTTAGGCTATCCTGTCATTATTCGTGCAGCTTATGCACTTGGCGGACTTGGTTCCGGCTTTGCAGACAATGAGGAAGAACTTGACAAACTGGCAGAAAAAGCCTTTTCTTTCTCACCACAAGTGTTGGTAGAAAAGAGCTTGAAAGGCTGGAAAGAGATAGAATATGAGGTTGTGCGCGACCGTTATGATAATTGTATTACTGTATGTAATATGGAAAATTTTGACCCGTTAGGCATACATACAGGTGAGAGTATTGTCATAGCACCATCTCAAACGCTTACCAATTCTGAGTATCATAAGCTGAGAGCACTGGCTATTAAGATAATCCGTCATATAGGAATTGTGGGTGAGTGTAATGTGCAATATGCTTTTGACCCAAAGAGCGAAGACTATCGTGTTATTGAAGTAAACGCTCGCTTGAGCCGTTCTTCAGCTTTAGCTTCAAAAGCTACGGGTTATCCACTTGCCTTTGTAGCAGCTAAATTGGGCATGGGTTATGGTCTTTTTGAGTTGAAGAACTCTGTAACAAAGACCACCAGTGCTTTTTTTGAGCCTGCATTGGACTATGTTGTCTGCAAGATTCCACGTTGGGACTTGAGTAAGTTCCGTGGTGTAGACAAGGAATTAGGTTCTTCAATGAAGTCTGTTGGCGAGGTAATGGCCATTGGCAGAAACTTTGAAGAAGCTATCCAAAAGGGTCTCCGCATGATAGGTCAGGGCATGCACGGCTTTGTCGAGAACAAGGAATTGCAGATAGATGATATAGATGCTGCACTAAAAGAGCCTACCGACAAGCGTGTGTTCGTTATCTCTAAGGCTATGCACAAAGGTTATACGGTAGACGATATACATGAATTGACCAAGATAGACAAGTGGTTCCTTGAAAAGCTGAAGCATATTATTGATATTGATGAGGCCATGAAGAAGTGCAACATCAATACACTTGACAAAGAATTGCTTCGTACTGCTAAGGTTTACGGCTTTACCGACTTCCAGATTGCTCGTGCCGTAGGTTTGGAACAAGAGCTTCACAGCATGGCTAAAGCAGGTTTGGTAGTGCGTAATCTGCGCAAGAACTATGGCATTGTGCCAGTGGTTAAGCAGATTGATACATTGGCAGCAGAGTATCCTGCACAGACCAATTATCTGTATGTTACCTATGCAGGAGTAAAGAGCGACATTACTTTTGTGAACGATCACCGCTCTATTATCGTGTTGGGGTCTGGTGCTTATCGTATTGGTTCATCGGTAGAGTTTGACTGGTGCGGTGTTCAGGCATTGAATACCATTCGTAGAGAGGGCTACCGTAGCATTATGATTAACTATAATCCTGAAACCGTGTCGACCGACTATGATATGTGCGACCGTCTCTATTTTGATGAGTTGACCTTCGAGCGTGTAATGGATATCATAGATCTGGAGCAGCCACATGGTGTAATCGTTTCTACCGGTGGTCAGATACCAAACAATTTGGCTATGCGTTTGGATGAGCAGCATGTGCCTATATTGGGAACCAAGGCGCAGGACATAGACAATGCGGAAGACCGTGCCAAGTTCTCTCAGATGCTGACCAACAATGGCATCAATCAGCCGGAGTGGAGCGCTTTGACCAGTATGGAAGACATAGACAAGTTTATCGACCGTGTGGGCTTCCCTGTATTGGTTCGTCCAAGTTATGTGCTTTCTGGTGCAGCAATGAATGTTTGTTCAAACGAAGATGAGCTGAAGCGCTTCTTGCAACTTGCGGCTAACGTGAGCGAGGACCATCCTGTGGTAGTAAGCAAGTTTATTGAGCACGCCAAGGAGATAGAGATGGATGCTGTAGCCAAGAACGGCGAGGTGATAGCTTATGCCATTTCAGAGCATATTGAGTTCGCAGGTGTACACTCAGGCGATGCTACCATCCAGTTTCCTCCACAGAAGTTGTATGTAGAGACCGTGCGTCGTGTAAAGCGAGTAGGCCGTCAGATTGCTAAAGAATTGCATATCAATGGACCTTTCAACATTCAGTTTATGGCTCGCGACAACGATATATTGGTAATAGAGTGTAACCTCCGTGCCAGCCGTTCATTCCCATTTGTGAGCAAGGTGCTTAAAATTAACTTGATAGAATTGGCCACTCGCGTGATGCTCGGTTTGCGGGTAGAGAAGCCAAACAAGAACTTGTTCGACCTTGACTATGTGGGTATAAAAGCCAGCCAGTTCTCTTTCAACCGCTTACAGAAAGCAGACCCTGTATTAGGTGTAGACATGGCATCTACAGGAGAGGTAGGTTGCTTGGGCGATGATACCAATACAGCTTTGCTTAAGAGTATGCTTTCTGTTGGTCAGCGTATACCGGCTAAGAATATCTTGCTCTCTACAGGTAGTGCCAAGCAGAAAGCAGAGATGCTTGATGCTGCTAAAATGCTTGTTAAGCATGGCTATAAGCTCTATGCAACAGGCGGTACGAGCAAATATCTTGCAGAAAACGGCATAGAGAATACGCATGTTTTATGGCCTTCAGAAGAGGGCAGTGAGCCTAAGGCACTTGACATGTTGCACAATCATGAGATAGATATGGTGGTAAATATACCTAAAGACCTTACAGCTTCAGAGTTGTCAAACGGTTATAAGATACGCCGTGCTTCTATCGACTTGAATGTGCCATTGATTACAAACAGCCGTTTGGCAAGTGCGTTTATCAATGCTTTCTGTACGGTGAAACTGGATGACATAGACATCAAGTCTTGGGCAGAGTACAAATAATGATGAGTTTTGAGTTAGCCAACTAAACCTGTTGGCTGGCATTATAAATATGCGAAAGAGTTGTGTTTGCTATATAGTAGGCACGCCTCTTTTGTATATTTGCATTTTTTCTTTTGCCGTTACCTGTTTTTGTTACGGTTTTTATAAAAATGAATAGGCGTTATACAGTGATGCTTTCGCCTTCGTGTCGGATAGCCCAAAATGCAGTTTTGGCGGTATCTGCGAAATCTTGCATGCGTGCTGCCGATTGAAAGCCGCTGGCTAAGAAATGCATAGGAACCAATAGCTTTACGCTGAAGCGCTTGATAAACTGTCGGGCTCCGCGTGTATATCCGTTGCCAATGCGTCCGTCAATGGGGAACATGGCAATATCAAAATGGGTCGTAATCTTGGCTATATCCTTCAATTCGCCAAGGTATCTCTTCTCTTCTTTTTCCGGGTCAACATCAGTATCCATTTCCGTACTGCGGATGATGCCTCCAGAATAGCTGTCTGTCAGGAAACGTGCATACCAATTATTGAGGTCGCCTGCATGAAAAATAAGTTTCCCTTCTGTCTTTATAATCCATGACACTCCACTGTCTGTACTGCCAGTAGCATGTACAGTGATAATATTATCCTGCCATGAAGCCCCTTTGGCTAACCATGCGTCAGCCTCTTCCCGTTGTGCCCTGCGGTGCTTTAATATATCTTTTGAAAGCAGATAAGTGATATTGCTTTTTCTCAATCGCCAATCAAAAATACTACGTGTAAAATGGTCTTCATGAAAATGACTGGTCAAAACATAGATAGGTTTGGCTGATTGTAGCAATCTGTCCATAACATGCGTGGGGTCGAACCAATAATCAAACACAATGATACATTGTGCTGTTTCAAGTGCAAAGCCACTGTGTACTATATAGGTAAGGGTCATTTTTTTCTTATAACTTATTGCAAAGATAGTGCAAAAATCCGATTAAGCGAGCAGAATGGTAATTTTATCATTCTTAAGCGTTTTAAAAAGGGTGAAGAACAAGATGAATTTGTCCATTTACTGTAAAAGAGTGGAATTAACGGGTTGATGCAAAGCCTGTTAATTCCGTCAAAGAATAATTCTTGTTATGATATATATCGTGCAGCTATTGCTTCACACTGTTGATGACAACGTTTTTTACTTTGGTGTTCTCTATGAGGCTTTTGTCGAATGCTTTAGCTTTGTCTGTCACGGTGATGTTTTCAAAAGAGAAGTCGGCAAGCCGGTATTTGTCGCTTGTGTCGATATCAAAGAAATTCTTGCAGTCCATCTTTATGCCTTTTATCACGATGTTGTTACACTGGCTCAGTGGCATATCCTTGCGCTCATCCATTTTGAAAAATTGTGTCCAAGGGCGTATTACAAGAAAGCTGCCCGTAGTTCCGGCAATGTTTTCCACTGTAACATATTCATAGTGTTGCGGAGTGTCTGGGCGCATCTTCAGCCAAAGTACCCGGTTAGCCTCGTTCACCTCGATATTACGTAAGATGATATTCCTGTCGGCAACGCTCTCGCTGCCCAGGGTCAAGCAACCGTGTACCGTACCGTAGTGGCAGTTTTGTATGATAATGTTGTAGTTGGGACCGTTATTAGGGTCTTTGTCTGCCCATGTACCTTTTCCGCCCTTGATGGCAACAGCATCATCGTTCACGCTCATGTAGCATCCGTTTATCAATATGTCGTGGCAAACATCTATATCGATAGCATCGCTGCTTGGAGCCTTCAGTCCTTTTGTAGGGGCATAGATAAAGCAGTCAAGAAAGCGCACGTGGTCGGAGCTGTAAAGGTGGTTGGTCCAAAATGGACTGTTTACCAAGTGAACATCCTGCACAGTAACATTCTTGCAGTTAGAGATATAGACCAGTCTGGGACGTTGTGCGTCCTTGTTTGTACACTCTGGATTCCACTTGCGACGAATCCAAAACTCATCCCAGTAGTGGTGTCCGTTGCCGTCGATAGTTCCTTTTCCAGCAATGGTAAACCCGTCTATGCCATCGGCATTGACGAGAGCCGTAAAATACTTGCAGGTCTGTCCCTCGATGCGAGTCTCTTGTATCGGAAAATCATGTATACGGTCGCTTCCTTTCAACTTTCCGCCTTCCTCAACGATAAGGTGGGTACCCTGGCGAAAGAACAGTGCCCCACTGAGAAAAGTTCCTTTGGGCACTACAATAGCTCCGCCACCGGCAAGAGCCGCTTGGTCTATAACCTCTTGGATGCCAGCAGTCTGTATAAGTGTACTGTCTGTCTTTACTCCATAGTCGGTAATGACATACCGCTTTCCGAACGAAGCCTCGTCCACCTTCTGTATGTTTGCGAACCACTTGTCAATTGGTGTGCCGTCAGGCCACAGGTCTTTCTTTGCTTTGGCATCTGCCGCAGTAAAGGCAAGCAGAGCCAATGTTAATGTTATAATTCTTCTCATTTTCCTTATTTGTTTAGCTTATAATACTCTGTTGCTCCGAGCAGAAAACATTCTGTGCCTGTGGCCATGTCCGTTTCAATGTAGAGTCTGTTGTTTTCCTCCTCTGTATAGCGCAGCATGTCCATCCATTCTGGCGAAGGGTATGAAATCTCGTTTTTGTCGTTACCTTGCACTCCATAGATAGGTGTAATTTCCACAGTTCCAGCTCCAATCTTGGCATATTGTTCAAGGTTTCATGTCAGGTCTGCCTGTCCACTGCGGATCCGAGCCACCAGCAGTATTGTTCTTTTTGTCATATATTTGTTTGATAGAGTGAATGCTTTTCACATGCAAAATTATGTATAATTTCCAATATATCAAAGTAAAAGTGTTCATATACATGTACAATAGTACGGATTGTCTTGATTTTACAGCATTGCCAATATGGCTTCTGAACACCTTCTTATATTGTTCTTTTTGTCTGCTGTCAAGTGGTCTCGAACTGTTCAAACAATGTGGGCAACGATTGCCCAAGCCTTGGGCAATCGTTGCCCACGTGCTGTTCACCTTGTGCCCACACTTTGGGCATAAGGCGAAAACGGTGCTTTGAGGGCTGACAAGTAGAGGTGAAAATAAAAGAAGCAGGAGCTTAAGGCAAATTGAAACAAAGTAATTTATAAATTAAATCGGTTTTTAAGTTTGGGCGACATTCCTTTTTGGAGTGTCGCCGTTTTGTCTTTACTTGTTAGGCTTTAAGCAGTTGTTCAATACCAACCGTATATATAACCGTTTGCTTAACAAGATACTTTTCAACAATGTTGGGCAGGTTTAAATACATTATGGACACCTGCTTAGTATATGAATCCATTACTTTGAATGATTTTTAATTGCTCTTTATGATTTCTGAATGATAAGTATCTATCGGATATTCGGTAAATGTCTACATTTGCAGCGTTAAATTTATGAATCTATATTTAGACATGGAAAGACTCCAGTCTATATAACTTCAATAAAAAATGATGAAAGAAAAAGAAAAGAGATTTTCTCTGAAAGCTACTGCGGTGCTAATGCTTGCTGTGGCGTCATTACCTGTGGCAGCAAAAGACATATTGTGGTACGATGGCATACATGCCGTAACCTATCATGTGCAGAAGAATGCCGACCCTGTGGTGATGACAGCTGTGGATATGTTCAAAGGCGACATGAAAGCTGTAACAGGCCAACAGGCTGTCAGTGCTGCCGAAAAATCTGCTGCCATACGTATAGTGGAATTGGACAAGGCTTCTGATGCAGTGAAGAAGCAACTGACAAGTCAGGGCGTTCCTGTGGCAGACCTGCAAAAGAAAACAGACGGCTTTTATATTTTTGTAAAAGAAGGAAAAATCATTATTGTCGGTACTAATGGGCGTGGAGCAGCTTACGGATTGTTGGAAATGTCGCGCAAGGCTGGCGTTACCCCATGGGTATGGTGGGGCGATGTGGTGCCGGAAAAGAAACAACGGCTGACGATAGATGACAGCTTTTCAACTTTACAGGGAGCATCGGTGGAATACCGTGGCGTTTTTCTCAATGATGAGGACTGGAGTCTGCGCCCTTGGAGTTACAGTAATTTTGACAAGAAAATTGTTTCTGGAGGAAAAAGCAAACCTGCACCTTGGGGATATATTGGCAGAAATACCTATAAGAAGGTATTTCAACTGTTGATGAGGCTGAGGGCTAATGCCGTGTGGCCGGCAATGCACGAAGGTACAGTGTCGTTCTTCAAGGTGGAAGGTGCAAAGGCTGTTGCCGACAGTTGCGGAATTGCCGTAGGGTCTTCACATTGCGAACCGCTACTGAGGAGCAACACAGGAGAATGGGACTGGTCGAAAGGACGCTACAACTATCTGACAAACCGTAAAGTAGTGCAAGATTATTGGGCAGAGAGGCTGAAAGAAGTGAAGAACTCCAAGGGTGGCAATCTGCTGACAATAGGTATGCGTGGCATTCATGACGGAAGCATGGAGGGTGTAAATACCATGCAGGAGAAGTTTGACTGGCTTCAGAAGGTTATTGACGACCAACAGGAACTGATACGCAAGAACCTTGGCGACCCAAGCAAACAGACGCAGGTGTTTATACCTTATAAAGAAGTGTTGGATATCTATAACATGGGATTGAAGATACCTGACTATGTTACGCTGATGTGGTGTGATGACAACTATGGTTATATGACCCGTCTTTCAGATGCTGAGGAGCAGCAGCGAAAGGGTGGAGGAGGTGTGTATTATCATCTAAGCTATTGGGGACAGCCACACGACTACCTGTGGCTTGCTACCACCCAGCCGGGACTTGTCTACAATGAGATGAGGGCGGCATACGATCATAATGTGAGAAAGATGTGGCTCGTGAATGTACACGACCCGAAGGTGGCTGGCTATGACCTTGAACTCTTTCTTGACATGGCATGGAACATAGATTGCGTAAAAGCAAATACCGTGGGCAGCCATTACCATGCATGGCTTTGCCGTCAGTTTGGCACGCAGGCAGGCAACAGGCTTTTCCCTGTTATGCAGGAGTTTTATAAACTTTGTACGGAACGTCGCCCGGAATTTATGGGCTGGAGCCAGACAGAGCGTGACTATCATTTGTATAATAGAGGGGTAACGCCTGTAAGGGACACGGATTTTTCCGAGACTGCTTTTGGAGATGAGCTCGACAGATACCTTGACCACTATGCTGCCATTGCCGACACGGTAAAGCAGGTTGAAGATATAATCCGTCCGGAATTGAAGGACGCTTTCTTTGCCGCCATCAAATACCCTGTGTTGGCTGCTGATGCACATGCCCGCAAGATGCTTTGGGCGCAGAAAGCACGCAGCATAGCCAATGGAGACACGAGGGAGAATTTGGTAAAGCATGAAGCAAAAATTCGTCATGCCGCAGCCATGAGCCAGTATGCTTATCAGGAGATAAGGGAGCTTACCGACTATTACAACAACAAGATGGCTAACGGAAAATGGGCAAACAGTATGGATATGTGTCCGCGCGACTTGCCGGTATTTGCTTCTCCAAACTTGCCAGTACTGCTTACAGATCAGGAAGTGAAAGAATGGATAGACAAGCCACGTGAAACCAATAGACATGCTCTCAACCTTGACGGAGCAATAGCCCGTAATGCTTGCGACTATCAGAAGGCTTCTGCCGGTGCTGAGGTGGTGCAGATGTTAGGACACAGCATGAAAGCTGTGGCGCTACCAAAGAATGGAACTTTAGATTACACCTTTATCACCACGACAGACAGTTCTGCCGTGCTGCGCGTGGCTATGCTTCCTACTCAGCCTAACGACAAGGGCGACTTGCGCGTTTCCGTTTCTGTGGACGGTGCAGAACCTACGGTGTTCAGTCTGAAAGAGAAGTTCCGTTCTGAACGCTGGAAGCAGAATGTGCTTCGCGGACAGGCTGTGCGTGAGCTGAAGCTCAACCATCTGAAATCCGGCTCCCATACGCTGACTATCAAGGCTCTCGACAATCATATTGTTGTTGACCAGTGGATGATAGACTACAACATGGGCCGTCGTTTCTACTTGTTCCCGATTGAGTAATATGCTGGATATATACAAAAACAGACATTGCCAATAAAGCTTCTCAAGGAGCTTCATTGGCAATGTCTGTTTTTGTGTGGTCTTAAGTAAGTGTTCTGAATAAGACGTAAATTTGAACGTCTATTTGTTCTTGCGGCTTATTCCTGTATCTTTTGTAGGTGTGGCCTATCTTGCTCCTTTGCTTTCTTGCTTCTTGGCTCTTTGTATATTTACTTGACAATGAAACTATAACATATCTGTATAAAAAACAATAAAATGTTTCTCTATCAGCATTTTGCTTGTTACTAAAACGAAACAAGATGCCTTTTATCAAAATAAAATGGTTAACTTTGCGGAATGTAAGCAATGTACAGATGACAGCTCTTTAGCTTGGTAGGTAAGCTCTTGGTATAAAGGATTGTTACCTTTCATGTCGGTGTGCCTTGCTTGTGATTGATGATTAAAGTATGAAAACAAGAAATAAATACACAGCATTATTGCTGCTGTTGGTATCAATGCTGATAGCTTGTGGCCCTTCTTACGAGGAGTCAAGGCGTATTGGTAAAGCTGAAAAAGACCGCCTACGCCGCGAAGACTCATTGGCCCTAAAAGTAGGTGTGCTGCCTACACTCGACTGCTTGCCTTTCTATGTGGCCAAAGAGTATTGTCTTTTTGACAGTTTAAAGGCAGATATCCGTTTGAAAACTTACAGCAAGCAGATTGACTGTGATGAGGCTTTGCTGCACAATCAGGTGGAATTTAGTGTAACAGATTTGGTTAAGACTGAGCATCTGAAGCGCAGTGGGGTAGCTATTGGCTATCTTACTGCCACCAATGCTTATTGGCAACTGGTGGCAAGACGTATGGCCCGCATTAAGCAGTTGTCGCAATTAAAAGACAAGATGATAGCCATGAACCGTTACTCTGCTGCTGATTATTTGGCAGATTTGGCCATCAAACGTTCTAAATTGAAATCAGATGAAGTGTTTAAAGTGCAGATTAACGATATGAACATAAGGTTGCGCATGCTGATTAACAACGAGATGGATGCCATGCTGCTTACAGAACCTCAAGCTACAACAGCCCGTTTGCATCACGCCAACATACTGCTTGACACCCGTGATGAGGCGTTGCGGTTAGGCGTAATAGCCTATTTGCCTAAGGTCTTGGCAGACAAGCGGCGCAAGCAGCAACGTCAGGTGTTAGAGCAAGGCTATAATGCAGCCTGCGATTCGATTAATAAATATGGCTTGAACCATTATGCAGACCTCATTGTAAAATA
Source organism: uncultured Prevotella sp. (assembly GCA_937907705.1). Classification (GTDB taxonomy): domain Bacteria; phylum Bacteroidota; class Bacteroidia; order Bacteroidales; family Bacteroidaceae; genus Prevotella. Next base: position 27,950 of record CALCVP010000082.1, on the reverse strand, counting down.
TTGTCATGTAGATGCCAAGACAGCCAAAAGCTTGCCTAAGCTGAAGTTTGAGCATATTGCATCGCCTAAAATGGCAGACATCAAGGCTGCGCAAGCTTATTAATATAAACTAAAATACAATCTAATAATGGGAACATGTTTTGGAGATATCATATCCAGTCTTCGGTGTAATAATATCCGTTATGCAATAGATTTGCTTCGTGACTATCTGGCCAGCTCGCCAAGTATGGGCGATGAAGGCGAATTAGACGACATAGAACGCGACTATGACCTTATGCTTGACTATATGGCAAAGGGCTTTGTCGACCCTCATCGCAAGGCTATTTATAAAGGTTTGGTAGCCAGAGCAAATCGCTTAGCGTGCAATGTGCTTATCAATACGATGTGTGCGCGCAACGTGGTATACGTAGATGCAAAGGCAAAAGCTGTTGTGTTGGCAGATACTAATGATGAAGTAAAGGCAAAATTAGAGAGTTTTGTGGCCGACATTGCACTGTTGAGCCTTGAATCAGACACTGTCAGAAAGCAAAAGGAAGCAGCTCTCTATCGCAGTCATAATGATTATATGCAGCGCTTGTTTTGCAAACTGTTAGTGGCTAACCAGTGGACAGAGAGCGAAGCTGATTTCTACACCAATCTGTTGCTTTCGCCCACCATTGATACTATTGATGCACAGCTAATGGTAAGTGCGTTGACATTGGCAGTCATGTCAGTAATGGATACTTATAAGTGGACTACACTGGTACGGGTCTATTTACATGCTACCGACCCTATGGTAAAGCAGAAAGCCTTGGTAGGATGGTGCTTTGCTATTACAAATGAAGCCTATTTTGATGAATATTGTCAGAAAATATTGCATACTGTTACACAACGCCCAGAGGTAGTAGACGATATGGTAAGCCTTCAGCGGCAAGTAGTACTCTGCATGAATGCTGAACGCGACAAGGATATCATAGAGAAAGACATAATGCCCGACATCATAAAAAATAATAATTTGAAGGTAGGCAAGTCGGGCTTCGCGGAAAAAGAAGATGACCCGATAGAAGATATCTTTAACCCTGGGGCAGAAGAGTTGCGCATTGAGAAGATGGAAGAAAATTTTCGGAAGATGGCATCTATGCAGGAGGAAGGCATAGATGTTTATTTCGGCGGATTCTCTCACATGAAGCGTTTTCCTTTCTTTTATCAATTGGCCAATTGGTTTATGCCCTTCTATCTGCAACATCCGGATATTGCATCTGTTATAGATAAGACGGGCTTTTCTGAGGTAATGGAAAATGTACTGGGCAAAGGCCCTTTCTGCGATAGCGATAAATATTCTTTTGCAATAGCTTTCTCTAATGTGTTTGCACAAATACCGGAGAATATGCGCGAAATGCTTAAAAATAGCGACGCTTTTGGACCGGCCATGTCGCCTGAAGATAGAAATACCGACAATTATCGCCGCCGTATGATACTGCAAGACCTTTACCGCTTTGCACGCCTTTATCCTGACAAGAAAGCCTTTCGTACCCCCTTTAATGATGAAGACTGTTGCTTCTTGGCCAATTCGCTGTTGCAGGACACCCCTGTTAAGAAGCATTATGCTGATTTGGGATTCTTCTGTTTGAAGCATGAAAGCATGCGCTGTCTCAGTACGATTATTGATGTGAAAAGTTCTGAAGATGACAATCGTCTGGACTATTTGCGGATTATCTATTATATGGATTATAATGACGAAGATGCTTTGGCTATCAAATTTATTGACAAGTTATTGCAAAAGGAACCTACCAACGCCCGACTGCTGACGCTAAAGGGTAGAGCTTGCTTTCACTGTGGCCGCATAGAAGAGTCTATTGATGCTTACAGAAAACTGATAAAGCTGAAGGCTAATGACTCTAAAGTGGAACTCTCATTAGCTGTATCTTTGTCTAAAGGGCAATATTATGATGAGGCAGCACGTATACTTTATAAGTTATCCTTCGAAAATTCTGAAGATTTAAATGTAATACGTGCATTGGCATGGAATTTGATGGGACAGAACAAGCTGGAGCAAGCAGCCAATGAATATGAAGAATTGGTGGAAACAGATCTCGTATTGAGCATTGATTTGCTGCATGCAGGTTATTGCCAGTGGTTCATGGGCAATATGTCTGCGGCAATCAAGCTATTTAATAGATACTTGGCAAAGTGTAAAGCTACGAAAAGAAACTTGACAGCGGAATTTGTCAACGACCGTGAGATGCTTGAAAAGCATGGCATTGATGAGATAGATACCAACTTGATGCTGGATTTAATGGAACATTCCACTGGTGATAATACAACAGATAAGTAGGCACCTGATATAGTTGCTTATTGTCTTGTTGACTGTTCAATAAGTGATAAAGCCATATATGTTTTTACGCATAGATACAGCAAGAGGCATATATGGCTTTTGTTTTTTCTTGTTTGGTCGCTGTATCTTATTGCGTTAAGTTTGTTTTTCAACAGTTCGTCAAAGAGCTGTTGAAAAGGAAAAGGGCATCTTCAAGGTAGAAGATGCCCCCACTTATAGTTGACAATAAGTGTAAATAGTATTTCTATTACTCATTGATAGCTGCTACACCTGGCAATACCTTGCCCTCAATGGCCTCAAGCAAAGCACCACCACCAGTAGAGATATAAGATACCTTGTCTGCCATGCCAAATTTATTGATGCAAGCAACAGAGTCACCACCACCGATAAGAGAGAATGCACCGTTAGCAGTAGCCTCTGCAATAGCATCGGCAATAGCCTTGGAACCACCTATAAAGTTGTCAAATTCAAACACACCGGCAGGACCGTTCCATAAGATAGTCTTGGCTCCTTTGATAGCATTGGCAAAAGCAGCGCGTGTCTCAGGACCTGCGTCCATACCTTCCCAACCTTCAGGAATATCATTAGATGGGCAAACCTTGGTGTTGGCATTGTTGGAGAAGTCGTCTGCTGCGATGCAGTCTGTACCTAATACCAAGTTTACACCGTTCTCTTTTGCCTTCTTGATTACGTCAAGAGCAACATCTAACTTGTCGTCTTCGCAGATAGACTTACCAATCTTGCCACCTTGAGCCTTAGCAAATGTATATGTCATACCACCGCAAAGAATGAGGTTGTCAACCTTGCTGAGCAGGTTTTCAATGATACCAATCTTGGTAGAAACCTTAGAACCACCCATGATAGCTGTGAAAGGACGCTTGATGTTGCTGAGCACATTGTCAACAGCTTTAACCTCTTTCTCCATCAAATAGCCTAACATTTTGTGGCCTTTATCGAAGAATTCATCGATAACAGCTGTAGAAGCGTGCTTGCGGTGAGCAGTACCAAATGCATCCATTACATAGCAATCTGCGTAAGAAGCTAATTTCTTGGCAAATTCCTTCTGGCTTGCTTTCATGGCTTTCTTGGCTTCGTCATATTTAGGATCAGCTTTGTCAATGCCTACTGGCTTTCCTTCCTCTTCAGGATAGAAGCGCAAGTTTTCAAGCAACAGAGCCTCACCTGGTTTCAATGCAGCTACTTCAGCATCTGCATGAGCGCAATCAGGAGCGAATTTAACATCAACGCCTAAGTGCTCAGAAACATTCTTGACAATTTGCTTGAGTGAAAGCTTAGGATTAACTTTACCTTTTGGCTTGCCCATGTGGCTCATCATGATAACGCTACCACCATCAGCAAGAATCTTTTTCAAAGTAGGAAGTGCACCGCGAATACGGGTGTCGTCTGTTACATTTCCGTTCTCGTCCAATGGAACATTGAAGTCTACACGTACAATTGCCTTTTTACCAGCAAAGTTAAATTGATCGATTTTCATAATTCTTTTATATTAATAGAGTTATATTTCTGCTGTTAGCGCCACAAAATTAATAAATTTCAGTGATAATAGCGGGCTAAATAGTAATAATTTTACTATTTTTGACATGTTGTTATGGTTGAATGTAAACTCTGCTTTGCATTTAAGTGGGCTCTCATTGCATAGCTTTTGCATGTTCCATAGCATAGAAGTGTATCTTGCTTGCGGCTCTTTGTGTATAGATTATAGCAAAAAAGGTTTCTTCAATGTTATTTTGTGAGTTGTAGAGAGAGAATCATTCCATTTCATTCTGTTTTATTTTGCTTTTCGCTCAATTTGCGCTATCTTTGCATAAGATAGTCTTCGGATCAGCAAATTAAAGTAAGTTTTATTGTGTTCGCCTTGTGCTATCTTTTTCTTGAAATATATAGCAACATAGAAAATGAAAGACTCAGTAATTATAGTTAGTGGCGGTATGGACAGCGTAACATTGCTTTACGATATGAAAGACCGCATAGCATTGGCCATATCTTTTGATTATGGCAGTAATCATAATGCAAAAGAAATAGCTTTTGCCAAGTTACATTGTGAAAGATTGGGCATCAAGCATATTGTCATAGGACTTGGTTTTATGCACCAATATTTTAAAAGCTCACTACTGGAGGGTGCAGATGCGATACCGGAAGGGCATTATGCTTCAGAGAATATGAAGTCTACTGTGGTACCGTTTCGCAATGGCATCATGCTTTCCATAGCTGCAGGAATAGCCGAAAGCAACGATTTGAAATATGTGATGATGGCCAATCATGGTGGTGACCATACCATTTATCCTGATTGCCGTCCTGAATTTGTAAAAGCAATGAGCGATGCTACCAAGTTTGGAACTTATCCTGGGGTGCAGATATTGGCACCTTACACCGATATAACCAAAACGGATATTGCCCGTAGAGGTAAGCAGTTAGGCATTGATTATGCAGAAACATGGAGTTGCTATAAAGGTGGTGAAAAGCATTGTGGCAAGTGTGGCACTTGTGTAGAGCGCAAAGAAGCATTGCGTGATGCTGGTATTGAAGACACTACAGAGTATGAAGCGTGAGGCATAAGGTAGACAGAAAGAAAAAATATTTTTGCTTTTAATGCATAGTAGAATAAGTAGGTATTCAAGATTAAGCGTATAATATAAGAACTCGTTATTGGCATTGACAATCGATACTTTTAATTTTGAGCATTTGTTTATGGTAAATGACTATACATTAAAAGTAGTTCAAATCTAATAGAAGAAATCAATCAACTACTTTTATAAAATTAATTGATAATAACAAAATAATAAAAAATGGAAAGTATATTCAGTTATATCGTTGGGCTTGGAGCGCCAGTGATGATGCCTATCATCTTTACGATATTGGGATTATGTATTGGTATTAAGTTCAGCAAGGCACTCAAGTCTGGCCTTTATGTAGGTGTCGGCTTTGTAGGCTTGTCAGTTATTACAGCATTGCTCACCGATTCGATGGGACCTGCATTGAAAGCTGTGGTTGAAAGCTTCGGATTGGAGTTGCAGGTCTTTGATATGGGATGGCCAGCAGCAGCCAGCGTAGCTTATAATACCACAGTAGGTGCATTTATTATCCCTGTATGTCTGGTGGTTAATTTACTGATGATATTCACCAAAACCACCAAAACGGTCAATATAGACTTGTGGAATTATTGGCATTTTGCTTTTATCGGTGCTATTGTTTACTTCGCTACCAATAGTGTGGCCTATGGTTTTGGTGCAGCAATCATTTGCTATATCATTACATTGGTGGTGGCAGATCTCACGGCCAAGAAGTTTCAGAAGTTTTATAAAGACCTTGATGGCATCTCTATACCGCAACCGTTTTGTGCCAGCTTCGTGCCTTTTGCCGTAGTACTCAACAAGGTAATGGACAAAATCCCAGGCATCAATAAGATTGATATTGATGCAGAAGGTATGAAAAAGAAGTTTGGCCTGTTTGGTGAGCCTCTGTTTTTGGGTGTTGTAGTGGGTATTATTATTGGTGTGTTTGCAAAATATGGGCTGCCTAAAGTATTGATGTTGGGTGTTAAGATGGGTGCCGTAATGGAGCTTATTCCACGCATTACAGGTTTGTTTATCGAAGGTCTTAAACCTATATCAGAGGCTACGAAAGAGCTTATAGCACGCAAATTCAAGAACTCTTCAGGTCTTAATATAGGCATGAGTCCTGCCCTTGTGATAGGCCATCCTGTAACATTGGTGGTATCTATATTGTTGATACCTGTTATCATTGTGCTCTCTTTTGTATTGCCAGGCAATAAATTCTTGCCTTTGGCATCATTGGCAGGAATGTTTTATCTCTTCCCATTGGTATTGCCTATTACAAAAGGTAATGTGTTCAAGACATTTATTATAGGTCTTGTAGCCCTTGTAGTGGGTGTGTATTTTGTAACAGATTTAGCTATACCTTTTACTCAGGCAGCTCAAGATGTCTTTGCAAAGACACAGGATACTGCTGTAAAGATACCTGGTGGCTTTGAAGGAGCTGGTGCCATTGACTTTGCTTCCAGTCTATTCTGTTGGGTCATTTATCATTTAAGCGTTACCATTAAGTATGTAGGTCCTGCCATATTGATTGTTGGAACACTCGCCTTTATGCTCTTCAACCGTCGCAATATTATTAAAGAAGACAAAGAAGCAGCCGATAATCAATAAAATAATACGAAATATAAGGATTGATACAGAGTATAAAAATCAATTAAACAAAACATACTATAAAATGAAAAAGTTATTCTTATCTGTAGCATTGGTAATAGGTGCCATGACTGCTACGGCTCAAACTGACTACAAAATTCAAACAGCTTGTAATCCTCAGGATGTAAAGACCTACGATACGCAGCGCCTTCGCAGTGCCTTTATCATGGAGAAAGTAATGGAAGCCGATAAAATACACTTTACTTATTCAATGTATGATCGTGTCATTTACGGTGGAGCTATGCCAGTAAACACTACTCTGAAACTTGAAACCATAGATCCGTTAAAAGCTCCTTATTTCTGCTTTAATCGTGAGTTAGGCATTATCAATACAGGTAAAGGTACGGCTATTGTAACCGTTGACGGCAAGAAATATGAGTTGGAATTTAAGGATGCGCTCTATGTAGGTCGTGGTTCTAAAGATATTACTTTTGCCAGCAAAAATCCTGCTACGCCGGCTAAGCTGTATTTAAATTCTACTACTGCCCATAAGGCATACCCGACACAGATGATTGTATGTAATGATGCTGCTCGTGCAAAGAAGCTGAAGTGTCTTAATTCTAACAGCTTCCATGCAGGTAAAATGGAAGAAAGCAATGACCGTGTTATCAATCAGCTTATTGTCAATAACGTGTTGTCAGAGAAGAATGGTGGAAAAGGTGGTCCATGCCAGTTGCAAATGGGACTGACAGAGTTAGCTCCAGGTTCTGTTTGGAACACAATGCCAGCTCATACTCATGAGCGCCGCGTTGAGGCATACTATTATTTCAACTTGCCTGAGGGCAATACAATAGCCCATTTTATGGGCGAACCTCAAGAAACCCGTGTAATATGGTTGCATAATGAACAGGCTATCATGTCGCCAGAGTGGAGTATACACTGTGCTTCTGCTACCAGCAATTATATGTTTGTTTGGGGTATGGGAGGCGAAAACCTTGACTATGGCGATATGGATAAGATAAAATATCTTGATATGAAGTAGACACTTTTATAACATGGCTTGCAGATTATCAAGTCTGCAAGTGTGTTACTTGCTGTAAAATACAAAGGACAAAGGAAGCAGCGTAGTAGCATCAGTCTTTAAAAACAACAGTAGCGCGACATACCATTGCTGGTTGCCGCGCTATTGTCTTCTTAGGGATGAGTTGTATAGACTCTTCTTATATGATCAAAATACCTATTTAGCTTAGTAACTGACCTTTACTCCCACATAATAACTTCTTGGCATGGAAGGACCATAGATGTAGTTTGAATCACGGTTCCAACCTTTGTCGAAATCTTTTTGATATGAATTGGTAAGGTTTTGAATACCGCCATTTACCTGTAAAGTCATATACTTATAAATGGTAAAGTCATAAGATACTTTCATGTTTACTTCCATGAATTTGGGCGTATTTACTGCTATGGGCTTTTCTACGCCTGAGCCAGCAGAGTGTCCTATGAGCATACTTCCTGTATAATTGCCTGTGAACGAAGCTGTCAAGCGTTTTGTTGGGTTGAATGATGCTGTAAAATAGCCGTAGGTATTAGGTGTACGCATCATCTTCTTGTACTTCTGTTCCGGTACTTCATCGTTCCATACGATGGCTTCATCGTAGTGGCTTTGCTGAAGCGTAAGACCTGCTTGCAGGGTAAACCATTTTGTAAACATAGCTTTTCCCTCTACGTTTATTCCTAAAACTTTTGCACCATAGGCATTGTAGCGCTCCTGTACAGTGTTGCCATTAGCGTCAGGCTGGTCAAGCTGGCGAAGTGCAAACACATGATTAAGGTCTGTGTAGAATCCTTCTATCAACAAGTTGGTCTGTACAGAGCCGAACTTGTGATACAAATCTGCTGATAAGCTGAAACTATTAGAGCGTTCAGCTTTCAAATTGTCTGCCAAAACCGTAACCAAGCGTTCACCACCTACAACGCCAACGTGCAAGTCTTCATCGAAAGCTTGCGGTGCACGGAATCCGCCGGCATAGGTTAATCTAAGGTTGACATTCTCTGTTGGGTTAAAGCGGAGGTTAGCACGAGGACTGAAGATGACATGATTAACCAAGTTGTGCTTGTCCAATCGGCCACCCAAGAGAAAACTCCACTGTTTGTTCTTCCATTCGTTTTGGAAAAAGAAGCTACCGATTCGGACGTCCTGCTTGAAATGGCGGTCGTAACCTAATATGATGTCCTTTAGTCCATCATAGTTGTATTCTGCACCGATAGTCAAGTCTGATGGCATGAATAGAAGTTTTTCAAAAGAGTGTATGTATTGTGAACCCAATACATAGGTAAAGTCGTGAGTTGTACCGTATGCCTTTTCAGCGGTCTCTATATCCTCCTCAGTACCTTCACCTATACCGCCGTAGTAGCTCTTGCGTGCTGTGGTTTGGAAAGAAAAGTAAGCAGACAAGCGGTTTTTCTCATCAGGGGAATAAAAGTTGTAGTTCAACCCACCACCCTGTATATTGTGTTCCACTTGTTCTGCAATGTTGGCATCATGAGGTGCTTGGTCCAATTTGTTTCCACCTCTGCGGAATTCATGTATGGCATGATATTGAAGGCCCAGTTTAGAATAAGGACTGAGCCGCAGATAAGAACTAATGCCAAATGTCTGGTTGTTCAGTTCTGGCAATTCTGTGTATCCATCGCCATCATAGTCGTATCCTTTTCGGTTGCGACTCTGTCCATAGGCATATATGCCAGCCTTGTTGTCATCGGTAACTAAAGATACATTGCCTGTCGTAACATTGTCGAAAGCATTGGAACCACCTACTGACATTAATGTATGTCCAAATGATGCAGAATTGTGCGTAGGTTCTTTCGTGATGATGTTGATTGTACCTCCGATGGCAGATGCACCAAAGAGGGCAGAACCACCACCACGAACGACTTCTACACGGTCTATCATGTTGGCTGGTATCTGTTCCAGACCATACACACCGTTCAATGAAGAAAATACTGGGCGAGAGTCGAGCAATATTTGAGAGTAATGACCGTCTAATCCATTAATACGTACCTGCGTAAATCCGCAGTTTTGACAGTCGTCCTCTGTGCGGACGCCAGGCTGGAAGTTAAGTCCTTGTGCCAAACATGTGGATTGGGTGATTTCAAATAACTTGCTGTTTAATACATTTACCAAGTTAGGTGCCATTCGGCGTGTAGTTTCACTACGGTTGGCTGAAACCACCACTTCATCAAGAGCCACATCGTCAGTTCTCATGGAGAAGTTCAGCTCCTGTGTGGCGTCATGCTTGACGGTTACGGTCTTCTCTTCATTCTTGTATCCCATCATCTTCACCACAACCGTGAATGTGCCCTCTGGCAAATTCTTTAGGAAGTAGTGTCCTGTCTTGTCTGTCGTGGTGATAATGGTGGTGCCTTTGAGCTGGATGGTTGCATAGGGGAGGTGCTCACCATTGCTCTTGTCAATCACATGACCATACACGTTGGCATCTGTACTCTTGGCGATATTTTCTATTTCAGCATCGTTGTTTTTGAAAGCCGATATGCTTCCATTGTTATCCTTTACAATACTCTTGTTTTTGACTTCGGCTGCCTGAGCTGCAAATGAGACTGTCAATGCACCTGAAAGAAGCATCAACTGAAAATTCTTTGATTTCATTTTGTTTTTATCTTTTAAACTAAACTTTGTATATTGAAAACTTCAGAGTTCTATACTTTTCCAAAATAATTTGCGAATGATAAACAAGCGCACACTTTATTACTCTAATATTTTGATGCTTACAGCCTTGAGTTGCTGCCAACCTGATTTGTCGGTTACACGTATCATGAAGTGGTAATCACCGGGATCGATGTCTTTAGGAATAGTGATATCCACTTTCGCATCATATGCTTTCAAGCCTGTTGGGATTGTATAGTCTTGATTATACACCCAAGGACTTACCGGAGCCTTTTTGGCATCGAGCGGACAGTCGCCAGCAGAAGTGGAATGGGTATGATGGTCAAAATTATTGTGTATCTCTATATTAAAATTGCCAAGTTCTACATTATCCGTAAAAGTATAGCGGAAAGCGATAGTTTCACCTCGCTTGTATTGTTGGCAATCGATTGGGTTTGGCAACTTGCCATTCACTATTTCAGGTTTCTCCTTGTCGTTGATTTTGGTATTATCGTCATCATCGCTTGAACAAGAAGTTAAACTGACAGCAATGCCCATTGCTGTTGTTATAAAGAAAACATATAATAAATAAAGTGTACTCTTTTTCATCATTTCTGTGTATTAAATATTAATCTACTTGACTCGGCACAAACGTGCCAGAGCCAAGTAGCGGTTATATTAATTCATCTTATACCTTAATATTATTCTTTGGTTATCTGAATGCCTTCAGCTTCTTCAGTTGTGGCATTGCCAGCAGCATCGGTTACAGTAAAGTGAATGTGGTATTCACCGGCAGGAGCATCAGCAGGAATCTGAGGATGCTCGTGAAAGAGTACAGAAGTCTCGCCTACATACTTTTCGTCTGTATAGGTGAATACATGCTCATAGCCAGCAGCTGTGTTGTGGAATTCTACCTCAATCTTGGCTATTTTGTGAGGAGCCTCAATTTGTGCCTCCAAGTGCATCTTCTGACCAATCACGGCTTTGTGGCTATCGTTTTCGCCTACTTCCTTGAAGGTAATTGTAGGCGCTGTCTTGTCAAGGGCCTTAATGGTCAAGTCAGAAGTAAAGGTAGTGCTTTGTCCAAGCTTGTCGGTTACGACAAATGTTACTTTGTAAGCACCAGGTGCTGCATCAGCCGGGATGTCGAGATGTTCGTGGAAAGTGGTGTTTCTCACACCGATATACTTGCCATCCGTGTACGATTTCTGAACGATAGTGGTCTTGCCGTCAGCAGTAGCGATAGTTACGTCAATGCGTGCAATCAACCCCTCAGCCAATAAATCTCCCTCTAAGTGGAGGTCTTTTCCTGCTATAGCTTCCTTGCTGTTTTCTTCACCTACCTCGGCAAGGGTAGCAACGGGCTTGGCTACGCTCTTTGAATCATCATCATCACTACAAGATGAAAGAACTAAACTGAATACACAAAACAGCACTGAGGCTGCGAGAAATAATATCTTTTTCATTGTTTGTTTACTTAAAAAATGTTTTGTTAAAACTTCCAGGATACCATTGCCGAGAAATTTCTTCCTGGCTCTGGTACACCTATCAGCCGATAATAATTGGTGTGGTCGTAGTAACGCTTTCCCAACAGATTTTCTCCACGGAGCGTTAGTTCCAACTGGTTGCCACCAAGTTTGAAGCTTTTCCCGATACTGGCATTCAACAGCTGGTGCCCTTTGGTCTTTTCTTCTGGTGGAACGATTCTGTCCTGTGTTCCCACCACTTGCCATTCCAATGCCACAAATCCCGATTTGCCAGAATCTCTTGTAGGCAATAGATAACGCAGCTCTGCACGCGCTGACCATGGCGTGGAGAACGGAAGACCATAGCCTTTCTTTTCGCCACTGAGTTGCCGGGCATAAAGATACTCGCCATCGGCATCCAACTTCAAACATGGAAGAATTTTCCATGAGACGTTTGCCTCAAAGCCCCATCTCAGCACCTTGGCCTGCGTGTAATAGTAGAGCTGTAAGCCTTCCTTGTATTGCGGGGTAGGGTTGAGGTAGATGTAGTTAGGAAAATAGTTGAGATAAGGAGTCAATTGCATCGAAAGTACACCTTTTTCATACACGATGCCCGCATCCACCTGATAACTTTCTTCAGGCTTCAGACTTGTGTTTCCTTTCTCATAGCGGAAGAGATTGTAGTTCACACCATCCATTCCCAACTCTTTAGCTATCGGCATACGGAAGCTCTTGCCCATATTGAGTTTGAGTACCCAGTTGCCCAGCATCCGGTTCACGCCCACTGACCAAGTAAAGCTGTTGAAGCTGCGCCTCAGATTGGCAGAACGCTCCACGAAAACGGAGTCTCCTTGCTGTGCAGTCCCGTCCTTTGAAGAATCAGTGGTAGAGGCTTTTACCGGTGTCTTGTACCAATCGTGATAGCTGTGAATCCTCACGCTTCCACGGTCAAACCTCACCCCGGCAATCAAGTTGAGCTTGTCGCTCAGTATCCACTTGTCCATGGCGAAAGTGCCCCATGTCAACTGTTCAAAGTCAGGGAGAATAAATCCCCATCCCCCGCGGCGGTTGCGCTGGTATTCGATGTTGGCTCCTGCCTGAAGTTCATGCTTGCCTACTTGCTGCATTGCCTTTGCATTGGCAGTAAACGTTTGTTTGGTAAAGCTTCTTTCCAATGTATTAGGCGGTATAGGCATATAACCGTGAGACACAGGTTCGGACAACTCTCGCTGCCGATTGTTCTGATAGGCAAAGTTGCCTTCCAGCATGCCATTCGTCCAATTCCAGTCGGTATGGTTGGATAACCAAAAATGATTGACGGAATGATAAGGCAAGTCAATGTCACGACGAGAACTGTCATAGTCGATGTCAGACAATCTCACCTCCAAGCCATGGGCATTGGCAAAGAAGCCGGCTTTTGTATTCACATCAGCGATACGGAAAGATGTATGCCACCTGTCCCCGGCATAACCGAGCATCAAGTTTCCGTCCATTTCCCGACCCGCTGTGTTGCGAAGACGCTGGTCTTTTAGCTTAATCCAGTAAGAGTAATACTCGATGCTGTCGGCAGGAACCTTGTAGTCGGCATAATCCACCCATGTGGCATTAGCCTTGTACCAAAACCTTCCGTTTCTTCCCGTCAATCGGATCGATGAGCCTATTGACTCATTGTTGCTTCGGGCAAAAAGGTTTACCTGTCCGGCAAACCGATTCATCGGTATGATGTTACTCTTCAGATTGATAACTCCACCAATGGCATCAGAACCATAGCTAAGCGAAGCAGGACCTTTTACGACTTCTGCTTGGTCAATGGCATACTGGTCTATCTCTACGCCGTGGTCATCGCCCCATTGCTGTCCTTCATGCTTGATGCCATTCTCTGCCACCAATACACGATTGAAACCCAATCCACGGATTACAGGCTTTGACTCACCAGAACCAACGTTCATTGACCGAACGCCTGGCAATCGGCTCAGTGTCTGCATCAGTGATCCACTGAAATTTTCTTCTATGAATTGTTGGCTTGCCCTCACCACATTAAGGGCAGACTTCATCTGCACTTCTTTGTTGGAGCTTCCGCTTACTACAACTTCCTTTAGGGACCCACAATCCCTTGTCATCCGCTGGATACTGTCTGTTTGTGCCGAAATCCTCACCGTATCTTTCGACATGGCTACACTTCCCTTTTCCATTTTCTTAATGGAAGGAATGATCTCTGCACTTGAGACAAGCGCATGACATAAGTTGATGAAAAGAGGAAGCGCAACGAATGCTATCTTCTTGTTTTTCATCATTAATGTTTGAAAATCAATCGTTTAAAACGACCATAGTAAAGCTAAATCGTCCATAATGAGATTAGCTATAGCCGATTTTGATTAATCATAAAACTACAAAGAATAGAATGCTGGTGGAGCACGGGTAGAAATAATGTTGCCTTGGCGTGTCTTGATAAATGGACAAATTATGGCAAAGACAACATGAACAATAGCGATAAATGACGCTATATGAATAATAGACGGTATTACATAAGGTAAACTGTGTAATTGGCAAAGTACACACTCATGGGTAAAACTTTGCTGTGCTGTAAGGTGACCATCATGATGAATATGGTGTACACAGTCATAACAAGATACAGTGCTTGCTTCCTCCGCCCCCGAATGGTGGTGGAAAGTAACAGCGATCAACATTGGTAGATACACCAACATTAACAGCCATGCAAACTTTATCCTTTTCTTGTCATGATGAAATATCATCTTACAATAATTCTAACTACCGTTATCTTAAATACCTAAATAATTCTTCTAAAGAGACAGGGCAATGCGAGCATTTGAAATGAATTTGAATGCCGTGCAAAGCCGTATCTTGTTTCGTTTGCAAATGTAATAATATAATGTTGAACGACAAAGAATATAAGGTGTAAATTATACAACTTTAATAAAAGAAAAGAAACTTATAGACATGAATGCTGAATTAATATGTTAAGTTGGCATTTATAATTGATTTAAGGCGATAAAAGGTTTGCAACATGGCTGATTATTTGTATCTTTGTGTAACAGAATTTGTAATGTTTCCCATTTGCACAGTGAACCAAAATGGGGAATTTTGCTTTTTCTTGGAGAAGTTGGTTATTATAAAATACAGAAACATTATATTATGAAGCATTTGGTTTACAATACGAAAGGTACATGCAGTCGTATAATTGACCTGACTGTAAGCGATGACAACATCATAGAGAATGTATCGTTTATTGGTGGCTGCAATGGTAATCTAAAGGGAATAGGAAAACTGGTAAAAGGCATGCATGCCGATGATGTAATTGCTCGACTCAAGGGCACACAATGTGGCAACAAAGGCACAAGTTGTCCCGACCAGCTTTGCTGTGCATTGGAAGAAATCAAAAAGTTGCAGAAGTAAATGCAGGGAATTAGCGTGAAATAAAGAAATAGGCAGAAAAGCTTCAACTTAAAATTGGTCTTTGTATGGTGATTTATACTGTGCAGGGACCAATTTTTTTGTAGAGACACTACAACCCGGCTGAATGGAACATCTTTTATGGCCGTTTGAATGCCATTTGAACACCGTTTGAAAGTAATGTTATAGACATTAATATTGAGACTTTCAGCAAGGGATAGACAATCAAAGAATTTCGTGTAAGGATATGATTTAAGGTATTGCACACATTGAACAATATTTACATATTTCTTATATTTAACCTATTAAAACTGGCCTCGTTGAAGAAAGAAGAAAGAGAAGATGGAAATAATGGTAGTTTTCGTGTGCAATTATAACTTAGTGATAATCAATATATTAATAGAGCTATCGTCCATATTGTGCATGTGATGCAAGTAGAAAAGCAGTGCTTTACGATGCTAAAGCACTGCTTTTTGGAATCGAAAGCATAGCTTTGAACAACCTGAAGCATAGAAAGAGCTCGCCAAAAGCTACGGTTTTGGCTGATAAAAGCTGTAAGTTGCCTCTTACACAGATATGCTTGTGGCGAAACAGGTGTAAAGAACTATCCATAAAAGCCTATTTTCTGATTTTAGAATGTAATGATTTTTGCTTGCACACTATGGGCTATATCTACAAATTGAAAGTTAATAAGTTGTTCGGTTTTATTAAAGATGGAGTACAATATAAGTCAGATTGAAGGCTTGCTTGAGTGTAAAAATATTCTGGATGTTAGCCTATAAGTCGGGATTTTTTGCCGATAGCAACAAAAAAGGTGAAAAAGCAAGTATAGCTTTTTCACCTTTTAGATGTTAGTCTCTTAAGAATTAAGCCTCAGCAGGAGCTTCTTCAGTAGTAGCTTCTTTTGCAGCGGCCTCTGCCTCGGCGGCAGCTTGCTCAGCAGCAGCCTTCTTCTCAGCTACCTTTTTGGCAATTTCTTCATTTACTTTCTTCTCTGCTTCAAGATTTTTGGCAGCAGCTTCTTTCTTGCTCTTAGCTTCGCTTTCACGAATAGCAGCAAGACCTGCTTCCTTGTTAGTCTTCCAAGCTTCAAACTTAGCCTGAGCAGCAGCTTCATCAAAAGCACCTTTCTTAACACCACCACGGAGATGCTTCATCATGTAAACACCTTCTCTTTTCAAAATGTTGCGAACTGTGTCTGTTGGCTGAGCACCAGTCTCAACCCAATAAAGAGCGCGCTCGAAATTCAAATCTACCGTGGCAGGATTGGTATTAGGGTTATATGTACCAATCTTTTCAGTAAATTTACCATCACGTGGTGCTCTTGTGTCAGCGATTACGATACCATAAAAAGCGTAGCCTTTACGGCCGCCGCGCTGCAATCTGATTTTTGTTGCCATTGTTTTTTATTGTTTATATAGGTTTGAATAATGCTATCAACTCGTGATAGCGACTGCAAAGGTAGCACTTTTATTTGACAATAGCTATGATTGCAGTGCTATTGCAACCTGTTTTTAACGTTTTTTACTTATTTCTTGGTTAGTTTTAATCCACATTCCATTCCTTTCATATTGCCAAGAATGGTTGTTGCTCCTTTCAATGCAGTGTTTTGAGAGAGAGACCCCAATATTTTTACATATTTCAAGAGCTTGGTAGCATCCATTACAATCAGCAAATCGTTGCCGTCAATCTGTGTTGTGCCCACAATCTGAGATACCTGTCCGCCATACTTCAGCACTACGTTTTTGTCTTCTATCGTATAAGTGCCTTTGAGAGTTCTTTTCTTGAATTTTTGTGTAAAGTTGCCATCAGCATCAAAAGTCATGGTGATGGCTCCACTCTTGAAGCCATATTTTTCAAGATTTGTTTTCAACCGTTTCTCCAAAGCATTGGCAGCTACCTTTCCGCCCAAGTTTTCCAGCACATTGTCACTGGTCATTACAACGGCAGGTTCTTGGTAAGTCCAGGTGCCTACAATTTGGTCTTTTGTAGCTACTTTATCTTTTGAAAAGATAGAAGTAAGTCCAGACAGTAGTCCACCGTCTTCTGTAGAAGATGTGGAACCAGATGCAGCACTGGCTACACCCTTTAAGATATTTCCAAGACTCACTTGGGCATTGGCTTGCATGCCCATCATCATCATAGCACACAACAGGGCGCTTTTTACAAAAATCTTTTTCATAACGTTTCTTTTTTTTGTTTGCATTGCCTTAATCCCTATAAACAGTTCTTGCTGTTTTAGCAAATACAATGCACATGTAATAATATATTTATTAGGTATATGATATTTAGAAAGATAAAGTTGAAGGTGTGTTTCAGGCATAAACCTTACAACTTGTTTTTCTTATTGAAGCTCGAATATTCCCGTGGGAAGGTTACGCCGCAATACATCTAATTGTACACAGGTGCCATCAAATCGCTGTGCCTGTTTTAGTTCCATTTCAACCGTTTTGCGAGCCAGTTCAGGGTGGTTGTTCTCTTGACTGAGATGGCACAGCCAAACGTGCTTTAGCTGTGAAGTGGCATAGTTAACTAAAGTCAACGCACAATTGTGATTGGAAAGATGCCCATAAGGACCTAAAACCCTTGCTTTTAGGTGCCCTGGATATGGACCGCTTTTTAGCATCTCTTCATCGTGGTTAGCTTCTATCACTAAGTAGTTGGCAGAGGCAATGGCGTGGGTTATCTCGTCTGTAATGTGTCCTACATCTGTCAGTAAACAGAATGTAATGTTTTTATGGCAGATGCGATAGCCTACATTATCACTGCTGTCATGGGGTACATGAAAAGGAGTAATTTTCATGTCTCCTAACATGAAAGTCTCGCCTGGAGTAATGTATTTGATTTGATTTGTTTCTACTTTTTTACGCACATAGTAGTTTCGCTTGATGCCATCATGCACTTTTTCCGTGGCATATACCGGCACTTTTATTTGATTGCTGAAGCTTCCTACTGCTTTCACATGGTCGGCATGGTCGTGGGTGACCAATATAGCCTTTACATCAGCAAACTTGAAGCCGTAATCTAAAAAATATTTTTTTAATTTTCTAATGCCTACTCCCACGTCTATGAGCAGACCATAATCTTCAGTGTAAAGGTAATAGCAATTACCACAACTTCCACTGCCGAAAGATATAAATCTCAGCATTTTCCTTGTTTTTATATGCAAAATTAAGAAGAATAGTTTTTGTAACAAAAAAAAATAATACCTTTGTACAAATTTAATAGTTCTGATATGAAAAACTGGTTGATTGTATCTATGTTTCCTTTTACTCTCCTGCTGACAGCTAATTGCAGTGCTTTTGAAAGCGAAGATGAAGAGAAAATGAGCGCCACAGCAGACAGCTTTGCCACCCATTATTTTAACTATCGTTTTGTAGAAGCTGTTCCTTATTGTCTGCCGGAGTCAAGGAAATGGCTCAATTTTGCTGCAACCAATATGACAGAGGCCGATATAGAGGTACTTAAAGGCATGGAGAATGGCGCTACTTGCGAACCAAATGATGTGGACTGGGAGTCAGACAGTACAGCCAAGATACAATATACCGTTTATAATGGCATGATAACAGATACTTTGGGCAAAGCAGGATACATAGCAGACAAGGCCAATTATACACTTTCTCTTGTAAAGCGGCAGGGCAAATGGTGGGTTAAAATGGAAGGCCTACTGCGAAATGAAAAGCAAAGTCGCGGCTGAAATCAGGATGGAAAATGGCATAATGCTCTTTCTGACTGCTGTATGCAGGATTGATAGCTTTCATACCAAAATCGAAGCGCAAGATAAAGAAATCAAAGTTCAGTCGTAACCCTAAGCCATAGGCAACTGCCAACTGGCGGTAAAATGTGTCTAACTTGAATTGTCCGCCCGGTTGTTCTTCATATTTCCTTAGTGTCCAGATATTACCTGCATCTACAAACAATGCACCATACAGCTTCCAGAATAGATAAGAGCGCAGTTCTGCATTAAGGTCTAACTTTAAATCACCTGTTTGGTTTATAAAGTCTATAGACCCATTTGTACCCTTATAGCTGCCAGGTCCTAACCCTCTTACGCTCCATCCTCTTACAGAGTTTGCTCCTCCAGAGAAATAACGCTTTTCAAAGGGTAACACTTTACTGTTGCCATAGGGGTAGGCTATGCCTAAACCTATATGCAGGGCTAATGCATTGTGATTGTCTAATTGTAACAGATGGGTGCAGTCAAGGTCGCCCTTTGCATATTGTGCAAAAGCAATATTGAATAAAGTGTGTTGCCCTTCTTGATTTTTTTCTGCCTTGATAAGTTGAGATAGTCCATTAAGTACATTGCCTGCCGTTTCCAAGTTAATCTTCATAGCTGTGTGTCCATATGTTGCTGATACACCGAATCCTAATTTCATGATAAACAAGTCTTCATAGTTGTAGCGCAATATGGAGTTTCTGCTGTTGACATCGTCTAAGTACTCTTTCTTGAAAGTGGGCGAAATCCACGGCATGTAAATGTAGTTGAGGTCAAGTAAATCAACCTTGAAGTTCTTGTTCTTTGCGGCATTGCTCCAGCGATAGCGCCAATTGGCAGCGAATACTCTGCGGTGAAACTCAGGCCTGTTCTGCATATTATAGCTCACGCCAAGTTCAGATAGGGCGGTAGAACGCTTGCGGTAACTCTCTGAAACGAAAGGCATCAAGAAGCGTGGAAAGGTAAGCTTACTTTCTATATTATACTCTTTATAATCTTGATTTTGATAACCTTCTAATCCTGTGATGGCCTCAAAGGCACCGCGCAGCTTGACGCTGAATGTTTCCGCGCCTCTAAATAAATTGCGATTCTCGTAAGTCAGAGAGGCAGCAGCACCCAAATCGCCTGCTGTATTCGTACCTTCTGGTTGAAAGCTGATACTGTTTATCTTGTTGCTGCTTATTGCTATATCGCAATCAAGCGAATGGTGATCTGGTAACTCCGTAAATTTTATATTAGTATATTTCACGATTTGCATACGCCCAAAGTTATTGTATGTGCGTTGTAAATCGTCTGCACAAAAGAGCTTGCCTGGCTCTATCATAGAGGTTTCTTTCAACACCGATTGCCGAAGGGGCATTTTGTTTTGTCCAGGTCCTGTTGTGAAGTTTACATGATTAATTGTATAGCGCGTGTGGGCTATCGGAGTATCATTATTGTTGATTTGAAATTCACGTAGATGGAGGGTTAAATCTATTTGTCGACTGCCAGCAATGGTATCGGCAGAATAATCAATAAAATCTTTATGAAAATTAAAATAGCCATGATTATTCAGCTCTCTTGTAATGCTTTTACGCTTTTCATCTAATTGATTGGCCACAAAAGGTACTCCTACGCGCAACTTCAGACGCGAAGAGTCGGGCGTTGTCAGCAAGCGAGCAATGGCAGAATCTTGTATATCATACCTTACACGGTTAATCATAAAGCGGTCGCCAGTATGCAGCTTATACTTTACCTTTATTTTCTTTTGCTTATAAGGTATAACCTCATAGTCTACTTTTGCACGCATGTATCCCATTGCACGCAAGGCATGGGTAAGGTTTGCGCAAGTAAGATTAGCTTGTACGGTATCAAAAAGTACAGGACTTTCACCTATTTCTCTTAACTTTCTATTTATCCATCTTGTGCTGTCGCTGCCGGATAGGTTGTATGTGCCAAGAGGTATTTTGAATAATGAGAACCATTTGGAGTTGCTGCGCTGTCTGACATAAGGCATTAGCTTATCTGCTTTCACCTCTTTAGTGTCAGATTCTATCATTACATTGTCAAGCATAGTTTCGCCATCGGGTACAAATTTGGCTGATGCACAGGCTTGTAATAATACGACAACTACTGACAGTAATAAAACAATATGATTATATTTTTTTGCTTTCACTTTATTTGCTAATTAGAGTGCAAAGATAGTACAAGACTAACGGAATATCAAAAAAAATGAAGTGAAACAGAATTTTTATCCACTATTGCCTCTGTTATCTCTGCTATTAGTATGAATGAAAAGGGGATATATCAATATTGATATATCCCCTTTTGTAAGAGGTACCTAGCAGAGTCGAACTGCTCTACACGGTTTTGCAGACCGTTACCTAACCGCTCGGCCAAGGTACCATTGTTCTTATTTGCGGTTGCAAAGGTACTGCATTTTTCTTATTCCTGCAAATTTTTTACTCATTTTTTGAAAAAAAAAGTCATTGAAAACGTGTTTTAATGGCTTTTGAAGGGCGTTTGAATGCCGTTTAAATGATATTCAAATGAACAAGAGCATTGTAAATTCCATCATTATCTACTGTTGTGGTAACATAATTTGCTATATCTTTTACTTTCTCAACAGCGTTTCCCATGGCCACTCCTATGCCGGCAGTTTTTAGCATGGGCATATCGTTTCCGCCATCTCCAAAAGCTATCACGTCTTTTTCAATGTCTAACTGGAGGTATCGAACCATGCTCATTAAAGCTCTTCCTTTGTCTGCACCGCGAGCAGTTATGTCTGTAAAAGACGGATACCAGCGTGCAGAAATGCAGCCTGGCAGTTGGGGCATTATATTGTCTTCTTGTTCTTGTGTGATAATAGGTGTAAGTTGTAGTATATCTTGCTGCAATACGCACTCTATTTTGTTTTCAAGGCCAAGTGTAGGAACGTTTAGCAATTGCTTGAATATTACATCCACTTGCTCGTCAGGATTGATTACTGTCAAACTGTTGACGCCTACAATCATGGCAGGGAAATGTAGCTCTGATGAGAGTTGCACCAATTTTAAAGCGTCTTCATGGGGTATTGGCACACATTTTACTACTTTTTTTCCAATGAAGCTATAACCACCATTTGTCGTAATGTAGCCATCTATGAGGTGTTCGATTTCTTGAAGGTTGTTGACAAGTTGCCGTGGCCTTCCAGTAGCAATGAAAATGCCTGCACCATTGGCCTTTGCTGCTTCCAATGCTTTAATGGCAGATGTGGGTATTTTGTGTGTATCAAAGCTTACTAAAGTGCCATCAATATCAAAGAATAAAGCCTTCTTCATTTGCTTTTATTTATTTGTGGTGAATAAAAATATTTTAACAGATTAATGAACGATGATGGATTGCTAATAAAAAAGCATGTTTCTGATGTATTCGCCATCAAGAAACATGCCTTTTTATGAATATTGTTGCAGTGTAGGGGGCATGTAAATATGCCATAAAATACATTTGTCTTTCAAAAATAGATTATCTTATTCTATCTGCAGCTTTTACCAATGCCTCATCTGCTAAAATGGCCTTGCGTGCCATAAAGTTGAGCAATAGAGCTACGAGTGGAAAAACTGCGGTAATAGAGTAAGTAAGATTGCCTGCCGCTGCTTTTAATCCTGTAGCAAAGACGGCAAATACAATATACCAGCCTAACAATAATAGCATGTTGAAAAGGCAGTATCTGCTTTGTGTCTTACGGTTATGGAAAGAAAAGACAGCAACAAGCGTGATGGGGCATGTGAGCAATAGTATTGCAAACAATGCCCATACTTGGTATTGGTGAGTACCACTTGGCGACACAATCCACAAATTATATAAAGCACCTGTTTGACCTATGCCTTGATCAAAATGAGCAAGTGGCAAGCATAAACAAATAGCTGAAAGGATAAAAGCCACCAAAAGGAATACCGTTTGCTTCCTTTGTATCATTGTGCGTCTTTCTGAGTGTCTTTCTGAGTGTCGCGCCAATACACGTTGCCTTCAACAAACTCTTCAGTAGCAAGTAGTGTTGGCTTTGGAAGCTTCTCGTAATATCTTGAGATTTCTATTTGCTCTCTGTTCTCAAACACTTCTTCTAAGCTATCGTTGTAAGAAGCAAATTCAGCCAATTTCTTGCTTAAATCTTGCTTGATTTCAATAGAAATCTGATTAGCACGTTTAGCGATGATTGCTACACTCTCGTAGATGTTACCTGTTTCATCACACAGATCCATAATATTACGGGTTACTGTGTTAGTAGGGGCTTTTGACTTCTTGTAATCCATTTTATATTGAGTTTATTTATTTTTCGTTTGTTATTTTCTTGCATTGTGCAATATATTTCTCAGCCAAGGCTTTGTTTTTTGAGTCAGGATATTCGTTGATAAAGCCATAGCATTCGTCTTCGGCATCTCTGTATCGGTCCATCTTTTTCTCTTCTACGCTCTGTTGGGCTAATTCGTATTTGCTTTTCATTACCAGTAAGGCAAATTTTTCGCGTTCTTTGCTGTATGGATAATCTTTAATGGCGTTCTGTGCCGTAATGATGCAAGCTTCATAGTTGCTGCCACCACTGGTACAATTGCCAAAGTAAGTACCTAAATTATAGTAGAGTTGAGCAGAGTGAAGTTCTTTCAGAACCAGCTTTTCCTGCAACTGCTCGATACGTGTTTGCGCTCTTTCTTTCAACTTGGCATCTGGAAAAATGTCCAAATAGTCTTGAAAGGCTGATATGGCATTCACCGTTTCCGTTTGGTCTAACCGAGGCTCAGGCGTACACATGTACAGGCTTTCGCCTATGCCGTATGCAGCCATTTCTGCATAGATGCCTTTAGGATAAGACTTGAAATAGGTTTTGAAAGCTAAAGACGCACTTTCATAGTCCTTATTGAGAAATTCCGACATTGCTTGCATATACAGGCACTCTTCACCGTTTTCTGTTCCTTTCTCTATGGTTATCAGTTCTTGAAGCAGTGTAGCAGCCTGTGTGTATTTGCCACTTTCGTATGCTTCTTTTGCATACTCATATTTATAATCATAGTCTTGTGATTTGTATACTTGATTAAATTCGTGTGCGCACCCTGAAAACAGCATGACGGCAGGCAATGTAGCGATAAGAATTTTCTTCTTCATAATTACACGTTTGGATTGCAAAATTACATATAATTCTATAAACAGCAAAGTTTTAAACTTATTTTTAGAAAAAAAAGACTTTTCTTAGGCATGTTAGAAGCTTTATTGTTATTTTTGCAATACCATAGTTATTGGGGGGCTGTTTTAGGCTTTTTATCTATATTTTGGGCGTATTATGTATGCTTATTGATACTTTTACCGGTGCAGTGTCACCCAATATGCAGATATTTATCTTAGCGAGATGCTACATTTTATAATATGAGTGGATTTAAACTTACATCAGCTTACAAACCTACAGGCGACCAACCTGAGGCTATCAGAGAACTTACCGAAGGTGTAAACCGTGGCGACAAATCTCAAGTTTTATTGGGTGTAACAGGTTCCGGTAAAACTTTTACAGTGGCTAATGTTATAGCCAATATCAATAAACCAACGCTTATTCTTAGCCATAACAAGACTTTGGCAGCGCAGTTGTACAGCGAGATGAAGTCGTTTTTTCCTGACAACGCTGTAGAATACTATGTTTCCTATTATGATTATTACCAGCCAGAAGCCTATTTGCCGCAGACAGACACTTATATAGAGAAAGATCTTGCCATCAACGAAGAAATTGACAGATTGCGCCTTTCTGCCGTGTCTGCCTTGTTGTCGGGCCGAAAAGATGTGATAGTGGTATCTTCTGTGTCATGTATTTATGGTATGGGCGGTCCGGTAGAGATGGCAAAAAGCGTTATTTCCATTAAAAAAGGACAGACCTTGGACCGAAATGTATTTTTGCGGAGAATAGTGGATGCGCTCTATATAAGAAATGATATTGAGCTAAAACGTGGCAATTTCAGAGTGAAAGGTGATACGGTAGACATATTCATGGCTTATAGTGACAATGTGTTGCGTGTTTCTTTTTGGGATGACGAGATTGATTCTATCGAAGAGCTGGATGCCGTTACGTTTCACAGGTTGGCTTCTTTCGATGAATATCAAATATATCCTGCCAACCTCTTTATTACATCTAAGGAACAAACAGATATTGCTATCAGGCAGATACAGGATGACTTGACTCAGCGTATCGCTTTCTTTGAAGAGATAGGCGACCCTATCAGGGCGCAGCGCATCAAGGAGAGGGTGGAATATGACATGGAGATGATCAAGGAGTTGGGGCATTGCTCGGGTATAGAAAACTATTCTCGCTATTTTGACGGACGCCAGCCAGGCGAGAAGCCTTACTGCTTGCTTGATTTCTTCCCAAAGGATTATCTGATGGTGATAGACGAGAGTCATGTTACAGTGCCGCAAATTAGTGCCATGTATGGTGGCGACCGTGCCCGTAAAACCAATTTGGTGGAATTCGGTTTCCGCTTGCCTGCCGCTTTTGACAACCGTCCATTGACATTTGACGAGTTTCATTCTATGATACATCAAGTTATCTATGTGTCTGCTACTCCTGCCGACTACGAATTGCAAGAAGCAGGTGGAGTAGTGGTAGAGCAGGTTATCAGACCCACAGGACTGTTGGATCCGGAGATTGAAGTGCGCCCCAGCGAGAACCAAATAGATGATTTGATGGCAGAGATATTGGACCGTATAGACCGTGGAGAGCGTACCTTGGTAACTACACTGACCAAGCGTATGGCAGAAGAGCTTACAGAATATCTGCTCAATCATGGTATAAAGGCTAACTATATACACAGCGATGTGGCCACCCTTGACCGAGTGAAAATAATGAATGACCTCAGAGAGGGCGTGTTTGATGTGCTGGTAGGTGTCAATTTGCTACGTGAAGGCCTTGACTTGCCTGAGGTGTCATTGGTGGCTATACTTGATGCCGACAAAGAAGGCTTCCTGCGGTCTCACCGTTCGCTTACCCAGACTGCCGGCCGTGCAGCAAGAAATGTAAACGGAAAGGTTATAATGTATGCTGATCGCATAACGGCAAGCATGCAGCTTACTATTGACGAGACACAGCGCCGCCGCTTTAAGCAACTGCATTATAATGAGATGCATCATATTACGCCTAAACAGATAACCAAAGCTATCAGAAGCGATGCCCTCACGGCTATGCAACCTCATGATGCAACAGAGCAACGGCAGGTGTCCAAAGCATATCAGCCTTATATGGAAACGGAACAGGCAGCTTTCGCAGCCGATCCTATTGTGGTGCACATGAGTGTGCAGCAGCTCAAGAAAAGCATTGAAAATACAACCCGTCTCATGAAGAAGGCGGCTAAGGAGCTTGATTTTATTCAAGCAGCACAGTATCGTAATGAACTGGTAAAACTGCAAAAACATCTGGACGAAAAGCAATAGTCAACTGCTTTTGCATTGTCAAGCGCAGTCTTTATTGCTGCATCGAACAATAAGTATTATATAAAATAGCTATGACAAAGATTGTATTTCTACATGGATTTTTTGCTTCTGGCAGTTGTGTGCCGGCTCTTGCGCTGAAAGAAGCTTTTCAAGGTAAGGCACAGGTTTTGTCGCCAGACATGCCGCTTCATCCGCAAGTGGCT
The DNA here is from genome assembly GCA_937907705.1 of uncultured Prevotella sp. GTDB lineage: Bacteria > Bacteroidota > Bacteroidia > Bacteroidales > Bacteroidaceae > Prevotella. Next base: position 1,586 of record CALCVP010000082.1, on the reverse strand, counting down.
CTTGATTTTGTCTTTTCTATCTGTCAGAAAGAGTGCCCTCAACTGCTGGTCGGCAATAGTTGCGGCTCTTTTTTTGCCCAAATAGTAGCTTCAGTTATGGGTATTCCTGCCTTGTTGGGCAACCCTTATTTTGAAATGACCCACTTTCTGTTGCCTCGCAAAGGCCCTCAACAGTATAAGGCCCCTCGCCGGGATGGTTGCCAAAACTTTGTGATTGACGATGCGCTTATCAATGAGTTTGCCCAATTGCAAGCTACCCAGTTTGACCATTGTACAGCAGTAGGTAAAGAGCATATATGGGGACTTTTCGGCGTTAACGATACCTTGGCGCATTATGAGTCTTTGTTCTTGCAGCATTATACGCATGCTTATCATTTTCCGGGTGGACACACTCCTACAGCCGAAGAGGTAAAAGCTTATTATGCACCTTTGGCTCAAAAACTACTGAATGTTGAGTTGTAAGTGGCAGGAAACCAACTGATTGCAGGATGTGCAGTAATCATGGATTCTGCCAAATCATTGCTTGTATTCCTTCTTGTTAGAACTGTTGTTTTACGATTCAAACAATGCCGTACTCCGAAAGCAGTGCAATCGCATGATGATTGCACTGCTTTCGTGTTCCAATTGCATTGCAATCATACAGCAAGAGCAGTGCAATTGGAACACGATTGCATAGCTTTTGTTTGCCCATAGGCGGATGCTTGCATTTCCTTTTAGTCTATGTGCCTAATTGTTCTTTGTCTTGTAGTTGGCATGTGGGTCAACTGCAAGGGCTGTGCTGTTAGGTCAGTTCTTTGTGCTTTTGCCGTTAAAAAGCAGGTTTCATATCCATGAACGGCGAATAAATAACTGTTCTTTGCATTTGTATGGTGCTTTGACAAACTATTGTTATACTGCGTCAAGTTAATGAAAACAATCTTAATAAAAGACTGTTTGTTGTCGTATTTGTTGTAAAATATTTACTTTTGTAATGGAATGGAAAACAATATGAAAGTAAAATATGTAGAAACCGCACTCTTGTTGAGTGCTTCGCTGATGGCTCATGCCCAACTGTCGGGTGTGGTTTACGACATGGAGACACGTATGCCTGTGGCAAAAGCCAATATCTTTGTCAATCCCAAAGGGGTGGTAACCACTGATTACAGAGGACGCTTCTTTATAGACAAGTCTTGCAGCAGTGTTACCGTGTCGCATGTAAACTATGAGAACCGTGTTTTGAAGCGGTCGGAAGTGAGAGATACCGTATGGCTACTGCCCAAGCTCAATGCCGTAGACGATGTGCTGATTATTGGTCATAAGCCCAAAATAGGCTTTGATATACGACATACAGTGGTAAAATCAGCCTCTTCAGTGCCGCGTCAGCCTGGAGGTTTTGACTTTTTTAAGTGGTTTGACCGTAACCAAAAGCGCAAGACAGGCAAGGAACGTGAGAGGTATCAGAATATCATGAAAAACTATTAAGTAGGTACTCAATCAATAGAAGAACACTTATTTGCCAATAATCAATGAAAACTCAATAGTGTATGGTATTACAATAGTTCGTTAAAATTTGAGATAAAGGCTAAGCGGCTTTCCGCTGCCAGCCA
>CALCVP010000081.1 GCA_937907705.1 uncultured Prevotella sp. | reverse complement strand
ACGGGTGATTTCAGCATTTGTTTTTCGGAACATCTAACTGGACACCCTAATTATTAGTTTTCAATGTATAAATGTACAAACGCTTTTGAACATGGCAAAGCCATGGCTTGTTAAAATCAGGCTTTGTTTATACAAAAAGGGAATGCACGTTTTGACACACCCTCATTCTTTTTACAGATTACACAGTTTTTAGATAGAAGCATCCTTAACCGTTTTTAACGGCATTAACTAAAAAAATAAATATTTCATTCGTATTTCTCATTTATTTTTACTTACTTTGCACTTAGTATTTAACTAAAAAGCATAATATTATGAACACAAACGAAATACCAAATCTGTGTGGTTTGAAAAGAGAAGATTTTCAAACTACAGTAAATTGTAAAAATACAGACTTGTACATTTTAAAGAACAAAGAAGGTAATGAAGTTGCAATTACCAATTATGGTGGTGCCATTGTTGCTATTATGGTTCCAGATAAGAATGGTAACTATGCAAATATTATTCAAGGACATGATAATATACAGGACGTTATTAATAGTCCTGAACCTTATTTGTCAAGACTAATTGGTCGTTACGGGAATCGAATATGTAAGGGGAAATTTCAATTGAATGGTAAAGAATATCAGTTGGCTATTAATAATGCTCCTAACTCTTTGCATGGAGGAAATAACGGTTTTAATGTTAAGGTGTGGGATGCACTTCGCATGAATGATGAGACAGTAGTGTTGAGCTATGTATCATCTTATGGGGAAGAAGGTTATACTGGCGAAGTAAAGACAACTGTTGCTTATACATTTAATGATGATAATGAACTGATTATAGAATATATGGCTACGACAAATAAGAAGACCATAATTTGTCTTACTAATCATGGCTTCTTCAGCTTGTCTGGTATAGCGAATCCTACGCCTTCTATTGATAATGTGGTATGTGAAATAAACGCTGACTACTATTTGCCAATAGACAGTACTTCTATTCCTACAGGTGAAATAAGATTTGTAAAAGATACTCCATTTGATTTCCGTCATCCCAAAGCATTAGGAGTAGATATTAATGCTGACAATGAGCAGATAAAAAACGGTTCTGGCTATGACCATTGCTATGTATTGAATAAAAAGGAGGAAGGTGAATTGAGCTTTGCTGCACGTTTGATTGAACCAAATAGTGGGCGTATAATGGAAATGTATACCACAGAGCCTGGCATGCAATTATATACAGGAAACTTTGAGAATGGTATTAAGGGACAGCATGGAGCCACATTTCCTTATCGCAGTGCAGTGTGTTTAGAAGCACAACATTTTCCAGATTCGCCTAATCATCCTTATTTCCCATCTGTTATATTGCGTCCAGATGAGCAATATAAGCAGAAGACAATTTATAAGTTTGGTGTAGTAGAAAAATAGATTTTATAGAAGTGTGTTTCTATGACAAAATTCTTGCTGTGGAAACACATTTTATTTTTATTATGTATTATAAAGCTTAAGTACTAACTCATTATAAACTAATTTTTATTATGGATATAGAAAATGTAAGAAGCCGTTTTATTAAACATTTTGACGGTAAAACAGGAAGTATTTATACATCGCCAGGACGTATAAACCTTATAGGTGAACATACAGACTATAATGGTGGCTTTGTATTTCCAGGTGCTATAGATAAAGGAATTACTTGTGAAATTCGCCCTAATGGAACGGATACAGTAATGGCTTATGCTATTGATTTAAAAGATAGAGTAGAGTTTAAAGTAGATGACCCTAAAGGTCCAAAGTCCAGTTGGGCACGATATATTTACGGAATCGTTCAGGAAATGCGCAAAAGAGGTGTTGATGTAAAGGGTTTTAATACTGCTTTTTCTGGTGATGTTCCTTTAGGAGCAGGCCTTTCTTCATCAGCAGCATTAGAGAGTTGTTTTGCTTTTGCTCTTAATGATTTGTTTGGCAACAATAAAGTTTCAAAATGGGATTTGGTATTGGCTGGTCAAGCTACCGAGCATAACTATTGTGGTGTAAACTGTGGCATTATGGATCAGTTCGCCAGTGTGATGGGGCAAGAAGGTAAATTAATGCGCCTTGATTGTCGCAGTCGTGAGTTTGAATATTTCCCATTTAATCCCAAAGGTTATAAGTTGGTATTGGTAGATTCTGTTGTAAAACATGAGTTAGCAGGCTCACCATATAATGACCGCCGCAAGAGTTGTGAGAATGTAGTGAAGCATATTGCAGCAAAGCATCCAGAGAGCAAGTTTGAGACTTTGCGTGATTGTACATGGGAACAACTTGATGAAGTTAAAAATGAGGTAGGACAAGAGGATTACAATCGTGCTAAATATGTGCTGGGCGAGAAAGATCGTGTTTTGGCAGTATGCGATGCATTGAATGCAGGCGACTATGAAACAGTGGGTAAGAAAATGTATGAAACTCACGAAGGCCTGAGCAAAGATTATGAGGTATCTTGTGAAGAAATTGATTTCTTGGCATCTGTAGCTAAAGAAGATGGTGTAACAGGTTGCCGTATTATGGGTGGTGGTTTTGGTGGTTGTACCATTAATTTGGTAAAGGACGAACTTTATGATAAGTTTGTAAATGATGTAAAAGCCAAATATCAAAAGAAGTATGGTAAAGAACCTAAAATTTACAATGTAGTAATTAGCGAAGGTTCTCACAAAGTATGCTAATATGAGGAAGGTGTTCAGAATTAATATATAAAGTTTTTTTGCGATAGAACAATAGTTCGTTAAAATTTGTATAAGGCGTGACAGTAATCGGTGATTGAACCTTGAGCATAGTGCGCAATCTGCAACTTGCTCTGGAATAGAGAAAAACGGCTAGAAATGGACGGTACCTTCTCTACAGCCATGTCGGAGATTTTCTTCGGCATACTTTTTGTGGACTGGGTTATAACGGCATGGTCAACGTGACCTGCCGTGCCCCAATCCACCAATAATATACAAAAAGATAATTGATTAACAAAATAATAACGAAACGTAAGGGGCTTAGGCTTTAGCTTTTCGCCCCAAGGGGAAATTAGTACAACACAATATTATCTTAATAATTAATTCTGAACACCTATTTATCATTATAGTTAAACTGTAAACTATATAAGTAAGTAACTAATCAAAATTGCTTGCTTATCAAGCAAATTAATCAGCTGACCATACATCGGCTGTCCGTTAAAATGTGTACCTTTGTTCATAGTTACTAAGATTATTTTAGCAAAACAAAAGTAACTAAAAGGGCTGAATTCCAAGCGAGGAATCCAGCCCAATTTTTATCCTTCGATTTTTTTTAGCGGACAGCAATAATAAAAACTGAATGTTTAAGGTACTTTTGTAACAGTGTCGCTTTTCATGTACAGCTAAAAACATTATAAAATGTTTTTGGAAGTTACTATTTTTTTCTATCTTTGCAAGCATAATATAGATACGCTTCAATATATAACAGCAAAAAGTTTTGCTTATATATATGAGAATATTTTCTCTTGAGGGCAAAGATAGAATTTAAAATGAAAGTGCAGATATCAGATACAAAGCTTCAAATTGCGGCCTCTGAAGGCATGGATGCCTTTGTAGATGCTTTTTATAATGCTATTATGGAAAGCATTGATGGGCAAATTACGCAAGAAACAATGGCCGTACTTAATGTGCAGCAGATAACATTGTTGGCTTATGTTATACTTCGTAATGAAGTAATGGATGGAGGTTTCGTTCAGCTGATACATAATGGTTATGGCGCTTTTATCTTTGTAAATCCTTTTGGAAAAGCTATTAGAACATGGGGATTAGACGGCCTTGCTTGTTTGTTGAACAAAACACGAAAAAGTTATAAAAAATGCCATGAAGAAATAGAAAAGGATTGTTCTGATGAAGAATTTATGGCAATGTTTGAACGCTATGAAGAGTTTGATGACTATGATGATACTTTTGTGGAGAATGAAGAACAATGGACAACTATGGTGGCTCAGTATATAGATGAACACATAGAACAATTTGTAGATATAATAGATAACGATGAATAAGAATGAAGAACTGGGAAGGAAAAAAAGTCCAGTAAATATACGCAATAAAAAAGCTTCGTTTGAATATTTCTTTGTAGATACTTATACTGCAGGCATAGTACTGACAGGTACAGAGATAAAATCTATACGGCAGGGAAAGGCTTCATTAGTAGATAGCTTCTGTTATATTAATAATGGCGAGATATGGGTAAAGGGAATGAACATATCGCCTTACTTTTTTGGATCGTATAATAATCATGAAGCTAAGCGCGATAGAAAGCTTTTGCTTAATAAGCGTGAGATACATAAACTGGTGGAAGCAACTAAGCAAGTAGGCTTTACTATAGTACCTACATTATTATTTATAGACAATCATGGTCGAGCAAAGATAGATATAGCATTGGCTAAAGGTAAAAAAGAATTTGATAAGCGACAGACATTAAAGGAAAAAGAGGATAGAAGAGAGATGGACCGTGCTATAAAGCATTATTAACTGCTTGCTATTTCTATTGCACGTTCAACAGCTAAATAAAGGTAAGGTAAAATGATAAAGAATATAGTTTTTGATTTGGGTGGTGTAATTATGACTATCGACCAACAGGAAGCCCTTAGACGCTTTGAAGCATTAGGGTTAAAAAATACAGAAAGGCAGCTTGATTCTTACACGCAAAGTGGTATTTTTGGCGCAGTAGAAGAAGGAAAAATTACAGCTGAACAGTTTAGACAAGAATTAAGCAATATGGTCGGTCGTACTTTAACGCTTGATGATTGCCAGTATGCTTGGTTAGGTTATCGGAAAGAAGTGCCACAGCGTAATCTTGAATTTATAAAGTTATTGCGTCAAAAAGGATACCACCTCATTTTACTTTCAAATACTAATCCTTTTATGATGGATTGGGCTTTAAACAATGATTTTGATGGACATGGGAATTCATTGTGCAGCTATTTTGATAGCCTTTATTTGAGTTATCGCATAGGCGTAATGAAGCCATCTCAGACTTTCTTTGAAAAGATGATACAACAAGAACGGATAAATCCGCAAGAAACACTTTTTGTAGATGATGGTCCGAAAAATATAGAGGCAGGTCAATTGCTTGGCTTTACTACTGTATGTCCTGTTAATGGAAGTGATTGGCGTGCAGAGGTGTTGGCACAGTTAAATATAGATAAATAAAAAATGACAAATATAAGTAGATATTCAAAATTAACAGTATTAAGGTTTACTCTTATCTTGCTTAGATGAGTTTTGAGTATCAACTTACAAACAAATTCTATAATAAATAGCGGAATATGTTTCAGAAAAAAAGAAGATGGCATTGTCTCCCAGGACAACCTATAACCGAAATGGATAAACAAATCATGTACTGGGAAAACAGAGGAAAACTTGTTCCTACACGAGACCTTATAAAAACTCCAGAGCAAATTGAAGGCATTCGCAAAAGTGGTGTTGTAAATACTGGGGTACTGGATGAAGTTGCAAAGCAAATACATGTCGGTATGAATACACTTGAGATAGATAAAATTTGCTATGACTATTGTGTGGCACATAATGCAGTGCCTGCTTGCCTTAACTATGAAGGCTTTCCAAAAAGTGTATGTACCAGTATCAATGAAGTCGTGTGTCATGGAATACCAAAAGAAGAGGATGTATTGCAAGAAGGCGACATCGTAAATGTTGATTTTACAACGATCTTGGACGGCTATTATGCAGATGCTTCGCGTATGTTTATTATAGGTAAAACAACTCCAGAGAAGGAGCAACTGGTTAGAGTGGCTAAAGAGTGTTTGGAAGTAGGTGCAGAAGCTGCCAAGCCTTATGGCTTTGTGGGCGATATAGGACATGCCATACAAAAATATGCCGATAAATATCATTATGGCGTGGTACGTGATTTGTGTGGCCATGGAGTAGGATTGCAATTCCATGAAGATCCAGAAGTGCTTCATTATGGGCATCGGGGCACTGGCATGTTACTTGTTCCAGGTATGGTATTTACCATAGAACCTATGATTAATATGGGCACTTGGCAGGTGTTTATTGATGCTGATGATAAATATGGATGGGAAGTTATTACAGGTGATGAAAAGCCAAGCGCACAATGGGAGCACACTTTTGTAATGACGGAACATGGTGTAGAGATACTTACTTATTAGAGTTATAAAAGAATTCTGTTTATGGACGATATATATATATTAGGTATTGAAAGTAGTTGCGATGATACTTCTGCCGCAGTTTTGCGCAATGGAGTGTTATTAAGCAATGTTACTGCATCTCAAGATGTGCATAGGGCTTATGGAGGAGTCGTTCCAGAATTAGCTTCACGTGCGCATCAGCAAAATGTAGTTCCAGTAGTAGATCAAGCTCTTAAGCGTGCAGGAATAACCAAAGAACAGTTATCAGCTATAGCGTTTACACGTGGTCCTGGTTTGATGGGGTCATTGTTGGTAGGTGTAAGTTTTGCTAAAGGTTTAGCTCGCTCACTCAATATTCCATTAATAGATGTCAACCATCTGCAAGGACATGTAATGGCCCATTTTATAAAAGAAAGTGATGATGATAACTCTGCTCCTCCATTGCCATTTATTTGCCTTTTAGTGAGTGGTGGCAATTCACAGATTGTCAAGGTAAACGCTTATAATGATATGGAGGTATTAGGACAAACTATAGATGATGCTGCTGGTGAGGCTATTGATAAATGTTCCAAAGTGATGGGATTAGGTTATCCTGGCGGACCTATTATAGATAAGTTGGCCAGACAAGGCAATCCACATGCGTACAAATTTGCCGAGCCTCATATATCTGGTTGCAATTATAGCTTTAGTGGCTTGAAGACATCTTTTCTTTATAGCTTACGAGAATGGGTAAAAGAAGATTCAGACTTCATAGAGCATCATAAAACAGATTTAGCTGCAAGTTTGGAATTTACAATTGTAGATATATTGATGAAGAAATTACGTATGGCAGTTAAACAGACTGGCATAAAAAGTGTGGCAGTAGCGGGTGGCGTCAGTGCAAACAATGGCTTACGTAATGCATTTAGGGAACATGCAAAGAAGTATGGTTGGACTATTTATATACCAAAGTTCAGTTATACTACGGATAATGCTGCAATGATTGGTATAACAGGTTATTATAAATATCTTGATAAAGATTTCTGTTCAATAGATAAACCTGCATTTTCAAAAGTAACTTTTCAATAAATATATATGGAATTCGAAAATAAAATACTAAGTAGAGAGATAAGCCAATTCATTTGGGAAAAAGGAAAAACACTTGGCACAGCAGAGAGCTGTACTGGAGGTAGAATTGCAGAAGCAATAATAAAGGTGCCAGGTGCCTCTAATTATTTTAAAGGAAGTATAGTTTCATATACCAATGAAATAAAAGAGAAATTGCTCAATGTGGACCATCAGTTGTTAGAAGAAAAAACTGCTGTGTGTGAGGATGTGGCTAAAGCAATGGTAGAAGGTGCGATAGAAACTCTAAATGTAGATTTTGCTATTGCTTCTACAGGTATAGCTGGACCGGCAGGTGGTTCTGCTGAAATTCCTGTTGGTACAATTTGGTTGGCCTGTGGTGCAAAAGACAAAATAGTAACAAAAAAATTGGATGAGGACCATGGGCGTGATATCAATTTGGCGAAAGCTACAAGTGAAGCCTTATCCATGTTCTTAGATTATTTAAAAGAAAATCTGACAGAACCAGAGGAGGATATAGAGGTGACAGAACAGTAGTAAACTCTTCAAAAACTTAAAATATCATAAATATAACATTATTATAAGAAATATTTTGCAGATTAAAGAAAAGTTTGTAATTTTGCACTCTGTTTGGAATAAGTATCAAAATTAAACGAAAAACGTAGATTGCAATGTCTAAGATTTGTCAAATAACAGGGAAAAAAGCCCAAATCGGAAATAATGTTTCACACTCAAAACATCGCACAAAAAGAAGTTTTGATGTAAACCTTTTCAGTAAGAAGTTCTAATATGTAGAAGAGCAGTGCTGGATTAGCTTGAAAATTA
>CALCVP010000080.1 GCA_937907705.1 uncultured Prevotella sp. | reverse complement strand
GTGGTTTATCTTCTTGCTTATTCACAGTTTCATCAGGCTGCTTTTCTTCTACTAAATCTTTAAAATTTAAATAAAGTTGCTTGCATTCCTGACTGGATAAATTAATACGATAAACACCACGTTTTTCAGTATGCTCTATAAGAGATGTCGTGTTCTTTGAATGATGCAACAGAAAATTTATTACTTGCTGTCGAACATTATCCAACGAAATATCATCAAATAGTCCATGTTTACGATTGTATACATGTAATACTATCTTTTTAATGCTAAGCCCTTCTTGTCCAGCTTCCCTAAGGACATGTAAAATATCATCATCGTAATTCATACATATAGAAAAAAGGACCGGTAAAGCTTAATTACCAGTCCTTTATTATTATAGATTAAGCTAATGTTAGTTTATTATTGTCAGCATCCTTAATCTTTCCCTCTTTAAAAAGCCAACCCATACCTAACAAAGTCTCCTCTGTAGATATATTTGCAGATTTAGCAATTTCAGCAACACTTAATGGAGCTTCAGCAGTTGCAAGTGCTTGATAAACATCACCTGCTTTAAAACCTACTGTTTGAGCATTAATTTCAAGAGCTACTTTTTTAGTAGTTCTTCTTACCTTTCTTTCAGCTGTACTTTTGACAGCTGTCTTTACTGTTACTTTTTTCTCTGTCATAGTTATATTTCCTTAAGACAAAATCCGATATGGAATATCTTTAATGTTAGATATTGCAAATATAATAGAAATATTCTACAATATTGACTTTATAAAGTAATTATTTGCTTCTCTTTAATTCCTAAAGACTCATTTTTGATGCAAATCAATTTTAATTTGCAATTCATCTAATTGCTTGGCATCAAGCATAGAAGGAGCATCAAGCATTACATCTCGCCCACTATTATTCTTTGGGAATGCGATGCAATCGCGAATACTATCTAAACCTGCCAAGATAGAAACAAAACGATCAAGACCAAAGGCTAATCCTGCATGAGGTGGTGCTCCATATTTAAACGCATTTATCAGGAAACCAAATTGTGCATTGGCTCTTTCTGGAGTAAAGCCTAATATCTTAAACATTTTTTCTTGTAATTTGCAATCATGAATTCTTAAGCTACCTCCACCCACTTCAATTCCATTACATACAAAGTCATAGGCCTTTGCTCTTACTCGTTCAGGATGTTCTTCAAGCAAAGGTATATCGTCTGGATTTGGCATTGTAAATGGGTGGTGTGTAGACATTAAACGTTGCTCTTCATCACTCCATTCAAATAGGGGAAAATCAATAATCCATAGACATTCAAATTTATTTCTATCGCGCAAACCCAATCTATCACCCATCTCAAGACGAAGTGAACATAGCTGAATTCGTGCTTTATTTGCATTATCACCACTAAGTATCAATACCAAATCGCCATTATTGGCACCAACTTTGTCCTTAATGCTTAGAAGAGTTTCTGCATTATAAAATTTATCTATGCTACTTTTTACTGTACCATCTTCATTAAACTTTACCCATACAAGGCCTTTGGCTCCAATTTGAGGTCTTTTTACGAAGTCTGTCAACTGATCCAATTGCTTGCGAGTATATTTCGCACAACCAGGTATACAGATACCACCAATATAAGTAGCATCATTAAACACATTAAATGAGCCTGTACCTCTTAGTACATCCATCAATTCTACAAACTCCATGCCAAAGCGTAAATCAGGTTTATCACTTCCAAATCTACGCATCGCTTCATGCCAGGTCATTTGTTGTAACTTTGCAGGGAGTTCAACACCTCTAATCTCCTTAAAGAGATGACGAGCCATGTCTTCAAACAGATTAATCACATCATCTTGATTGACAAAAGACATTTCACAATCAACTTGAGTAAATTCAGGCTGGCGATCGGCACGCAAATCTTCATCACGAAAACACTTTGCTATTTGAAAATAGCGATCAAAGCCGCTCACCATCAATAGTTGTTTTAAAGTCTGCGGGCTTTGTGGTAAAGCATAAAATTGCCCTGGATTCATACGTGACGGCACGACAAAATCTCTCGCTCCCTCTGGAGTACTTCCTATTAGAATAGGAGTTTCTACTTCGATAAAGTTTTGTGCATCAAGAAAATTTCTTATTAATATTGTCATGCGATGGCGCAATTCCAAATTCTTACGAACACATGAACGGCGCAAATCCAAATAACGATATTTCATACGAATATCATCACCACCATCTGTATTGTCGTCTATAGTAAATGGAGGTGTCTCACTTTCACTTAATACATTAAGCTCATTTACAATAATTTCAATATCACCTGTAGATAAAGAGCTATTTTTACTTTGACGTTCGTTGACAACTCCCTTAATTTGGATACAATATTCACGACCTAATTTATTAGCCTTAGCACATAGGTCCGCATTTTCATCGTCATTGAATACCAGCTGAGTTATTCCGTAGCGATCGCGTAAATCAACAAACGTCATACCACCCATTTTACGAATTTTTTGCACCCAACCCGATAAAGTTACATTCTTTCCCGCATCAGTTAGACGCAATTCTCCACACGTATTAGTTCTATACATTATATATATATTTATGTTTTATCTGTCTTTTATGAATATATGTAAAAGCTTCATAGATAAATTTCTTAATTACTATGTCCTTTAGCTGTACAAAAGTATAGTTTTTTATTTGAATTTACAAGCAACTTTCATGTTTTTCTTTTCTCTGCTTCAATTTTTAGTCCAAACAATTATACAAAAATAATTAAGGAACGAACAATTGCATAAATAAATGTAAATGCCAAAACTATAAGAACTGCTTCAACATCTGTTAGGCAATAACCTGTTGATGTATATTGTGAAGATATGTAATTAAATTTTGGTGAAAATTTAAAATAAAGTTTCAAAAATATTACATATATGCATAAACCTACTATTGCACCATATAAAAAACCACAAAATATATCACTTGGGTAGTGAAGTCCCAAATATACCCTTGTCCAACAGTTAAGGATAGACCATATAAGCATTGCCGCAGTAAAAATGCTATTTCTAATCAGCAACGAAAAAAATACAGCTATACAACAGGTATTGGCTGCATGAGCTGAAAAAAAGCTATATTGCGACCCTCTTAAATTATCTACAGTATGTACTAAATACTTAATTGAAGGATCTATTGTAGGACGTAGCCGCCCCACAATAGGCTTAATTATAAAGTCTGTAACAAATTCAGATAACAACACACAGACTAAAGCAAAACCAATAATCAGCAATATTTGCTTCATCGTCTCATTATTTTTAATAACCAGATACAACAAAGCTAAATACAAAGGTATCCATGTTATACCAGATGTCAATACATATGCCAAATTATCAAGAAACAATGACTGACTACCATTTATAAAAAAAAGAATTTTCTGATCTAAATCTAACATCACTAATAAATATTATCATACAATAAGACAAAAAATTATATTGTTATCCTTCCTTTCATCATTTTTTATATGAACAATTCATGTAGTAAAATAGAATCGTATTTAACATTATATACGTTCAATTTTACTACTCTGTATCCAACCTACACGACCATCGCTTAATTCTACATATTTCCAATCTTTCATTGTATCATCTTTTATAGTTACTTTACTTCCCTCATGTATAATTCCTACTGAGGCACTATTAGCTACTGGCATTTTTCTTAGCGTTGCGGAAAAATCCATCACAATAGCCCCAGTTCTAAGAATCAGTGCATTCTTTTGGATATGAGCAAAACATGTACTTATCAAAAATAAAAAGAAAAAAATTGACATGCCATAAAAGCTTATCTTCCTAAGCTTAAATTTTGGTGCAGATAAATAGCCAAACAGTAACAATAGTGCCACAACTAATGATATAATCGAGAAAATAGCCCAACCATTCACATCCTGCAAATTTAATAAGAAACGATATAACGTGACAAAAAACATCTCATTTTTTTGACTAAGTTTATCTATCGTTTTTGATCGTGCTAACTGAAGATTATATCGAACATCGCTATTATTTGGCTCCAACAATTGTGCTCGTTCATAATTAAGTACTGCCAATGGCATATTATCTGTTCGATAATATGCATTTCCCAAATTATAATAAAGCATTGAAGATGAACCCTTCTTTAAAAGGTCTTCATAGTCTTTTATTGCCTGTTGATAGTTGCCTCTTATGTATTCATCATCGGCATTTTTCTTTGACACTGCCTTCATTGTTAATGATGGCAATGTCATCATTAACGCAAAGAACAAAATCAATGCTAACGAACGTTTATGTTTCTTATTACTTTTCATCACATTTTCTATTTCAATAATGACTGACATAGCAGCATCAAATGTTGCATTCATATTACCTTTATCCTCTCCTGGAGCATACCTATTAAATTCACAATCATCTAAAACCTTAATAAAGCGTTCTACTGTCAATTTATCAATACCATGAGCTAACAATGTTTTGTTAATGTTATCTTTATTTAACTCCTCTACTGAAATAGATAATTTATCACTCATATATCCCAACAAAGCGCGAAGCACCTCATCATAAAAGCTCTCTTTTTCATTAGACAACATTAATTTATCTGCATTCTGCAATCGTTTTGTTGCCAAATTTTTAGCTTTTTTTCCTCTATATTTGTCTACATTAGCATTATATGCAGCTCGTTTTCGGAATATGATAAAAAGACATGCAGTTAGTATAATAAGTAGTACCAATAATATATAATAGCTGAATGATCCATAAAATATATCTGACAGCTGTTGATATTTAACAGCTAAATTAACATTAATAGGTTTTATATCTTGATTTTTAAAATCACTGTAATCTACCTCATCATTAGAAGCATTATTACCTTTTAGAACATTTAACTTAAGTGATTGAGTTTTTAGCGTCTTATAAGATTTTAGAGCAATATCATAATAAATGAATTGTATAGGTGGTATTATATATACTCCTTTATTTCGAGGTACTACCATAAAATCATATATCATATTACCCTCAATACCACTAGAAGTTAATCGCGTTTTATCTGTAATTTTGGCATCATACTTATCAAAATCCTTTGGCAAATTTAAAATTGGCTGTTTAATTAGTTTCAAATTGCCAATACCACTAACTACAACTCTTATTGTTATAGGATCATTAGTTCGCACTTCCTTTTTATTGAGCTGAGCACTAATGCCAAACTTTCCTACTCCACCAGAGAAACCTGCAGGACGTGTTGGTAAAGGATCAACTTGTATGCTTATACTGGGTGCCTTAATAGCTTTTTTAACTTCCACATATCCAGAACCACCATTGAAAAATGCTTCAAACGGATCGACGTTCCTATTTTGCTGTACTACAGTACCATTAAAGACAATACTTGGAATTTCAAGTTTACCAGTCATTTGAGGGTACATCACATATTGACTCCAAGTTACGCATCTATAAGGACGTCCATTTACACGTTCTATATGAAAAGATTTCTGCTGAGGCAAAGGTATTTCTTGAGTGTGAAAGCCATTTAAATCTGGCATTTTTCCTTCCAATTGACTTAAATCAACTAAAGTATAGACTTTATAAGTCAATAATATTGGCTCTTGTTCATAAACTCTGCGTTTATTTGCACTAACTTTAATAAATAAATCTGCATTGGAAATTTTGGAACCAGCAGCTTGCAAACGGCCTTGATTTGCCCCATCTTCATGCATACGTGGAGAACCTGTTGCATTTTTGTTACTACCTGTGACATTTACAGTAATAGCAGCAGATGATAATCGCTTTCCATTAGTTACTACATGTGCAGGCGTAATATGGTATGTTCCATTTTGAGTAGCACATAAAATAAAAGTATATGTTACAGATGAAGAACTACTTGTATGACCATTTATAACTTGTATACTTGATTGCTGTGATACATAAGGTCCCGTTATAATTTCTAATGCATGAGGTATGTTACCTACATGAAAGTCTTTAATGTTTTGAGAATTTACAGTATAAGTAAGACGAAAATTCTCACCTACTGAAACATGCGAAGGGGCATTCACAACCAAACGCTGAGCTGACAGCCCTATTGCACATATTAATAACTGAAATATCAGTAAATATTTTTTCATAAATATTTCACTAAAATTATTATTACCAATTTTTTAGCAAATGCTTTGAGCGAGGTTGTTGCATACTCTTCTTCAATTTTTGTTGCGTAGCTTGCTCTTCCTGTATAGCTGCATTAAGAAGTTGCTCTGCATTTTCTTTGCTCATTTTCTCTATGGGTGACTGATTTTTTTTATTCTGTTTATTTTGACTCTTATTTTCCTGCGCTTGCCGCTTTTGTCCCGACTTATCTTTATTTTGCCTATTCTGCCGCTGTTTTTTCTGCTGTTTTTGTTTTGAACCATGCTTTTTCAAAAGGTGTTTGCATAATACCAAGTTATACCTTGTTTCATTGTCCTTCGGATTTAATCTCAAAGATTCTTTATATGCAGCTATTGCCTGCTCATACATTTTATGACTTTGACATATAAATCCAATATTATGAAATGATTTTGATTTACGAAATTCATTGTGTTCCAATTTAGAGGCTTTTTCAAATTGCACAATTGCAGCAGAATCCTTATTCTGCATAAGTAGGACACATCCTAAATTATATAGCGCCTGAGAATTTAACTTATTCTTAGACAAGGCTTTTCTATAAGAAATTTCTGCTTTAGCAAAATTCTTCTGTTGGTACAGATAATTGCCTTCACGCACCAATCTGCGATCACTCTGTGCGTTTACTGTTAGAGAAAACAGGACGAATAGAAATAATATAAGATTTCTCACTGTTATAATTATTAAAGAATCAAAGTTACAGTTTACGCTTAAAAAGATTAACTTTTTGAAGCCACTTACTTTTTATTTCACCAATAAAAGGCTCAATAATTAATAATATAATTGCTATAATTGCTAAAGACTGAAATTGTTCATCATATTCAGAATAAGTGAGAGTAGACTCTCCTTTTTGCAATTTAGCCAATTCATTATTTAGTTGTTCTTGAGCAATATTTGTATTATCAACATGGATGTATGCCCCACCACCAGCCTGAGCTATCTGTCTACACATATCTTCATTCAAAGTTGACAAAATAACTTGCCCAGCATTATCCTTTAAATAGCCGCCTTTTCCATCAGGTATCATACCACCCTTTGAGGTTCCTACGCCCAATACAAATACCCGAATTCCTTTTTTAAATGCATTCTTAGCTGCATCTAAGACACCTCCTTCATGGTCTTCACCATCTGTTATAACGATAATGGCCCGCCCTATTTTACTCTGTTGAGTAAAACTATTCACGCTCAAATTTATAGCTTTGGCTATGTCTGTTCCCTGAGTTGCAATCAATGAGGGCACAGCATTATGCAAAAACATTTTAGCTGATACATAATCACTTGTAATCGGCAACTGAACAAAAGCATCACCAGCAAAAAGCACTAATCCAACTTTATCTTGTGTAAATTTGTCTACCATATCTTCCACCAACATTTTACTTTTATCAAGGCGAGAAGGTATGACATCTTCAGACAACATGGAATTGCTGATATCCATAGAAATAATAACTTCTATACCCTTCCGTTTTTCATGGCTCAGTCTACTTCCCATTTGAGGCCGAGCTAAAATTATGATTAAAATTCCCAATATCGATAGTAAAATGCTAAATTTCCATATTCTCTTTTTTACAGAAATATCAGGCATCAAATCTCTTAATAAGAAAATATCACCAAATTTTAATAATGCTTTTTTGCGCTTATAAACATACGCAATCCTTATTATAATTAATAAGGGAAGAAGCAATAACAACCATAAAAATATAGGATCTTCAAATCTTAACATTATCTCTAATTTTTGATTTTGGTATTAATATATGCTCAAGGAATTCTACGGAATATTGTCATACGAAGAATTATCTCAAGCAATAGAATAATGATAGCTGCAATGGCAAATGGCTGATAAATGTCATATCTTTTTGAAAATTTTTGAACGTTCATTTTTGACTTTTCAAGCTTATCTATGTCACTATAGATTCTTTTTAATTCATTGGTATTTGTTGCTCTATAAAAATGCCCATTCGTTATATTTGCTATTTCCTGCAAAGTAGTAGCATCTACATCAGCACGCATTCTAACATATTGAACTGTCCCACCTACCTGCATTGGATAAGGAGCTAAAGTTTTACTTCCTACTGCAACAGTATAAATTCTAATACCAAAACTTTTTGCAATATTTGCAGCGGTCAGGGGGGATATATCCCCCCTATTATTAGTACCATCGGTAAGAAGTATTACAACTTTGCTTTTTGCTTTACTGTCTTTTAATCTTCCTACAGCATTAGCTAAGCCCATTCCTATCGCAGTTCCGTCCTCAATTAATTGTCGAGCAGCAATATCTGTTCTGACACTTTGCAACAAATTTAATAAAGATATATGATCTGTGGTCATTGGACATTGTGTAAAAGCCTCTCCTGCAAATATTGTAAGACCTATATTATCATTAGGGCGTCCTGCTATAAATTCGGAAGCCACATTCTTGGCCGCTTCAATCCTATTAGGCTTTAAATCTTCTGCCAACATACTGGTAGAAACATCCATTGCCAGCATAATATCTATACCCTCAATATGCTTTGTTCCCCAATTATTATGTGTTTGTGGACGTGCTAAGATTATAATTACTAATACAAATACTATGATACGTAAAAAATCAGGTATCCACAGTAATCTTACTTTTAGATTTTTAGGAGTATACCTAAATGCACCTGTATCACTCATACGAATCGATGGCATCTTACTTCTACTACAAAGTAAGTACCAAATTAAATACGGTATGAGAAGTAGAAGTAATAAAAAATAATCTTTATTTACGAATTCCATATCATCAATCGCTTTATACCAACAAATAAATTTGATATATTATATATATTAACAGTAAAATTCCTATAAATGTCAACACCGATATAATTATTTTTAAACTGTATCTTGACCGCATTGTTTGTTGTTCTTTAACTGTTAATTTTGGCTCTACGTTCTCTATTGTTGGCTTAACTTCAGTCTTCGTTGTATTAATGAATTCTATAGCATTAACTAAATTAGCATCATTTTCATTGATTAATGTTGAATGCTTTGCAAATTTTACCAAATCTGCAGTAAGGAATAAGTTTCTTAATTCATTTATCATTACAGTATCACCTTCTTTTTGCAAATGATAAATTATTTCCGAACTTGTCATCTCCATTGCATTAAAACCAAATCGTTCTTTAATGTATTCTCGCAAGACTTTAGTAAGACGAGTATAATATACCTTCGTATTATCTGTATCAGCAAGCTTTTCTGCCTTTAAATTTTCGATTTCATTTAATGCTTTTTGGTGAGGAAAGACTGTTTTCACAAATTGTGTATGAACAAGAATTGGCTTATTTTCTTTAAGCCTTGTCCAAAAGTAATATATACTTAAGTTCAATATAATCAATATTGAACTTAACCAAAAGGTAGCACTCCATTCTGACCAATCAAAAGGATTAGTTTGTACACCTTTTGGTGGAAAAAATTTTTCAGGATGTAATGTATCTACAGGAACAGAAATTACTTTTAATGCCAAATTCTTACTATTGTATATACGCCTGTTGACGCTTATTTTCAATGCTGGGATATAATATAACTTCTCATCAAAGGCTGTCAATGTATACCTCTTAGATATCTTTATCATATCATCATTAATATCTAACGTATCAGAAGTGCCATTTCTCAGAACTTCAACTCCTGAAGCTATATATTGAGAGCGCTTAAAATAGGGAAATATAATGGAAGATTTCTTTGGTGCTGTCACGGTTAATATCAAATCTGTCTGATCTCCTATTAGCATTTGCATATTCTCTATTCTCGTATCAACTGAGACTTGAGAAAAAGCTCCCAAAGAACAAAACATTAATAATATTATATGAAATAAATGTCTCATTAATATAAATTTTCATTTTTTATAAACTATCAGAAATTATTATGACTTTTCTAAATCATATTAACTTCTTAGCTTCGCATAGAAAAGAGCTGCATTAAAGATTGGACATAATCATCTGCTGTTGAAAGAGAAATATTGTCAACATTGCTTTTCTGAAATATCTGCTTTAACTTTTTCTGTCGCCTATACCAATATAACTCATATGTTTTTCTCACACGAGAGTCATTTGTATCTACATATATTTCATAATTAGTCTCTGCATCTTTCACTTTCATTATGCCTATACTTGGCAATTTCTTTGCACGCAAGTCATAAACCTGAAGTGCTATGACATCATGTTTACGATTACAAATCGTCAACGGCATCAAAAAATCTTCTTGCACGTAAAAATCACTCAAAATAAAAGCTGTACATCTTCTTTTCATAATATTATTCAAAAAATCAATAGCAACTTTTATACTTGTTTTTTTACTTTCTGCTTTAAAGTTCAACATTTCCCTAATAATAAACAGAATATGCTTACGCCCCTTTTGTGGCGGTATATATTTTTCAATCTTATCAGAAAAGAATATCACTCCAATTTTATCATTATTCTGAATAGCGCTAAATGCTAATGTCGCAGCAATCTGTGTGGCCATATCTTTCTTTGTCATTTTTTGCGTTCCAAAATTCAAAGAACCACTGACATCAATTAATAACATTACAGTCAGCTCGCGCTCTTCTTCATATATTTTAACAAACGGATGATGAAAACGGGCTGACACATTCCAGTCTATATCACGGATATCATCTCCAGATTGGTACTCCCTAACTTCTGAAAAAGACATTCCTTTGCCTTTAAAGGCAGAATGATACTGTCCCGCAAATATATTATTACTTAATCCGCGAGCCTTTATCTCTATTTTTCTTACATTTCGTAAAATTTCTTGTGTGTCCATTAAGGAACCTCCACCTTATTAATTATATTGCTAATAATATCTTCACTTGTAACATTTGTAGCTTCTGCTTCGTACGACAAACCTATTCTATGTCGTAACACGTCATGAGCCACAGCACGAACATCCTCGGGAATAACATACCCACGATGCTTTATAAAAGCATATGCGCGAGCTGCTTTTGCCAAATTAATACTTGCACGGGGACTACCACCAAATACAATTAAATCTTTCAATTGCTGCAATCCATATTTTTCTGGATAGCGAGTTGCAAAAACTATATCTACAATATATTGTTCTATTTTTTCATCAATGTATATTTTCTGGACTGCATCACGAGCATCCAAAATATCATTAATGGAAACAACTGGTGCAACTGTAGGCAATGAACCAGCAAGATTTTCTCTTATGATAAGTTTTTCTTCTTCTATTGAGGGGTAATTAATGACTACTTTCAACATAAAGCGGTCAATTTGTGCCTCTGGCAAAGGATAAGTTCCCTCTTGCTCTATGGGATTTTGCGTTGCCATTACCAAAAATGGTGATGGTAATTGAAAAGTCTTACTACCTATTGTCACCTGATACTCCTGCATAGCTTCCAATAATGCGCTTTGCACTTTTGCAGGTGCACGATTAATTTCATCTGCTAATATAAAATTAGCAAATACAGGTCCTTTTTTTACCTGAAAAGTTTCTTCTTTCTGCAAATATATCATTGTTCCAATCACATCTGCAGGTAGTAAATCAGGTGTAAATTGTATACGACTAAAATCAGAATCAATAAGTTGAGACAAAGTTCTAATTGCTAATGTCTTGGCCAATCCAGGTACACCTTCTAATAAAATATGGCCATTACTCAATAAGCCAATAAGTAATGCATCAACCAAATGCTTCTGTCCGACAATAACTTTATTCATTCCAGAAGTTAGAACTGATATAAATGAACTTTTTTGCTCAATCAAACTATTTATTTCTCGAATATCTACAGCTTCTTCCATAATCATTTTTATGTTTCTAATTTTTCGCAAAATTACAACATAAAAAATTTCTGTGCGAAATTTCGAAACTAAATAATATTAAAAAGCCCTTAATACATTCCATTTAAGAAGAAATAATACTTTTAAGTGAATCCTAAAAATTAGTTTCATAAGATTACAATGCTATTTTTGAAAAGAATTCATTTGCAAACTAAAGCGCAATGCAAAAATAAAGGAAATGAGTAAACAAATAAATCAACCTCAAAATAGACGAAAGACAAAATGCAATTTTTCAAATATTGCTGTCCGCTAAAACTCAAAATAGCATAGAAGCCCTATCCGCAATGCCCATAAATAGGTATTGCGGATGATTTTTTGAAAAAGTAAG
>CALCVP010000079.1 GCA_937907705.1 uncultured Prevotella sp. | reverse complement strand
CTGATGCCCAAAGATGTAAAGGTATATGGTTATATCATTGATTCTCAAACAGGATTACTTACAGAAGTAATTTGATACTCTTTTTTAGAGGGTGTAGATGATGCTTCAAGTTTTGTCGGGAAGACTGTCTGCTGTAAAAAACAGGAATTATATATATAATATATTATAAATTATGTATATATTTGCATAACAAAATGAAATTGTAAGTAATTTGTTATCTAAAGAAGTGGAAAGACTGTTTGGTAATAAGCCTCTTATGCAGACAAAATAACGCCTAACGAAAACATTGATTGATATAAACATAAAATGAAAAAAGTTAAATTTTTATTGTTGACAGTGGTCGCATCATTATTGACGGCATGCGGAACCACACGTACGGTGCCTATTACAGGCCGCAAACAGAACATATTGGTATCAGATGAAC
Organism: uncultured Prevotella sp.; assembly: GCA_937907705.1. GTDB lineage: Bacteria > Bacteroidota > Bacteroidia > Bacteroidales > Bacteroidaceae > Prevotella. Next base: position 87,351 of record CALCVP010000079.1, on the reverse strand, counting down.
AGGTGCTCAGCTTGAGTAATAAAGAGTACACCTCTTTTATGAAAACGGCAAAAGTTTCTACAGATGCAACCAATACTGCTATGGTAAAGCGCGTAGGTCAAAGACTGGCTGCTGCCGTAGAGAAATACCTTAACGAGCATAACATGCAGACAGAAGTCAAAAACTTTAATTGGGAGTTTAATCTCGTGCAAAGCAATGAGGCCAATGCCTTCTGCATGCCTGGCGGAAAAATTGTTGTCTATGAGGGCTTATTGCCTTATACTCAAGATGAAGCGTCATTAGCTATCGTGTTAGGACATGAGATAGCACATGCTGTAGCCAAGCATTCTGCTGAGCAAATGAGTAAACAAATAAAGCAGCAGTATGGCGCACAGATACTGAGTGGCGTGCTTTCAGCCACTGGTGTAAGCTCCAACACGGCGCAATTGGCAGAACAAATAGCACAGGCAGGCTTGAAATTCCGCTCATTGAAATACTCACGGGACAATGAAACAGAGGCTGACCACATGGGACTCATCTTTGCTGCTATGGCTGGTTATGACCCTAAAGTGGCTATTCCATTCTGGCAGCGCATGTCGCAGGCATCTACAAATCAGAATCTTTCCGATATTTTTAGTGATCACCCATCAGACGCTAAGCGTATAGCTGCCATCGAGAAAGAAATGCCAGAGGCTCTGACATACTATAAGCCTGTAACTACCAAAACTACAACTACCACCAAGACAACAACGACTTCTAAAAAGACAAAAACGAAGACAAAGACCACAACCTCTAAAAAGAATACGACAACCAAGAAAAAGACAACCAAGAGGAAGTAAGCAAACAGGTGTCTGTTAAATGGTTAAACAGGCGTAAAAGCAAAGAGACCACATAGGCAATGCTACTCTATGTGGTCTCTTTTTATGAGCAAAAGCAGTGAGCTGTTCTGCAATAAGTTACTCACGCTTGCTGTTACGATATTCTTTTGGTGTCATGCCATACTTCTTTCGGAAGCACTTTCCGAAGTAGCCCGCATCGCGAAAACCCACTTGATAGGCTATTTCCGTAATGCTGTCATCAGCAGTTTCTATCTTCTTGGCAGCTTTAGTAAGCCTGATTTCCTTTACCAGATCTACTGGAGCAAAGCCAGTAAGACTCTTCAACTTCTTGAAGAAAGCCGAACGACTAAGCCCTATGCTGCCTGCGATGGTATCTATATTGAAATCGTTGGCGTTGAGATTTTGCTCTATAATCTCATGTATCTTGTTCAAAAATTCAATATCTTTCTGCACCAAATGCCGTTCATAGTCATCTTGCTTTGTCTCTGAGGCTTGCTCTACAGATGCCTGTACCACCATCTTACGCTGGAAGATGCGTTGCTCTTCCAGCAACTGGCTGATGCGAGCCTGCAACAGACTGCTGCTGAATGGCTTGGTAATGAAAGCATTGGCTCCATTTCTTACAGCCTGCAACTTGTCTTCCTCTGTATTCTTGGCAGTCAACATAATGACAGGAATGTGGCTGATATTGAAATCTTGGCGCACACTACGCAGCAATTGCATGCCGTCCATGCCTGGCATCATAAGGTCTGTAACAATGATATCAGGATGATAATGATACACCTTGTCTAATCCGTCTTTACCATTATAGGCCGTTATAATACGGTAAGTGCGCTTCAATTGCATCTGCAACATGCGGCAGAGGTCATGGTTGTCCTCTATCAGCAAGATAGAGGGAAGTTGCTCTTGCTGGTTGCCAGCAGGGAGTTCTGGGCTGATGTCTACTGTCGCAACGGTATTGACGAAAGGTCTCTCTTCCATGTTGTCGTCAAAATAAATCTCCACTTCAGCGTGGTTAAAGTGCGCCTTGTCAATAGGAAGTTCTACATTAAATTCCACACCAGAACCGTTCGCTATGTTTTGTGCCCATATTTTTCCGCCATGCATGGTAATGTATTCACGTGATAGAGACAAGCCAATGCCCGTTCCGGCATACACAGACTCTGTTGATATGCGATTGTCAGCTTGAGAGAAACGTTCAAAAATAGTTTCCAATTGCGAATGAGGAATGCCTACGCCATCATCTTTTACCTTTATCAGGCAGCATTTTGCTTCATGGTCTTGACTTAGAACTACTGTTATACGACCACCGTCAGCCGTAAATTTAAAGGCATTGTTCAACAGATTGTTAAGCACAACGCCTATTTTCTCTGCATCACACCACACCATTACATGCTCTTCTGCATGTTGAAATTCAAACGTAATGTCGCGTTCATGGGCTAACAATCTGAAGTCTTGCATCAGTATCTCTATCATATTGTTGAGATTTACCGGTGAGATATGTAGCTTCATCTTGCCATTCTGTATCTTTCTGAAGTCGAGTATTTGATTGACAAGCTGCAACATCTTGCGTGCATTGCGGTCTATCAAGTTGATATACTCTTTGCCATTGGCACTCAGTTTCTCTGTATTTTTCAATTCATCAATAGGCCCTTTAATGAGTGACAACGGTGTGCGCAGCTCATGGCTCACATTGGTAAAGAATCTGATTTTTAGTTCTGCCAAGCGGTCGTTGATGTAAACCTCATTGCGCATGCGTATCATATAGAGTACTAATCGGGCCACTCCATACATACATAGTGCAAAAAGGATAAAGTAAATGGTATAAGCCCACCATGTAGCCCACCAAGGTGGCAGGATAATTATGCTGAGTACACGCTCAGGAGAGCTATTGTCATTCACCTTTACTCTAAACTTATAGTGACCTGGTGGCACATTAGCATAAGAGGCTATACGGTTGTCGCCATTCTCATGCCATTGTTCCTCGTAGCCATCTAATATATACGTGTAAGGCACTTGATGGTTATCTGTAAAATAAGGTGCCGTAAATTCTATGGTGAAAGTTGACTGATTGTGGTTTAACACTATCTCTTTGGCATATTTCAACGACCCTTCGTAAATGGGCGGAGTAAACTCGCTCAATGCTTTATTGGTCACTTTCATGTCTATTATATAGGTAATCAAGTGGCTATCTTTATCTTTTCTGACCTCGGAAGGCTTAAACGAGAGTAAACCCTCGCGGCAACCTATCAGCATGCGCCCGTCTTTCAGCAGCAAAGAGGTATTGTCTTCAATACTGATGCTGGGCAAACCGGCAAAGCGGTCGTAGTTCTTCACATAAGTAGAGCCTTCAGCCAAACTGGCAATTCCGTTTTCGGTGCATATCCATAAGCAATGGGTGGCGTCTTCGGTGATGCTGGTGATAACATCGCCTCCTTGCTTGTCGTTTAGGTTATAGGCTTTTATAATGGGACGATGGCTGTGTTCATCATACCCTTCCAGTCTGTTTAATCCACTGCCAAAGATGCCCATCCAAATGTTTCCTTTATGGTCTTTGTACACGGTAGATATGTCATTGTCAGTAACTCCTGTGCTATGTTTGTCGCGATAAATTTCAAATTGTATGTTATCAGTCTGCTTAAAGTTTCCGGAAAACGACATTAAGCCATCTGTTGTGCCTACCCAGAAGCGCCCTCTCGGGTCTTCTGTAATCACACGCACATCGGTATACAGTTCATACTTGGGATAATGCTTTAGACTATTGCGTTTGTTTCTAAACACGATAGTACCGTTTTTGCCACGCTCTATAAGATTTAAGCCACCATAAAAGGTACATACCCAAATGCGATGCTTGCTGTCTTCATAAGTGTAATACACCTTATTGCTGCTTAGGGAAAAGTGGTCGCCAGGTTTATTGACATATCGTCTAAGCTGCAATCCCTGTGGAGCGGCAGCATCAAATATACCTTCTACTAAGCCGGCACCTTTAGTAGAAAACCACAAATTGCCTTGATGATCTTCCATGATATGATATACAGTGCCTATCTCTCCTGACTTAAAGTGTCGCTTGACTGTATTGTTGACCACATCAATGCAATAAACATCACCATCGCGAGTGCTTACCCAAAGGTCGCCATTATGCGTTTGATACAGTCCTCTCACACCATTCGTATCGCTGTTGAGCTTGGATGGAAAAATAATGTCAGGATACAAAAATCGGAAATGGAACTCTGGAATACATACTTTGAACACTCCATTCGTGGTAGAGGATAGCCATAATATGCCATTGGAGTCTATATCAATGTCAAAAAAGTTGGGCTTGAATGCATAAATGCTGAAGTCTTTCAGCGAGCTGAAGTTCTGTATGGCATGTGTTTGATAATCATAACGCCACACTTCGCCATTGCGCAGCAAGATAAATAGCCCTTTCTGTTTGGCATCGCAGAACTTTACTTCGGCAAAAAGACTGTCTGTAGGTAATGTAAACACTTGCGACTGATCGGTAGAAGGGTTATGACGCACCATTACACCACGGTGAGTTACCAGCCACAAGTCATTGTTACTGTCAACAAAAGTAGTGCTTACAGCCGATGCTTGAGCCGATTGCAGGTGAGGCATACTGCTTTCCTGTACAGAATAAAGGCCTGACGGAGTAGAAAAAAGCAACTTCCCGTCTATTACGTTAATACTCGTAATCTCTTCTCTTGTCTGGGGATAAGCATGATGAATTACAGCGCTTGTCTTTAGGCTTACTAAAAATATGTCTCCTGTTTGTGTGCCTAAACATATATAGTTGCCTGAACGATTAAAGCAAGTATAGCCATAAGAATTTACTCCTTTAGGCAAAATATTGGTATGTTTCTGCTTTTCCACCAGATTGACATGTAGTCCTTTGCTAATCCAATAGACGTAACGCTCATTTTCGCCCACTACATTATGACGCAATTTGAGATTGCTTGGATTGATATCATTGCGGGAATCATGAATTTTCTGAATGGCAACTGTACCGTCGTTGCCTATTGAAGCATCAAAAATATCTTTGTTACGGGTCAATACAAGCACATGTCCGGGAGCGGTATATTGTATCTTTATCACCTGCACATTGCGTGCTTTAGCTTTTAAGGCATTATAGATGTCGTGATAAGTTTCTGTGCGTTTATCAAACAAATACAAGTGATTGTCGGTGTTTCTTACCCACAAGTATCCCTTTTTGTCATCTACAATGGTTCTCACTTTACGGGGTGGAAGGTCTGAATTGCGGTTGACACGCGAAATAAATGGCATAAATTTGCTGCCGTCAAATGAGCATAAGCCATGCCATGTGCCAAACCATATAAAGCCATCATTGTCTTTTACCGCATTATATACCGTGTTACTGGGCAATCCTTCTTCCACTGTATAATGTTCAACGATAAATGTAGGTTGAGCGGAAGCACCCAAATGAAATGCCAGTAGCAAGCAAAAAAGCACGCTAAAAAAGTTGTATTTCATAATAAGTGATTTCTGATAATAAGTATATACCTCTGTCTGTTGCTGAAAACAACTTGAAGTTGTTGTATGATAAGGTTTATTCAATTGAATAAGGATTAAAGAACTTCGTCCATTTTTATATCATTTTCTGTAGTGCAAACCTTACTTACCTTTTGAAAGTCAAAGCAAATGCCTATTTTGTAGGTCTGCTGTTGGTGTGCCAAGAATCGGTCGTAATATCCTTTGCCGCGACCTAACCGGTGGCCATCTGTATCAAAAGCCATGCCAGGTACAACAGCTACATCTATGTGTTGAGCCGCATTTGCTACTTTACCTATAGATTCCATAATGCCGTAGGCTCCTTTTGTTAGGTCTTTTTTGCCTGTATAATGTCTTAATATAAAGTGTTCTGCATCAACGACAGCAGGCAAAAACACTTCTTTACCCATTGTTACCAATGTATCAATAGCTGCATGTGTATCTACTTCATCAGGCAAAGCATAATACATCAGCACAGTTTTGGCCGTTTGCATTTGTGGATGATGCAACAGTCTCTCCATGATAACAGTTGACAATTCAGCCAGTTGTTGCTGACTGAATTGTCGTTTCTGTTGTCTAATCCAAGTTCTTAGTTCTTGCTTTTCCATATTTATTGGTAGCTAAAGATAGTTTCCGAGAGTTTCCAAAATAGTCGTCATGAAAAACAAAAGTGCGGTACAAGCTCTTTTGTTTTTACTTTTTCGTGTTTCTATTAAGCTCTCTTTATTATCGCTTAGCTTTCTTCTTTGGAGCTGCTGGTACAGGTTTCTTTGGAAAAGCAGCATTGTGCTTAAATACATTCAGTGCCGCTTTGATTACATTGTCGCCTTGGTTAAGGTATTCAATCCACGACTGCTCGTCCAGCATATTGTAGATAATACGGCTATTGATATAGCGTTCCAGCAGGTTATGCGACTTCTTTATCATTAAGTTTCGGCGCTGCAAGCCGTGCTGATTGGCAAAGGTTGCAAACTGGTTAACCATATTTTGCTTTACCAAATAGTCAGAAAGCTCCATCATCTCTTTGAAGTTGTTCAGCTTTAAGCGGTTATCATCAGTGTAAACAAATGCAAACTGCATAATCAATCCACTCATGCTAGCCTCTTTAAAGTAGGATGTCATGCCCAAAGTATCCTCGGGAATAAAGATATCAGGCGTAATACCGCCACCGCCATACACTACTCTTCCTATCTTGGTATGATAAGCTGGTCCTGTATGCTTGATGCTATCTTGTGAGAAGAACTCACCATGCTGGTACCTTGAGAGCAAGTCTTCCTCATAGTCTTTGTCGTCTCCTGCCACATAAGGCTTTTGTATGCAGCGACCAGAAGGAGTATAATAGCGTGCTATTGTCAGTCTTATCATAGAGCCGTCTGGAAAATCTATCTGCTGCTGAACAAGTCCCTTGCCAAACGAGCGGCGCCCGATAATGGTTGCCCTGTCGTTATCTTGCATGGCACCGGCAAAGATTTCAGATGCAGAAGCAGACGATTCATTGATCAATACCACTAAAGGTGTATTCTGATAACTGCCTCTTCCGTCGCTCTTATAGTCTTGTCGCGGAGATTTACGGCCTTGTGTGTACACGATAAGGCGGTTCTTAGGCAAGAACTCGTTAGCCATCTGCACGGCAGATTTCAAGAATCCGCCTGTATTGTCGCGCAAATCAATAATCAAGTTGCTAAAACCTTCTTGCGACAACTTTGCCAATGCAATGAGCAATTCAGGGTAAGTGTTTTCTCCAAAGTTCTTGATTTTGATATATCCCGTATTCTCATCAACCATGTAAGCAGCGCTGACACTCTTCTGTGGAATATCGCCGCGGGTGATAGTAAAGGTCTTTATCTTCTTTTCACCATATCTTACAATGCCTAATTTCACCTTTGTATCCTTCGGCCCCTTCAGCCTTCTCATGGCTTCTTCGTTTGTAACCACTTTGCCTACAAAGGGTTTTCCATCCACACTTACAATCTTGTCGCCTGCTAAAATGCCAGCTTGCTCGGCAGGTCCATTTTGTATTACACCTTGCACATGTATGGTATCATTGCGGATAACAAATTCAATGCCCACGCCAGAGAAAGAACCTTTCAAGTCATCTGTAGCCTGTTGCACATCCTTTGCGCTGATATATACCGAATGAGGGTCAAGATCTGACAGTATTTGTGGTATGGCTTTATCCACCAAGGAGTCAATATTCACTGCATCTACATACTGGTCATCAATGATGTGCAGCAGATTATTGATACGGTTGCTGCCTGAATTAATGATATTAAGACGGTTTCCCGAAAAGTGATTAGCATAGAAAGTACCTATCATGATGCCCAGCACAAGGCATAGAGCCATGAGCAATGGCATCAGTCGGTTATTCTTATTTGGTTTCATATTCATCTGGATTAAGATAAATTACTTCTATTTGTGCTCTTTTCAACAGTTCCAAGCCCTCTTCCAACCGATAGCGTTCGCCATATACTACACGCTTTATGCCTGCTTGAATAATGAGCTTGGCGCATTCTATACAAGGTGATGCCGTTACATAGAGCGTTGAGCCATCGCTGTTGTTCGAACTTCTTGCCAACTTAGTAATGGCGTTGGCTTCTGCATGAAGTACATAATGTTTGGTAACATTGTTGTCATCTTCGCATACGTTTTCAAACCCACTGGGTGTGCCATTATAGCCATCACTGATAATCATCTTGTCTTTTACCACCAGCGCACCCACTTTACGCCGTTTACAGTAACTGTTTTCAGCCCATATTCGCGCCATACGCAGATAGCGCGAGTCAAGTTTAAACTGTTTCTCTTCTGTTGTCATAGCCTTAGGTATTGTTGAACGAAAACTACTTTTTGCCGCAAATAAATTAATGAAATCTTTTGTTTGCGGCATTGAACAGCCTTCGAATGGCATTCAAATGCTGTTCAATTGCGGTTTTGCAGCTTCTCTTCAATGCTTGTTTTTACAATCAAGCAGAGGCAAGCAGTAAACTGTTTGCTTTATTTTATACGGTTCTCTACTCTTATTCCGTTGCGTTGCAGTAATGCCTTGATGGAGGGATCTTTGCCTTTAAATGCCTTGAAGAGCGCCATCGGATGCTCTGTGCCACCTCTTGAAAGAATGGTATCGCGGAAACGTTGTGCTGTTTTTTGGTCAAATATGCCATGACGTTTAAACACGCTAAAGGCGTCAGCATCCAACACTTCTGCCCATTTGTAGCTGTAATAGCCTGCTGCATAGCCTCCAGCCATGATGTGGCTGAACTGTACTGTCATGCAAGTATTAGGCAGTTGCTCAGTAACCATAGCATCTTTCCATGCCTCTTTTTCAAACTTTATGAGGTCCTCGTCAAAGGGCTTGCGCTTTGTGTAATATGCCATGTCCAGCAATCCGAAGCTCACTTGCCGCAAACAAGCATAAGCCACATTGAAATTGCGGCTCTTTACGATACGGTCAATCAAATCATCGGGTATCACTTCGCCCGTCTTGTAGTGGAACGCGAAAGTTCTAAGGAACTCTTTCTGCACCGAATAGTTTTCCATAAACTGTGATGGAAGCTCTACGAAGTCCCACATGACATTGGTTCCCGACAAGCTTTCAAACCTTGTGTTTGCAAACATACCATGCAAAGAGTGCCCAAACTCATGCAAGAATGTTTCCACTTCGCCCAGTGTAAGCAGTGCAGGTTTTGTGTCGGTTGGTTTTGTTAGGTTCATCACTACGCTGACATGCGGTCTTACATTTACTCCTTTGCGGTCTATCCACTGTCCCTGAAACTCTGTCATCCAGGCTCCTCCCTGCTTTCCTTTGCGAGGATAGAAGTCTGCATAGAACACAGCCAAGTACGAACCGTCCTTGTCAAAGACCTCATATGCTTTCACGTCAGGATGATATACGGGTATATCCTTATTCTCTTTAAAGGTGATGCCATACAGTTTTGTAGCCAGTCCGAACACACCTTTGATAACGTTGGACAACTCAAAATAAGGCCTGAGCATTTCAGAGTCGATATTGAACTTCTTGAGTTGCAGCTTGTGGGCATAGTAACCAAAGTCCCAAGGCATCAGTTTAAACTTCCTTCCTTGTGTCTCTTGTGCCATGCGTTCTATCGCTTTCACCTCCTTAATGGCAGTAGGCTTATAGGCATCTATCAATTCATAAAGTAGGCGGTAAACATTTTTAGCGGTGCCTGCCATGCGCTTTTTGAGCACATATTCAGCGTATGTCTTGTAGCCTAAGAGCTGTGCAATCTCTCGTCTCAGGTTAATCAGTCGCTTGCATATCTCGATATTGTTTTCCGCATTGTCGTGTGTACACTCAGTGTTGCGTGCCATATACATCTGTTGGCGCAGCTCTCTATTGGCAGCATAGGTCATGAATGGGCTGTAGCTTGGGTAATCCAGTGTAAACACCCATCCCTCCAAACCTTGCTCTTTAGCCGTAGCAGCAGCAGCTTCACGTGCAGTCTCCGGCAGTCCCTCCAGCTGCTGCTCATCTGTTATATGCAGTTTGTACGCCTTGTTTTCCTTTAGCAGGTTCTGAGAGAACTGCAAAGAGAGCATACTTGCCTCCTCTGTCAGTTTTCTGAGTTTCTCTTTATCTTCGTCAGAGAGCAGTGCACCACTACGCACGAAGCCGTCATAGTTGTCGTTAAGCAGCTGCTTCTCTTCCTTGGTAAGTATTCTATGAAATCTGTGTACGTGTCTTACTCTCTCAAATAACTTTTTGTTGAGTCTTACATCATTGGCATGTTGGGTAAGCATGGGCTGTATTTTCTGTGCCAACTCATTCATTTTGTCATTTGTTTCGGCACTCAGCAGATTGAAAAAGACATTAGATACTCTTGACAGCAGGTCGTAATAGCCCTCTTTGTCGTCATCGCCATTGATAATGGTGTTGTCAAATGTAGGTTTGTCAGGGTTGTTAATGGTTTTCTCAATTTGCTCATTGTCTCGCCTAATACCCTCTATAAAAGCCTCTTCAAAGTCTTCCAAGCGTATACGATCAAAAGGAACTGTGTCGTGAGGGGTATTGTAAGGCTCAAAAAACGGGTTCTTTCTCTCTTTTCTCTCAATATTTTCAGTCATACTATTCCGTATCTTTTAATATATACTTTTCTATTATGCAAAGTTAGTAAATATATTGGTTGGATATTGCAAAAAATGTTATTTTTAACTAATATTTTTGCTTAAATACCACAGATACAGTGTTTTTCGTTTCGTATTAGCGTAAATTTCGTTGTACTTTCTTTTACTTGATTCTCATGCAGATTGTTGAGCTAAGCATACTGCTTTACACAACATGCGTGATAAATGGCTATTCTTTCAATCGCTCTAATGCCACAACATATATCGAACTGCGCTTCAGTACAATCAGCCCTTGAGTGGCCAAAGCGTTCAATTCTTTGGAAACATTCAGTCTGCTTTCATGTATTTCAGTGGCCAAACGCTCCATTTTGATGCAGAGTTGCTTTTCGCCCGCGGGCCGCAAGCAGCGTGTTTCCAAGAATCTGAATATCTTTTCGCGGATGGTTTGCGCTCCCACACGCCAGGGAATATGGGTTAACCGCTGTGTCTGTGTACAGATAATGTTGAGCAGGTTCAGCCTGAATATCTCAAAATTATTGGTCAGTATCACGACATCGGCCTTGGGAATGCACAGCAATTGACAGTTGTTGCCGGCTATAAACTGCCGGGTATAGCGCTGGGTAAATCCAAACAGGCGTTCTGGTTGCACCAAACAAGGGGCTGTTAGCTGTTCACTAATCGAGTACCCCTTATCATCGGCATAAGAAACTGCAGTAACATAGCCTTGGCATACGATATATATTTCACGGCAAGGGTCGCCTTCGTCTACGATAGTCTTGCCCTTGGACACGTCTATCTTCCGCAATTTTATGTTGGCTACCACATCTTTCAGGTCGCTTACACTGAACCCTTGAAAGAGCGGCAACTCCAATAGTCTGTCATCATATCGCTCAGAAGCCATGTTAAATCATCTGTATGGAAATATCTGTTTGTAACAAAAAGTCCTGAAGATATGGAGTGCCATACCTTCAGGACCACTGCTTGTTATTTTGCTATTTTATCTTTCATGGATGGAGAAAACCACACGGCGTTATTGCCTTTATGGTCGGCATAGATAAAGTAAGCCATCAGTTCGGGATGCTTTTCCAGCACCTTCTTGGCCTTTTCCATGCCCATCACCATAAAGCTGGTGGCATACGCATCGGCAGTGGCACAGTTGTCTGCCAGCACTGTGGCAGACAGTATGCTGTGTTGTACGGGATATCCCGTAGCAGGGTCTATTGTATGTGCATATTTCTTGCCGTTTTTATAGTAGAAGTTACGGTAATTGCCACTGGTAGCCATGGCCTTGTTGGTAACATTGAGCACTGTCTGCAATTGCTGGTTGGTGCTAAGCGAGTCATCGGTAGGCTTGGTTACGCCTATGCGCCATGGCAAGCGCTCGGTGTTTACGCCACGAGCCACTATCTCGCCACCTATTTCCACCATGAAGTTGTCAATGCCTTTGGCACGCAAAAAGTTGGCTACCACATCGCAGCCATATCCTTTGGCTATGGCACTGCAATCGAGCATCACGCGTGGGTCGTCCTTTACCACCTTGCTGCCCACCAGTTTTACCTTCTTGTAGCCTACTATCTGCTTCAAGCTGTCTATTACCTGTGGGGTAGGTTGCTTGCCTGTCTTGAATCCAAATCCCCAGATGTTGACCAAAGGAGCCACTGTTATGTCGAAAGCACCTTGTGTATCGTCAGACACACGCTCTGCCAATGTAAACACATTGCTAAACATGTTGTCCACCTTTACAGGCTTGTTGGCATTGATTTGCGATATAACAGATTGCTTGTTGAACATAGACAGGGAGTTGTCTACCTTTTTCAGTTCTGCTTCTATCTGTGCCTGTAGGTTCTCGTCGCTTTGATATGTGATATGATATACCGTACCAAATACAAAGCCTTGGTCTTCTTGATAAGGTGTGGTGTGCTGCTTGATGGCTATATAAGCGGTGCCTATCACCAAAAAAAGCAGAAAGACAGCCATGCCTATGCGTTTTTTCTTGGTCTGTTCCATTATGATTTTGTTTTTACGTTGAGCTATAATGATGCACATTGCCACCCTGTATGGCAATGTTTACGGAAAGTTTCCGCAACTGTTGCTTTATGCTGTCGGCAAACCCTTAGGAGTTGTTTGCCAAGTTCTTGCTTGCATATTCTATCCTTTTATATATCGAGCGACACGTTGAATGTGCCTCCTAAATTGGAAGAGTCTGATTTTCCGAAGCCCGGTACATACCAAGGGTCGCCGTAAGTGCTTTGCTTATACGACAGCCGGCTGCGGTATCTTATGCTCCATCCCAGATGGACAGGGCCCCATATCTTGGCGTCTACACCAAATACAGCCTCAAACCAGTGATAGTTGCTCTTTATGTCGCGTGCTTCATAGTGGGCTGTTCCGCCCCACACGGGGTCTGTAATGTCGGGGTGATACAAGTCATACTTGAATGAAGTGAAGGCATAACGTGCGCCTGCATACAGTCTGTAAATGTCGTGTTTGTTTTTCAATACATTGAAGTCTATACCTATTTTGACATAAGGGGCGCTCGTCTTGTAATGCAAAAAGGTTACACCGTCATCATGTTCGCCTTTGCCATAGCCTAACTCTACTATGGGAAAATACTTGTCTTTCAGGTTTAAGCGCACCGCAGCTTCATACTGTCCATAGTCGCTTACCATGAGCTGCAACGGTCCAATCAGGTCTACCGATACGGCAAATCCTCTGAATAACGCCACACTGTCTTTTGCGGCCACTTTTGCGGCAGCTCCTTTTGCAGGCTTGACAGGCTTGTTCCGCTGTGCCCATCCCACTGATGGCAGACACGCTGTCAGCAGACTAATGAGCGTGATTGAAATAGATGCGGAAATGCTTCTTTGATGTATCATAGTTCACTTCGTGATTAATGATTACTACAGAGTCTATGCGATGGTGTGTACTGCTGACCGATTGCAAGGTGTGAAAGTAAGAAGGTGTGCAGTCTACCGACTCAAAATGTATCCTGTCTTCTTTGTTTACCGTAATGGTGTCAAAGGTCGGCCGCTTGGTAATTGTATCTGTCAGTTCCACAAAGAACACGTCTTGTGCCTGCGAATAACTGATGGGCAATGAAAATTCCGTGGTGCCCACATTGCGGTTAATCAGTACAGAGTCGCTGCCTTCCATTCTTTTGGTGGAGACAGTCAATGTATCAGCCAAGGTGTCCACCTTTCCTTCGCTGTTCATCAATTGATATTGGGTGTACACCAAATTGTTGAGCGAGCAGTCTATGGAGCTGCATGCACCTGCCAACAGTCCTGCCGACAGCAGTAACAGTGGCAATACAAGTGTGCCCACGCCCAGTCTGCCGTTCAGCAAGGTAAACCTTCTTCTGTTCATTGTCATTGTTAAGTTTGGGCCTGTAGCCTTGTTTTGGGCAGTCATTTGCCAAAATATCTGCCCAAAAGTATCGTTACAGGTTGATTTCTTTTTCTATCTGGTAGTCGTTTCGGCTGTTGGAGCTACGGCTAATCAAGTCGCCCAAGAAGCCTGCCAGAAACAACTGGGTGCCTATCATCATCATTGTGAGTGCAATGTAGAAGTAAGGCGACTCGGTAATCAGGCGTTGTGGCACGCCATTGGACAGTGCCCACAGCTTGTCTATGCCTATTCCGCAAGTTGCTGCAAAGCCGATGAAGAACACAAGTGTGCCCAAAAAACCGAATACATGCATAGGCTTACGGCCGAAACTGCTCAGGAACCACAATGTAATAAGGTCAAGATAGCCATTGAAAAAGCGGTTCAGGCCAAACTTTGACTTGCCATACTTGCGCGACTGGTGGTGAACCACCTTTTCGCCAATCTTGCAGAAGCCTGCGTTTTTTGCCAAATACGGTATATAGCGGTGCATCTCTCCATACACCTCTATATTCTTCACCACATCCTTGCGGTAAGCTTTCAACCCGCAGTTGAAGTCGTGCAGATTCTTGATACCGCTAATCTTGCGGGCGGTAGCATTGAACAGCTTGGTGGGTATGGTCTTGGACAGTGGGTCATAACGCTTCTGCTTGTAGCCCGACACCAGGTCGTAGCCATCCTCGGTTATCATCTTATAGAGTCCGGGTATCTCGTCGGGCGAGTCTTGCAGGTCGGCATCCATGGTGATAACCACATCTCCTTTGGCTGCTTTAAAGCCACAATAGAGCGCAGGACTCTTGCCATAGTTGCGGCGAAACTTGATACCCTTTACGCAATCGTGCTGCTTGCTGAGGTTCTCTATCACGTTCCATGAACCGTCAGTAGATCCATCGTTGACGAATATCACTTCATAGCTGAAGTTGTTGGCTTTCATCACTCGCTCTATCCAGGCGTAAAGCTCCGGCAGAGACTCTTCTTCGTTGAACAAAGGTACTACTACTGATATATCCATATTATTCATTTATTTTGAGTTATTCGGCACGTGGCATCATCCTGTGCCTTGATTGTTTTGTTTCGTTGATATTCACTTGGGCTGCAACAGCATCCGTTGTCTTGCCTGAGATGCGTTAACGCCGGGTGCCCACACGCTTTCTACGCGACATGATGGCAGCGAATGGCAAACTTAAGACAGCGCCTAACAACAGGTTGGAAAACAGAAACTGCAAGGTGATGTCTATGGGGCGCATGGCTTGCAGGCCTGTAATAGCCATGTCAAGGTCTTTGGCGCTGATACCGTTCAATGTCATCAAGTCTTTGAATTCCGGCTTTTGAAGCGTTGCCATATATGCAGACATCACGTAGCCATGGTCAAAAAACTGAAAGTAAAGAAACTGGGCGCCAGCCATTAGCACCGCTGCATAGAAAAAGGTAAACAGCCCGTGGGTATAAGCCCGCAGCATACTCATCTCGCCATCTAACGCATTGTTGCGAAAAGCCCGCAGGCGTCTGCCGTAAACATAAAGCGACACCAAGCCTAAGAGGAAAGACAAATTGCCCAAAAGAGCACTCTTGAAGGCTCCTATAAACAAAAAGAAACTTATTATCCATACGCCTCCTACCCATCCGCCGTCTACACGGGCATAAGCACTGAGCTGCATCAGGTTTTCTCTATTCATCGTCTTTATCGTTTATTACTGCGCATAACAGTCTCTTCTCACCGCAATACATACGGCAGCAAAGCCTCACACTGCGCTTCTTGACACAGAGTAACGCCTTGATATGCATGTTATAACGCATACTTTATTTATAAATGAGTGTGCAAAAATACTGATTTTTCACCATATACAACGGCTATCTACCGTATTTTTATCATTTATTACCTAACGGCCCCGCCTTTTTCCTGTAACCCTTTGTGGAGGCTTTGATATAGCACACGTTCTTTTTTATTTACATATTTAACAAAAATAAACGCTCAAAAACGTCCCTTCTTTTCTTCTTTTAATATCTGATGGCGTAGAATGACAGTCATTGTGTGCAACTGTATTTTGCTGTATATCAATAGTATAGCTAATATATAATGAATGATGTGCAATGAATTCCACTGTAATAACACCGCTTTCAGCAGCCAAAAACACCGTTATTGCATGGCAAGAGCACCGCTTTTACCTTCGTAAAGCTATGCTTTAGGAGAAAAAAGCATAGCTTTAGCCATATAATGGCATGAAAATTGCGGGTAGAGAACGATGAAAACGGCAAAAGAGAGCGGTAGAGTAGCAAGGCAAAGGTTAAACGGTAAAAAATAAATGTCAATATTTTTGCTTGCACACATCTTGGTGTTAACTGGTGTTAAGCGTTTCTTTTTGCATATATTTGCTGTCGCAATCATTCTGCGAAAGTAATATACGATTAATTTTGAACACCTGCTTACCGCTTTTGTAGCTACCGGAAGTTGTTCTAATTAGCCCTAAAAAATGTCTAATTTTATTGTAAAAACAAAATAACAGCGAAAAGTTTTCTGTGTAATACATTATTTATTTAACTTTGCACCCGATTAGATATCGATTGTACAATTTATGAGATACGCAATTATTGCAGCGGGCGAAGGTTCGCGCTTGGCTCACGAGGGCGTGAGAGAACCCAAGCCTTTGGTTAAGATTAATGGCGAATGTCTGATAGATAGACTTATTCGCGTGTTCATGAACAATAGTGCTGAAGACATTGTTGTAATTTGCAATGAATTTATGACCGATGTAAAAGCACATTTGGAAGACATCAAGCATAATGGTCTGAACGGTGTATCTGTGCCCTTGACCATTGTAGTAAAGACTACACCCAGTTCCATGCATAGCTTTTATGAAATCAGTCGCTACATCAGAGGAGGTGCTTTCTGCCTCACTACCGTAGACACGATATTCAAGGAAAGCGAATTTACAGATTTTATTCATGCCTTTGAAGAGGATGTTCGCCAAAATAAAGAAGACGGCATGATGGTCGTTACCGATTATATAGACGATGAAAAGCCTCTCTATGTGGATGTAAATGAACAGGGACTTATCACGGGCTTCCTCGATACACAGGCTAGTTGTCATTATGTATCGGGCGGAATTTATGGCCTGACTCAGAGAAGCATCAAGGTGCTTGACGAGTGTATAGCACGCGGAGAGAGCCGTATGCGCAACTTTCAGAGGGGCTTGATAAAAGCTGGATGCAAGCTGGTGGCACGCCCTTTCAGCAAGGTATTTGATATAGACCATGCCTCAGACATAGAAAAAGCCGAAAAGTTTGTAACAGAGCAGTAATGACTAAGATTCTCGGTTTATACAGAGCTGAACGCTTCTCGCCCAACTCGGTAGAAAAAGACCGGCTCATACTGCAAGCTGTTGGCGCAGAACTGCAGGCAATGGGCTATGAGGTAAGTTACCTTACAGAAGAAGAGTTGACAGCAGACACACCCTGCCAGGTGGTCATGACCATGGGCAGACTGAAGCAGACACAGCAGATACTGGCACAGAAAGAAGCGGAAGGGACTGTCGTAGTCAACTCGCCAGAGAGCATAACGGCATGCGCCAGAGCCAAGATTGATGCCGCCATGCGGCAACACCACATACCGGCAGCACCGCTTACGGGCACTGACGGATGGTGGATAAAGCGGGGTGATGAGGCAGCGCAGAGCCATGATGATGTAAGATTTGCTGCTACTGAAGCAGAGAGAGAGAGCATTGTGGCAGACTTCAAGAAACGAGGCATCGACAATATCGTGATAACAGCCCATGTAAAAGGCGACCTGCTGAAGTTTTATGGTGTGGCAGGTACACCTTTCTTCAAGGTGTACTATCCCTCTGACGATGGTCAATTTAAGTTTGGCGATGAGCAATTTAATGGTCAGGCACACCATTTTGGCTTCAATATGGTACAGTTGTCTGAGCAAGCCTCACGCTTGGCAGCATTGACAGGTCTCATGGTTTATGGCGGCGACTGTATTGTGAGGAAAGACGGCACCTTTGCTATCATCGACTTCAATGATTGGCCCAGCTTTTCGCGCTGTCGCCAAGAGGCAGCACACGCCATTGCTGCTAAAGTGGCTATGATGGCAAAAGAGAAAGGATGGTTGCCCAATAGGCAGTAGCGGAGACGGCTTTTGCAAGCGGAAACATAGGGTAACAACAACAGTAATTGACACAACAATGTAGCTGTGTTGCACAGGACAAGCCATAGTCTTGCCCCCAAAAGCACAGCTGCTTACACACGGAAAATAGAAAATGAGCAGTTTCAAAGAGATGCTTCACGCATCATTCAAATCGCAAGACACCGAAGAGTGGCTTGACGTATACTTTACAAGACCAATAGGCTTGGTGTTTGCACTGATATGGAAGCAATTGGGTGTTCATCCCAACACCATTACTATTCTGTCTATATTCTTGGGAGTGGCAGCAGGATGGATGTTTTATTACACCGACCTATGGCACAACATAGCAGGTATCTTGCTGCTGATGTTTGCCAACTTCTGCGACTCGACAGATGGACAATTGGCGCGCTTGACAGGTCAGAAGACACTGATAGGCCGTATGCTTGATGGCTTCTCTGGCGATGTGTGGTTCTTTGCCATCTATGTGGCGATTGCGCTTCGCCTGCAAGGGCAAGACATGCCGGGCACTGATGTGCACTGGGGAATATGGATTTGGGCATTGGCCATACTGTCAGGCTTCTTGTGCCACTCGCCCCAAAGTTCGCTTTCTGACTATTATCGGCAGATACACTTGTTCTTCCTGAAAGGAAAAGAGGGTAGTGAGTTGGACAAC
Organism: uncultured Prevotella sp.; assembly: GCA_937907705.1. Lineage (GTDB taxonomy): Bacteria > Bacteroidota > Bacteroidia > Bacteroidales > Bacteroidaceae > Prevotella. The sequence continues at coordinate 68,762 of CALCVP010000079.1, read as the reverse complement.
TATGCCAGTCAGCGCAAGATATACGAGGAGTTGCCCAAGAAAGGTGCTGTCATGTCTAAGCTCTTCTATTACAATTATGCCAACTACTGTAAGAGTCAAGAGCATCGTACACCGGCCTTTCAGCAGCTGAGCAAAGCCCTGAAAGCCAAGTATTCTAATGTCGGTGAGATGCCTGCCGCATTGCGTGAAGAGTTCTTGAATGGCAGTAGACCCTTGATGAAGTACACTAACATTTTGACTTTCAACACGCGGGCTATCTGCATTTATGTTACCTGTTTGCTGAACTGCCCGTGGATTTACTTGCTCATCGAGATAACAGTGATGAATATTCTCTATATTTATATGCACAAAAAACATGAGAATCTATGCAAAAGGATAATGGCAAAGCTCTAAATATAAAAGGTTGTATTTTTGATTACGGCGGCACACTTGACACAGCGGGGTGTCATTGGGGCAAGGTGTTGTGGCATGCTTACCGGCAATGCGGCATACCCGTTACGGAAGATCAGTTCAGAGAAGCCTATGTGCATGGCGAACGTACCTTGGCAATAACACCCGTTATCAAGCCAGACTATACCTTTTATAAGACAATAGAGGCTAAACTGCACATTGAGATGGAACTTCTCCTGACCAAAAACTATTGGAATGTTTCAGAACAGGAGTACAGACAGAAGCATCAAGAGGTGCTCGATTGGGTGTACAGCGGTGTAAAGAAACAGACGGCACACAGCAAACAAGTGCTGGAAAGCATCAGCAAAAAATATCCTATGGTGCTGGTAAGCAACTTCTATGGCAATGTGGGAGTAGTGCTGCAAGAGTTTCAGCTCGACCGTTTGTTCAGCCATATTATAGAATCTGCGGTAGTAGGCATACGCAAGCCAGACCCACGCATCTTTAAGTTAGGTGTAGAGGCACTCGGCATGGAGGCAGAAGATACGGTAGTAGTGGGCGACAGCTTCTACAAAGACATCACGCCAGCCCAAAAGATTGGCTGCCAAACAGTATGGTTCAAAGGAGAAGGATGGACCGATGAGCAATACGATGAAAGCTTGCCTGACGCCATTATCACTGACTTGCAGCAGCTGCTCACACTGTTGTAAAGCTATGCTCTGCGCTCTACTTCTATTTGAGTGGGCTGTATGACGGCTACACCCTGTTGCAAACAGGTGGCGACACGACACAATATAATGATATAAATATAAGGTATTAGTTTTTACATTTCAATTTAGGAAACAATCAACAACATGAAGAAACTACTGATATTGCTTCTTTGGATGATGACACAGGTGGCAATGGCACAGAACATCACGGGTGTTATCGTGGATGCTGCCAATGGCGACAGCATTCCGTTTGCCAGCTTGCAATACAAAAACAACAAGATTGCCAAATCGAGCAATGCGGGGGGCGAGTTTGTCGTTCAGCGTATTAATGGCGCTTACCTTACTTTCAGTGCTATCGGATATCAAACCTTGCGCATATTGATAGGTCCCAATACGCCTGCCAAAATGCGTATTACCCTCAAGCCCGATACAAAGAACTTGCAAGGCGTTACCATTAAGTCAAAACGTTCCAAATACAGGAGAAAGGACAACCCTGCGGTGGCACTGATGCGAAGGGTGATAGCTGCCAAGAAGCTGACAGACCTGCACAACCACGACTTCTTGCAGTACAACAAATATCAGAAGATAACATTGGCGCTCAACGATATCAAGGCTTCTGATTTGGAGAGCGACAAGATGAAGAAGAAAAAGTGGCTGGTCAACCAGATAGAACCATGCCCTTATAACAATAAGCTCATACTGCCAGTGTCGGTAGACGAGACCGTTACAAAGAACATATTCAGGAAAAGTCCCAAGACGGAGAAGACTATCGTAATGGGACAAAACACTACGGGCGTAAACGAACTGATAGAAACAGGAGACATACTCAATACTGTGCTCAAGGATGTGTTTACAGATGTCAACATCTATGATGACCAGATACGCTTGTTGCAGTATCCTTTTACCAGCCCTATCGGTAAGGATGCCATACAGTTTTATCGCTACTACATAGTAGACACTGTATATGTAGACCGTGAAAAGTGCTTTCATCTGCAATTCTTGCCCAACAATCAGCAAGACTTTGGCTTCCGTGGTGAGCTGTGGGTGCTGAGTGATTCTACACTGCATGTAAAGAAATGCAAACTGACACTGCCCAAGAAGAGCGATGTTAACTTTGTAGACAATCTTAACGTGATACAGGAATACACACAGCTTCCTAACGGAGAATGGGCGCTGACTACCGATGACATGTTTGTAGAGATGACCATTGCCAAATTTTTAAGCAAGGTGATTGTCATGCGAACTACACGAATGTCTGACTATGCCTTTGACGAACTGCCTGACAAACTGTTCAAAGGAAAGGCGGAAGTAAGGCATGAAGCTGACTCAAGGATGAAAGGCGACAAATTCTGGAACCAGTATAGGGCGGTGGAACTTACCAAGAGCGAAAGCTCTATGGATGCATTTATCAATAATCTTAGCAATACCAAAGGATTTAAATACATCATATTTGGCATCAAGGCGTTTATTGAAAACTTTGTGGAAACAGGTGGACCACACCATCCAAGCAAGGTGGATATAGGTCCTATCAACACCATGATAAGCAAAAACTTTATTGATGGCTTGCGCACACGTGTCAGTGCACAAACCACAGCCAACCTTAATCCGCATTGGTTTGCATCAGGTTACTATGCGCGAGGCTGGAAAAGCGACAAGAATTACTACGAAGGTACAGTTACCTACTCATTCAACAAGAAAGACTATCTGCCCAGAGAGTTTCCTAAGCGTACCTTGTCGTTCAGCTCAGCTTATGATGTATGCTCGCCCTCAGACAAGTTTGTACACACAGACAAAGATAATGTGTTTACTGCATTTAAATGGTCTAAGGTAGAGAAAATGATGTTCTACAACAGGCAGAAGCTATCGTTTGAGCGTGAAGAAGACTGGGGCTTCAAGACTACTGTCAGTTTGAAGACAGAAGAAAATGAAGCTTGTGGCGAGATGTACTTCTTGCCATTGTCTGAGCAAAACAACTTTACGGACTTGTTGCATCATGGAAAGATACGCACTACTGAGGCGCATTTGGAATTTCGCTATGCACCTGGCGAGACCTTTGTAAACACCAAGCAGCGCCGATTGCCTGTCAATCTGGATGCACCGGTATTCACCTTGAGCCACTCTATGGGCATTAAAGGTGTGCTCGGAGGTGAATATAACTACAACTTTACAGAGGCCAGCATCTACAAACGCTTTTGGCTGAACAGCTGGGGAAAAATGGATACACAGATAAAAGTGGGCGCACAATGGAACAAGGTGCCTTATCCACTGCTTATCATGCCTGCTGCCAACCTCTCTTACATTATCAGTGATGAGGCCTTCAACATGATTAACAACATGGAGTTCCTCAATGACAGGTATGCAAGTTTTGACTGGTCGTGGGACTTAAACGGCAAGATATTCAACCGTATACCGCTGCTCAAGAAGCTGAAGTGGCGCGAATACTTGGGATTTAAATGCTTGTGGGGTTCACTGAGCGACAAAAACAATCCTGCATTGCCACAAAATGCAGGCGACAACATGCTCATGGCATTTCCTGAAGGCTCGTATGTCATGAATCCACATCGCCCCTATATGGAGTTGATAGCAGGTATTCACAACATATTCAAAATTATTCACATACAGTATGTAAGGCGTCTTAACTATCTTGACCTGCCTACCGCTAAAAAGAATGGCATCCGATTCATGGTGAGACTGACCTTCTGATAATATTAATGTGCAGGTGTACATTATAGCAGTATGTACAGAAGACAATGACAATATATACAGAAGGCGTAGCGAACAATGCTACGCCTTCTGTGTAAACAAACAGCAAACAAAATACAAAAAGAAGTTATGAAGAAGATAAAGAACCCCTGGGTACACAGAGAAGGATACGACTGCTTTGGCTGTTGCCCTGACAATCCATTGGGAGTACACATGGAATTTTATGAAGACGGCAATGATATAGTAAGCTATTGGAAACCTCAGACTCACTATCAGGGCTGGATTAACACGATGCATGGTGGCATACTGTCTACACTGATTGATGAAACAGCAGGTTGGGTAGTGTTCAGAAAAATGCAGACAAGTGGGGTTACATCCAAGTTGGAGATAAAATACAAAAAGCCAGTGATGACCACAGAACCTATGCTTACACTGCGTGGGCACATTGTTTCGCAGCTGAGAAACCTTGTAACCATAGAGGTTACTTTGCAAAATGCGGCTGGTGAGGTGTGTACAGTGGGGCAAGCTGTCTATTATACCTTTCCTCAAGACAAAGCAAAAGAAATGGGGTTTGACACTTGTGAAGTGGAAGAGGAGGATGTGCAGCCACTGTCAGCAGGCTGTTAGGATGGGTTTAGAACAGCGTTTTGTTGCTATTCGATAAGCATTCCGAATGTATTCAAAAAGCATTTGACACATGCTTTAATAAGTATGAGCACTTGTTTATTGAATATTTTTTATCCGTATTGCAACCTTTTCGTACTTCGCTACGTCTAATAAACAACATAACCATAAAAACAGTAACGATATGAAGAAGACATTATTAGTACTATTTGCGCTCATGGCCATGGCCATGTCAGCATGTGAACACAGGTTAAGCGGTGCTCAAAGAAGTAAAGTAACAACACAGGCTGTGCAGACACCATATTTTGAAAACATAGAAATAGCAGGATCCTATGATGTACATTTTACACAAGGCGACAAGATTTCCGTGTCTGTAAGAGGTACAGCAAAAAGCAGGGAGCGGCTGTCTGTTCAAGTAGTGGGCAAGACTCTGTATGTGAAAGCCAAATCTAAAGGATATGGCAACTTCTGGAGCGACAGTGATGATGTAGACATCTATGTTACTGCACCAAATCTCTTGGCTGTAAGCATCATCGGATCTGGCGAGTTTGAGTGTGAAAAGAAGATAGACACCAGCAGTATAAAATTGCTGATTACAGGCTCTGGAAACATTGATATCAATAATCTTATCTGCAACAATATTACTGCAAAGATAGCCGGTTCGGGCGATATAGATCTGAAGAAGTTAGTTACAGACACATCTTTCTTCAGCATATCCGGCTCAGGAGACATTGAAGTGGAAAATGCGAAAATCAATAAGGCTACCAATAAAATAGCCGGTTCGGGCGACATCAGCATTACAGGTATCGTCAACCATCATGATGATAATGTAGCAGGTTCAGGCGATATAGTTATCAACTAAGCTGTCACAACATACTTTTTCTGCGCCCCACTTGGACATACCCAAGTGGGGCGCATTGCTATATGGGCGGATCACTCATACCGTTGGCATGTTGAGGCTGTGCATTCAGTAGAAAAATTCATTAAGATGCTGTGGCAGAAGTAAATGAATGGCACTTTTAAAGTTTATGTATAATTTGTTTCTTTTTCTCCAAAATATTTGCTTACTTTGCAATATAGATATCTATTGTTCAACTGATTTCTTATACTAAATATTACTGTGAATATTAAAAAGACGGCTAAATGGGGTATTGGTATCTTGCTGACACCGATACTTCTGTTCATTATTCTTGCCATTTTGCTATATATACCACCTATACAGAACTGGATGGTACGGCAAGTTGCATCCGTAGCCTCTGAGAAAACAGGATTAGACATCAGCGTGGGACATGTGTCATTGGCCTTTCCGCTCGACCTCAGTGTAGAGCACTTTAAGATGATACAGCCCAATGACTCCATGCCACAAGTAAAAGATACTGTGGCAGATGTGAAGAGACTGGTGGTAAATATACAGCTGTTGCCACTGCTGAAGCAACGTGTGGTGGTGAACAAACTTGACTTTAACCAACTGAAGCTCAATACAACCAACTTTGTACATGAAGCCCGCATCAAGGGAAATGTGGGCAGACTCTATGTAAAAAGCGATGCCATTGACTGGGGAAAACAACTGGTCAATGTAAACAACGCATTGCTCAAGGATGCCCGTGTCAATGTAGAATTGAGTGATACTGTGCCTCCTGACACGACAAAGACACCTACTTACTGGAAAATAAAGGTAGACAAGCTCAATATAGCACGTGCAAATGTTACAGTACACATGCCTGGTGATACGCTGCAAGTAGCGGCAACATTGGGTAATTTCAACGCACGTGGGGGCTTCTTTGACCTTTATAAGAATCTTTACAAGCTGAAGCAACTGGACTGGACAGAGGGTTGTATAGCTTATGACAATAACTTTAAAGTACATACAAAAGGGCTGGATGTGAACCATATTGCTCTTAAGCAGGTGACAGTAGGCATTGACTCGTTTCAGTTTTGCCAGCCTAAACTCAGTATGAACTTGCGAAAGTGTAGTTTTAAAGAGAAAAGCGGTATCAGCATAGACAGTCTTTCCAGCCGTATCAGTCTTGATTCTACAAAGATATGGCTACCTAATCTGAAACTTTATACCCCTAACTCACAGTTGGCTGCCCATGTTGCCATGGACCTAAACGTCATGGACGAAACCGCACCGGGCAAACTGCATCTGACAGCTAATGCCAGTATTGGCAAGCAAGACATCATGAAACTGTTGGGAGGTATGCCTACCTCATTCATACGCAAGTGGCCTAATAGACCGTTGACAGTGGAAACCGTGCTCACGGGAAACATGAAGATGGCACGCTTTGCGGGTTTGGTGGTTAACTTGCCTACCGCCTTTAAACTCACGGCTAAAGGTTATGCAGCACGCCTGAACAATATGAATAAGCTGAAAGCTGACATTGACATGAATGTCAAAACTTATCGTTTGGACTTTGTAAACGCCTTATTGGCAGGCTCTTCGGTGAGAATACCACAGGGAATAGGGATAAAAGGCAATGTAAAAGTGAATGGCAAGCAGTATGATGCACATCTGCTGGCTACACAAGGAGGGGGAAAGCTAAAAGCTGACGCACATATTAATGTGGCTAAAATGGTTTACAAAGCTAATATGGAAGCCCAAAACCTGAAGCTCAATCAATTCGTTCCTGACAATGGATTGGGCGACTTCTCTGGATATATAGCCCTCAATGGAGCAGGCACTAATCTGCTGTCTCCTTCTATGCGGTTGGAAGCCAAAGCTGCTGTCAGCCACTTTAGTTTTGACAAATACAACCTGAATGGTATGGAGTTGGCTGCTCATATTGGTCAGGGAAAAGCCAACATGAGCATGACGAGTAACAATCCGCTGCTGAAAGGTATGGTTACCATCAATGCATTGCTCAACAGAAAGTTGCTGAAAGCTTCGCTATTAGCCGATGTGGAACATGCCGATTGGCAGCAGATGCATATAGCTAAAGCACCTTTAAGTACGGCACTTACAGGCCAAGTGGATTTGGAAACTGATTTGAAAACAAGCATAGCTGTTAATGGTATTGTAAAAGATATTGCCATCATTGACACAGGCAAGGTGTATCATCCGGATAATCTTACCATGGAACTCTATTCAAGGGCTGACACAACACATGTGGCTGCACGCTGTGGAGATTTCCACTTGCTCTTTAATGGTAGTGGGGGCTACAAGAAAGTAATGGCAAAGAGCCAACACTTTGTAAACGAATTGATTTGCGAACTCAAAAACAAGCATATTGATATTGTGGAATTACACAGGCAGCTTCCGTTGGCTCAACTTAATCTTGCCACAGGAAAAGAAAACCCGTTCAGTCGTTTCTTGGCACGCCAAGGCTACACCTTTAAAGAGGCTACCATTGATATGACCTCCTCACCACGCAGTGGTCTGAATGGTGATGTAGAGTTGATAGCCCTTCAAAACGCATCTATCAGACTGGATACAATACGCTTTAATGTGGCTTCTGACTCTACGCACTGCACCTATGACGCGCAGGTGCGCAATGGAAAAACGAACCCTCAATATGTGTTTAACGCACTGATTGACGGCTATGTGTTTGAAAAAGGCTCAGGAATGAATGTTCAATTCTATGATGCCAAGAATGTGCTTGGATTGAAATTGGGTATGGAAGCCTCTCTTGAGGAAGATGGTTTTAAACTGCATTTGCTTGACGATGACCCTATTTTAGGCTACAAGAAGTTTGAGGTAAACAAGGATAACTATATCTACATGAAGTCTAACAAGCGCATCTCTGCTGATTTGAAGCTGAAAGCTGATGACGGAATGGGTGTGCATGTATATACCGATGATGATGACGATGTAGCCTTCCAGAATCTTACAGTCGCACTCAACCGGTTTGAGTTAGAGAAGATTTTGTCGGTTATACCATATATGCCAGATATTAAAGGCACTATGAACGGCGACTTCCACCTTATACAGAAGCCGGAAGAGATGTCTGTTTCATCATCATTGTCTATTGACAATATGGTATATGAAGGTGTAAAAATGGGAAATATAAGCACCGAATTTGTTTATATGCCACAGGCTGACGGTACGCATTATGTAGACGGCATGCTAATGTGCAACGATGATAAGGTGGCTAATATTACAGGTAATTATAACTCTGAAGGCCAAGGTAACTTGGATGCTACATTGACTTTGGAGCATACTCCATTGCGACTGTTCAATGGTTTCATGCCGGATGGTATCTTGGCTTTTACGGGTTATGCAGATGGAACACTGAGTGTAAAGGGGCCTTTGAGCAGACCTGATGCCAACGGTGAACTGACATTGGACTCTTGCTATATGAAAAGTGCACAATATGGCATCAGTTTGAAGGCGGATAAAGGTCCTTTGCGCATTGTTGGAAGTCATCTGTTGTTTGAAAACTTCAATCTGGCCGCCAACAACTCCAATAAATTAAAGGTGAACGGCGACCTTGATTTCTCACATACAGACAACATGCAGCTGAATATGAGCATGATGGCTAATGACTTTCAGCTGATTAATGCCAAGGAGAACAGTCATAGTGTGGCTTACGGAAAGGCGTATGTTGACTTTTTGGCACGTATCAACGGTCCTGTCAATAACCTGAATATGCAAGGTAGAATCAATGTGTTAGGATCTACAGATATGGCATATATATTGCGCGATTCGCCACTTACCACAGATAACCAGATGGACGAATTGGTTAAGTTTACCAGTTTTGCAGATACTGCCAACACTGTTGTTAAACACGAACCTATATCAGGCTTCAACATGGATTTGAGCCTAAATATTGACCAAGGAGCACATATTATATGCTATTTAAATGACTCTCATTCCAACTATATAGACCTGATAGGAGGTGGAAACTTGCGAATGAGATACAATGCTGCCGATGAGTTAAGTTTGACAGGCAAGTATACGCTCGACAATGGAGAAATGAAATACTCTCTGCCTGTTATACCTTTGAAAACATTTACGATACAAGATGGCAGCTATATAGAGTTTACTGGCGATCCGATGAACCCGAAACTCAACATTACCGCTACCGAACGTACCAAAGCTACTGTGTCGCAAGGCAGCAGTGGACAAGGCCGTACGGTAGAGTTTGACTGTGGCGTAATCATCACAAAGACCCTTTCTGACATGGGCTTGGAGTTTACCTTGGATGCACCAGAAGACATGTCGATTCATAATGAGTTGCAAGCTATGGGTGCAGGTCAGCGGGGTAAGTTGGCGGTTACGATGCTTACTACTGGTATGTATTTGGCAGATGGCAACACCAGTGGCTTCTCTATGAACAATGCATTGAGCTCTTTCTTGCAAAGCGAAATCAACAATATTACGGGCACTGCACTTAAAACGCTCGACTTGAGCTTTGGCCTTGACAACTCAACAGATGCCAGTGGCAACACGCATACGGATTATTCATTCAAGTTTGCAAAGCGTTTCTGGAATAATAGACTGCGTATTGTTGTAGGAGGAAAGGTGTCTACGGGTGCTGATGTAACCAATCAAAATGAAAGCTTCTTTGATAATGTAACTTTTGAGTACCGTTTGGGCAGTTCATCGGAGAAGTATGTAAAGCTGTTTTATGACAATAATGCCTACGATTGGTTAGAAGGTACGACCAGAGAGTTTGGCGTTGGCCTGATATGGCGCCGCAGTTTACAACACTTTAAAGATATCTTCAGCTTTAAGAAAACAAAGAACAATGCTGCTGTTCCTACAGACTCTACTGTTCAAAAGAGTAAAGACGCTGCAAAATAGTGCACTAACAGAAGTAACAATCACGACAAATGAGAAAACAATCAACACTGCACACCATGGCTCATGTTATTCAACAAGGGTGGCAAAAAGTGCCATTCGTATTTCTTCTTTTAGGAATATGGATGCTTGCATCTTGCTCAACCACCAGCAGTGTGCCTGATGACGACCAGTTGTTTGTTGGTCTGAAAAAAATAAATTATACCAATTACGAGAAAAACAAGCAGTTTACTACTACCAGCGAAGAGGTAGAAGCGGCCCTTGCCACAGCTCCTAACGGTGCGCTGTTTGGCAGTTCTTATTATCGCACGCCTTTTCCTTATCGTCTGTGGATTTATAATGCTTTTGCCGGATCTGACGGAAAAATATCTGCTTGGATAACCAAGACATTTGGCAAAGCTCCTGTGCTGATGAGCAATGTGAACCCACAGCTAAGAGCTTCTGTGGCACAATCGGTATTGCGCAACCATGGATACTTGAACAGCAGTGTGGAATATAAGCTGATTAAACAAAAGAATCCAAAGAAAGTAAAGGTTGAATACACTGTAAACATGGGCCACCTTTACACGATTGATACACTGCATTATGTCAACTTTCCTTCTGATATTGACAGTATAATTCAAGCCAATAAAGGTGCTGCTTTGATAAAGAGCGGGTCGCCTTTTGATGCAGCCACGATGGATGCAGAGCGTGAGCGATTGGCCAAGCTCTTTAAAAACAATGGTTATTATTACTATCAGTCAAGTTACGCTTCGTATCTTGCCGATACATTTGCCGTAGCTGGAAAAGTACATCTGCGTTTGCAGATGGCAGACAATATTGGCAATGCTGCCAAGCACAAGTGGTATATAGGCAACTTGAACATGAATATTAGAAAGCAATATATGGAGCCTTTACGCGACTCTATTGTTTATCGAGCGCTGCATTTGCATTTCAATGGCCGCAAGCCACCTATCAGGGCGCGTGTCATCTTGCGCGACTTGAAGTTGTGGCCACGGCAAATGTTTAATTATGGCAAGTACTTGGAATCGGCCAATAAGCTCAATAGTTCAGGACTGTTTAACTCTATCGAGTTTGGTTTTACGCCCAGAGACACCACTGCTATGTGTGATACACTTGACTTAAACCTTACCTGCACCTTTGGCAAGCCTTATGATTTTTATGTAGAAACCAATTATACCAACAAGATTAACGGCCGAACGGGACCTGAATTGGTAGTAGGTTTTACCAAGCGTAATGCTTTCAGAGGAGGCGAGAAGATTGATATTAATCTGCACGGATCTTACGAATGGCAAAAGGGAGGTGATGTCAGAGGCAAATCTTCTGATTTAAACTCTTATGAATATGGTGCTGATGCTTCGATAGAATTTCCGCGATTGCTCGTCCCTTTTCTGAAGCGGCGCCTGTATCAGACCACTCCGTCTACCTATGCCAAGGTGTCTTCTAATGTGCTAAAACGCCCAAGTTACTTCAAGATGCACACTGTGAGTGGTGAGTGGACCTATAAATGGCAACGCACATTGACGCAACGTCATGAATTTAGTCCGCTGACGCTGCAATATCAGAAGCTTAACTATACCACAGAAAGGTTTGATTCTATCGTCAATGCCAATCCTTATCTGGAGGCATCTATGCAAAATGTGTTTATACCTAAGATGAGATACTCGTTTACTTACAGCAGTGTTACCAAGCACCGTAATCCTATAGTGTGGTCTACCACACTGACAGAGTCGGGTAATGTGTTGTCTCTTGTCAACATGGCGGCTGGCAAAAAATGGGGCACTGTGGGCAAACAGCTCTTTCAAAACCCTTATGCACAGTTTATCAAGTTAGAAACAGACTTTACCAAAATATGGCAAACAGGGCAGAAAGCTCAGCTTGTGGCCCATGTCAATGGCGGTATCGCCTACAGTTATGGCAACAGCCGCAGTGTGCCTTACAGCGAACAATTCTATGTTGGCGGTGCCAATAGTGTGCGTGCCTTCTCTGTCAGAAGCTTGGGTCCAGGCTCTTACACTACGGAAACGCGGCATTCGTATCTTGACCAAACTGGCGATATCAAGCTTCAGCTTAATCTTGAGTATCGTTTCAACATGTTTGACAATCTGTATGGAGCCGCCTTTTTGGATGCGGGCAACGTTTGGTCCGTAAGAAATGACAGCTACCGGCCTGGCGCACAGTTCAAATTGCAGAATGTGCCCAAAGAGATGGCGTTGGGAATTGGTGTCGGTTTGCGTTATGATCTTGAGTTCTTGGTTATCAGAGTCGACTGGGGCATCGGTCTCCATGTACCTTATGAAACGGGCAAGAGTGGCTACTTTAACATTCCGAAGTTTAAGAATGGACAAGCACTGCACTTCGCTGTGGGGTATCCTTTCTAAAAGAAAATCCCTTGGTTGCACTATAAACGCAGTGCAACCAAGGGATTTTTATGCGATAAAAGAGTATATCTGTTGTTATAAAGAGCTATTGATACTTGGCGGAGCTTTCGCGAATATTGAGCGACATGGGTACTACCTCCTTATATATATGCTTGTCTCCGCCAATGTTTTTGAGCAACAATTCACATGCTTTCTCGCCAGTCAAATGGGCTTGGTCTGATATAACCGATAACTTTGGCGTAACAAAGAGCGACGATTCTGTCTCAGAGAATCCTATGATAGCAACATCTTCGGGTATACGCAGCCCCAATGTCTTGATGGCGTCAAAGGCGGCATAAGTAAGAATATCGTTGAACGCAAGAATAGCATCGGGTCTGTCATCACGCTTTAGCATATTGATGGTGGCCTCACGCGCTTTGTCATAATCTATATTTCCGTTGATAACAATGGAGCGGTCTATGCCTATGCGGCGTTCTCTCAGTGCTTCCAAGTAGCCGTGTTTGCGTCTTTTTACCATATCAATATGGTTAGGACCGCCCACAAAGGCTATACGCTTGCTGCCTGTATCTATCAAATGGAGCGTGGCTGCCATGGCAGCCACGTCGCCGTTAGACACTACTGATGAAAATAAATCGGGTAGGCAAGTACGGGCAAAAAACACTAAAGGCAACCCCATGTTATGGATTTCCTCAAAGTGAGAATAGTCTACCGTATCTTGTGCCAGACAGGCAATAATGCCTTCTACATACATTCCCACAAAGTTGTCAATGGCTTTCTCTTCGCGTTCATGGTCTTCATGGCTGTTGGCAGCTATCACTGCATAGCCTGCTTTAGAGGCATAATCTTCTATACCGTCCAGCACTGCGGCATAATAATGGGTAACAAGATTTGGCACCACTACGCCTATTACACGTGGCTTCTCTCTTCTTAGGCTTTGGGCAAAAGGATTAGGCCTGTAATTCAGTTTCTTGGCCAGATCCTGTACCTTTAGTTTCATGTCATCACCCACTTCATGAGAGTTTCGTAATGCTCTTGAAACGGTTGCTATGCTTACCCCAAGCAGTTCTGCCATTTCTTTTAGCGAAGTTCTACGTTGTTTCATCTTGTTGCTGAAATAATGTTAGTTTTTATCGCGTAAGAAAACTTTCCACAAGGTCTCTCCGCAATTTGCGTTTTTCAGAATAGTTGATATATGCATGCTTTTACATGGTGGTTAAATGTTGCTTTTACAGCATACATGTAAATGCATATTTCTACAAAGATAGCAATTTCTATGTAATCCGCAAACGTTTACGTTCGTTTTTTCTAAAAAATGCTATAAAATAAGAGTGATATGCCGTATCTTTGCAACAGAAATATAAAATGAGTAATGAATAGTTGATAATAAGTTAGTTAGAAAACGAAGGATTAAGACTGTTGTGAAACATTCTTAGTCCTTTTTTGTTTTTATACGCTTTGTTGGCTTTTGGTTTCATGCAGCCTTGTCAGTAGTATAAAACAAAATGAGGCTGACATCTTTGCCAGCCCCCATTGATTGCAGCCAATCCTTTATTCTATTTACTGAAGGTTACTCCTTCCACATGGTCGTTTACGTATATGTTTGCCATATCAGCAGTCTTGTACCATTTGGGCTTGTCCGGCATATCATCGGAAATGAGTTTGCCGTTGACAGTGAAATTTTCAAAGTGAATGTTCTTTACCATACGGTTTTGGTCGTATCCTGCTATGATTCCCATGTTTGGGGCAGTACCATGATAGGCAATGTTGCGCAGAGTAATGTCTTCTATGCCGCGACCGGGTGCTGTGCAATACTTCTTGTTAAAGCATACGCGGAAGTTCAGGAGCATTCCTTTTCGTATGTTGTCGATGTTGAAGTTTTGGAATGTTACGTTTTTTACCGTAATGTTGTCGCCATCGTTGATGCCGATACAGCCCTGATAGTCAATTTGGTTCTCGGCATGTTCAAGAATTTCAATATCGTCGTAGAGCACATTCTTCACCACTTCGTCCTCCGGAGTCTCGCTATGCAAGCCTATCATGATAGGGTGGGCCACATCAGCCCAATACACGCAGTCCTTGATTGTGATGTTCTTGCAACCGCCATGGTAATTTTTGCGGGTGCAGTAGATGGTTGAGCAGTCATCACTGGTGCGGGCAAAGAGATGCTCTTGATAGACATTGCTGCTGGCAAAGATGTTGAATCCGTCACCCCAACCATACCAGCTTATCACCTTGGCATTCTTTACTGTTACAGAGTCGCTGCCGCCAACAGGAAGTTGTGTTGTCAAAGGTCCGTCGATGTACACATTCTTGCTGTATCTTACCATGATACCTTCATGGTGTCCTGGCGCTACAATGCCATGGCCGATAATCTTCACATTGTTTGATTTGTAGGTAGATAGCCATCCTTTTATAACGGCACCGTTGTCTATATACACTGTCTTGCCTGAAGGAATGTGTATGGAGTCGCCCTTGAAATCGTGTACGCCAGGACCGAAATACATCAGGTCTTTCTTTTTTACCTTTGGCTTTTCCAATATGTTGTCTGCAAAGAGTTGCAGGTTTTGGTAGATGTTGCCGTTGATTTCTACGGAGAGGTAGCGAGGGCGGTCGAGAGAAAAAGTGAGTGTGTTACCATCTTGCTTAGCCTCTATTCCGTAAGAGTCAGGACGAATCTTATAACTTTTGATATCCTGAGTAATACTCTTTACCTGTATTTCAACATT
The DNA here is from genome assembly GCA_937907705.1 of uncultured Prevotella sp. Taxonomy (GTDB): domain Bacteria; phylum Bacteroidota; class Bacteroidia; order Bacteroidales; family Bacteroidaceae; genus Prevotella. Next base: position 53,488 of record CALCVP010000079.1, on the reverse strand, counting down.
ACCTTCAAATTCAAACTTAGCTACCGAAGTAGTCTCTACATTGTGTTTGGCATTTGCCACACGGTCTACTTTAAAGGCGTAAGTGTCTACATTCTTCCATTCTCCACCATTGATGCGAGCCTTCACTTCAAAGTCATGCTTCAGATTGATGCCGACTGGGGCTTGTGAAATGACGAGACGGTCTTTTGCCACCATGGAAAAGGAGATGAGGCACAATGCCAGTGTTGTCAATATCTTCTTCATGTCATTCATTTTATTACTAATACGAACGGAGGTGTTCTTATACTTATCGGTAAAGCGTTTTTTAAAGTAAAACAAAAGAAGGGCGATGAATATTTTCAAAGTCCTCCTTTTCTCATGTTTTTATTTTATAGCTGTCAACTGCATTACCATCCAGGGTTTTGTGTCAGTGCAGGGTTCAGGCGAATCTGCTGCAATGGAATAGCCTCCAGATAGTCGCGCTGTGTCCAGTGCAGGTTGGCAGCCAACGTAGCGATGGATCGGCCGTAGTCTGGATCATTCTTGCCAGTGCCGGTATATATGCCGTATTGTAGAGGACGTTCTTTTTCGTCGTAACATGGCTTGCCGAAATACTTCACGTCGTTGGCTGTATATTTGGTATAGGCTGTATTCAAAATATGACGACCCAACTTCTGACCGCGAAGGTTGATGTGAGCAATGCCCCAACGTTTCAAGTCATCCATGCGGAAACCTTCGCCATACAGCTCGCACGCACGTTCACGGCGTATTTCATCAAGCATGTTCATCTTGTGGCAAACGGTCTTGTTGGTGTTGTAGTCCCACCATCCTGCATCCCAGACGTCTTTGATAAGAGCGTTGGTGAGGTGAGCCACACGGGCGCGGTCGCGAAGTTTGTTGATAGAGATGTTCAGGTCTTCGTCAGAAATCTGTCCATTACCCAATTCGCAAGTAGCTTCGGCATAGTTGAGGTAAACTTCTGCAAGTCGGAGGATAGGCCAGTCGGCAGACTCCTGCTTGTCGTTTCTGTTGCTTCCCTCGCTGTTGTACTTTCTCGTTGTATATCCGGAGAATGTGCTGTTCTCACCGATAACAGGGCGGAATACGCCACACTTGCTGGAATAGGCAGGGTCGGAAGAATCATATTCTTCGTTGTTCTTTGGAAAGATGGGGTCAGGATAAGGTTTTCCGTCATCTGTGGCATGAGGAGTAAAGTATTCAGGACTGCTTCCCCAATAGGTGCGGTCTGGCATGTAGAGCAGAGAACCCACAAAGCGGTAGTCGCGGTTATGGAACTCTGATGCGAACTCACCGTATCCCTCAAACTCGGGGTTGTTCTCTGCATCTGCCATGCTGCCGGTCTTGCTGATTCTGATAGGCAAGCCGTTGCGGCAGAGGAAAGACTCTCCGAATTGTGCGCTCATGTGTACACCTTGACCTGAGTTCACGGTATGGCTGATGTTCAGTCCGCCCTTCTTCAAGTCGTAATCATACTTGCGGTAGATGATAAACTCATGGTTGGTCTTCTTGCCCACATTCTTGAAGTTGCTGATGTTGCCACCCTTCTCGTCGATATTGAAGAGATAGTAGTAGCTCAAGCTGTCGCATTCATTCCAAAGAGCGTATGTTCCCTTTTCAGCTTCGTCAATGACAGCCTTTGACATCTTTTTGGATTCTGTCAGCATATCGGTAATAGAAGGATAGCCCTCAGGCTTTGTCTTGCCTGCCCCCTTGTCTGTACCGTCGCCATCCAAGTCATAGTTGATGTTGGGAACATATTTTTCCCAAGTAGCCTCGTAGAGCAAGACACGTCCGAGAAATGCTTCTGCGCCTTCCTTGCTGATACGTCCCTTGTCGGCATCGGCAATTGACTTTTCGTTGGGAAGCAGCTCAATGGCCTTTCTGAGATCGTTTACAAGATAATTGAATACCTCATAGCGGCTCTTGCGTGGACCATACAGAATATCTTTGTCAGATACGTCAAGTACCTTCTCTATGATAGGCACACCGCCAAATGTCTTCAAAAGGTTGAAGTAAGCCATGCCCCGGAAGAAGTAGGCGGTACCTATCGATGCGTTGATGGCGGTCTTGTTGCCAGTGTAAGCCTCTGCCTTTTGCAAGAGAATATTGTATTGGCGGATATTGTTGTAGTTTCCGCTCCAGTTGCCGTTGCTTTCCGGTGCAGCAGCTCCACCGTTGGAACCGAGTCCGGTAATGTCTGTGTTGCCGTCCCAAGAACCATAGTTCCATCCAGGAAGATGCCCGATAAATGCGTCGGCAGCCTGTTGGAATTGTGTTGCGTTCTTGAATGCGATAGCTTCTGTTCCTTGCGACAACGGCTCTTTGTCAAGAAAGTCGCTGCAAGAGGTCAAGCCTGCCACGAGGGCTGAAGCCATAAACAATTTTGTTATAGTCGATTTCATAATTGTTTTCTTTTTTAATTGTGTTAGAACATCGTTCGAATTACATTAGAATGTTTTTGCTCTTTCCTTTAAAATGTCAAGTCGAGGCCGAATGTCAGCTGGCGGCTGAACGGGAATGTGCTGTTGGAAGCCTCTCCATATTCAGGGTCGTAACCGTCTTTCACCTTGGTCCACTCCCACAGGTCATCGCCAGAGAAGTAGACTCTCAGGTTGTTGATACCAATCTTAGTGGTCCATGTCTTAGGTAAGGTGTAGCCAATTACAAGAGACTTCAAGCGAATGTATCTGTTGTCGGTTACGCTGACATCTTTGTTCTCGTAATTCCATTTGTTGAAATTTACATCACGAGACATGATTGCATATTTGGCATTAGGATTGTCTTCTGTCCATGTGCCTGTAAGGAAGGTGCTGTTCTGCCTTGTATAGTTGGCAATCCAAGGTGCATACATATAGCCTGTGCGAAGAATCTTTTGTTTGCCGATGCCCTGGAAGAATGCACTGAAATCAATGCCTTTCCACTCCAAGCCTAACTTGAGACCGAACGAGAGGCGTGGGGCTGCATCGCCTGCGTAGTAGATATCGTCGCGAGTGATGGCACCGTCGCCGTTGAGGTCAACCAACTTGCGGGCACCCGGACGCAGCGTGTTGGTCTTTTTCTCGCCTGGTGCAGGGAGAATGTTACCTTCTTTAGGTCCTGTATGGTCTTTGTTCCAATAATATTTTTCGTAGTAAGCGTTTACCTCGTCTTGGGTTTGGAAAAGTCCGGCTGTCTTGTATACATAGATGGAGTTGCGTGGCTTGCCAATCAGACGGTTCTTGTTGAGACCTGCATTTGGCACATTCTCATTGTTGGTAAGTTTCATGACTTCTGACCATGCATCTGCCAAGTTGAGTCCTACGTTGTATTTCACTTCACCAATCTTGTCGCGCCAGTTGAGGGCAAACTCCCAACCGCGGGCACGGAACTTACCGTCGTTCACCTTAGGTGCTGTGGCTCCCAATACCTGTGGGTATTCTATGCTGATAAACATACCGGTATTGGTCTTGATAAAGTAATCGAACGAACCGCTTAACCTGTTGTTCAGCAAAGTGAAGTCAAGGCCGAAGTTGTGGCTGTCGATGGTTTCCCAAGTGCGTTGGTCGCTGGTCATTCCGCTGAGCCACATGGTAGTGTGTGCACTTGGATTTACACCTAAAATAGTGCTGCCGGTAGAAATGCCAGCATAGCGCTCGTAGTTGCCGATGCCTTCTACGCTACCCGTCTTGCCATAGTTGTAGCGGAGCTTCAGGTCGTTGAGCCATGTAAGACTTTTCATCCATTTTTCGCCTGTGATGCGCCAGTAACCGGATACTGAGAAGAAGTTTTTCCAGCGTTGTGCTTTGGACAGTTTGGATGAACCGTCCCGGCGTCCCAAGAACTCAATGGCATAACGGTTGTCGTAGTCGTAGTTCAAACGAGTCAGGTATGATACCAATCCCCATGACGATTTGCCACCGTCAGCCTTGTTGTTGTCGCCTCCCACAAACATATTCATGTCTTCCAAACCTGAGTTGTCATAGAGAGGACCTTTGTATCTGCCAAGGGCAATGTTCTTGTTGGTTTCCTGCTCTGCGGTCATACCTGCCATGGCAGCCACGTTGTGTACATTGGCAAAGGTGTTCTTGTAGTTCAGAAAAGCGCCGAGGTTGATATTTTCCCATCGTTTGTTCTCTTGCGTCATGCCACCGGGACCTCCTGCGTTGCCGTATTCTGTGCCTACCCAGTCGTAATAGTAATGCTTGTAAGTAGTGGTTTGGCTGTTTTGTTCCACCATCTTATAGGCAGCATTTGCATTTAGAGAAAGACCCTTTACAAACTTTTTGAAGTCGTAAGTGGCACCTATATTGCCACGAAGGGTGGTAAGCTGGTATTTGTAAGTACCGCCATAGAGCAGACCTGAGAGAGGGTTACGCTTTCCGAATGTATCGTACGGATCTCCGTTTTCATTATATATTGCCCAAAACCATTGGTCCATCCATCCTGTGCCCACATCAGTAGAAGGTGATTGCCTGTCTCGTTTTTCGTATGCTATGTTGGTAGAGAATTTCAAATCATCGGTAGCTTGGTAATCTGAGTTCAGTCGGGCACTCCATTTGCGCTGACCGTCGTATGCCGGTTTCAACTGCGACTGGGCGCTCTCATAGCCTAACGACAGGTTATAGCCAAAACGCTTGTCTGCCCCAGATATGTTGATGTTGTGTTTCTGTGAGGTCGCTTGCCCGTAAAGCTCTTTCATGATGTCTTGGGTAGTGTCCCAACGCTCTATTCTGTTGCCATTGCGAAGGGTCAGCACCTTGCCTGCACGGAGCGCATTGAACAGCTTCTCACCTTTATACACGGTTGGGTTGCCTGTTTCCGGGTCAATGTCTGTTTCATCAAGGGTAGGACCGCCGAAGCTGTTGAATATCCACCAGTTGATGTTTTTGTGGATAGTCTCAGGATCGTTGGAACCTGTAACTACAGCCGCATCATTATATTGTGCTTGGTAGAACATGTCAAGCCATTCGCTGGTGCTGGTCAAGGGCGACTGAATACCATTGATGGTGCGGCTGACAGAACCGTGATAAGAAACGTGAGCCTTACCTTCCTTGCCGTGTTTGGTGGTAACGAGGATAACACCGCTTGCTGCACGCGAACCGTAGATGGCAGCAGAGGCATCCTTCAATACAGAGATATTCTCGATATCATTGCCGTTCATAGAGTTCAACTCATCGATGGAGCCTGTTACACCATCAATGATGATAAGCGGTGAAGAGTTACCGTTGATGGAAATATCGCCACGAATCTTGAAAGCTGCACCTTCTGCACCCGGGCGGGTAGAAGTACGTGTAACGGTCAAACCTGGAATTTCACCTTGCAAAGCTACAGCCGTAGAAGAAACAGAGCGGTCTTTGAAAACTTCATCACCTTTAATCTGAGTGATGGCTGAGGTAAGGGAAGCTTTTTTCTGCTGACCGTAACCGACAACGACAACATCGTTGAGAACGTTGGCGTCTTCTTCAAGCTTTACGGTTAAATTGCCGCCCTTACCTGCACGGACTGTTTGTGTTTTGTAGCCGATGTATGACACCTCGATGGACCCGCTTACATTGTGGAGTACAAACTTGCCGTCAATATCGGTGATGGTGGCAACTTTTGTGCCCTTTACCTTGATAGAAGCTCCAATTACGGGTTCACCGTTTTGGTCTACTACTGTGCCCTGTACGTTGCTGCCTTTCTGCTGTACCATCTGTACTGCGTTGTCGGCGGCGGACACATTTGTTACAGAGCCTGCTGCCATGCACAAAGCTACTGATATTAAAAATATGCTGTCCATATTTGATAGGTTTTTAGATATGTTTCTTTCATGATTACACTTCTGATACGAACAATAGGGGTAATACACTTATGAAAAAACAAAAAAACTAAAAAAATATTTTGTAAGGAAAAAAAGGTCCCTTTTATAATGAATAATAGCTATTCGTTGACGGAATTGAATGGTAATATACCTTTTTTATGAGTAGGTGTTCCAAATTAACCGTATATATCAACTTTTATTATTTGACCGGATACTTTTGAACTGCCTTGTGCTTTCTTTCAATCAATTCTGAACATCTGCTGAATCCAAAAATTGCACACTTTCTTGTTTGTTTACAAAAAGAAGATTTTTAATGCCCTAAAACTGTCTTTACTCTGCGCAAAATGATGATTGGAGCGAAATAATCACAGTTTTCGTGTGCAAATATAAAATACTGCTATTCAATATGTTAATGCGTCTATTATGGGTAGTGTGCAGTTTTTTACCTGTAAAAAGCAGTGCTTTATTTTTGTAAAGCACTGCTTTATGAAATGAATGCGGTGTTTTGATAAATGGAAAACCGTGCTTTTAGAAGGCAATTTCAGTGTTTTTTCCACCTGAAAGCACTGCAACCGCAGATAAAAAGCTGTGCAGAGCAGCTGCCTGAGCCTTAAAACCATCCGTTTTTTGCATGCTTTACGTTTTTATGTTGTAAAAAAATATGCTTGCACACTTCATGAAATCAGCAGGTGTATATAAACTTCAAACGGCTATGTGTTTTGGAAAAGCATTGCAGATGTTGTACTTGTTTTATCATAAATAATTCGTAACTTTGCATTGAATATAATCTGAAACCAAAATTTCATCATGCGGCATTTGCGCTTTTTTCTTACATTCATGCTATTGATAGCCAGCCATATCATGGTTGGAGCACAATATCTGTTCCGCCTTATTGATACATCGGCAGGACTGCCGGACAATGAGGTGAAAGCCCTCTTTTGGACACCTGACGGTCAATTGGGTGTGCGCACATCGTCCAGTCTGTCGCTTTACGACGGTTGTTTGTTCCGCTCCATATCGCCGTCAGGCGATGAGGCGTATGCCACCAACTATGTATCGGCATTGACCACGGCATACATTGATGCATACCAACGGGTGTGGATGAAAGAACTCGGACAGATACTTGTGTTTGACCTCACGCGTGAGAACTATATCAAGGATGTGCGCTCGCTGTTTGCCGGTATGGGAGTAACCGACCGTGTGAGCAATCTGTTTATTGATGCAGCCCACGACTATTGGATTGTAACGGCTCGCGGCAAGCTGCTGCATATAGACCACAGCCAGTTGTCCAAGGGCGGCAGCCAGACAGAAGCCTGCCGCAAGGTGAATGTGCGCACACGTGGCTTGCGCGACATTTGCCTGTGGAAGGGATGCTACTGGATGGTGTACAACGATGGATGGATAATCGGAGTCAACGCAAAGACCCTGCGTGAGGTGGCATGCCAACGCTTGTGGACACAGCCTATGCAGCAGCGCGACTTTGTAGAACTTCGCACAGGAAGCAACCACTTGTGGGTCATGTGGAACCATGGTGTGGCATCGCTTGCTTCTCCACGCTCGCAGTGGCAGCAGCGTTATGCCGACTCGGCACATGCGTGCGTTACCATGACCGTTGCAGATGACGGCACAGCGTATGTAGGCGTGCGCCAGGCTGGATTGCTGCGTATATCGCCCAATGGCTCAACAACTCTGCAAGGCGATTATCCGCTGACCGCGGGCGGTACACTCGATGATGACATACAGGCTCTTGCCTACAATAAGGGTAACCTGATGTTGGGACTCTATGGCAAGGGGCTCTGCTTCTGTCATCCCAACATGCAACGCTTTCCGTATGTGTCATTTGCAGATTTTGGATTGCATTTTGCCACCTACCGGGTAAATGGCCTGTCAGACGGGCGTGCTCTGTTTACCACGGCTGGAGGTGCATATCTGTTCAGCCCGCAAACCATGTCCGTTACAAAGGCAGGTATAGGAGGAACGGAATACATACGTGGATTTGAGGATAGCCGTCACCGCTTGTGGGTGGGCACATTTCGTCAAGGCATTTTCATGAAAGACGGTGCCACTACCCGTCATTTTCTGCAGGGCGGACAGCCAACCAAGGATATTAATTACGACATTGTGCGTGGTTTCCTTGAAGACCGTAGCCACCGTATATGGGTAAACTTTCATGGCGGCATAGGCTGGTTTGACGAGCAGCGGGATCGTATAGTGCCTGTTGTAGACAAGCGTATAGCGCATTGCCGTGTAATCAATGATTTTTGCCTTGATGCCAACAACCGTATTTGGGTAGCATCGGGCAATGGACTCTTTGTCTATGACCCACAGAGGCGGTGCATACTTTTTCCGGCAGACATCACTACAAACAAAGGAGTACAGCTGCGACTCAGTGGACCCTCCAAGGCGCTGCTTATTGACAGGCATGGCATGGTGTGGGTAGGCACATTCAACGGCATTTATCTTATAGACCCCAAAAAGCATACTGCCAAGCATATAGGCAATGCTGACGGCATGCCCAACGAGATGGTAAACGGAATAATAGAAGACCAACTGGGGTATGTGTGGGTTACAACCCCCAATGGACTGTGTCGTTTCCAGCGTCAGAAGACAGGTGAGATAAAACTTACGGTGTTCGACAATCAGAACAAGCTTGCCGACAGTCGTTTCGGCTGGATGACTATGGGGCATATAACTGGAGGCAAACTGCTGTTTGGCGTGCCCGAAGGTTTCTATATTGTCAATCCGTCAGAAGTAAAGAACATGGCGTATACAGGACATCCTGTGTTCACTTCATTGCAGATAAACGGCAACGACATATTGCCGGGCCATGAATACAATGGCAGAATAATACTGCCGGAGGCGCTTTCTGCCACACGGAAGTTGGTGCTCAGCTATCGCGACAACTTTGTAACGGTGATGTTCTCAGGACTAAACTTCGACATGCCGAGCCATACCTATTACCGCTATCGCTTGCGGGGAATAAACGACCATTGGGTAGAGACAAGTCCGAAAGACGGTATAGGCAGGGCGTTTTTTACCGACCTTGCTCCCGGCAGTTATGAGCTTGAGGTGTACTCAGCCGGTTTCGACAAAAAATGGAGCAGTGAACCGATACGTATGGAGATAGTAGTGGAGCCGCCGCTGTGGGCCACATGGTGGGCAAAGCTCCTGTATCTCGCTGTCTCAATAGGGATTGTATGGTATGGCATACGTTGGAAACTGAATCAGAACCGCCGCCGCATGGAGGAGGAAAAACACCGCGAACTGGACGACATGAAGTATCGCTTCTTTACCAATATAAGCCATGAATTCCGTACGCTGCTTACGCTCATTATCACCCCGATAGGTAGCATCATACGGCATACTGATGATGAAAATACTCGTCAGCAACTGTCGGCTGTCAGTAAAAATGCGGGCGACCTGCTGCAACTTGTCAACCAATTGCTTGATTTCCGCAAGATGGAGATGCATGGTGAGCGCTTGAACTTGTCGGGAGGCAATATTGACGAGTTTGTGGAGTACACTGTTACGCGGTTTAAGTCGCTGTCGGAGCAGAAGGGTATTAACCTTAAGTTTGAAAACAATGTCAAGGGACTTTTCATGATGTTTGACCATGACAAGACTGCACGTATCATCAACAACCTCTTGTCAAATGCCTTCAAGTACACTGAGGCAGGAGGTACTGTAACGGTTGCGCTGTCGAAAAACATAGAGAACAGTCGCAGATACCTGCGGATAACCGTATCTGATACAGGGCGTGGCATTTCCGATGCTGACCGCAAGCATCTCTTTGAACATTTCTTCCGTTCGGAGCATCAAGGTACAGCCAATGTAGGGTCGGGTATAGGACTGAATATGGTAGCAGAATACGTGCGTATGCATAATGGGCGTATTGATGTAGAGAGCCAATTGGGCAAGGGCAGCAGCTTTATTGTTCTTCTTCCTACCGACTTGAAGAACGAGACAGCTGCAGAACAGAACGATGCCGGAAAAGAGCTGTTGTCAGCAAGCGGCACTCCAACATCCGGCAATACCCGGAAACGGCAACAGGCAAATGCTGCAGGCAGCACTCCAACTACAAAATCAGCCACTGTACTTGTGGTAGAGGACAACGATGAGTTCCGCAACTTTATGGTGGGCGAGTTGAGCAATATATATAATAAGGTATTGTCGGCTCGTGACGGCATAGAGGGAGCATTGCTCGCTGAAGAGAACAGTCCCGACATTATTGTCAGTGATGTGATGATGCCACGTATGAACGGTACCGACCTTTGCCGACGGATAAAAGAGAACATACAGACCTCCCATATCCCCGTAATATTGCTTACTGCATGGAGTACCGATGAGGCACGCAAGGAGGGTTACCGTGCAGGAGCCGATGCCTATATAGCTAAACCTTTCGACATGGATATGTTGATAGTGCGCATCAATAATCTGCTTGAGAAGCAGGAAACGCGGCGACACGATTTTTCGCACAATCTGTCATTGGATGCAAAAACTGTGGTCAACTCGGAACAGGACGAGGAATTCTTGCAGCTGGTTATATCGTTTATCGAGAAGAATATCAGCAACAGCGAGTACACCATCGACTCTTTGGCACGGGATGTGTTGATGTCGCGCATGAGCCTGTACCGCAAGATGAAATCGCTCACGGGTCAGACCCCTGCAGATTTCATCAGGACAATACGGTTGAAGTCGGCTGCCAAGCTTCTGAAATCAGGCAGGTGCAATGTATCAGAAGCATGCTGGCAAACTGGTTTTGCATCGTCACAGAACTTTGCAAAGCATTTTAAGGAGATGTTTGGGGTATTGCCTTCACAGTATCAATAAAGAACTGTGTATAGATTGACGGACATAGCGTAATATGTAGAAACGGCTGATAACCAATGGTTTTGCAAATGGTATGTTACATTTAACATGTATAAATGATACGGTATTTTTGCAGTTTGAGACGTTTGACATAGATTGTTGGTATGATTTGTACATACGGTTGTAAGGTTTTACTATAACTTTGCAACCGTAATAATCATAAAACCAAAAACCTATGAATTCAACAGCCAACAATCAACGTCAGCTTATCGCTGATTTCTATACAGCTTATTATGCAGAACTCGTGAACTTTACAACCGCGCGTCTAGGTAATCGCGAAGAGAGCGAAGACCTTGTTCAGGAGGTATTCATCAAATTGATGGATTTTGACGGCATGATTAACGAGACAACAGTAAAGTCATTTGCCTTTACTATTGCAGCCAACAAGATAAAAGATGTGTTGCGTCGACGCATCTTCCGTCATCAGATGGAAGAGAGTAAGAAGTATGAGATGGAGCTTCAGCACAGCAACGTTGAACGTGTGGCAGAATATCACGAGACGCTTACCATTGTCAATCGCTCCATTGAGCGGCTGTCGCCTGCTTGTGCAAAAGTTTATCGCATGAGTTTCTTTGATGATATGCCTGTCGGCGACATTGCTGAGAAACTCAACGTGTCAAAGCGTACGGTTGAAGCCCAGCTTTTCACATCGCGCAAGCAAGTAAGGACTATGATGAAAAAGGTCATGTAAGATTGTGGCATCAACGTGCATGGCATATTGCTTGAAACATGACATAGCGTGTGAGGCAAAGTGAGGTTGTTGATTTGTCTTTACGTTATGATATAGTATAAATGTCCTTTTTAACAAGCTTCTTTGTTTATCTTTGTACTATGCCAAGTGTCTATGGCTTGCCTGCCGTGTTGTTTTTCAGCTGTTACTCATTTAATAATATATAAGATGAAGCATAAAGGTATATACATAGTAGTATTGTTGCTGATATCGTGTTTTGTAACATCGGCAAAGAAAAAGGTGGAAAACCCGGAGATTGTTAAACTCAAGACTTCCACCGAGAAGTATCTTAAGCTTGTGGAGCAGCAGCCCGACTGGCTCTACTCACGTTTGCAAATGTATTGGGCCACTCATGCCACAGATGTATATGTCAATGGCGAGTCGTTTGCCAAGCCTGGTGGTGAACGTGCAGCAGAACCTACGGTAAAATATGCTGGAACACGCGGAACGGATTCGCAGTATAACCGTCCGCGCCTTGAGGATATCGTGCCGTATGATGACGACGGGCAAGGTGATGTTACCTACATTGATAAAGCTTCGGGAAAGATGGAAAAAGCTCATCCCTCAAAGACAGGATGCAACATTCAGAGTGTTAACCGACAGATAATGGGCATTGCACGTGATGCAGCCCGCATCTATGCAGCCACGGGCGACGAGCGTTACGGACAGATGGCAGCCAAGGTGTTTGACGTGTATATGAAGGGCATTGCTGGTCGCAACGTGCCGATAGATCTCAATCACGGTCATCAACAGACACTCGTGGGTATGACCACATTTGAGGTGAATACATGAAGACATTATCAATGAGCTAACGCAGATGTATCCGCTAATCAAGAATCTTGTGAAAGCCGACCAGCCTGTAATAGAGGCAGGCTTAAAAAAGTGGGCGGAAAATATCATAGCCAATGGAGTGCCCCACAATAACTGGGATTTGTTTCAGGCTGATTTTATTGTGAAGATAGCTCTTGTCTTGCAGGACAACAATGCTTATGCCGACGGCAAAGGGAAACAGTATTATCTGGATTATATCGTCAACCAAAACAGTATACGCCAGTGGAGCATTGCCAAGCTCATTGACTTTGGCTTTGACAAGAATGCCAAGACTTGGTATGAGTCGCCGGGATACAGTACTACTGTGCTCGGCACAATATGCGGCTTTGCCAACATGCTTGACGAAAAGGCAGACATAGACCTCTTTACCAAACGCCCGATATTGATTGACGGCGTGAAAACCTCTGCAGAGTATCTGTTTCCCAATCGTATGATTGCGGGCTTTGGCGATACGCATCCAGGCTATCTTAACATAAGTGGCATTGACAATATATTGAAGTATGCCTCTCGCCATAAGAAAAAGTCGCTCATGGCAGACATGAACGCGCTGAAGAGTGCCGTGGCAACTGATGCACCGTTGACAGAGATAGAACGCTACACGAGCACCCTGTTCTATGCGCCCAATGTTTCTTGGATTGCCATGCGTACAGGCATGGACAAGCAACATGACTTGATGGCATCACTTAATGCGAGCTTTGGCAATCATGCCCATGCCAACGGCATTTCTTTGGAGCTTTACGGCAAAGGATATGTATTGGGACCCGATGCAGGCATTGGAAAGCATCTTTACAGTGGGCTTGACTATTCGGAGTATTACTCTCAGATGCCTGCCCACAATACAGTGGTGGTCGATGGAGTATCGAGCTATCCTGTGATGATGTCGCAACATGCCTTTAAGGTGATAGCTTCTTCCCCTAAAGTGTCGGTAGAACAACCTTCAAGCAAGACGATTGCCGAGCAGAAAGAGCGCATGACATACGCTACGGTGAGCTTTGTAGAACCGGAGACACAGTCGCAGCAGCAGCGCACCACTGCCGTTGTCAAGACTTCAGACAAGGGTGGCTATTATATTGACGTGTTTCGCAGCCGCAAGAAAGAGGGGGGCGACAAGACACACGATTATTTCTACCATAACCTCGGACAGACAATGACCGTTGCCGATGCTGCAACAGACAAACCACTCGACATGCGGTCTACCGAAGAACTTGCTTTTGCCGGTGGACACCTCTATGCATACAGCTATATATATAATAAGGAGTGTGCAGATATGAACGGTGCTGTTGTCAAGACACAGTTTGTTACCGACATAACAGATGAGAATGTTGTCAAGGCTATGGACGGACAGTACAAGATAACGATGACAATGTGGATGAAGCCTGAGAAGGATCGCACCGTGTTCAAGGCTTTGTCACCCGTCAACCTTGAATATGAGCGTATGCCTAACCAACCATACAAGGTTATTGATCAACCGGTGCTCACGTTTGTGGCACGACAGAAGGGCGAGGCGTGGACACGTCCGTTTGTGGCTGTGTATGAGCCGAGTTCTGACACAGAGCCAGGAGACATTGCATCTGTAGATTTCTTTGAACCTAAAGAGGAAGGAAGCGTAGGCATTATAGTGAAGTTGAAGGATGGCGAGCAGCAACGCATTGTTTGCAAAGAAAGTGGTGAAGTTATAATGTAATTACAATGTACTTCTAATACAGTTCAAATTTAGCTCTAATATTATTTTCGATAATCCTAATATGAACCACCTATCTAAATATTTTCATCGTCTGTCGTTTGCCTTTTCTTTGCTTATGACAGCCATGACCGTTCATGCCCAGGAGACACTCCAGTCGCCCGATGGCAAGTATTCATTTGTATTTACCCAAAAGAATAGGCGGCTTACTTATTCGCTTACTTACAATGGCAAAACAGTTGTTGAGACAGGTGAGCTTGGCGTCAATATAGACAATCACCTTGTGGAGTCGGCAATGGGTATTCCCGTTGATACAAACCATGTGTGGACGGTAGGTATGCGGCTTCAGCATGTGTCTCGTGAAAGTATAGACACTACATGGACTCCAGTCTATGGAGAGTATGCAACTATACGCGACCGCTATAACCAGATGACGCTCCACTTTATCAAGGGGGGCAGTCATGGTGCTAACAGTGATGGTTACGACAAGCGCCAGCAGTATCTGTTTGATGTTGTGGTGCGTGCCTACAATGAGGGCATAGCGGTGCGTTACCATTTTCCGGAGGCAACCAACGGTCTCTTTATGCACATTACCGATGATTTGACCTCATTTACGTTTGTTCCCGGTGCCGAGGCTTGGCACTATGCATGGGCACAGGCGCATGCTGAGCGTGTAAAGCTTTTGAAGAGTGAGCCAGCATGGCGTAATGAAGCAGAGCGTCCACTTACATTGCATCTTGCCAACGGTTTGTATGCTGCAATAGGTGAGGCTGCCTTGACCGACTTTGTACGTGGAAAACTGAAGTTGGTTGATGACAACAAATTGCAGTTGTCCATGTATGACTCTGCAGATGTCATTACTGCCTACGACATGCCGTGGCGCTATATTATGGTGGGTGAGAAGGCCATTGACTTGATCAACAACAAGCAGATGGTGCTGAACCTTAACGAACCTGACAAGATTGCAGATGCCAAGGAATGGATTCGTCCAGGCAAGGCTTTCCGTGTATGTAGGCTTGACATGAAAACTGCTATGGAGGCTGTAGACTTCTGTGTGGACCGTGGACTTCAGTATATAGAGCTTGATGCAGGCTGGTACGGACCGGAGATGAAGATGTCTTCATCGGCAATGAAGGTGGCAGACAACCGAGATTTTGACATGCCTAAGCTCTGCCGGTATGCCAAAAGCAAGGGTATTGGCGTGTGGGTATATGTCAATCAGCGTGCTCTTTCACAGGAACTTGACCGCATTCTGCCACTCTATGAGCAGTGGGACATCAGTGGCATAAAGTTCGGCTTTGTGCAGATAGGTTCGCAGGAGTGGACCACATGGCTCCACAATGCTGTGCGCAAGTGTGCCGCCCATCATATCATGGTTGACATTCACGATGAGTACCGCCCTACGGGGTGGAGTCGCACCTATCCCAACCTCATGACACAAGAAGGTATTGGCGGCAATGAAGAGATGCCCGATGCAGAGCACAACACCATATTGCCGTTCACACGCTTTCTGTGTGGACCGGCCGACTATACTCCGTGTTATTTCAATGGACGTGTAAAGAACACTAAAGCTCACCAGCTGACCATGCCAGTTGTATACTATAGTCCTGTAACATTCCTTTATTGGTATGACTTGCCCAATGCTTACAAAGGCGAGCAAGAACTTGACTTTTGGAAACATTGTCCTACGGTATGGGATGAAAGCAAGGCGTTGGCAGGCGAGCCAGGCGAATATATCGTTCAGGCACGCCGCTCAGGAAAAGAATGGTTTGTAGGAGTCATGAATGGCTTGACGGCTCGTGATATAACTGTCAATACAGTTGATTTCCTTACCAAAGGCAAGAAGTATCAGGTTGAAATATATAATGATGATCCTACTTTGAATACTCGTACCAAGGTCTCTTCGTATAAAACAACCGTCAAGGCGGGAAAGGCTATAAAGCTTCATCTGCAAGCATCGGGTGGTGCTGCCCTAAGGTTTGTAGAACAATAAATATTCCAAAGCAATGAGAAATATATTTTTTTCTTTAATTTTGTTTTTTTTGCCCATTATAGCTTCCGCAGTTGGTGTAGGGGGTAGTGGCATGTTTCAGTGGTCGGTAGAGCTTCGCGGTTATATCTCACCAGAGACTGGCAAGGCTCTCGTGGCTTATCTGTGGGTGCCCGATGGTTGCAAGAGCGTGAAAACTGTAGTTTTTTCACAGCAAAATATGACAGAAGAGGCAATTTACAAGAATCCTCATTTTCAAGCAAAAATGAAGAAACTTGGAGTGGCAATGCTGTGGGTTGCTCCTGCGTTCAACAATAATTGGGATCCGCAGTCAGGTTGTCAGACGGTCTTTGAGAATATGATAACAGACATAGCAGACCAAAGTGGACACAAAGAAATTGCCAAAGTACCCATTATTCCTCTTGGCCATTCTGCTCAAGCTACATTTCCTTGGAACTTTGCCGCATGGAATCCTGACCGTACACTCTGCATCATCTCATTCCATGGCGATGCACCACGTACCAATCTTTGTGGTTTTGGCGCAGCCAATGTGGAGTGGGGCAGAAACCGCAACATTGATGGCATACCAGGACTTATGGTAGAGGCCGAGTATGAGTGGTGGGAGGCTCGTGTCAATCCTGCCCTTGCTTTCCGTATGATGTACCCCAACAGTTGCATTTCATTTCTCTGCGATACCGGTCGGGGGCATTTCGACTGTGGCGACAGAACGGCCGATTATGTAGCCAAGTTCATTCAAAAGGCAATCGAACAGCGTTTGAATGGTGTTGGAACAGCATTCAAAGGGGATGCCAATGATGAAATCAGACTCAAGAAGCTAAATCCAAAGGACGGTTGGCTTGCCGAGCGCTTCCATTCAGACATGATAGGTACGGATGGAGCAGACAAGGGTAAGGCTCCAGAGAATATCAACGCTTTACGTCTTCAACCCGCTCCTTACGCCCAATATAAGGGAGACAAGCATGATGCTTTTTGGTATTTTGACAAAGAGATGGCAGACTTGACAGAAGCTCTTTACAAGGAGACTGCCGGCAAGAAAGTACAGTATGTGGGCTTTGAGTATCAAGGACTGTTGATACCTTTCAATGAAAAGGCACAAGGAGGCATGCAGATAAAGATAGAGTCTGGCAACCGCATACAGCTGAAAGCTGTGTACACTGATGTATCACATGCTTCTTTAACGGGTGAACATGGTACGAAGACTCCACATATAGAGGTTGTCTGCGGACCGTTGCGTAAGGTCAACGACACCACTTTTGAGGTATATCCCTATGAAGCTGGATGGGACAATCCACGCCGCTCGTTCACATGTTGGGTAGTTGCCGTGGCTGATGCCGACAGTAAGTATAAAGGAGCGGTGCAGCCGTTACGCATCGATTTGAACAAAGATATCGTAATAAAGTAAATAAAGTAGGTGTTCAGAATTAATTTAACGGAGCATTGATTGATGAAGCATAGACTATTTCTCATACCAGTAGCTCTTGTAGCTATACAGACTATGGCATTGACTCCTGCAAGGAAGCCACGTGTCAAGTTGCACAAGACTGCCGACATTACGGCAAAAGTTTCTCGCACCATAGATACAGAAGAGCCAGCCTACAAAATAAATGGTAACGACTCAACCTGTCAAATATTCGTCTATTCACCAGATCCAGCCAAAGGCTTGCACCTTGCTTATCTCACAGCAGACAAGCGATGGGTAGACGTAGGCCAACTCTGTAGCTCGGACTAAGGTCCATGGGGCAGAGAGAAAGATGTATAATCCGTTTGTGGTGAGAGCCAGCGACGGTACATGGCGCGCATTATGGAGCCTGAACAGTTATTCTCCACAGTTTGCCGTAGCGTATTCTGAAGATTTGCTGACTTGGCGTCCGCAAGATTATCCTATTGTAAAGGAAAAAGGGATAACAGAGGTTGCTGCTTGCGAGGTTGCTGACGGCAATTTCGACATATACTTGAAAACATCCAGTGGCAAGCGATGTGTATGGTCGTCCCGTGATTTCCGCACCTTTAAGGAAGATACACAAGAGTTATCTGCCAACGATACCCTTTGGCAAAGAGATGTGGCAAGCATCAATGGCAAGGAGATTCAGGGTTGCAGGTTTGATATACATTCTGCTCATCTTGAAGATATTCGTCAGTGGTTTAAGAAAATAGCGAGAGAAAAAGAGGAAAATATTTGGCAAGTTCCAAAGACAGAGAGTGAGCTGAATGCCACCATTGAGATACAGACATCCAAAACCCACCGTATATCAGACAAGCTAATTGGCGTGTTCTTTGAAGATATAAATCGTGCTGCGGATGGAGGTCTTTATGCTGAGATGCTTCAAAACGGTGATTTTGAATACAACAAGGAAGACCGCAAGCAACAGTGGAATGCTACAACAGCATGGGAAGGCATCAGCCTTACTTCTGATGATAAAGTTGAGGCTGCCGTTTCTGTGGAGAATGGTGTCAGTCAGAACAATCCCCATTATGCCATTTTATCATCAGAGCCAGTCTACAATATCGGGTGGGATGGCTTTGCTGTCAAACAGAATGCTGACTATAATGTATGTCTCTATGCCCGCAACATAGATGTCAAGAAGAAGATACTGTCTGTGGCACTTGTGGACAATGACAGAAATATTATTGCGCAGGCCAAACTGAAGGTGTCGGGTAGAGAATGGACAGAATACAAGACCAAGCTGACTGTTAACGGAGCGTGTCAAGGTAAAGTGGCTGACAGCAAGGGCATACGTTTTGCCATATTGCCTGAGGGTAAAGGAAAGGTGGCAGTAGATCTTGTGAGCCTGAAGCCAACGGATACCTACAAGAGACACGGTCTTCGTAAGGACTTGGCAGAATTGATAGCAGACCTTCATCCGCGCTTTGTACGTTTCCCCAGTGGATGCATGCTTCATGGTCAAGGGCTTGACAACATCTATCATTGGAAAGAGAGCATAGGTCCACTGAAAGACCGCAAGCCGGCTCTCAATATCTGGAGGTATCATCAGACACGCCAGTTGGGATTTTATGAATATTTCCAATGTCGGTCCTTTTCATGTTCCATCGTCTGACTATACTGAAGGATGGAAGATAGCAAAAGAAAACAAACATATAATAGATGCTGTGGATGAGCACTATTATGAGCAGCCAGGATGGTTTGTCAACCATCAAGAGTACTATGACAACTATGACCGCAAAGCTCCTAAGGTATATCTTGGCGAATATGCTGCGCATGGTAAGGATGCATTGGATAATGCGTTGGCAGAGGGCATTTGTCTCTGTAATGTGGAGCGGAATGGAGATATAGTGGAGATGACTTCTTACGCCCCTCTTCTGTGTAAGGATGGTTACAGCAACTGGAAGCCAGACATGATTTACTTTGACAACAGTCATGCAAGAGAGAGTGAGAGTTACAAGATGCAGCGTATGTTTGGACAGCATGCGGGTGATACTTACATAGCATCCCGTCTTGACTTGCCCGCCGAATTGAAGAAATATGTGGGTTGGAGCGTAGTGAAAAACTCCAAGACAGGCAAGACCTGGCTCAAGGTGGTCAATGCCTTGCCTGGCAAGCTTAACTTGCAGGTAAAAGGCTTTGGTAACCGCATGTTTTCAGTTGGTGGCCGTAGTGCGGAAGTGTTTGAACTATATGATTAATAAACAAACAGATAAATATGAACAAGTTTTTATCCGTATCTTTGCTGGCATTGTCTGCGATGGTCCTGCCGTTGCAAGCCAAGCAAGTTGCAGAGCCTTTTCCTTTGTCGCAAGTGCATTTGTTGCCATCGCGTTTTACTGAGAACATGCAGCGAGATTCAGCATGGGTGATGTCCATTCCGGTTGACCGCCTTTTGCAGAGTTTCCGTAATACAAGCGGAGCATGGTCAAGCCGTGAGGGTGGCTACATGACCGTGAAGAAACTTGGCGGTTGGGAATCGCTCGACTGCGACCTTCGCGGACACATCACTGGGCATCTGCTCTCGGCATACGCTACGCTTTACGCTCAAACCAACTCACAGGCTGTAAAGACGAAGGCAGACAGTATTGTCAATGGACTCAACAAAGTGCAACAAGCATACGGCAGAGGTGGTTATCTGAGTGTCTTTGCCGAAGGTCTCATCGACCGAAATATCCAAGGCAAGGCAGTCTGGGCACCGTTCTATACACTCCATAAAATTGTACAAGGACTGATAGACCAGTACCAACTGTGCGGCAACGATACGGCTTTGGCTATGGCAAAGCGTATGGGCGATTGGGCTTACAACAAACTGAAACCACTTTCTGAGGAAACCAGGAAGAAGATGATACGCAATGAGTTTGGCGGCTTCAACGAAACGATGTATGAACTGTATGCCTTGACCAAGGATGAGAAATATCTTTGGGTGGCTAAGTACTTCTACCACAATGAGAAGATAGACCCTCTGAAGGCAGGCAACAACGACCTTGGCACCAACCATGCTAATACCTTCATACCGAAACTCCTCGGTGAGGCGCGCAACTATGAGCTGTTTGGCAATAGAGACAGTCGCAAGGCGGCCGAATTGCTGTTTTGGACATTGGTAAACGATCATGCCTTTTGCACAGGTGAACTGTCTGACAAGGAGCACCTCTTCAAACCGTTGGAGCAAAGCAAGCATCTGTCAGGATACGACGGTGAGAACTGTTGCACGTTCAATCTGCTGAAACTTGCCGACCATCTCTTTTCCTGGAAACCGGACAGCCGTATAGCAGACTATTATGAGCGTGCACTCTATAACCATATTCTTGGGCAACAAGACCCTGAATCGTCCATGGTTTGTTATTTCACTCCATTGCAGACAGGTGCCTATCGCCTGTATTCCACACGCGACAGCAGTTTTTGGTGCTGTGTAGGCAGTGGCTTTGAGAGTCATGTGAAGTATGCTTCAAGCATTTATTTCCACTCGGACAATGCACTTTATGCCAATCTCTTTATTCCGTCCCAAGTAGATTGGAATGGTACGTCAGTCATTCAGCAGACTGCTTTTCCTTCTGCATCTACTACAACCTTTACCATAGCCGGCAAGCCAAAGAGTTTTGCCTTTCGTTTGCGTTACCCGTCATGGGCTACAAAGGTGGAAGTAAAAGTGAATGGAAAAAAGGTGAAGGCTGCAAAGGGTAATGATGGATATGTGGCAATAACACGGCTTTGGAAGGCTGGCGACAAAGTGGAAGTGAACTTTGGCATGCAATTGTGTGAGCAACCTGTAAAGGGCGATGCTTCGAGGATGGCACTTGTGTACGGTCCTGTAGTCATGGCAGGCATGTTAGACCATGTTGAGCATCCGTTTAGCGACCCTGCAAAATATAATGACTACTATACTTTTAACTTTAAGATTCCGGCATCTGCCGATACGCAATCACATATAAAAGGTGTGAAGAGCTTTAAGTAGACAGCTCCATTACATTTTCGTACAGACAGTGGCGTAGATGTTGTACCGTTTTATGATGTACATCATTGCCGATATGTGGTTTATTGGCAGAAGTAGATTGTAAATACTTACTTGTCTTTAGGTAAAGTTGCTCAATTATTCGTATTCTATAAAAAGCAGAATAAATGAGAAACTATAAAAGCATCCTATTTTCAGTATTGGCATTGTTTGCCCCTATGGCGAGCAATGCCAAAGTTGTATTGACGGCTATCAATCCTGCCAATCATCAGCGTCAGGAGGTTGTGGCATGGAATGCCAATGAGGTATGGCAAAAGCTCGGAGTGAGGGCGGGCACTGACCTGATAGTGAAAAATCCGTATGGACAGACTGTTACCTATCAGATAACCCACGACAATCGCCTACTTCTCGAGGTATCGGTATTGCCAAACGGAAAAGCTGAATTTACAGTTGAAGCAGGCATGCGTTCCTGTTTCAAAGCCAGTGTGGCAGGAAAGCAGTATGCCTGGCGCGTGGACGACATAACATGGGAGAATGACCTTGCTGCCTATCGTGTTTACGGTCCGGCTTTACAGCGCACAGGTGAGCAGGCATACGGCATTGACGTGTGGCTGAAGAGCACCAGGGAGCTTGACGTAGACCACCGCTATGCCGTTACATGGCAATCGAATATAGACAAGGCATTCTTCCGCAGCATTGGCAATCAGGATGGTGTTGACTTTGTTGACCGTGCCACATCGTTTCATCTTGACCACGGTCATGGACTTGACTGCTATAATGTGGGGCCGAGTCTCGGTTGCGGCACGCCTGCCGTCATGCTTGGCGACTCTATCGTGATGCCTTACTGCTACAAAGACTATAAAATACTTGACAACGGTCCGTTGGAGTTTACGCTTGACCTTACTTATCCAACCGTGATGATTGACGGACAGAACATAACGGAGCATCGCACTATATCACTTGCGAAAGGCTCCTATTTTAACCGCATGACAGTGTGGTATGACGGTTTTGCCAAGCCGATGGACATAGCAGGCGGTGTGGTGGTGCACACCGGCAACAAGGCAGACCTTACCCTTGGCAAGAACTTCATAGCTTACAATGACCCTACCGATTCTCCAAAGCGGCACAACTTTCAGATATATGTAGCCACGATATTTCCCGAAGACAACGTAAAGACACGCTTTGTTGCCGACCCATGGCACCGCAAGCAGGGTATATACGGTAATGCCGTAGGGGTAAGGCATGAAGTGAAGTCGGGCGAACGCTTTACCTATTGGTTTGGTGCATCGTGGTGTCAGAGTGGAACAGCCGACAGCGACTTTTGGCTAATGCAGATAAACAGGTTTGAGAAAGACCTGAATCAGCCGATAAAAACATCTGTGGAATAAAACCAATTTAAGTAAATTCAATCAACCGTTCGTATATATAGTAAAGACAGAGGAAAATATGACTTCATTTAAACGAATATTCTTGTTCGTGTCTGCCACATTTGCCTTTTGCGGAACTATTGGCATGCAGGCACAGACACTCAATGTAGACCGTGAGATAGACTACTGCAACCGTCAGGTACACCGTGCGCTCGACGAGTTGCGCCGAAAAGATGGCACTTATGACTTTACACAGGAGCCGCGCAATATTCTGCACGGCGACAAGCAGAAGGGTTGGAACTGCCGTCCGGCAAAGGCTGAGGAGTGGTGCGATGGCTTTTGGCCAGGCATACTGTGGATGAGTTACCAGACATCGGGCGATGAGGCTGTGCGCCATGCAGCCGAGGGTTACACGGAGTCGCTTCGCGGCATAGCCTGCCAGCCGTGTTACGACCACGATATCGGTTTTCTCATGTTCTGTTCCTACGGCAAGGGATATGAGGTAAACCATTCAAAGGAATATAAAAATGTTATACTGGCATCCGCAGACTCGCTTGCCACGCTCTTTAACCCTATTGTCGGCACCATATTGAGCTGGCCACGTGAGGTAAAAACGCGCAGCTGGCCACACAATACTATCATGGACAACATGATGAACCTTGACATGATGTTTTGGGCAGCCAAAAACGGTGGTAACCCTTTGCTCTACGACCTTGCCGTAACACACGCCAAGACGACTATGCAAAACCATTTCCGTCCTGACGGCAGTTGCTACCATGTGGCAGTGTACGACACCATCAGCGGCAATCTGGTCAAAGGAGTAACTCATCAGGGATATGCCGACAATTCGATGTGGTCGCGCGGACAGTCGTGGGCTATATACGGTTACACTATGGTGTATCGCTATACGCACAACAAGATGTTTCTTGACTTTGCACAGAAAGTAACCGACATCTATATCAAGCGTCTCAAAGAGACCAGCGATGACCTCATACCGCTGTGGGACATGGACGACCCACGTGGCATAAAAGCTCCGAAAGATGCAAGTGCTGCATGTGTGGTGGCTGATGCGCTGCTTGAACTGCAAGGATATGTGGGCGGAGAGAAAGGACAGGAGTACAAGCGCTTTGCCCTTCAGTCGCTAGCCCGGCTCAGTACGCCAAAGTATCAGAGTGGCAAGAAGAATGTGGCGTTCCTCATGCACAGCACAGGACACCATCCTGCCGGCAGTGAAATAGATGCAAGCATCATCTATGCCGACTACTATTATTTGGAGGCTCTGATGAGGGCAAAGAAAATAGAAACACAAGACAATTGATATTATATATTTTCAGGTAAGTAGTTTATTGTTGAAAAAGGCAGACAGTCATTAGCGAAAGTCTGCCTTTATTTTGTACTTGAATGGGGGTAAACATAAAGCGTATATTCCGTTGACGAGTAAATAAATGGCATTGCACACTTTCTTGTTTGTTTACAAAAGCAGAAAGCTTAATGCCTTAAAACTGCCTTTGCTTTGCGCGAAATGATGATTGGAGCGAAATAATTATAGTTTTTGTGTGCAAAGATAAATGAGTACAAATCAATATGTTAGTTTCATATTTGTGCATAGTGTGCAGCTTTCTATGGCTAAAAAGCAGTGCTTTATTTTTGTAAAGCACTGCTTTACAAAGAAAAGTCATGGCATCAGCATGTAAGAAACAGTGCTTTTAGAGGGTAAAAACAGTGCTCTTGCACGCTAAAAGCAGTGGAAATACAGTTTGATAGCTGTATAATGCATCTGTTGGTGCAGCAAAACCGTTCTGTTTTTGTCTATTTCAAATATTTTGATTGTAAATATTTTTGCTTGCACACTACATGAAAATACCAGTCTGATTTTTGGCTCAGACTGGCAGTGTTTAACTAAAATACATCTCCAACTCGAAATACAAAGTTGGCGTTGCATGAGTAGTCAGATTTTGTTTTAAAGTACCTTTACAAAGGTTTCGTCTTGGCGCACTACACGAAGCTTGTAGTTGACATCATGATAAATCTGCATCAAGCTCACCTCATGGTCTGCCTGGGGGGCCAAGGCAAGGGCTACATGTCCCATGGTGCGCCGAAGATTGATCTCTACACAAGGATGCAGGAGATAGCCATGACCGCTGTCTGAAGCCACTATCATCATGTCTACACCCAACGGGCCTTCGTACTGCATACCTAAAGCCGCCGAAAGGCATTCTTGCAAGCGTTGCGAAACGGCAGTTGTCAGTTGCTTGTCTATATAGCGGGCAATGCGCTGAAGCTTCTCTTGTTCCGTGGCAATCAAATTGCCGGTATAAGAGCCTTTCTCTGTCTGAAAGAGTGAGAGACCGCAATAGCTTACCGTTCCTTTGCCGTCAGACTGAAACTCCATGGCAAAATCTATTGTTTTGTTATAGCAAGGTTCTGCCATAATGCACCCTTGACGTTGAATGATGTTGGCTATCCACCCCCGGAGTGAGGCATCCATGCCCCTGTATATATAGCGCACGCCACGGCCGCTGCTGCTCCAGGGCGCTTTTACCACGATAGAAGTGTGGGCGGCAAGGTAGGCTTCTACCTCACTAATAGTGGTGGCACAGATGCTTTCGCCACAAGTAGATGCCATTATACCCTGACGGAGCTGTGGCAATAGCGGTTGTGTAAAGCTGCGGTTAGACAGTTGGCGCACGGTAGCCAACCTGCTGTCCGTAGGCAAGCAGCTTTTTGCTACGCCATTGGCTATAAGTTGGGCGCATAAGGCATGGTTCCAGCCCCACGGCTTCACCTTGTCAAACGAAGTGTGCCTGAGGTCGCTCTGCGTAAGAAAGAGCACATCAGCATGAGGCAAGCGCGTTTGTGCAAGTGCCTTTACGGCATAAGCCACATCGTCTACCAGCACACAGTCGCCGTCATGTGCCCAGAGTGCAGGCAGAAAACCTAAATTCATTTTAAACTCTTGAATGTTGTGGGGCAGCGTAACATGGTCGGTATTATATGCCAATGCCATGTCATGCTCTGGATTGAAAATATGCAATTTCACGTTTGTCGTCTCCTTTATTATCTGATAGTTGATGTCATAAGTTATCTGTACTCAGCAGCTTCTAAATAGAACCCTGTTTGTTTTAGAGCCAGCCTTATTGGCATGCAAAATTAATAAAACAAGTAATATGAGCAAAGAGAAACCGCAACTACTTATGAGCGCATACCGAAAAAATATTTTGCAGTATTTTATTTAAATACTGCTCCCAATTGAAATAGAATTATTAATTTTGTAGAGATTTTCCATAAATGGGCAATAATAAACACTAAAGATAAAAATACTTCAGGGCAAATGGCTGTTGATATGGGCATAAACGGTAACTATAAAGTGAGACAGACTTCAGAGTTGGTAGCTTTGCTCTTAAAAGACCAGACCCTAAGCACTTCAACACATCAGGTAAATATCTTTTGGGCTACCGATGATTATTTGTCGTTGGGAAGTAAAGGATATGACTTCTTCTCGCAGATTGTGCCCGAACAAGTAATGGATGACAATGCGCTGGTCATTAGGCCACGGGTCATGAAGCATGAGACCTGGCAAAACGCCCGGTCTAAAGACATGGCAGAAGTATTTACGCCCGCTTGGGTGTGCAACAGGCAGAACAACTTGGTAGATGAAAAATGGTTTGGATACAAAAACGCTTTCAACCAAGAGCTGACAGATGAGGATGGACGGCATACGTGGAAAGCATCAAGCTCCCCTGTGGCATTTCCAGTGGGCAAGAAGTGGCAAGACTATGTGAAGGCTAAAAGATTGGAAATGGCCTGTGGAGAATCTCCTTATCTGGTAAGCAGGTATGATGCCACTACCGGAGCAACCATCCCATTGTGTGAACGCATAGGTCTGTTGGACAGAAAGTTCAGAATTATCAATGAAAACACGGCAAGTGAACCTACTACGCTGAACAAGCGCTTTTGGCGCCGCAAGGCTTACCAAGCCTTGCAGTCTGTTTACGGCTTTGACTGGCAAGGAGACAACGTGTATCTCTCGCGCGAGAGCTTGCTGTGTACCTTTATAGATTATTATGTGGCTCGATGGGGAAAGATGCCTCAGAAAGATTCGCTGATGAAGGCCGCAGAGATTATATCGTGGAACATTTGGCAAATGGACGGTACCAAGTTCGTAGTGCCTAAATCCTGCCATGACGAACGCAACATAACCCAGATAAAAGGCAAATCGTTTAAAGAACAGATGGTGCCGTGTGAAGGTTGCTGCAAGAATGACAATAATGTCCATAACGGTACCTACTGCAAAATAATGGAATGGACCTGTGCAGAGCCTTTAAAAGGAAAATGTATATTATTTAAGGAACTTATAGATAAATAAATATGCCAAGTACAAGAAAAGCAAGTTGTCAAGACTTGATACAAGAAACAGTATTGCCGCAGGCTCAAGGTGTATCATCTGAACAGCCTACCGCACAAAACCTATCTATTGTTTTTAGAAAGGAACAGGAACAGGCTATACAGGCTACAATAGCTTGCTTTGGTAGTGAGAAGCGTATGCTGTGGGATGCCAAGATGCGTTTTGGCAAGACACTCTGTGCACTTGAAGTGGTAAAAAGGTGTGGCTTTAAGCGTACGCTTATCCTCACACACAGACCTGCTGTAAGAAGTGAATGGTTTGATGACTTTGCAAAGATAGGCTTTTCCAACTATCACTATGGCAGTAAAGCCAAGACAACCAATGCCGTTGAAAAACAAAGGGCAGGATTAGCTTTTCAATACTTAGAAGAAAACGCGCGCAAAGAGGCTGATTATAAATATGTGTATTTCGCTTCCATGCAGGATATGCGTGGTTCAAAAAGGGTGAACAAGAAGAGTAATCTTGACAAGAACAACGAACTCTTTACGGCTAAGTGGGATTTGCTCATTATAGATGAAGCCCATGAGGGCGTAATGACAAAGTTAGGCAGCGATGTGGTGGAAGAGTTGCAGAAGAAGCGTGGCATGAAAACACTCTATCTATCAGGTACACCTTATAATATACGTCAGCTCTTCAGCAGCAAGCAAGTGTATCGCTGGGATTACAATATGGAGCAGGCTGCAAAAGCCGCTTGGGCAGATGAGCACCCTGGTGAACCCAACCCGTATAGAGGGTTGGCAAGCATGAATATACTGACTTACAACCTTGGCAAGGTATTGCGTAAGTACAGACAAACAGATACCGACTATTTCAGCTTTACGGAGCTGTTTAGAGTAAACGATGAGACCAACTGCTTTGAACATGAAAGTGATGTAAGAGCCTTTCTGAATCTGCTGACACAAGAAGGCAGCAACTATCCTTTCTCTACTGACACTTATCGCCGGCGATTGAAGCATACCTTATGGTCTGTACCGGGAGTAAAGGCGGCTCGTTGCTTGGCACAGTTGCTTTCAGAGCAGAGCAGCAACAATGTGTTTAAGGATTACGCGATAGTAAATGTGGCAGGAGATGGCGACACAGTAAAGGAGAATGAAGATATTACTGAATTTTCGCGCAAAGAGAATGATGCTTTGGAGCGTGTGAAAGCAGCTATCAAACTGCACGACAAGACCATAACGCTGACATGTGGCAGGCTTACTATGGGTGTGTCTGTGCCGGAGTGGACTGGCGTCATGATGCTGTCTGGAGCCTACGACACGGGGGCAACACGCTATTTGCAGACCATATTCAGAAGCCAGACTCCATTTAAGGATGGCCGCATAAAGGAACAGTGCTATGCATTTGACTTTGCACCAGACAGAACCACTACGGTGATAGACCAGTTTATCAGCGACATGCTTCACTATTATGGACAGGCAGACAGAATAAGCGTGATAGAACAGTTCTTGCATTATTGTCCTATATTGATGATAGATGGTGCTAAAGCTGTATGCTACAATGCAGAGACATTTATCAAAGAGGTAAACAAGGCGTATGCAGACAACTTGATACGCAAGGGCTTTAAAGACCGTTGCTTGTACCGCAACCTTGACAACCTGAAGGAAAATGATATAAGGCTTCTGGACCTTGTGGCTGAAACAATAGCTAAGGGAAAAGCTGTAGGAGCTAATTTGGGCCGTGTGTCTGCTATCAAGCAGATGCAGGCTGTGGAAGGAGAAACCTTCAAAAAGGAACCAACCGCCAAACGCACACAAACGGAAAAGCCCCGTACATCAAAGCCAACCAAAACGCCTGAACAGCTTCAGCGCGAAATGGCTTTTGATATTCTGAACCGTATTTCATCCCGTTTCCCTTTAATGATTTATGGTTCGGTAGACAAAATAGAATCTCTTACACTTGACTCGTTTATCAAAGAGATTGACGCGGATTCGTGGAATGATTTTATGCCTTCAGGCATTACCATGGCTCTCTTTGCAAAACTCAAGCACTTTTATAGAGAAGATATCTTTGTGGCTACTGCCAAGGCCATTATAGACCGTGTGAAAGCGGCAGACAAACTGCCTGTGGAAGAACGTATCAATGAAATAGCAGACATCTTGTCAGACTTTCAATATCCAGATAAGGAAACGGTTCTTACTCCCTGGCGTGTGGTAAACATACAGTTGAGCGAGACTTTGGGAGGATACGACTTCTACGACAAAGACCACCAAAAACTGCTAAGAGAACCACGCTTCGTGTATAATGGCGAAGTAACGGACAAGGTGTTTATGAACCCCAATGCCAAGTTGTTGGAGCTGAACTCCAAAACAGGTTTGTATCCGCTGTACATGGCTTACAGCATCTTCAAGATTAAAAGCGGACAGGTGCAGGGACTCTTTGACTGCTTGTCGGAAGCGGATTCAGAGAAACTGTGGGAAGATGTTATTGGCAATAACATATTTATTCTCTGTAAGAGCAAAATGTCAGAGATGATAACACGCCGCACCTTGGTGGGCTTTAAAGACGCGAAAGTAAATATTCTGCATTTTGATGATATCATTAATCAGATTTCAAACAACAGCAACCTTTTTGCCAAGTACGTAGTAAATGGCAAATCATTTTGGAAAGTTAACAATATAAAGAAAATGAAATTCGACGCTATAGTCGGCAATCCTCCTTATCAAGTCATGGACAATGGCAATGGTGTAAGTGCCAAGCCAGTGTATAACAAATTTGTTGATATCGCTCGCAAGATATCACCATCTTATATTTCAATGATTATGCCTGCACGATGGTATGTAGGAGGCAAGGGGTTGGATGACTTTAGAGAATCGATGCTTACAGACAGCCACTTGGTGAAATTGTTTGATTATCCTAACTATCATGACTTGTTCCCGTCTGCGGATATTGCCGGGGGCATCTGTTATTTCTTGTGGAGTGGCAATCATGACGGAAAGTGTGCCGTATATAATGTAAAAGGTCATAAATTGAGTAGCGATAAGCGCAGACTCAATGAATATGACATCTTTATTCGCGATAATAAAGCCGTGGAGATTGTAGACAAGGTGATGGCACATGTAGATGCTCAAGGCTCTACTCTGCGTGGCGTTATCTCGTCTCGCAAGCCTTTTGGCTTACCTACTACTTATGCCCCTCGACCATCAGGCGTGCCTTGTTGGTTTGTGCAGAAAATAGGTCGCCAATATGCTAATGCGGCAGACATTGTAGACCCGGAGCAGAACCTTGGCAAATGGAAACTGCTTATTCCGCCAGCTCCCATTGCGGGTCAGACAGATTTTACAAAACCCGTAGGGCTTTATTATGAGTCTAATGTGCGTATTGCAGCCCCTAGTGAGTGTTGTACAGAAGCTTGGCTGGTAGCCTTTGCATCAGATAGCCGTGAAGAAGTAGAGTCTTTTAAGTCATATCTATTTACCAAGACTGTTCGCTTCTTGGTATTGCAAGGCATCATCTCGCAGCACGTAACAAAAAAGAGTTTTCTCTTTGTGCCTGACTTAGGAAGGTATGACCGCAACTTTACAGACGAATACCTTTGTGAGTTGTGGAACATTGACGATGAGGAATGGAAATGGATAGACTCTAAAGTAAAGTAACAAAAACGTATGAAAGGTTAGAACCTCTGTAAAGATGTGTTCTGACCTTTTATGTACAAAAACAACAAAAATGTCTAAAACTTTATATGTCAGCGATATGGATGGGACATTGCTCAATAGCTCTTCTGTGCTGTCGCCATTTACCATATCTCTATTGAATGAGTTGATAGTTAATTACGGTGCATTGTTTACCGTGGCTACGGCTCGCACTCCAGCCACGGTTGTCAACCTGATGAAAGATGTAAAAGCGTCGTTGCCTTTTATCGTGATGGCAGGAGAAGCATTGTGGAACAATGGCAAAGCTTGTTATGAGTCGGCACGCATTCTGGATGAATCTGTTGTTAGTCAGTTACTTGCTGTATTCCATGATTTCGACATTCATCCTTTTGTATACAGGAAGCATGACAATCACATTATGGTTTATCATCATCCGGCCTTAACTGCTGCAGAACATGCTTTTGTAGACCCTCGTGTTACTACGCCATTGAAGCAATTGACTCTGAATAATAACTTGCATGGAGAAGAACAAGAAGATGTTATGCTGATTTTTGCCATGGGCACTTTTAAGCGGTTAAGGCTGTTGTCTGATGAAATTACATCACGTGGAATACCTTGTTTTTATAATTGTTATCATGATATCTTCAATGAAGAGTTGGGATTTTTGGATATCTACAAAGAAAACACTACAAAGGCAGCTGCCGTAAAACATCTGACCCGACAGTTGCAGGTAGATAGGGTCGTGGCTTTCGGCGACAATCTGAATGACTTGCCCATGATGCGCGAGGCAGACTTGAGTGTGGCAGTAAGCAATGCTTTTGAAGAGGTAAAACAACAGGCAGATTTGGTGATAGGTTGCAATGATACCGATGCGGTGCCTCGTTGGATAGCTCAAGATATGGGATTGGATGTAAATCAACTTTTACGAAAATAAGTACGTTCATTCATTATTTTTAATATTGAATAGTAGGGGGGGGCGCTAAAAAGTATTTCGGTACCAATAGGTGTTTCATCTATACGTTTCATCTTGAATGCCAGCTATAATGAAGGCTTAAAGCTATTGACGTGTAAAATAACTAAAAAAAGAATATTTTTGTAATGTATAGTTTGCAAAATTAAGAAGAATACACTATCTTTGCATATTGAAAACAAACTTGAAAAAGAATGGAAGCTTTCTTTCGTACACACGCATATTTGGTGGAACATACCAATGCCCCAGTTCATCGTCTGTTGATGGACGAGATAAATTGGAGTGAACGTATGATAGGCATCAAAGGTACACGAGGTGTAGGAAAAACAACTTTCTTGTTACAATATGCTAAAGAGCATTTCGACATCAGAGACCGTCGCTGTCTCTATGTAAACATGAACAACTTTTATTTTCAGGGGCGAGGTATTGCCGATTTTGCCGGTGAGTTCTACAAGAATGGTGGTAAGGTGTTGCTCATAGACCAAGTGTTTAAAGAGCCGAACTGGAGCCAAGAACTCCGTATGTGCTACGATAAATACCCGGAGTTGAAAATAGTGTTTACAGGCAGCAGCGTAATGAGGTTAAAAGAGGAAAACCCTGAACTGAACGGCATCGTACACAGCCACAACCTGAGAGGCTTCTCGTTCAGAGAATACATCAACCTGATGGCTGGCACCAATTTCAAACCTTATACTCTTGAAGAAATACTAAGCGATCACGAAAGAATTGTTAGAAAGATACTGCCGGAGGTGTCACCGTATAAGTATTTTCAAGAATATCTGCATCATGGCTTTTATCCATTCTTTCTTGAACACAGGAACTTCTCTGAAAACTTGCTCAAGACAATGAACATGATGACGGAGGTAGACATTCTTTTTATCAAGCAAATAGAGCTGAAATATCTTACGAAAATAAAGAAACTCTTCTATTTGTTGGCTGTGGAAGGGCCCAAAGCACCTAATATCAGTCAGTTGGCTAATGATATAGAGACCAGCAGAGCAACCGTAATGAACTATATCAAGTATTTGGCAGACGCTCGACTTATCAACATCATTTATCCAATAGGACAAGAATTTCCGAAAAAGCCAACTAAAGTAATGATGCACAATTCTAACTTGATGTATGCTATCTATCCTATCAAGGTTGTAGACCAAGATGTAATGGAGACATTCTTTGTCAATTCGCTATGGAAAGACCATAAGGTAAATCAAAGCAATAAGGATTGCTACTACATTGTGGACGAACGACAGAAATTCAGAATCTGCGATGCTAACCATACAGGAAAAATAAGAATGAACAGTGAAACTATTTACGCAAGATACAATACGGAGGTAGGCAAAGACAACCAAATACCGTTATGGCTGTTTGGCTTCTTATACTAAACCTGAAAAGGTTGCCCAGTAAGAGCAGATAAAAACAAAAACATCAAGATTTTAAATCAAGATATTTAAAACAAAAGATACACTAACATTAATATTTTATTAAAATGGCTAAAGAAAAAAAGTTTATCACTTGTGATGGTAACGAGGCTGCCGCTCACGTGAGCTATATGTTCTCTGAGGTAGCTGCCATTTATCCTATCACACCGTCATCACCAATGGCGGAGCATGTTGACGAATGGGCTGCCAGAGGCCGCAAAAACATGTGGGGTCAGACTGTCAGCGTACAGGAAATGCAGTCAGAAGGTGGTGCCGCTGGTGCCGTACATGGATCTCTTCAGGCAGGTGCCTTGACGACAACATTTACCGCTTCTCAGGGTCTGTTGTTGATGATTCCTAATATGTACAAGATTGCAGGTGAGATGCTTCCATGTGTGTTCAACGTTTCTGCACGTACATTGGCTTCTCACTCTCTTTGTATTTTCGGTGACCATCAGGATGTTATGGCTTGCCGTCAGACAGGCTTTGCCATGTTCTGTTCTGGCTCAGTACAGGAAGTTATGGACCTCTCTGCAGTTCCACATCTTGCTACATTGAAGACAGACATTCCTTTCATCAACTTCTTTGATGGATTCCGTACATCTCATGAATATCATAAGATTGAGTTGCTCGATCAAGAAGATGTAGCTAAGTTGGTCGACCCAGCTGACATTAAACGCTTCCGCGACCGTGCTCTCTCACCTGAGCGTCCTGTAACACGTGGTACAGCTGAGAACCCTGAAACATTCTTTACACACCGTGAGGCTTGCAACGCTGCTTACGACCAGATTCCTGAAGTTGTAGAGCACTATATGCAAGAGCTTGGCAAAATTACAGGCCGTGAACACCACCTCTTTGATTATTATGGAGCTGCTGATGCTGACCGTGTAATCATCTTGATGGGTTCTGCTACTGAGGCTGCTCGTGAAGCTATTGACTATCTTACCGCTAGAGGTGAGAAGGTGGGTATGGTTAGCGTACACCTCTATCGCCCATTCAGTGTTAAGCATTTGCTCGCAGCAGTACCAAAGTCTTGCAAGAAAATTGCTGTACTTGACCGCACCAAAGAGCCAGGTGCAGAAGGTGAACCTCTGTACCTTGATGTTAAGAGCGCATTCTATGATGTTGAAAACAAGCCTCTTATCGTAGGTGGTCGCTATGGTCTTGGTTCAAGCGATACTACTCCTGCCAAGATTATTGCAGTATTCAACAACCTCGCCCTTAAT
Source organism: uncultured Prevotella sp. (assembly GCA_937907705.1). Classification (GTDB taxonomy): domain Bacteria; phylum Bacteroidota; class Bacteroidia; order Bacteroidales; family Bacteroidaceae; genus Prevotella. The sequence goes on along the minus strand of CALCVP010000079.1, from coordinate 19,218 downwards.
GAGCCAAAGAACCACTTTACTGTTGGTATCGTAGATGATGTGACATTTACTTCTCTCCCTGAGGTAGAAGAAATTCCTATGGGTGGTGAAGGCATGTTCGAAGCTAAGTTCTACGGACTTGGTGCTGATGGTACTGTAGGTGCTAACAAGAACTCTGTAAAGATTATTGGTGATAACACTAATAAATACTGCCAAGCATACTTCTCTTATGACTCTAAGAAGTCTGGTGGTTTCACTTGCTCTCACCTTCGTTTCGGTGATCATGAAATCCACTCTACTTACTTGGTAAATACTCCTAACTTCGTAGCTTGCCACGTACAGGCTTATCTCCACATGTATGATGTAACACGTGGTTTGCAGAAGAATGGTACATTCCTTTTGAACACCATTTTTGATGGTCAGGAGTTGGTAGACTTTATGCCTAACAAGGTAAAACGCTACTTCGCACAGAATAATATCACTGTTTACACCATCAATGCTACAAAGATTGCACAAGAGATTGGTCTTGGTAACCGTACCAACACTATTCTTCAGAGTGCATTCTTCCGTATTACAGGCGTTATTCCTGTTGACCTTGCTGTTGAGCAGATGAAGAAATTCATCGTTAAGTCTTATGGGAAGAAGGGTGAAGATGTCGTTAACTTGAACTACAAGGCTGTTGATCGTGGTAACGAGTACAAGCAACTTACTGTTGATCCTGCATGGGCTAACCTTCCAGACGATGAGGTGAAGGAAGATGATGCTCCAGCATTCGTTAAAGAACTTGTTCGTCCTATCAATGCACAAGCTGGTGACTTGCTGAAGGTTTCTGACTTCGTTAAGCACAATACAGTAGACGGTACATGGCAGAATGGCACTGCTGCTTACGAAAAGCGTGGTGTAGAAGCATTTGTACCTGTTTGGAACTCAGAAAACTGTATACAATGTAACAAGTGTTCATTCGTTTGTCCTCACTCAGCTATCCGTCCATTCGTTCTTACAGACGATGAATTGAAGGGCTTCACTGGCACTACCATTGAAATGAAAGCTCCTGCTGCCATGAAGGGCATGCACTTCGTTATTGAGCCTTCTGTACTTGACTGTTTAGGTTGTGGTAACTGTGCTGATGTTTGTCCTGGTAAGAAAGGCGAGAAAGCACTTACAATGGTTCCTTTCCGTGCTGGTGAGCAAGAGGCTATCGATGAAGCTGCTCGCTGGGATTACCTCGTTAAGGGTGTTAAGTCAAAGCAGAACCTCGTTGACATCAAGCAGAGTCCTAAGAACTCTCAGTTCGCTCAGCCTTTGTTTGAGTTCTCTGGCGCTTGCTCTGGTTGTGGTGAAACACCTTATGTTAAGCTCGTTGCTCAGTTGTTTGGTGACCGTGAAATGATTGCTAACGCTACTGGCTGTTCTTCAATCTACTCAGCTTCTATACCATCAACTCCTTACACTACCAATGAAAAGGGACAAGGTCCTGCATTCGATAACTCTCTGTTTGAAGACTTCTGTGAGTTTGGTATGGGTATGGTTCTTGGTAACAAGAAGATGAAAGAGCGCGTAGAGGTTCTCCTTAATGAAGTAATTGCTAATGAAAAGGCTTCTGATGCTTATAAAGAGGCTGCAAAAGAGTGGATTGCTGCTAAGGATGATGCTGATGCTTCTAAGGTTGCTGCTGAAAAGTTGAAGCCATTTATTGCTGAAGGTGCTGCTGCCGGTTGCGAGACTTGCAAAGAGTTGAAGACTCTTGAACACTATCTCGTTAAGCGTTCACAGTGGATTATCGGTGGTGATGGTGCTTCTTACGATATCGGTTACGGTGGTCTTGACCACGTTATCGCTTCTGGTGAAGATGTTAATCTTCTCGTACTTGATACCGAAGTTTATTCTAACACAGGTGGTCAGTCTTCTAAGGCTACTCCTCTGGGTGCCATCGCACAGTTCGCTGCTCGTGGTAAGAGAGTACGTAAGAAAGACCTTGGTATGATTGCTACAACTTACGGTTATGTATATGTAGCTCAAGTGGCAATGGGTGCTGATAATGCGCAGTGCTTGAAGGCTATCCGTGAGGCAGAAGCTTATCCAGGTCCATCTCTCGTTATTGCTTATGCTCCTTGTATCAACCACGGTCTGAAGATTAAGGGTGGTATGGGTCGTAGCCAGGCAGAGGAGGCTCGTGCCGTTGCTTGTGGTTACTGGCACTTGTGGCGTTACAACCCAGAGTTGGCTAAACAAGGCAAGAATCCATTCTCTCTTGATTCTAAAGAGCCAGATTGGAGCTTGTTCCAGGATTACCTCATGCATGAGGTTCGCTTTATGTCTGTAAAGAAGGCTTATCCTAATGAGGCTGACGAACTCTTTGCTGCTACTCAAAAGATGGCTAAGCTCCGTTATGAGAGCTACATCCGCAAGAGCAAAGAAGACTGGAGCGATGCTACAGAGGCTTAATGCCACACAAGTATATATGAAGAATAATTCTTATATATAAAATCAAGCGGTCAATCATTGCAAAATGATTGACCGCTTTTCGTATTGATAGCAGCCTAAAGAAACTTCTAAGGGCGTGGATATTGGGCTTTGAGGTGTGTTGCGATGGGCAAGATAGTCCATACCAAGGTGACCAAGATTGAGAACTTCCGCCTTCATGTCTATCTCAAGTTCATGCAAGAGCATCAAAGTTGTTTGAGTATGCCGAACAGCATTGCGATGAGATGTTGGTAGGCGTGAAAACGTTTTACATAAGCCAACTTCCTTTCTTCTCACGACTTATTTGATGAGTCCTTTTCTTGTCGAGAAATTTTACTACGTGACTATAAACCGGTTGTCCGGTAAAATGACTGTCTTTGCTCATGGTTATATATATTTATTGAGCAAACCGAAGATAACCAAAAGGGCTGACATCCATAGAGGTGTCAGCCCTAATTTTTGAAAAGTTCTTGCCGGACAGAAATAATAGGAATAGCTCTTGATAAGGTTACTTGGCTACCACTGAATATACATGACTGGAGAGTTTGTTGCCCGTAAATAGGGGAAGACCCACAGTCATCAAGTAGTTGCCGGAATATTCTTTTACCTCTCCTTTTGAACCATCTGTCCGGTTTATCTCTTCTACCTTATATATGGTAGTGTTGTTGAGACCTTGCATCACTACATTATAAAGCTTTTCTGCATAGCGCGGATACACGTCAAAAGCAAATACAACAGCCTTCTGCTGGTCTTTGGCTACATACATAGTAGCGGCATGGTTGCCTTCATAAGGTGATACCAAACGATACTGGTCGCCTTGAAGTATAATGGTTTTTAGATGGTTGTATTCAGTTACTGACTGCTTGCAGTAAGCTAATTCATTGGCAGCTATGTCGTGAAGATTGATGTCGAAGCCCAATTTTCCCATCATGGCAACATTGATTTTGAACTTTAGATTGGCTTCTTTGTTCCAAGTGGTTACGTGTGCGCATTGCACTTTGGCAGGGAATACCTGCGAGTATCCCCACTGGATAAACAAGCGTTCTACGGGATCCGTGTCGTCGCTGGGCCACATTTCCTGAAAGTATTGCAGCGCTTTGTAGTCGGTACGTCCGCCACCGCCCGAACACAGCATCATGGGCAGATTGGGATATTTGGTTTGTATGCGGTCAAGTACCTTGTAAAGTCCATGCACATAGTCAATATACAGGCGGCTTTGCTCTTGCTTTTCATAACTTGAGTAGATGTTGGTAATAGGGCTGTTGCAGTCCCATTTAAAGTAAGCTATGTCGGGATATTTTGTCATCAAACCATCCACTACACTGTAAACATAGTCTTGTACTTTTGGATTACTCAAATCAAGTACCAGTTGATTGCGGAAGTAATATTCGCTACGGTTTGGATACCTGATAACCCAGTCTTTATGCTTTTCATAGAGTTCTGACTTAGGATTGACCATCTCAGGTTCTATCCATAGGCCAAACTTGATGCCTTGCCGTTTTGCTTCTTCTGTCAGTTTGCCAATGCCATTAGGCAGTTTGTCGGCGGTAACAGTCCAGTCGCCCAATCCCTGTGTGTCGCTGTGTCGCTTGTATTTATTGCCAAACCATCCATCGTCCAGCAAGAACATGTCCACTCCTAAACTCTTGGCCTCGCCAATGAGCTGCATCAACTTGTCTTCGTTAAAGTCAAAGTAGGTAGCTTCCCAGTTGTTGAGCAGCGTGTTGCGGTCGCCTTCACCATTTTTGATTTGGTATTTGCGTGCCCAATCGTGCAGATTGCGGCTGGCACAGCCTGTACCGTTATTGCTCAAGGTAAATATGAACTCCGGTGTCTGAAACTTCTCGCCCTTATTGACGGTATATTGAGAAGCGTAAGGATTGATGCCGCTGATGATTCGTAGGCCGCCGAGGTTATCCACTTCAAAGGTAAATCTAAAGTTGCCTGTCCATGCCAAGGTGCCCACGAGCACCTGACCGTTGTTTTCTGTGGCCTCCTTATTGAGCGACAGTTGGAAGAAAGGCGGAGTAAACATGTTGGCACGTGTGCCCAGTTTTGTGTCTATCACTTTCTTTCCGAAATACAATTCCTGTGTGTGCTTATGCACTTCGCTTGCCCAATCGCCATCGTATTGTGTAAGGAAATATTTTTGCTGGTAAAAATGCAGCATGCAAGAGGCATATTTTTCCAACTCTATAGCTTTCTTTTCGTAATTGGTAATGATGCTCCAAGCCTTGAACACATTTTCTTTGCCATAAGCGGCATAATGCAGTTCCACCTCATCTGCATAGGTAGGGTCTGCCAGATAGATGACGGTTTCTGTGCAGCCGTCATGCTTCAGTGTTTCGTGGTGCTTGTATTGCAGCAGTGTAGATGTATTGCCGTCGGTGTGGTTGATGTGTAGGGCAGGTTCAAAATAGTCTTCCATGCCATGTGTAAGGTAGGCCTCTTTGCCTAAAGGCAGCTGGGCGTAATCGGCAGAATTGACTAATCTTTCACCAAAATAGCTCTGATACAGGCGTCCGTTGTCGCCCACTGTAAATACCAAGCTGGTGTTGTCGGTAGCCACTACAATCTGCTTGTTGGCATACGCAGCACTGATGGTGACAAGCAGACACAGCGCAGTCAATAGTTTTCTTAAAGTTCTCATAAAGTATTATTTGTGTTTATAGGGGTTATTCTACTACTGTATAGTATAAGCAGTTAGGTATTATTCTACATTTATGGTAAAAGGAGCCACTGGCAGACCTGTTGTGCCACGCAGATTGCCGTCAGGATAGTCTGCCCAATCATATCTGACAGCCTTAATGTTACCGCCTGCTTGCAGTTGTATGGTGTGGTCTCCACTGCTGACGGCAGTTGGGGTTGTCCATGTTCCGTCATCTGTTTGCACGATAAATCCCTTTGGCGTGGTTCCGTCCATCTTTATTTTGCTGTCAAATGTCAGGGTTACCGTGTGTCCGTTTTTATGATGCTTTGCCGGCACAGGGGCTTTGTCTACTACATCTTTCTGCCCATAAGCATTGTGCAGGGCAATGAGCGACAGTCTTCTTGCTACCTCCTGTTTGTTTTTAGGATGAATGTCGTTAGGGTTGCCCACATCTATTGCCACAGCCATAGCCGTGTTGTCGAGACTCAGTGCTTCTGCCTGCGCTTGCCTTAGTGCAGCCCATTGCGATTCCGGCTGTACCGTTTGCGGTTTCAAGTAGGCTGCCAATTGTACAAAATAGAAGGGCAGCTTATCGTTGTTCCACAATGTGCGCCAGTCTGTTATCAGTCGCTTGAACAGTGGGGCGTATTGCTCCGCTCTGCCCACATTGGCGCATCCTTGATACCATAACACGCCTTTTATAGGAAGTGTATGGAGGGGCGAGAGCATAGCATTGTATAAAACGGTAGGAAAACTGGAACTTTCCGGCGATACGGGTTTACGGGGCAGCTTGCTGAAATCTGCCGCTACCTGATAGCACCATGCTCCATTGAGCGGTATCTTCTTGTCGCCTTGTTGCGCATAGATGTTGTCGCTGTTGCCGCAAATGCCACCTTCACCCTCGTAATCAGTTACCATTACGGTAATGACGCCTTCGCCTGCTTTGACCAAATGGGCAGGAACCGTATAGGTTCTGTTCACATTATAGCCCGATCCTTGACCTATCTTTTCGCCATTGAAGTAGGTGATGTCTTCATCGTCTATCATTCCCAAGTGCAGCGTAATAGGCTTTTCTGCCCATTCTGCCGGTATATGAAAACGCTGTTGCAGATAAACGATACCGTTAAAGCCGGGCAATACTGAGCTTTCCCATTGTCCGGGAACAGGCATTTGGGGCAGAGAGGCGTGATACAGTCCGCTCTCAAAGTTGCTGCCCATAGACCTTGCCCTGTCCAGCCACTGCTGATTGGTTTGTTCATAGCTTCTTTTTATCAGTGTGGCATCAAAGTTATTGGTAGCCAATTGACGTGCTTCTGTTTCAAAGCCTGCTACCGAAGCCACTCCATTATAGCTGCTCCAGGCTTCAGCCGGTGTGCCTCCCCAGGTGCAGTCTATGACACCTACATGCACCCTCAGGCGTGCCGCCATCTCCCGTGCATAGAAATAAGCTATTGAAGAGAAGTTTTCTACAGTGGCAGGGGCACATCTGCGCCAGCCTCCCATATTTACTTCCGTATCGCTGTTAGGACTGTAAGCTATTTGCTTTTTTATTTGCAGCAGTCTTATTTCCGGGTGGTTGGCATTGGCTATTTCCTGCTGATAGTTCATTACTTTACCCCATCCGCCTACTGGCATCTCCATATTGGACTGTCCCGAGCACAGCCACACTTCGCCAATGTATATATCGTGCAGGGTGAGTGGTGTGCCGTCGTCAAACATCAAGGTGTAAGGTCCGCCTGCTGCCGGCACTTGCAGCGTTACCTGAAAGGTGCCGTCGGGTGCTGTCAGTGCAGTGTATGTTTTGCGGTTCCATGCTGCCTTTACTTTTACTTTCGCGCCGTTGGCTTTTCCTGTTATAGTCCATTTACTGTGTTGTTGCACCACCATGCTGTCTGTTACAAAGTGTGGCAGTGTAACTTTTGCCGCACATGGGGCGGCTTCTTGTGCCAGTAGCAAGGCAGTAAGTGCCATTTCTGCTAAAGGCTTGCTCCAAGTTGTTAAGCTTTTCTTATGATTCGTTTTCATTGTTATATAGCTGTTAGATGTAGGCAAAGTTACGATTAGTTTGCAAAAACAAGACTAACGAATTTGTCAAAAAATGAAATATTTGCTTCAAAAGCAAGAAAATTATTTTGTAAGTAGGCGCTTAATCTTAAATAGTTGTTCAAAATGAATTTAAATTGATTATGAGTACCTGTTTGTCTGCTTCTGTCGCATTTTTCAGTTGCAATGAATTTACGGTTTGAAAGCATGGCTTTTGCTTTTCTATTGCATAGCTTTCGCCCTCCAAAAGCTATGCTTTTAGAAGTCGAAAGCTATGCTTTTGATTTCATGAAAGTTTCCACTGAAAAGTGTAAGCAACAGTGATAATAATGCTTATAAACTGAAACATGAAATGGACAAAAACGCATCTGTGCAAGAATCGTTTTTGTCCATCTTTACTATACAAAGACAATTACTGATTGTTGTGCGCGAAATTGTTATACGGGAGCACTTTCAGCTTGTAGCCACCACCTTGCAGCAGTTGCTCGTCAAAGGTGAACGTAACATGACGCTTCTCGCCAGGCAGCAGTGTAAAGTAGCCATCGCTCATGACAGCAGGCAGTATGCGTTCGCCGTCAGAGGTGCGTATGGGTTGCGCATATACAGCGAATGCCACATTCGGTGCCGACTTGGGTAAAGCTATATCTGCACTGATAACTGCCTGCCCGTTGGCTTGCTTGTAGAGCTTTGAGCTGACATTCAGCTTCACGGGCTGAAGCGTATTGAGGGCCGTAAGGTCCAAACGGTTGTTGCCACGCCAGTAGTTGTTTTCTGAAATCACATGTCCAGTCTTGTCTTTCAATATGAGCCGTATGAAGTGAACATTGTCAAGACCTTGGCTGGGTTCTACTCCTCCCAACACATCGAAACTCCATAGCGAATAGCCAAACCACCATCCTAATTCTGTTCCGAACATTCTTACATAGCGTGCGTTGACTTCAGGAAAAGTAATAACGTCTGTGCCGCCACACCCTTCGTTGGTCTTGTACACCTCAGTCCAGTGTTCAGCATCATTGGAAACCTGTATTTTATATCCCTTACCAAAGGAAGCTTCCCACACAAGACGCACGCCACCCACAGGCTTTATGCTGCCAAGGTCTACATATATCCATTCGTTTTCAGCCTTTTGGGCAGCCCAACGGGTGTCAGGGTTGCCGTCGGTAGCGTCTGCAGGTTGGCCATAGGCAGTGCTGGAAGCTACAGTAGGGCAGCCTAACGACAGGTTTTTGCGCTCTTTGTTAAAGCCGATGGTAAAGCATCGGGTAGCGGTGTTGCTGGCAGATTGCACTTCAGCCATTTGTGCATACTGCTTTGCCTCTTGTCCGTTCAAGTTATACACATGTGCTTCAGCGGTGAGCTGGCAGACATCTTGGCTCGTGGTGTTGGCTATTTTTACATCATCCGTTACGGGATTCCAGAAGATATGCATCGGTTCACAAGCCGATTTCGTGCCCCAGTAAGCTCCGGTAGGGTCGTAATAGTAGTCGTAGGTCTGCCAGACCATAGAGGGGTAGGCCGACTGACCCATCCAGCACATAATGCCGGAAGCATCTTCCCACATGTGGTCGAGCCATCCTTCATACATGGCTTTATTGGCTTCTATGTTGACAAGTTGTGCCTTTCTGCAATAGTCTTCTATGCCTGTTGGTTGTCCGTAGCTGTTTGCAATAGTGGCATCATAGCGGTCGGGGGCTGCATTGAAGGCGTTTTGCCCAAAGTAATGTTTGTTCCACATCTCATCGCGTGGCCACCAGTTGGCTTTTGGCATAAACTTCTTGAAGCTCTCAAAGGCAGGCACCACCGCAGTACCCATTTCGGTTCTAAATCCCCAGCCGCGTGCGGGGTCGCCCTCTAAACCGTCGGGGTAGTTGGTAAAGTAGTACCTTGGCTCAAACGCTCCCCATGGTCCGCTGCCTGTCAGGCCTTGTGCATGGGAGTTGGCTTGAAAGTAGCGGTCGCCGCCGTCAAAGGTCCTGATGTTTTCCCTCATCCAGCCTTCCAAGGGCGGTTGCGGGTTTGATTCGTTGTCTCCACACCAAACGGCTATGCAGGGGTGATTGCGCAGACGCTTGATTTTCTCCATCATATTATTGTTAAAGGCATTGAGGTCATAGGGAAGATTGGCACTGGAGTTAATCCAAAAATCGTCCCATACCATTAAACCATACTTGTCGCAGGCTTGGTAAAACTCATCGTCTGTAACAGAGCCCAGCCAGTTGCGTATCATGTTGAAGTTCATCTCCTTGTGCAGCAGCACTTTCGTAAAGTATTCTTGCCCTCTGCAACGCAGCATATACTCAGACATACCCCAGTTGGCTCCCTTTACAAAGACGGGTGTTCCGTTAATATAGAGGTGGAAGGTGTTGTCCCGTTTGTCGTAAGTGTACTGTTTTATGCCGAAGCGAACGGTTTGACTGTCGGATAATTGCTGATTGTCTATCACTTCAAATTTGCAGGAGTAAAGGTTCTGTTCGCCATAGCCATGTGGCCACCATAGGCGAGGCTGGTCAATGGAAAGTTGCGGATAGTAGCGTTTGTCAAATTTTACGGTGGTTTGTTGGCCCGCATTGAGATTTACGCTTTGCTCTATTACTACATGGCCTGGCATGATAGTGCCCCTGACGGTTAGTTTGCAGGCCTGGCTATTGTTGTTCTTTACATCCAGTGCTATGCTCAGGTCAGCGCGTGCTTTGCTGGGCAATAGGGTTCTGACCCATGGATCTGATAGCGTGGCTTGGCCTGTATTGGACAAATATATCTTGTCGGTGATGCCGCTGTTGAGCCCTGGCACGTAGGGCATCCAGTCCCAGCCGCCACTTGACAGATAAGTAGGACTGCCTTGATTGGATAGCGGCGTGTCGGGCAGATGCACCAACACGAGCAGCACGTTGTTGCCCTTTCGGCGAATAATGTCGGTTACATTAAATCTGCCTCGTTGCATAAAACCGTCCAACTGTCCAATGGATTGTCCGTTAAGATATATTTCGGCACGGCGGTTTACACCGTTGAAGTTGAGCCAAACAAGCCGTTGTGTAAAGTTATCGGGCACTTTAAAGGTTGTGCGGTACCAAAAGCTGCGGTCATATTTGCTGCGGTCTACACGGTGAATGTTGTCGCCGAAGTTAGGGTCTTCTTCCTTTCCTGCAGCTACATAAGCGCTAAACACTGTGCCGGGAACAATGGCTTTGACCCATGTAGAGGTGTTGTAATCACGGGAAGACAATGTTTCTATGCCGTCTGTGGTCTCTACCTGTGGCTTGAGTTGCCAGTTGACAAGCGATGACTGACTGTCAAGGCTTACTGCTTTTTGTGCTTTTACGGGAGCGTAAGAGAGCAGTAAGCACCATAATAATAAGGTGTTTACGATATTTTTCATAAATAAAAAGTTATTTTTTGATAGATTTGCCGTTGATGTTGACAATGCTTTTGAAACATTGCCAACATCAATGCTGCTTATTGTTTTCTCTTTTCACGGCATTGTCGCTCAAAATCTTTAGGACTGATGCCAAACTGCTTAAAGAACATCTTGCTGAAATATGATGGCGAAGATATGCCTACCATATAGCAGATGTCGCCTATCAAGTACTTGCCTTCCTGTATGAGTTCGGCGGCTTTCTTTAGTTTTACGGTTCTGATAAGCTCTATGGGCGACATGTTGAACACTAATTTTATTTTTCTCAGTACACTTGAATGACTCATGCAGAGCAGGTTCGACATAGTTTCTACATTGAAATCCTCTTCACCTACGTTGTCGGTAATGATTCTCATTACCTTATTCATAAACTCCTCATCAGCCTTAGGCATGTGCATGTTGTCAACCTTGAAGAAGGGCTTCTTGGAGAACGATTCGCGTTCACGCTTTCTGTTGTCGAGCAATGAACGTATAAGCTGACGGAAATACTTGATAGAGAAAGGCTTTTCTATATAGGCTTCAGCGCCCAATTGCAAGCCTTTTATTTTGCTGTCAAGATCGTTCTTTGCCGTGATGAATACGATAGGGATATGCGAAAGATTGATGTCTGTTTTCACTGCTTTGCACAATTCAAAGCCATTCATTTCTGGCATCATGACGTCAGACACTATCAAGTCTATGCGTCTGTCTGCCAACAGGTTCAGCGCTTCCTTACCGTTGCGTGCCGTCTCAATGCTAAATTGCATGTTGGTTTGTTCTGCCAAGAACTCGCGCATGCTGTCATTGTCTTCTACAATGAGTATGGTATAGCCACGGCTATCGTCTTTCATCTGGTTGGAATCGTCTTCAAGCAGATAGTCTAATGTTTCCAATGTCTGCATGTTGTTTTGCTTGATACCGTCTTTGTTGAGCGGTAGGGTAACAGTAAACGTGTTGCCGTTGCTGTCATTATTGTCAAGCGTGAGTATGCCACCCAGCACTTTTGCCAGCGAGAGAGACAGAGGCAGCCCTATGCCAACACCGTTTTCACCACTGTTGGACTTGTCTATCTGATAGAAAGGCTCAAAAATTTTTTTGCGCTCTTCAGGCGTAATCTTTTCGCTGTCGCTGGTTACGCTTACACTAAATTGCAAATCATCAGCCTGTAAACTTACAGTAATGGTGTGCTTGGCATATTTCAGGGCATTGTTCAACAAGTTGCTCAGAATTTTGGTAACGGCTTCTTTGTCGGTTGATGCAACTATCTGTTCATTGTCCCTTATCTGATTTTCCAGCACTTTGCCACGCAGCATGATGGTGGGTTCAAAGCGCTCTATGGTTTCATTGACCAGTGCCACTATGTCTACATTTTCATGCTTTAGGGTAAGGCTGTTGGCACCTAATTTTTGGAAATCGAGCAGTTGCCCTGTCAGATTAAGCAGGCGTTTGGTGTTTTGCCGGGTAACTTTCAGGTAGTGGGCAATGGTTTTGTTCTTCGTACCTATTTCCTCAATGGCTTCCAATGGTGCATCAATCAGTGTGAGCGGTGTGCGTATTTCATGAGCCACTTCAGTAAAGAAGTTTACTTTGTTTTGGTATAGTTCTTTCTCTTTGCTGATAGTAAAGAGACGCTGTTGCTCCTTGAGCTGTTTCTCTTTGTGGTTGCGATACCAGCGGAACCAGCAAATGACAGCGGCAATGATGAGCAACAGATACACAGCATAAGCCCAAGCAGATAGCCACCATGGCGGAGTAATGACAATGGTAAGCTCTTTTTCGGCTGTTTGTCCATGATTTTCAACCTTGATACAGAGGGCATAGGTGCCGGGTTGCAGGTTGGCAAAAGACAGCTTGTTGTCGCTCATGCGCATCCATTCGCCATTGCCGGGTTCTAATTTATAGCTATAAATGCCGTTGCCTCCTACGGCAAAGCCTGGAGAAACAATGTTAAACGAGAAGGTGGCCTTGTCGTAAGGTAGCTTCAACTCCTTTGTAAACATGATGTTTTGTTTCAAGGGAGAGTCTTTGGTGCTGGTGGTCATCTCTTCATTGCATACCTGTAGTTGTGTGAAGTAGATGGAAAGAGGGGGAGCGTAGGTATCTTCCAATTCCGGATTAAAAGCTATTACGCCACCTATGCCGCCGAAATAAAACAATCCGTCGTTAGCTCTTAACGCAGAATTATAATTGAATTGGTTGCCGGGAAGGCCGTCTTTTACAGTAAACAGTTTCACGGCTTTGGTCGTAGGGTTGAATTTTACCAATCCTTTGTTGGTGCCAAACCATAGGTTGCCTTTATGGTCTTCAAGCATGTTGTAAGCCACATCGTCAGGCAAGCCTTCGGCTATGCCAAAGGTATTGAATCTGTCTTCGGCTTTATTGTAGCGGCTAATGCCTCCACGGTCGGTAGATACCCATATATTGCCACGGCTGTCTTCCATAAATGCACTGATGCTGTTGGAGCGTAGTCCGCTTTGCGAATTGTCACCGGCAACATAGCTTTTGAACTTTCCTGTTGATGGGGTATATTTCCATATACCATTACCCATAGTGGCTATCCATATCGTACCGTCATGCGCTTCAAATAGAGAGAAGATCCAATTGAATCCCGTTTCATTGACTCTTTCAAAGTTTGGTTTGCCGACATCGCGCCGATAGAAGGCATAACCTAAGCCAACCCACTCATTGCCTCGGCTGTCTCTGAGGTATGAATAGACACTATTGTCGTTTTCGGTAATGTTGAGTACAGCGTGTCCTGGCTTGTCTCCATCCACCTCAATCAGTCCTCCTCGTGAGAAGCCTGCATAGATATTGCCGTTGAAGGCGGTAAGCATCAATACCGTGTTTTGCCGTGATGGAATACTGGATACGGCATGGATGACACCTGATTGTGGGTTTAGTGTAAACAGTCCATTGTCTTCTGTGCCAATCCAAATAGTGTTGTCGCGAGCTTGTGCCAACCCGTTGACAACTCTTCCTGTCAGTCCTGACCACTGGCCGTAGACCTGAAAGCCAAACTTCTTTCTGGTCATATAGTCGGCACCTCCATACGATGTGCCTACCCAAGCATCACCATTAAGGCTTTTGTAAAGGCAATATATAATGTCATCAGATAAGCTGAAATGATTGATATTCTCAGGGTGCAGCACAGTCTCTGTGCCATCTTGCTTGTCCAATATATATAGTCCATGTTGTGTGCCTATCCATATTTCATCGTCAAAGCATTGCAGACAGCGCAGATAAACGTGGCCTTCTGCTGAGAAAGGTATCTTTTCAAACTGGTTGTAATTGGTTTGATAGCGGTACAAGCATCCATTTGCTGAGGCAAGAATGATGGAACCGTCTGTATCTTCGCAAGTAGCCACCAAGTGGATGCCATCGAGTGTTTGTCCGTCTTTGGCTATTACCTTGTTGAAACAGTCTCTTTTTTTGTTATATTTATATACTCCCATGCCAGTGGTTACAACCCAAATGTCGCCATTCTTGTCTGTACAAAGATTGGAAGCAAACTTTTCTTTAAAGTTAGCTTTAGGCGGAATGATGGAATAGAACGTAACTTTGCCGGCATAATAACGAAATACGCCAAGGTCTGGTTGCAGCACCCACACATTGCCTTTGTCGTCTCCACTAATGGCTTGTACCCAGTTGTTTGGATATTCACCAGTGTTCTTGTCTTTTATATCCATAAAGCTGAAGCGGTCGGTGATAGGGTTATAGATGTACACACCACGGTCGGTACCTACCCACAACTTCTTTTCCTTGTCCTCATAGATGGCATCTATATTGTCGTTGCCTTGCTTTTTGTTATAGTCGTAGCATTTAAGTCGGCGCGTGCTGATGCCATCATAGCGGTGCAATCCGTTCTTGGTGCCTAACCACATAAATCCATAACTGTCCTCAACGATGCACTTGACATTGCTCGATGATAGACCGACATTGTAGTCTACGTGTCTGAAAACGTAGTGCCCGTTACCTTTGATGGGCATAACGGGCAGGAGAAGTGCAGCCATGAGAGCTGCTATAAAAATGTGTTTCAGCTTCATCAGTTGTGTATAATGTATAAGAGGTTTCAACTTTTTAGTAAATATAAGGCGCAAAAAGATTGTCAACGGTTATTCGCTTTTTGTATTGTCAGCTGTAGAATAGCAGCAAATCATTGCTTGACAGAGACATTGCAACTTGCCAATGGCTTGCTCGTAGCCTGTTGAAAAAGCTTGTTCAGTTAACCGTTATTTTCTTTGTTGATGTGTAACCAGACTGTAATGTTACCTTTGCTATATACACACCAGTCTTGCAGCGGATAGGTAATGTAGCTGTTGTAGTACCCTTATTGAAACTTGTTTGGCGCAATGGTATACCTTGCAAGTCGTAAACAGCCAATGAGGCTATCGCCTCGGAAGCCTTGATGTTGAGGCTTCCGGGATTATAGCTCATTTGTATGTTGTTACGATTGCTTGCGGTTGGTGTGGCAATAGCGGTAGGTGAAACCTTGTCTATGCGGTACATGCGTACATCAGTTGTAGGCACTGCGATATTGAAACTGTTGTTTGAGAAATTCACGCTTTCACCAGTCCACAATTCTTTGATGCTTTTTACATTGGCCGGATCGATACCTATACGGTCAAAGTTAGCCGCTTTTGTGTAGCTGTTAGTCTTGTCATAGTTGAAAACTACATAGTAAAGAGCATTGCCTGTGTCGAGAGTGAACTCACGGTCCACACCGTAACTGTATTGAGAGCGGTTGAATGACACGTCAAGTTTTCCTTCTACAGGACGGAAAGAGCGGCCAATGCGTGCCACATCGTTAATGTCTTTGTTGGTTGCGATGCGTAAAGCCAAATCACGTTCTTGTTGATTGCCTTGATAAGATCCCTTCAAACTGTAATTGTCTCCTAACAGTACGGTGCCTGTCATGGCTCCCATTGTATAGCGGATGCGTGCTTCTCCGTCATTCTTGGCACGTGAAAGCACTAAGTGGTCGGGATCATTATAACAATAAACACGGTCGAGCCACCAGCCTAAATTGAGACTGTTGAGTCCATACATACTGTTGTCGAGTTCGCCCCAGCAGTCGCATGAGATGCGGCGGGCATGGCCTTTTGCCGGAAAAATGGGTGCAATGGAAAGGTCAACAAACATTCCTGCCTCTTTGGCAAACTCCAATATATAGTTCATCCCATAGGTGTAGGCCTGCATACCAGTAGTAACTGTCGGGTCATAGTAACTGTCGGCTTCCAAAGTTCCATTGTTGATGAAGTCGAGTTTGATGTATTCAAACCCTAAATCCTTGAATTTTTCGAAGCGCTGGCGATTGTATTCTTTGGTGCCTGGGTGCGTCGGGTCGAGTGCGTAAGAAGAAATCTTTCGCTTCTTTCCGTTGCCGGTAAGCACTAAGTCGTTCCATTTGTAAGGGCTGCCGTTATAAGGTGTATAGGCCTTTAGATCGTCTTCGCTGTTTAGCCAGCATGAAAAAGGAGTATGATAAATGCCTGGTTTCTGTCCGTTCGCTTTGCAATGTTGTGCAAAAATGCGCAATTGAAAGTCTGTAAGATTGTCCCAGAAAGAGTCTAATACGATATAACATACACCATTCTCATTGACAAAATTATTGGGCATAAGTTGTTCCTTGAAGAAGTCTGCCACGTTTACGGCACCATCATAATTGACCTTTTCTGCCATGCCTCCCCAGCTTTGCCATGCAAAGATGGTACCTCCATCCCAGTCTAATTTAGGACACAGGGTTGCAGTAGCATCGCCCAAGTCTTCAAATCCGTTGCGCCAATCCTTGTAAAGGCCTAAGAAAAAGCGGGGAGAACGTACTCTCTTTCCTGAGACAGACCCATGAGAGGTCATTACAACGAAATCGTTCTTAAACTGTATATCGTTGGTTCTGTTGCTTATTACGCCGGCAGCCACTGTCAGTTCAGCTATTCCGTTGCTGCTGTTTGATTTGATTGTAATGCCACTTTTCCATGTATCGTGTTCTATGGATCCAGTAATCAATCCCAAACGACTATATGCATCATAGACGCCTGATACCTCGCAAGAGATCTGTTTGCTTGAAGCTGCTTTGGCAAAGGGTATAGCGGCGTAGCCCACCCAGTTGTCATTGTCGTGTGGCATGTCGTAAACATAGTTGGCACCGTTGGCAGGCAAGAAAGCAGTAGCAGTCTTTGACACGATAGGAGCTATATAATTGGCTTTGGTTTCACCGTTTTGTGCTACCAATTCTGCTTCTACTAATATGTAGTTTTTGTTGGGATAGATATAGATTGACTGCTCTATATTGTCTTTTCCCGACAGTCCTGAATAGGTATAAGTATATTTAGTACCACTGCCAAAGGCATCATTGACAGCAGTGTTGGTTAGTGTTACGGTAGGATAGCTGGTCGATAGCAGAGTTTCAGCTTTGTTGTCGTGTATAGCTTTGGCTTTGTGTATCTCCACGTATGCACCTTTTATTACTTCTGTACCGTTCTGACTATACGTCAGGGTCTTGGCTTGTTCATCAAAAGTTATTTTCCATGCACCACTGTTAATGTCGTGTTGTGCCCACATGATAGCAGGTACAGCCAGCATAGTGGCCAGTGTCAAGATTTTGTTTGCTTTCATATTCTGCGATTTAGTGCTTAGTGTACAGACAGAAAATGAACAGTAGCATAGGCTTGATGTCTTGGAGTATAACCACTGTTCATCTTCTATTTCTTATTGATTTGTATTCAAATGTGTATATTCTTGCATCATTTCACATCTATATTAAATGTGAAAAGAACGCATATTGTATTATTTTACCAATATTTTCTTTACCGTATTGTTTCCTTCAGCAGTAGCTTTTATTACGTAAGTTCCTGGTTGCAGTGTTAAAGTTATGGCAGTACCTGCTTTTACATTATCATGGAATACTGTACAGCCTGACAAATCTGTTATAACCACTTTTGCGTTGTTGCTAACTGTAAGCTGCTGGCTGGCATATTGAATAGCTGTCTGTTTCCCATCAGTTGCAGTGCTGTGAATGGCTGAACTGATGTCATATTTAGCAAAAGCACTGGCCTTTTTGCCACCATCTATAGTCTGTACGCCCCATTCTTTTATTTCGTCTGGGTTTATATTCAGCGTGTAGTTCAGCACAGTGAGGGCTGCATCAACATTGCCGATGCGCAGCTTTCCTGTTACAGGGTCAGCTGCAACATTACTGATAATGCTACCGTCTTTTAATGTTACATATACATTGTAGCGCAGTGAAGCGGCTGCACTTTCAGCGTCAGTAGCAGCATCCCATGCCAGTGTAATTTTTCCGTCAGCCTTTGTCATTTGCAGATTGGTAGGGGCAGCAGGAGCGGTATTGGCTTTTACGCCTGCACCATTCCATACCGAAAAGTGCTTGGTTAAGAAGCTTTTGTCGTTGTAGCCCATTGCTGCCAAGTCTATAATGCCATCATTGTTGTAGTCAAATGCCTGTACAGCACCGCCACCACGGGCAATCTTATACTGAGGTATCTCGTTGCCGGTAAACTGTAAGTTGCCATTGTTGATAGCTACTATCATATTGCTTGAGTTGCTTTCGCCCGTGTAGACAATGTCTATCAATCCATCACCGTTTACGTCTGCCCAGTCAGCACCGCCTTTGCACGCACCAGGAAGATTGGTTGCAGTTTTGCTTTGGAATGTACCGTCGCCATTGTTCTTGAACACGTAGGCAATCTTAGCCCAACCTTCGGGGCAAGACTCACCTGTAATGAAGAGGTCGAGGTAGCCATCATTGTCGGCGTCAACAAACATAACAGCACCCTTTTCGGCACCAATTAAATTTTCTGAGATAACAGGTGTAAAGGTGCCATCACCGTTGTTTTTGTTTACTATCAGCATGTCTGTACCTGCTTCGTCATACCATCCGCTTACAGCCACATCTGGATAACCGTCATTATTGAAGTCGCCAACGCTCATGGTGCCGCCACGCATCTTGGCTAAGTTAGTGTTTTCTACTTTTGTAAACGTGCCATCGCCATTGTTATTGTATAAAACAGGGTTTCCATTGCTGTCTTTTGTCAAAATATCTTGCCAGCCATTGTGGTTAAAGTCGGCAGTTACGGTCAGACCTGTATAATACAGTTCAGCTGTCTTTTCGTCTGCGTTGCTGTCATCATTGATGCTGAAATTGTCTGCCAACGAGAAGTTTTCCACCTGTGTAAAGGTGCCATCACCGTTGCCTTTAAAGAGCAGTGGGGTACCATAACAGCTTAGTAAAATATCCGCATTGCCGTCATTGTTGTAGTCAAAGACATTGATATTGCTTTCATATATATCAATGTTTTCCAGCAGTGTTTTACCTTCGGTAAAGGTTGTGCCATTGCTGAGAGCAACCTGTACCTTTGGGGCCCATCCTCCATCAAGGTCGCGACCTTTTACGATAAGGTCTAAGTTACCGTCGTTGTTGACATCGGCAAACACGGCACTGCCACGGAAGAAACCTTCGCTAATACCACTTGGCAGTGTTGCTTTGGTATAAGTAGGTGTACTGTTTTGTGCATTTGCTGTCATGGCTGTTGATGCGAGAATAGCCGAAAGAAGTAATAAATTTGCTTTCATAGGTCTTTTTTATTGGTTAATATATTCTTTAATAGTGTGTATTATCTATATAAATTAGTAGGGTGTCCAGTTAGATGTTCCGAAAAACAAATGCTGAAATCACCCG
>CALCVP010000078.1 GCA_937907705.1 uncultured Prevotella sp. | reverse complement strand
GGGATATGGTGTAATGGTAACACTACAGATTCTGGTCCTGTCATTCCTGGTTCGAGTCCGGGTATCCCAACAAGAAAGATGTTCTTTTGTGAACATCTTTTTTTATTGAAGGATACTGCATGCCCAGTGTAAAGGTGAAAGCGGTTTTTATTGGGATATGGTGTAATGGTAACACTACAGATTCTGGTCCTGTCATTCCTGGTTCGAGTCCGGGTATCCCAACACAGCGGTATGTATGAAATTGCATATCGCTTTTTTATTGCTTGTCGGTTTTGGAATCGGCTTCTATTCATGAATGGAATATTTCAAAAGAAGTACCTCTGCTTATTATGGAGAAGAGTTGGGTAAAACATGAATTCAATACTGTTGGAGATTTTAATTAAATTTATTGATGGTTGTCAGTTGAATTTGCATTTGTGCCAAAAGTATGGGCAATAAAAAAATCATCTGTCATCTCGACAAATGATTTTCAAAAAACAAACTACTTAAAAACTAATCTACTAAAACAAATCAAAAAAATATCTACTTAGGAACTTGTCCTATATGTCTTACCTATTGATGTTGCAAATATATGAACTTTATAAATATCAACAAAATTTTTAGTTCAAAAAAATCTACTTTTTCTATTAAAAATGAAAAAAGAGGAATGTATATAATACACATTCCTCTTTTTTGTT
This sequence comes from uncultured Prevotella sp., assembly GCA_937907705.1. Classification (GTDB taxonomy): domain Bacteria; phylum Bacteroidota; class Bacteroidia; order Bacteroidales; family Bacteroidaceae; genus Prevotella. The sequence goes on along the minus strand of CALCVP010000078.1, from coordinate 64,855 downwards.
ATATGAAGTTTACAAATTTACATCATACCACCCATTCCTGGAGCACCCATAGGCATCTGTGGCTTCTCTTCAGGTTTGTCTACGATAAGACATTCAGTTGTCAAGAACATGCCTGCGATAGAGGCTGCATTCTCAAGGGCTACACGTTCTACCTTGGCTGGGTCAATGACACCGGCAGCACGCAAGTCTTCGTAAGTATCCTTGCGAGCATTGTAACCGAAGTCACCTTCGCCTTCGCGAACTTTCTGGACAACCACTGCACCTTCACCACCAGCGTTGCGTACAATCTGGCGCAGAGGCTCCTCAATGGCACGCTCTACGATGTTGATACCGGTCTGTTCATCAGCGTTATCACCTTTCAAACCTTTCAAGGCCTCAAGTGCACGGATGTAAGTAGTACCACCACCTACAACAACACCTTCTTCTGTGGCTGCACGAGTAGCGCAAAGAGCATCGTCTACGCGGTCTTTCTTTTCTTTCATTTCTACCTCGCTGTTGGCACCAACGTAGAGAACTGCTACGCCACCTGCCAATTTAGCCAAGCGCTCTTGCAACTTCTCTTTGTCATAACTGCTTGTTGTGTTAGCGATTTCGTTCTTTATTTGGGCTACACGGTCAGCAATCAGCTTCTTGTCGCCAGCACCATTTACGATGGTAGTGTTGTCTTTGGATACTGTAACCTTGTCGCAAGTACCTAACATGTCAAGTGTAGCTTGCTCCAGCTTCAAACCTTTGTCCTCGCTGATTACGAGACCACCCGTAAGTACTGCGATATCTTCAAGCATGGCTTTACGACGATCACCGAATCCAGGAGCTTTGACAGCACAAATCTTTAAGTTGCTACGCAGACGGTTTACAACCAAAGTGGTAAGTGCTTCAGAGTCAACATCCTCAGCGATGACTAACAAAGGTCTGCCACTCTCGGCTGCTGGCTGAAGGATAGGCAAGAAGTCTTTAAGGTTGCTTATCTTCTTGTCATAGATAAGAATGTATGGGTTATCCATTACACACTCCATCTTGTCAGCATCTGTAACAAAGTAACCACTTAAGTAACCACGGTCAAACTGCATGCCTTCAACTACGCCAATATGAGTGTCGCGGCTCTTGCTTTCCTCGATAGTGATAACACCATCTTTGGAAACTTTACGCATGGCATCAGCCAAGAGCTTACCTATTTCAGGGTCATTGTTGGCACTAACAGTAGCTACTTGTTCTATTTTGTCATAATTGTCGTCTACTATCTCTGCATGGTTCTTGATATAATCTACTACTGCAGCAACAGCTTTGTCTATACCACGCTTCAAATCCATAGGATTGGCACCTGCGGTAACGTTCTTTAAGCCCTCTGTAACAATGGCTTGAGTAAGAATAGTAGCGGTAGTGGTACCATCACCAGCGTCATCACCCGTCTTGCTTGCTACACTCTTTACAAGCTGTGCGCCAGTGTTTTCAAAGCGGTCTTCAAGCTCAATTTCCTTTGCTACGGTAACACCGTCTTTTGTAATTTGTGGAGCACCGAACTTCTTTTCAATTACTACATTGCGGCCTTTAGGACCGAGAGTTACCTTTACTGCGTTAGCCAATTGATCAACACCTTTCTTCAAAAGGTCGCGAGCATCTATATCAAATTTTATTTCTTTTGCCATGATTTTTTAACTTATAAATAAAAGATAATTATTATAATGTATTTGTTATGCAAGGACTTGCTCTAAACGAGTAAGCTTATGCACTTTATTTTGTGATGACAGCAAGTACATCACTTTGGCGCATCATCAAATACTTTTCACCTTCATATTCAAGTTCTGTGCCTGAATATTTTCCGTAAAGCACCTCATCGCCAGCTTTCAGAATCATTTCTTCGTCTTTGGTACCATTTCCTGCGGCAACGATTTTACCATGTAAAGGTTTCTCTTTTGCTGTATCAGGAATGATTATACCACCAATTTTTTCTTCTGCTGGTGCTGGAAGCACCAAAACTCTGTCTGCTAATGGTTTAATGTTCATAATCTTTATATTTTTAATGTTTTATGCAAAAATAAGGTAAGTAGTGATTGTCATAACTACTCATCATGGTTTCTGCTAAAATCGTGCCAAAGTATAAATTGCTTGTTTTGGCATGTTTGAAATGAAAAAATGGCAGTTTTCATAGCTTTTGGCAGATGATAGGTATGTCATTTAGACATAATAATGCAATAAGCGTAATATGTGTAAGAATACAAGTAAATAAGGTATGTGCCTGTTCTTGAGTTATTGTTATTTTTGCATCAGTTTGAAATCAAGGATTTTATAGGATGAATTTATTGGATAAGACGTATGTTTTGGCACTTGTCATCTTAATGTTATGGATGTCAAATGTCACAGATATAAAAGCACAGAAAAAGATGAAAAATGTATTGAGTGAAAAGCAGCAGTATCTTGTTACATTGGCTGCTATGGAGGCTAAAGGCAATCTTGGTGGTTTAGAGCATGTATTGGATAATGCACTTGACCATGCCTTGACTCTGAATGAGGCAAAAGAAGTTTTCTCGTACTTGTATGCTTATACAGGATTTCCGCGTAGTCTTAACGCTTTAGGTGTGTTGGAACGTGTGGTGCAACAGCGCCATGACAGTGATAAACCGATTGTTGAAGGGCGTGACGCTTCACCTCTTTCAGCCGATTATGATGCTTTGAGTCAGGGTACAGCTGTGCAGACAGCATTGCGTGGTGGCAAACCTTTCTGCTATTCGTTTGCTCCTGCCATAGATTATTATTTAAAGGCGCATCTTTTTGGCGACATTTTTGCCCGTGATATATTGACACACGCAGAACGTGAGTTGGCAACGGTTAGCGCATTGGCTGCAATTGAAGGTGCGGAACCTCAGTTGAGGGCACATGTAAGCGGTGCTCGTAATATGGGAGTTACAGACAATGAACTACATGCTATTGGCGATGTGTTGGCACAGACCGTTGGCGATATGGAGGCTTACAGGGTTCGAAAAGCTGTGTCTACATGCTTTCAAGAATCCTTTACAGACGTAAGACCCATAGAGAATATGATATTCCCCAAGGGAGAACCTAATACTGCTTATGCAAAATATTTTATAGGAAATAGCTATTTGGCACCACTGCTTACAGAAGATTTGCCTTTGAGCAATGTAACTTTTGAACCTGGGTGCCGCAATAACTGGCATATCCATCATAAATGTGTGCAAATATTAATATGTGTTGGTGGTGAAGGCTGGTACCAAGAATGGGGTAAACCTGCCCAAAAGCTGCATTCTGGTGATGTGATTCGTATACCTGCAGAAGTAAAGCATTGGCATGGAGCAACAGTACATTCTTGGTTTCAGCATATAGCTACTTCTGTGCAGAAAGGGGAGGACGCGTCTAATGAATGGCTGGAACCTGTAACAGATGAAGAATATGCTCACTTGGAAAGTGATGTGAAATAAGAAAACCGATGAGCTTTCTGATTGAAGATAAGGTAAAAATTGAGGATAATATTGGGTGTGATAACTGCAAATGTAGTTCATCGCACCTTTTGTTTTGTGTTGCTCTGAATGTCAATGACAACCTGATGTCTGCAAAAAGCATAATAATAGCTGCTTAACGCATGTTAAAAAGCAGAGATTTTTGTAGTCGCTTTTTTACTTGAAGGATTTGGGAACGTCTAAAATAACATATACGGTGAATTTAGCTGTTCATCTGTTATTACTGCTTGTATAGTGATAGCTTGAAGAAATGCCCATAGCATTATTGTTTCGTTAAGTTTCAATTTCTCATTAAAAAATGTGTAAAGTATGCTATATATATATATAAGATATATGTATGTGTATAGAAAAGCAGTAGAGCATAAGTGGACGTAATTATTAAAACAAATCGATTATATGAAAAAACTGTTATTTCTTTGTTTGGCATTTTGCTGTATGTTATCATCGGCAAAAGCAGGAGACTATAAAGCCTATTATCAATCGTTGCCAGTAGCTATGTCAGAGCCACAGGCACCGGTTATTCCGTCTAACACGGTAAAGCTAACTGATTTTGGAGCTGTTGGTGATGGGCTTACACTGAATACTGAGGCTTTTAGAAAAGCCATATCATCCCTTAATAAGAAAGGGGGCGGGCACTTGGTGGTGCCTGCAGGTGTGTGGCTGACAGGACTTATCTCGTTGAAAGACAATATAGATTTACATTTGGAGCGCAACGCTGTCATAATGGCAACACCTGATAAACGCGAGTTTCTGAAAACAGATGATGACAAAGTGGCTGTAAAATGCTCGCCTTTAATCAGCGCCAGCAAGCGCCGAAACATCAGTATTACGGGTCAAGGAGTGATAGATGGCAACGGTGCTTATTGGCGACCAGTAAAGCGTTCTAAAGTGAGCGATGTGGAATGGAACAACTATAAGCTGATGGGAGGTACTGAGACAGACAGTGGCAAATTATGGTTTCCCTTCAACTTAAAGCATTATGACAATATAGCTACTTCTGCTCAGCGCCAAGAAAGCATGCGTCCTCATTTGATAAGGTTTACAGATTGCGAGCAAGTACTGGTGCAAGGTGTTACGATACAAAATTCTCCAAAGTTTCATTTCATACCTACTCGTTGCAATCATGTTATTGTAGACGGTGTAACGATACGCTGCCCATGGAATGCGCAGAATGGAGATGCGCTTGATTTGAGTGCTTGTCGTAATGTGTTGGTGGTCAATAATACCATTGATGCTGGCGATGATGGCATTTGTATGAAGGCGGGCGCCGGTCAGTCGGGTGTTGATGCCGGACCTTGTGAGAACATATTGATTGAGAACAATACCGTATATCATGCTCATGGAGGCTTTGTGATAGGTTCAGAGTTTACTGGTGGATTGAAGAATATAGTGGTTCGCAACAATCGTTTCAGTGGAACAGATACCGGTTTGCGCTTTAAAAGTAGTCCAGGTCGTGGTGGAAAGACCGAGAATATTTATATCAGCAATATCTATATGACTGATATTAAAGACCAAGCTATTGTGTTTGAGTGCAGTTATGTAGACCGTAAATACAGTGTAAACAATGAAGCAGAGGTAGAAACAAAGCTTAAAAATGCCAAGTTTGTACCTGAATTTACCGATATACATATTTCAAATGTAGTGTGTAGGGGGGCAAAGACAGCCGTAGCTGCTCATGGTTTGCCTGGCTGGTCTTGTGTGCATGGTGTGGATATAGCTAATTCTGTTTTCTTCTATACAAGGCAAGATAAGGATTTTGATAACCATGTAGACTTGAAAATTACAAATACCAAGTTTGCTACTTTCGACAAGTAAGCTGCGAAATTGGTATCTATTGATACATATAAAAGCATGTCCGCTAAATACAATTGGCTGTTGTTCAGGTGTATTTGTCGGACATGCTTTTTGTATGGTAATCCTTATTGACTGCTCAGAATGTATGAAATAACAAGCTGTTTTTTGCTTTGAAAGTCTTGAAAAATCAACTTCGTAATTTTTTCCTGTATTGTGTAGGCGACAATCCCAGATGAGCTTTTACGAATTTGCCAAAGAATGACAGGTTGGGAAAGTTCATTTCTGTGGATATTTCCTTAATGGTCTTTTCCGAATACTTCAGCTGTCGTGTAATACTGTCCATTGTAAATTGGTGTATCCACTCCAATGCTGTCTTTTGACTTACGCTTTTTGATAAGGCGGAAAGATATTTAGGTGTGATGCAGAGCTTGTCGGCATATTCTTTTACAGAGCGTTCGCGACCTTGACTTTCGGTCAACAGCTCTAAAAACTTCTTAAAAATCAGGTCGCTTTGCTTCATTTCCAAGTTGTCTTCTTCTATCTTTACAGTAGGATAGACATCTGCCAATGTCTCGCAGATGATGCATTGAAAGAGCCCTTGTATAATCTCTTTACGATAGTAGTCCGAGTTATCGTTTATTTTGTTCATCACCAAATCAAAGTATTGCTTTATATTGCTGATGCGCTGTTGACTAAGTGTGATGACGGGATGTTTGGACAAATAAACCATCAAGCTCCATACTTGTTTGTTGAATATGACATTACGCTTCATCAAGTTGTGCGACAATCCTATGATGGTTCCTTCAAAATCGGCAGATATTTGCGAGCTTTCCATAAAAGAATTGGGCAGAAATATGGCAGCGTCTCCCTGTTTCATAGTAGCTAAATTACCGTTGGTATATCCTTCTAATGTGCCTTTTTTGCAAAATAGAAACAATATCATGTTTAGGCGGATGGGCACACCGACAGTGGATTCCTTAACATGTTCGATAACAACCATGTCGCCGTCAGAATAGTCGGTAATGCCGTTCTTTGTCAAGAAGTCAAGGTCTATAATATGTTCTTCCTTGTACATAAATAAATGATTATTTGAATTTTACTTGCAAATATACGCATTTATTTCTGAAATGTGGCTTTTTGTAAAAGTTAAAGTATTAAAAGGCAGACTGAAGACGTGTTGCTTATGCAGTTCTCAATTTAATGAAATCTAAAAAAATAAATATTAATAAAAAAACATATTAAATTTAGTTACAAACGCATGAAAAAGGAGTCTAATCAATAAACGAATTACTTTTATTGTTAAAACGAATTATTTTAATCAATTAATATACATAATGAACAAGAAACAATTAGCAATTATGACGCTTGCGTTTTGTGCAAGTGCACCAGCAGCTATGGCCCAGTATCCTCAGATAACCAAGGAGGCCAAAGCAAAGATTGATTCTCTTGAGGCTGTATGGACGGCTCATTCTGATTCTGCTTGGGCAGTAGCATGGCCCATTGTAAAGCAAGAAGCTATGGCTGGCAAACCTTATGTGCCATGGGCTTCACGTCCTTATGACCTCCGTCAGGCTAAGATTCCTGCTTTTCCTGGTGCTGAAGGCGGTGGCATGTACACCTTTGGCGGTCGTGGCGGCAAGGTACTTACCGTAACCAATCTTAACGATAGCGGTCCCGGTTCTTTCCGTTGGGCTTGTGAACAAGGCGGTGCGCGCATTATTGTGTTCAATGTTTCAGGTAATATCGTATTGAAAACCCCTATCATTGTGCGTGCTCCTTACATCACGATAGCAGGACAGACTGCTCCAGGTGAGGGCGTTCAGGTTTCGGGCGAGTCATTTCAGGTAGATACTCACGATGTTATTGTGCGCCATATGCGCTTCCGTCGCGGTAACACTCATGTGTGGTATCGTGAAGATTCCTTTGGTGGCAATCCTGTTGGCAATATCATGATTGACCACTGTTCTTGCGAATGGGGCTTGGATGAGAACATTTCGTTCTATCGCCACATGTTTGACTTGCATGACGGAAAGGCAAAGCGTAAGGTGCCAACAGTAAACGTTACTATCCAAAACACTATTTCAGCCAAGGCGCTTGACACTTGGAACCATGCCTTTGGTTCTACTATCGGTGGTGAGAACGCTTCATTTATGCGCAACTTGTGGGCTGACAATACAGGCCGTAATCCTTCTATCGGTTGGGGTGGTGTGTTCAACTTTGTGAACAACATTATCTATAACTGGGTACACCGTACTGCTGATGGTGGCGAATACTCCACCATGAGCAACTTTATCAACAACTATTACAAGCCAGGTCCACTTACTCCAAAGAACACTCCTATCAGCTACCGTATTGTGAAGACAGAAAGCCGTAGTCACGAGCTGTTTGACTATGCGCAGTATGGCCGTATCTATGCTGTCGGCAATATAGTGGAAGGCAACGAGCGCGTAACAAAGAACAACTGGGACGGTGGCATTCAGATAGCTGACAAGGATATGCCTAATGGCATTCCTGATGATGTAAAGGCTTTGATGCACTCCAATGAACCATTTGAAATGCCTTACATGACCATCATTCCTTCTGACCAGACTTTTGAGAAGGTGCTTTCCAATGTAGGTGCTACATTCCCTGTACGTGATATTGTAGACCAACGTATTGTGGAAGAGGTGCGCACCGGCAAGGCTTATTATGTGAAGAAGCTTCCTAAGAAGAATCCTTATGGCGACCTTTGGGGCTTGGCCAAGCAGTCTCAAGCAGAGGATGGCACATTCAAGTACCGTCGCTTGAAGAAAGATTCTTATAAAGAAGGTATCATTACCGATATTGAGCAGATGGGTGGCTTTCCTAAATACAAGAAGTACACTCCATGGAAAGACTCTGATGGCGACGGCATGCCAGATGAGTGGGAGATTGCCAACGGCTTGAATCCTAACGATCCTTCTGATGCCAATAAGGATTGCAATGGCGATGGCTATACCAATATCGAGAAGTATATCAACGGTATCAGTACTAAACAAAAGGTTGATTGGACAGACTTGAAGAACAATCATGATACCTTGGACGGCAAGACTTCACTGTTCTAACGAAATTTTTTCATAAGCAATTGGTATAAATATTTGTTCGAAGAGGGCGGCTTTTCATAGAGAGGCCGCCCTCTTTACTGCTTGGCGGGATGCGAAATAGTGTTATAAGAATATACCTTTTAAAAAGCCAAAAGGCAGAAAACCAAAACAAAAGCCAAGCGAACATCCTTTAATGCTTGACCATCAAAGAATGTTCGCTTGGCTTTTGTTATATGGGTATGTTGAATGAATTAACTTAATTGTTCTTGCTTTATAGCTAAAGCAATTCTTTCTCTGAGTTCTTCTTTTTCTTCAGGTGTGAGAGGTGATAGGGTAGGCTTGCAGATATTGAATATCTTGCTCGCCAATTTTTTTATATCTCTTTTTGCCATTGGTGTCTGTCTTTTTATTAATAAGACGCCAAATGTGTGCCATTGTACTCTTTATATGGCTTCAGATTTTGCTGCCAATCCACGTAATTTTATCAAGCTGCGGTGCATGAGGTTACGCACAGACTGATAGTTGATGCCCATTATCTGGCAGATGTCATCGTATTTGCGTTCTTCTATATAGTATAGGTTGATTATTTGCTGCTGTCTGGGTGGCAGCTGCTTTACATATTGTGCAACGGCCAACACCTTCTTTTGGTCTTCAGCTTGGAGCTCAGCTTTTTCCATTGCATCAAATTTCTCGTTGTTGGGTGTATAGTTCTGGTCGGTAATCTCGTTGTCGCACAGATGGGTGTTGCGGCGGAACTCATCGTTGATGCGGTTTCGCAGCGATGCATACAGGTAAGATTCTATATTTGTAACCTGTGTCAATTCATTGCGCTTGGCAAACAGTTTTACAAATACATCTTGTATGCAGTCTTTAATCAATTCGCGGTCTGACGAGAATTTGCTGCCGAAAGCGAATAAATTGTCAACTTGGTTATAGTACAGTTCTGTAAAGTTAATCATAGGTAAACATTTCTTCTGCTGCAAAGATAGGTATGAAAGGGCTAAAAAAATGGGAATAATTGGTAAATAAACCCGAATATCAGGTATTTGTGGTTACAAATAGCTCATTTTGTTAGTTTTTTCAGCTTTTTGAAATGAATAATCCTACCTGAGAATGAGAGCGGAAGGTGTTGGCATAAGTTCATAGATGTTGCCAATAGAGCTTGTGTAGTGCTTGAAAAAGGCAAAAAAATGAGCCATACACAGGCAACTTGGTGTATGGCTCATCGGCTTGTCATGCTGCTTGGCGTATGAAATTATCTTATACGCTCAATCCAGTAGACTTTGTCTTTACCTGTTTTTTCTATTGTCAAGGTATTTTTACAGTTAGCCTGCTTTATCAGCACCTCGGTTTTTCCTGTGTTGGTGTTGATGGAATAAATGCGGTATTTACCTTCAGCTACCTGGATGGCAACAGGCTGGTTGGTGTGGGCGTAAGCCACATAGCCGGTCTTGTCGTTGCCGATTACTTGCAACTGACTGTTGCCCTCGCCGCTTATATAATTCATGTTGACCACATCTGCCAAGAATTTGGTGTTGTCTACATTGATATTGGGGCAGGAGCCACCAGCCATCAGTATGGCCCAACCATAGGTGGGGTATTGCTGTGCGAAGAAGGTTACTGCCTTTTCCGGATATTTTTCGCGATATTCGCGCACTGCTTTATAGGCTTCGGCAAAGCCTGTCTTGCCTACCTTCATCTTGCGCATGTGCTGGCGGGGCGCCAAGTTCTTGCCTCCTTGCGGTGTCCACAGTCCTTCAGTGTTGTAGTGCCAGTAGCGTATGTCAATAATATCTACCGTTTTAGACAGCTTTGGGTCTGCCAATATGGCGTCTTGCACGTCTTTTGTGCAACTCAGTGCAATGAGTGGGTGGCGTCCTGTCTCTTTTTCCCATTCAGCAATAGTCTGTAACCAGAATTGGGTAAAGTGCAGTGGCCCTGTGTATTCTTCGCTCAGCAGCTGCACCACGTTGCCGTCGTCTTTAAAGTTGTCGAGGCATTGGCGTATGTACTGCTTGTGCAGTGGTCGCAAGACAGGATTGTTGACGTCATAAAACCTGTCGGCCATGAATATGCGTTTGTCTCCTGTAAAGGGCACCGGCTCAGGAAAATTGGTGCCGTTTATATTGTTCACCGTGCGCCAAGGGCAGTCTACCCAGTGAGCTCCTGCTTCCAGTATATTGTGTTGGAAGTAGTTTTCATGGAAGAGCAGCAAGCCTTTGCCGGCCCCTTTCTCTGCAAATTCTTTCAGGCGCATCCAATACCAAAGGTTGGGTTTGGTGAGGTCGTAGCGCGACAGTCCGTCCCATGCCTGTCCTTTTCCGCTGCGTGCAAAGGGTTGGTCGTAGAAAGGTGCCCACACTTCGCCGTCGGCACGGCGCACACGCTCATGGTCTGTGCGTCTGAGGTCATACCAAAGTCCGTAGTTATGGTCAAGAATGCAGTTGTGCTGTCTGGTCATGAAGTTGACCACAGAGTCTATGCGGTCTGTCCATCCCAGTCCTTCTCTTCCTGGCACAAAGCGTGTAATGGCTGGTTTTGCACCTTTAGCGCAGAAGTTGTCTTTTACTCTGCCTGTCCACCAAGGTATCTGGTAGCGGTTGCCGGTAATGAGTGAGCCATTGACGGTGATGTGTCCATTGGTAATGCCAAATGTGTTTTTAGCACTGTCATCAGTGTCTTCAGCCAAAAAATGCCCCTTTACAGTATTGATATTCTTCAGACCAGCGGTAGTGGTAGCTGCTGTGTAAGGCACCGAGTCTATCCACATTTCAAGCGTAAGACGAGGTGTGTTGAGAGCTTCTTGCGCCATTTGGGCTGCTTTCTCTAAGGTAGGACTGCTTGATGCGGTGGTGTTGCGCGGCAGTATGTAGCCATTGATGGCCTTGCTGCCCAATCGCTGCTCCAACTGGTAATAAAACAGGCTGCGTGGTTGCACATGATTGTTGCTGTTGGTCCATTCTGCATCACCGGTCATGGTTCCCCAACAGCCGTTGGCACTGTTGCGGTTGTCGCTGTTGGGCGAGTAGTTCCACAGAGTGGAAGCGGTGCATTGCCACATCATGCTGTTGGCAGTGTTCCAGCCAGTGCCGGCACGGAATTGTTCCAAATTGCGGAAAGAGATGTCGTTGCCCTCTATGTTTACAATATCAAAGAGCAGACCTGGCGCCCATGAACCTACGCTGCCGCTAAAGCCTAAGGAGCCTTCGCCCTCGCACTGCACAAAGGCGTTGGGGCCGGCAGCACAGTAGTCGGCGGCAAAATCGTGTATGCCGTTGCGCGATACGCAGCGCTGAAAAAGCGTCTGCTGACCTCTGGTAAGGTATACATTGCGGCGCCAGCCACCTGTTTCAGACACAGGATTGCCGGCAATACAGTCTTCTACGGTAATGCGGCTACAGTTTTTCTGAATATCAACAGCACTGCCCGCGAAGAACTCAAAGTTAACCTTCCTCACCCAGCAGTCGCGCAGGTTGTTCATAAAGATGCCGTTCCAGCAGTGGTCTTCATCTTTAGGGTTCCAATCGTTGTGGGTTGAAGCTAACGTAAGGTTTTCGATGCCGCATTCTTTTATCTCTTTCCCGTTGTAGGCATTTATTACATAGGCTCCGCCATAATTGCTTTCTATACTGCAAGTAACAGGAGCATCTAAAGTAATGGTGTTGGCTTGCACTGCCGTTACGGTGCGTTGCCATGTAATGTCTATGTCTGATGCTTTCCAGCCGGTATAGTCCAACCCTCCGCCATAGTCGTCGCATTTTAGCGATGCTATCCATTCTTTGGTAGAAGGGCGCACAATCATGATGCGCGAACCAGCCTTTATATTGCCTATAGTTTTCAGCGTAAGGGTTGTGCTGCCCGCTTTTACCTTGCTGTCTGCCACTGCAATGGTATCGCCTTTGGACAGTTGCAGTCCACCTTCTATATAAATGGCAGCTCCACGGTCAGCACCCTGCTTTAGAATAGTAGTTTTTGATCTGCCGGATCCACGCAGCACAATGCCGGATTTGGCTATGCGAAGGGGCTTGTTGATTTTATATACACCCTCGTTTAGCAGTATGGCACCTCTAAAGCCCTGTTTGTCGGCTTTGAGCGAGCCTACATAGTTGATGGCTTTTTGCAGTGTGGCATAGCTGTCGCCCGATATTGGAGCCACTGTTACCACATTTTTTACATTAGGAATGTTTTGTTCGGAGGCATGGTATCCACAGGTAGAATAGTCCATCGGAATGTAGACCTCCTTCTTTTTTGCTGCATCAGCTTGCTGTATGCTGTTGATAAGTAGCAGCAGGGCAAGGCAGCAAAGGCTAAAAAATCTATTCATTGCAATTATAGTTTGTTTTCTTCATTGTCAGATGCCTGTCAGCAGCGTGTGGACAGTGGCTTTTGTTGGAGGCAGATTGCCATGTGGCAGTTGCTGACAGTGTACACCTATCTTATATAGAAACGACGGTAAAGGTCTTTTATTGTACTGTTGCGAGGTGCAAAATAATTTTAACGGCAGATGAATTGTTGATGTTGTCAGTCAGGACAAGCAAGTACCGCTTATCGCAATGCGCATATAGAATGGAGAGTTGGGCATGATGCAGAATGTTCTTACGGTATGGAACAAAAATGCTATAAAATGCTTACAGTTTTCAAAGACATATACCTCTCAGACCGAAAGCATAGGTATTGCCCTCCAAAAGCTATGCTTTCGGCCTGTAAAAGCTATGCTTTTGGAGAGCTAAAACATAGCTTTCAGATTGTGATTGGACAGGAACAGCGAATGACTATTGGCAGGTAGACAATCACAATAAATTACGGTAAAGGCTTTATGCATGCGGTTAATATTGGACACCTGTTTATATTCAATTTCCAAATCTGTAAAAATATATGAAAATCTTCGATGAAACAAGATAATAATGAACATATTAACAAAATAAAACACAATTAATTTGATGTATCTGAGAAGAAACTTCTATCTTTGCGATACAAGATTTAAGAAGACCAAGATGCGGAATCTTGGCAGTTAAATGCAAATACTAATTATATAAAAACATTATGACTATGACAACAAAAAAATGGGTATGCCCAGTTTGTGGCTATGTATATGAAGGTGAAAATCCACCGGCAGAGTGTCCTCAATGCCATGTTCCAGGTTCAAAATTCAAATTGGTAGGCGAGACCGAAGGTTTGAACTTCGTAACGGAGCATGAACTTGGCGTAGCTAAGAATATACCAAATACAGAAGACGGAAAGTTTGTATTGCAAGGTTTGCACGACCACTTTACAGGTGAGTGCTCAGAGGTTGGTATGTATTTGGCTATGAGCCGTCAGGCAGACCGCGAAGGCTATCCTGAGATTGCAGAGGCATTCAAGCGTTATGCTTTTGAAGAGGCAGAGCATGCATCTAAATTTGCAGAGTTGCTTGGTGAGTTGGTTTGGGACACCAAGACCAATGTAGAGAAGCGTATGCTGGCAGAAGAGGGTGCTTGCGAAGCTAAGATGGCTATTGCCAAGAAGGCTAAAGAGTTGAACCTCGATGCTATTCACGACACTGTTCATGAAATGGCCAAGGATGAGGCTCGCCATGGTGCAGGCTTCCAAGGCTTGTTTAACCGTTACTTCAAGAAGTAAGGAAAATCAGTTATCCATTAACCCTTATTTTAGATGGTCCATGTGTTTGGCGAAAGCTGAGCACATGGATTTTTTTGTTTTATGCCAAGTGTAAGTAGAAGTCTTGGATGCATGTTTACTGACAACATTCACCCCACAAGAGTATTGCGGCTCTTGTGGGGTGAATGTTGTTTAAATGAACGGCAGGCAAAATAGGTTTGCCGTATGAAATGATATGGTTATGCTATTTCGTCAAGGTCAATGAACTTGCCGCGTTGGCGGCGCTCCTCTATCAGTCTCTCTAACTTTTTGCGGCGGTTCGGTGCAATCCATTGACGGGCAAAGATGTTGGGAATGGCTACACCAATGGCAATGCACAGAATGATGAGCGATGCACGGATGCCATTGTGTATGGCTACGGTCAGTTCACCTACCACTCCGTGCATCTCTATCAGTGCAAACAGCATGCGGTACATCAGCACACCAGGTACCATAGGTATGACGCTGGGAATAGACAGGCAGTGGTGAGGCGTGTGGAACATGTGAACAGCTTTTACACAGATAATACTGATGAGCGACGAACCTACCAATGAACCGATAATGGGACCACAGTCAAGACCTATGTTGTTGTTGCTTGGACCCAAGTTTACAAAGTTACGCGTGCATACGGCTATGATACCACCTATGGCTACCACCCAGAGCAGCCGGCGGGGAATATTGAATATCATGGAGAAGCCCATGGCAGAGATGGCAGCTGCGGTGGCATAAGCTATGTAGTTGTTGTGGGGAGTCATGCTGAGGTCGCGCACAAAGTTGTCGATATGGCAAATCTTGATGGCTATGGCTATGCCAAATGACATGGCAGCCACCATCAGTAGCGTGTTGACAGCACGGTTAATACCCATTCCTATATGGTTGTCGAGCATATCATTTACAAAGTTGATAAGCGGTACACCCGGCACGATGAACAGAGCACACGCCATCAGTGGGTGCCAAGGGGTGTCGCTGTGCAACACCTGCACCAGGCATTCGGGCAGATGAGAGCTGACAATAGGCATGGAGATATAGGCAGACAGCCATGCCAACAGTGTAGAGAAGAAAGCTGCAAAAGCTATATTGGCATAGCCGTTGCTACCCTTGCTGTTGAGCCATGCGCGCAAGCGGAAACCCAAGATGGCAGCAATGGAGGCATAGAAAAAGGCAGGCCAGTCGCAACCGAACTGCACGCAGAAGCCGCCACACGCAAAACCTGCTCCTATGGCTACCTGCCAAGGGGTGTAGTTGCGCTTCTTGGTCTTGATAGCCTCTAATTCTTCTTCATACTTGTCAAGCGAATAGTCGTTTTTGATAGCGCGCCACGATAGCTTGCTGACAGCAGATATGGCATCCATGTTGATACCGTGCTTGTCGCAACGTTGGAACTTTGAGAAGGAGTGAGTCTCATCACTGAGGTTTACCATCAGCATGTTGTAGCTGATGTAGGTGTGCAAATGCTTTTCTGGCAAGCCCAGATAAGCGGCTGTTCTGTTCATGTTGCGCACTATTCGGCTGGTATCTGCCGCGCTTTCTACCAAAAGTGCACCCGTGCGAAGCAATAAGTCGAGCTTGCGTCGCAGTAATTTTTGTGATTCAGCTTGCTGAATATCTTCCATAATTAAGTTGTTAATAAGAATCAGAATAATACAAAAAAGGGTGAAAACTATCCTATTGAATTTGACTGCAAAGGTACACAAAAAATGTTAATCAATGCATATTCTTTTACAGTTTTTATGCAGTTGCACAGCTTTCGCATTGCAGTAGGCGCATAAAAATAGGGCATTGTGCCTTGCAAAAGACAAAGGATGCTAAGTTGGTTTTGCAATTTGGCGTGTTAGATGAGTGTATGCAAAAGAAAAGCGCACTGCTTTAGGGCAGTGCGCTTGATGTATGGATATTGTAGTATTTACTCAGGCAGCTTTTCTGACAATGGGTCAAACAGACCGTCAGCGTTGCGGCTCAAGTCATGCCAGCCTATAGTCTGGTGCAGCGTAACGTTGTTTTGCATAGCGTTTTGCTTCAGACCGAGGAAGTAATACTTAGGCAAGAACTTGATGGTAAGTGCATCGTCGTTACCGTCCAGATTGTTGTCTTTACGCTTCAAGTAAGTATCGTAGAACTTGGCCAAAGCTTTCACTTTGTCATTGGCATAAGTGTCTGTTGAAGCATTGTAGCTCATATCCTCGTCAAGAGACAGTGCTTCAGGTCTGAGATTGAGCAATGGATCGTGGTCGTTGTCCTTTTCGGCCAAGTCGGTAGTGTACAGAACAATCTGATGACGCTTGGTTCCGTTGAGCGGTTTCACGCCAAGATAGGTGCAAGTGTTGCCGCCAAAGCCTGTCAGAGCCCAGCTTGCTTTCAACTCACCCTGACCTGCGCCACCGTCAAAGAGCATCCAACGGCGCATGTCATCAAAGCGTTTGCCTTCATAAGCAAACTCTATCTGTCGCTCATACAGAATAGCAGAGAAGAGCTTTGCGCGGTTGCCATTGATATCGGTAGGCAAACCGTAGTTGTTTTCAGCTGTATATCCCACACGCGCACGTATCTGCTGCAATGCCTTTACTGCTTCATCGTAGTGTTCAGCACCACAAGCAGCCTCGGCAAAGTCGAGCAATACTTCTGCATAACGCATGGTTACCAATGGAGCAGCACTCTTTTGGAAACCCTTGGGTGATGAAACAGACTCGGAGAATTTATAGAAAGGATTGGCGTTTAAGTGCAAATCATCGCTACGCTTGCGCACATAGACAGCGTGGTTGGTCTCTTCCAACTTGTCTGCACTCCAGCCTTTGGCTGACAGGCTGGTCTGGTCTTCAGCATTGTTGTACCAGGTATAGCTCCACAACTCATAGTCTTTACCTGTCTTGTAGCGGGCAGGTATCTTGTCTTTCAGAGCATCGCCAGCCAAGTTAAGGCCGTTTTCGTCAAACTGCCACTCTTCGCCGGGGAAAGCAAAGGTACGATAAAAGCGTGGGTCACGGTTGAGCCAGAATTTCTTCTTGTCATATTCTATGGATGATTCAGAAGGCTTCTTGCCGTCAGCCATAGGGAAAAGGTCTATGATTTCAGATGTTGGGGTAAGGCCACCGTTGCCGTTGGCGTTCTTGGGACGAATGGCATGTTCCCAGTCATTCCATTTACCATAGTTAGGTTGGCCACTGATATTGTCGGCAGTATTGTGCAAAGTAACGAATATAGCCTCGCTAACGCTACCGTCAGAAGTAGTGTAGCTGGTCCATGTGCGTGCCCAGTTGGCTGCATTGTTGCCGCCACCATTGGTAGCATAAGTAAGGCCATAGCCGCCTTGGTTCAATTTCTCCAATGCTGCTTTGTTAACTTGGTATGCTTCTTCCCAGCGTGTCTTGTCGTCAGCACGGTTAAACAGAGGACTTGCATAGAACAGCAGCATCTTGCCTTTCAATGCTTCTGCCAGTCCTGCTGTTACGCGACCATAGTCTGATGAAGCATTTTCCCAAACCGTAGGAAGCATCTTTGCTGCCTTGTCAAGGTCGTCACAGATAAACTGGATACAGTCTTTGGTAGTCTGACGGGGCACGATGTTGGCCTCGCCGGTACCGATAGGGTCTTGCACTTTGTCAATGATAGGTACGCCACCGTATAGTTTCACCAACATATAATATTGGTAAGCACGGAAGAAGTAAGCCTGTCCTAATAGCTTGTTGCGCTCGTCATCGGTAAGATCTTTAGAGCCACTGACGCCTTCTATTATGTCGTTGCAGTTGCGGATATGTCCCCAAGGACTGTAAGTGTCGTTGGCCACAAAGAAATAGTCGTACATGTCAGAACTGTTGTAGGTCAGCTCTTGTTCTGGATTGACAAAGATGCTGAAGCCTCCAAACTCTTCAGTGCTCTTAGACCATTTGTCTGCTCGGCCCACACTTGTTATGTCGTTGATGTTGCCTACACCGTTACCGTCGCCACCGTTGGAGACTGGCAACTGTGAGAAATATAGTGTATTGACACGCTCTGTGGCAGCAGAATAAGAATTGTAGACATTGGTTGAGTTGAAGTTTCCGTAGTTTTTCTTTTCCTTCAAGAACTCATCGCTACAGTTAGTCAAGCTGAGTGCCAAGGCAGCACAGATGACAATTCTATTTATTTTGATATTGTTCATTGTCTTTATTCTTTATTAGAATGATACGTTGATACCCATAGTAATCTTGCGAAGGTTGGGGTAACGGGTGTAAGTACCGCCGTATGCAGCCCAACTCTTGTCAGGATAAGGATTTAGGAAGTTAATGGCATTTTGGCAAGTGAGGTTCAGGCGGACGCTGCTTAAGCCTACGGTCTTTACCCATTTTTGTGGAACAGTCCATGCTACGGTAACATTGCGCAATGACAGTGTAGCGCCATCAACCAACCAGAATGATGAAGGTACGGTGTTGGCTGCACTGTAACGCATGTTAGGCATTGCGGCATTGAGATTGGCCGCTACGGTAAGATTGCCGCTTGCATCATAAATGTCGGCATAGTTGAACATGTCGTTGAAGCTTGTTGGCATGTTTTCATACTCATAGTTGTTGGCAGCTTGACGGTAGTTAGTCTGTATCAAGGCCTTGGAACCCCAGCTGGCAGCTAACTGTGCACTGATGGAGAGACTCTTGTATGAACCACCGAAGTTCAGCGTGAAGCCATAAGGGTTGCTTGAACGCTCTGACAAGCGGATGTAGTCGTTGGTATCTACAATACCGTCTGCCTCGCCATAGGTTCCGTCTCCATTATTCTTGCCACGCACATCCTCATAGATAAGCATACCCGGACGTACTTCGCTCTTTGCCATACCCATGTATTGGGTGATATGGTATTTGTCGAAATACTCTTCAATATCTTGGTAGCTGCGGAACATGCCAATACATTTGTAACCCCAAACGCCGCGGTCTGCACGTTGACCTTTTACGATATCATCGTATTCAGGTATGGCTTGGAAGTTGCTTTCCAATATCTTGTTGTCGCTATATCCAGTAGTAACGCGTGCCCAATAGGTAATGTCTTTGCCTATCTTGTCGCGCCAACCAACGGTCAATTCCCAACCCCAAGAGTCAATGGCACCATAGTTCTCTGGAGTGGCTTGCGTACCGATTGTTGCAGGGAAACTGCTTGTACCGGTGCGAGTTGCAAACAAGTCGCGACCACGGTCGTAGTAATAGTTGGCATTGACTGATAGACGACTGTTGAGGAAGCGGGCGTCAATACCAATGTTGGTCTTGTAGGTCTTGTCCCAGTGTACGTCAGAGTTGACACCTGCTTTAGGCATTACAAGACCCCAGTTAACCTTGTTTCCGCCTGTGCCGAATACTGCACCTTTGGCGTCATCACGGTTATACAGCTGTGTCCAAAGCCATGCACGGATGTTGTCTCGACCCATAAGACCCCATGAAGCACGTACTTTCAAGAAGTCCATCCACTTCACATTGTCCTTGAACCACTTCTCTTCAGAGAGTACCCAACCTGCTGATACAGAAGGGAAATAGCCCCAGTAGTTCTTTGGCGCAAACTTTGTAGAGGCATCAGTACGCATCAAGAACTCAAGCAGATATCTGCTGTCGTATGCGTAGTTGAAACGACCGATGTATGAAAGCATACCTGACTCTGAGCGACCGAATGACATATCCTTGTCGCCTTGTATGCTACTGGACTGTCCGTCCTGATAACTTACAGGCTTGGTACCTGAACCCATGAGGTCTTCTGTCTCGGATTCGGTCTTCTCTATTGAGAAAAGAGCACCTATGTCGTGCTTGCCGAAGGTGCGTGCATACTGGAGAGTGAGGTTGAGCTGATAGCTGTCTGAGTTTGACATGTTACGGCGCAGGTAGCCATCGCTGTTCAATCGGAGCACGCCCAGATTCTCCGGGCTGTACACTACATCATCGCCAGTGTACAAGTGGTTACCGCTACCGCCACGATTAAGCAAGCGGTACACATCCATTACGGTGCTGGTGGTGTTGGTCTTGCTGTTGTTGATGGTCTTGGAGTAAGACACTTTGGCAGTAAGGCCTTTGAGGGGCTTGATCCAACCGAAATCAAACGACATGGAACCGTTGATGCTCATGTTGTTGGATGTGTTGTTTACGTTGTCGCTACTGTTTTGTACAGCAGAGAAGTTGTAGAGCTGTGTGGCACTGGTAGGAATGGTATTTTCCATGCCTGAGTAGACAATAGGATATCCATTGACATTGTCTGGCACGAAAGGAAGATGTGTCATGAGGTACTTATAGTCGTAATCAGTACCGCCACCTTGTGGTGCTACGGCATTGTTACGCTCGCCGTAGTCTCCTGATACTTGGATGGTAGCATTGACGTATTTACCGATTTTTCCGTTTACACCAGCGCGATAGTTCCAGCGGTTGTAGTCAAGGCGACCGATATTTCCGTCTTGATCAAAGTAAGATACACTGGCAAAGTAGGTTGCTTTGTCGCTACCACCGTTCATGTTGATGTTGTGGCGCTGTGTGAAAGCAGCTGACCATTCGCGGTCGAGCAGGTTGTAGTTAATATTCTTCATGGCTGCCAACTCATCAGCTTGGAAGAGTTGTGTGCGCATTTCGATATTATCTTGTGTCGAGGTGTTGGCTGCACGCATAATGTTGTAAGCTCTTCCGTATTCGTAAGAGTTCATCATCTTAGGTGTGTAGAGTGCATCTGTCCAACCGAATTGTCCAGAATAAGAAATCTTAGGTGCGCCAGCTTTACCTTGTTTGGTCTTTACCAATACCACACCGTATGCTGCACGGGCACCATAAACGGCTGCCGAGGCATCTTTCAGTACGGTAATGCTTTCTACTTCGCTTGCATCAAGGTTGTTGAAAGCTGTTTCTGTAGAGATAAAGCCATCGATAACGTACAATGGACTTGGGTCTGCATCGCCACCGCGAGAGGCGTCTGGGGTAACGCTGGTTGCCACGCTACTCTGTCTGATTTGCAGACTTGGTGTGCTGCCTGGGCGTGAACTGCTGTTGCTTACGCCTACACCATTGAACTGGCCTACCAAAGCATCGCCAAGGCTTCCTACCGAGAGGTCTTGTATATCCTTAGGACTGATGGTTTCAACGGCACCTGTTACGTTTTTCATTTTCTGTGTACCGTAACCTACTACCACCACTTCGTCCAGACTCTGTTTGTCTTCTACCATTACGATTTTGGCAGTCTTGCCGGCAGTAACGGTCTGTGCCAAATAGCCGATGTATGATATAGTAATCTTTGAGTTTTTAGGAACTGTAATTTTGAATTTACCGTCTATATCGGTAACAGCGGCGTATTTGGTGCCTTTCACCTGTACAGATGCACCAATGATGGCTTCACCGTTCTCATCGAGTACGGTACCTGTAACGGTTTGTGTATTCTGTGCCATTGCAACGTTAGGCTGTACCGCCAATGCAGCACCGAGACACATGCTGATTATGAATTTTCTTTTCATATATCGTTTTTTCTTTAATTGTCTACCTGATTGATTAATTTGCTGTTTCCGGCAGCCATCTTGGGTCGCCTGTCTTCTTGGCAATCTGTGTGGCACCGCTTATGGTAAAGTTGCCGTTTGCGGGGTCTTTAAAGTCTGGGTCTTCTTCAATGGCTGTACCACTGGTGTCGTAACTCTCCACAGAACCATTGGTGCTTTCGTATTCTCCATTATATAGATAGGTGTTGAAGCCAAATGAAATCTTGCCGTCTTTATAACTTGAAGCAGTACGACCACCCATGATGCGGCGTGCAACTTGCTTGTTGCCGCAGTCTACGAAGATGTTGCTGGTAACAGTTATGTTGGTACCTTTATTGCCGTTAAAGGCACTGTAGTTAGCCCATTGGCCTTTTTTTACAACATTGTAGAAGGTGCTGTTTTGGAAGATTACATATTGTTCGGCGTATCCGGCACGGTCAGCACGGGCACTGTTGTTATATTGTACAAAGTATTTGGCATCAGAGTTGCCTGTGTTCCAGAATGTAGAATTCTTGACGGTGAGGGTGTTTGCAAATCCGGCTTTAAAGTAGATGATGGCATTGCCGCTGATGTTGGTACTGCTGTTGCTGGTCAGATGAATAGTACTGTTGTTGATAAGCAACTGCTCTATACAGTATTTTACATTGCCATCGTATATCAGGTTCTGATTGATACCGGTGATATTGCAATTGTTGATGGTGAAAGCTCCACCGTATATATTATAATACTGACTTCCTGACAGTGCACCATTGATTGCCTCGTTAGGAGTTTCACTCAGTTCTATTACTGGCTTGAGTGATGCAGAAGCATCGATATCCAGATATTTGAGCGTGAGCAATGCACTTGTCTTAATGCTTGCGTTTTCTCCTGTATATGCTATTTTTGCATGGTTAGTCTTGTCGGTAGTACGGAGTGTAACCTGCTGATTGCCAAAGTTAACCTTGTCACTGAGTGTGTATTGTGCACCACCTTCCAAGTCGATGCAGAGCATTTTGCCTACAGAATCGGCAGGAATAGGGTTGTTGGCTACCCATTCTGCTATGTCTGAACCGGCAGGAATAGTAGCGTATGTAGGTGTAAAGCTGGTAAATGTCTTGGTTGTAGCTTCAGCAGCGTCTTTATTGTTGTTGCTTTCGTTGCCGAGAGTTCTGATGCTTACCTCATAATTGGTATCTTCGGTGCGTGAAAACGTGAGTGAGCATCCATCTACAAACTTGTTGTCAATGCTGTCTACAGTAACAGGATTTGCCTTGTCTGTAATGTCTTTCACACTGACTTCATAGCCCTTTGCACCGTGTACGACAGGCCATGATATGGTGGTCTTGGTGCCGTCAGTGCTTGCTTTAATGGTTATGTCGCTGGCGTTGGGAGATGTAAGCGTTTGGTTGAAGACATCAGATTTCCATGTCTCTTTGCCATCATAAACATCATCACAAGAGGCTAAGGCCAAAGTGGCTGTGGCAAAAGCCAATAGCGTCCAGCTTTTTCCTTGCAATAAGAAATGATTTTTACTCATAAATCAATTTTTAAAGTTACACGTTTTATATTTTAGTATTTTTTTATTTGCTGTTAGTGTATGGATAGGTTTATAGCTTAATACGTTTTAATGGTGCTGTCGTTTTTTTTAGTTTGTTGTAGTATAGTGCCTGCATAAAGTTTCCTGTGCTTTGTATGGAGCCTTTGAAAGGCACTTTCTTTATAGACGCAAAGTATTAAAGAATGTAATCAATATTTGAAAAAATAAAATAATAAATTTGTAATATGCTTGTATTTTGGGGAAAAGAAGCACTTTTTTACTCAAAAATCCCCGACAAACCGCTGTCTGTCGGGGATTTTCTTAAAATGTTTTATACATTTAAATTTTGAAAAAATGCAGTCACGCATCACGTGCTTCAATTATGCAAATTGTTATAAACCTTATTTGTTGATGAATTTCTTTCCGTTTTGAATCAAGATACCTTTGGCATTTATTGATACGCGCTGACCGGCGAGGTTGTATACAGGAGCATTCTTGTCAAGCTGCTTGTTTACGGTGATATCATTGATACCTGCGGTGCTGCTGGTAAACTCAAAACCGCCAAAGCCTATTTGTGTGCTCTTGCAGAATATGTAGTAAGTCTCGTTGGCAGTAGCATTGAAGTTGAGATAAGCAAACACCGGACGGTTGCCTGCACCTATGACATAAGCGTTATTGCCCTCTGTGCCCTTCATGGCTATTTCATCTTGATAAAGCATGTAGCCATATAACGGGCTGTCTTCTGCTACATCATTATTGGTAGCCTGTACATATCCTGAGGCTTTTACGTCTGTGCCGAAGGTCAGGGCCTTGGCATCGCTGGCTTTTGCCACATAAGTGTCGCGGTTGCCTTTGTTTACCCAGATAGCTACTTTCAACACACCGTCGGTCTTAGGGGTAAGTGTTACATAAGTACCGTTTTTGGGCAGTCCTGCAGTACCGTCTGCCTGATAGTAGGCATTGTCCCATTTTGCACGGAAGTTGCCGGTAGGTTCGCCATCTGTTGTTATCTCTTCAAACTCTATTTTGTCAAGGTTTACGGGGTTGCCTTTACCTTGTACATAGTAGAAAGGAGCCACTGAACCGTCTTTGCTCAAGTCTTGCTTCTTGATACCGTTCCATGTATTGTCTACGTTAGCTTCCAGTTTGCCGTCTACCAGCTCTCCGTCTTTGTATCCTGATACAGGTCCTGATGTGTGTGTTCCTGTAACATTGTCGGTAGCAAAGCTGACTACAGACATGGCAGTTGGGTCAGCATTGGCTACATAGTCTGCCTTGAGTGTGCCTACTTCATCGCAGATTGACCATTTTTCGGTTTGGGCGTTAGCACCCATTGTGCAGAGTACGGCTGCTACAAGAGTAAAGATTTTCTTCATAATGCTATAAATTTTTGGTTAGTTTGTTATTTTCTTGATTATGTGTCCTATATATAATAAGGTGTAGACAAGCACCTTTTACCATGCTTTTATTATAAGACGTGCAGTTGGTAAATGTGTAATCATTTTCTTTCTTGTTTTTTATGGAAATAAATAAAAAAGTAATTTATTTTTTTATTTGTAACAGGAATGAAATATCTGTTTAAACTTGTTGTAATATAGCTTTTTTACTTTTGCAGCGTGAAAAAAGTAGTAGCAACAAATACGTAATCATTATTATATGACAGAGATTTATTTTATTATTGTGGCGTTTCTGCTTATTTTGGCAGTATTCGACCTGTTTGTGGGAGTGAGCAATGATGCTGTCAACTTCCTTAATTCGGCCATAGGCGCCAAAGTGGCCAAGTATCGTACTGTGTTGTTGGTCGCTTCTGTTGGTGTATTGTTAGGAGCTGTGATGAGCTCGGGTATGATGGATGTGGCCCGTCACGGCATTATGCGCCCAGACAACTATTCGTTTCATGAGGT
Source organism: uncultured Prevotella sp. (assembly GCA_937907705.1). GTDB lineage: Bacteria > Bacteroidota > Bacteroidia > Bacteroidales > Bacteroidaceae > Prevotella. The sequence goes on along the minus strand of CALCVP010000078.1, from coordinate 40,016 downwards.
AATGACCATTTTCTTGGCAGTAATGGTTACCGATGTGGTGGTGCTTGATGTGTTCAACACGTTGGGAATGCCTACTTCCACCACCGTTTCGCTGGTGTTTGAACTGTTGGGCGGTACCTTTGTGATGGCTATGTTCAAGATGGCAGACAATCCAGATTTTGTCATCAGCGATTTGCTTAACAGCGACAAGGCCTTGAGTGTCATTATAGCCATCTTTGTGTCGGTGGCCATTGCGTTCTTCTTCGGTACGGTAGTGCAGTGGATATCGCGTGTGATATTTACCTTTAACTATAAGCATCATCTGCGCTATACGATAGCCTTGTTTGGCGGTGTGGCCTTTACGATAATGGCTTACTTTATCTTCATTAAAGGTGTAGGCAAGTCTCCTTATCTTCCTTCTGATACCCGCGACTGGATAATGGGCAACACTCCTATGCTGATGTTGGTATTCTTTGTGGTATCATCCGTTATTATGGAGGTGCTCCACTTTCTGCATGTCAATGTGTTTAAGCTGATAGTGCTGATTGGTACCTTTGCTTTGGCTATGGCTTTTGCCGGCAACGACCTTGTCAACTTTATCGGTGTGCCCTTGGCAGGTCTTGACTCATTGCAAGACTTTATGGCGAACGGTCATGGCAATTATGACACTTTCATGATGAAATCGCTGATGGAATCAGCCAAGAGCCCTCTTCTTTATTTGGTAGGTGCCGGTATTGTGATGATTATAGCTATGGCTACCTCCAAGAAAGCGCAGAATGTGGTGAAGACCAGTGTAGACCTGAGCCGTCAAGATGAGGGCGACGAGATGTTCGGGTCTTCAAAGGTGGCACGCAGTATCGTTCGTTTCTCTCAAGACTTGAATGACAAGGTGTCTCAATACATGCCTCAGTCTACCAAAAACTGGATAGAGAAACGTTTCAACAAAGATGAAGTGATACTGGCCAACGGTGCTGCTTTTGATGAGGTGCGTGCCTCTGTCAATTTGGTATTGGCAGCCATGCTGATTGTTATAGGTACCAACTATAAGTTGCCGTTGTCTACCACTTATGTTACTTTCATGGTGGCAATGGGTAGTTCATTGGCCGATAGAGCTTGGAGCCGTGAGAGTGCCGTGTTCCGTGTAACAGGAGTTATTTCGGTTATTGGCGGTTGGTTTATTACTGCAGGTGTGGCTTTCGTAACTTGTGCCTTGGTTTGTACGGCGATGCGCTTTGGAGGTTTCGTGGTGATGATAGCCTTTATGTTGCTCGACATATATCTGCTGTGGAACAGCAACCGCAAGTACAACAAGAAGATGAAGGAAGAAAAGAAAGACGATGTGTTCCGCTTGATGATGCGCACTCGCGACAAGGACATCGTGTGGGACTTGCTTTCCAAGCACGTGTCGCGCACACAGAGCTTTGTTACCCGTTTTGCTCTTGAACAATATAACGCAATAGTGGATGGCTTCTGCAATGAAAACTTGAAAGAACTTCGTCGTTGCAGTCGTGCCTTGAAGGATGAACAAGACCAGCTGAAGAAGTTCCGTCGCAAAGAGTTGCTGGCGATGCGCCGTATTCCAGAGTCATTGGCTATTGAGCGCAATACATGGTTTCACTTGGGAGCCAACAGCAACCAGCAGTTTATCTACTGCCTGAAACGTATGCTGGAGCCTACAAAGGAGCATGTAGACAATAACTTCAACCCGTTGCCACAGAAATATGTAACAGAGTTTGAAGGTATGCGCAGACAGATCAACGAGCTGATGAATCAAGCAGAGCAGATGATTTCTACCAATCGTTTTGACCAATACGACTATACGTTGGCTACAGCCGACAAGAGCAAAGAGCAATTGTCGCTGATGCGTAAACGCTTGATAGATACCATGCAGCAACCTGACTTTAACAATCTGAAGGTGGCTTTGCTTTACCTTAACTTGCTGCAGGAGAGTCAAGAGTTCCTCAGCATTATGAAACATCAGTTGCGTGCAGCAAACAAGTTTCTTGGCAATAGAATATAAGTACAGTAGCTAACGCAAGAGCGTAAAAAAGCTACTTTCAATGCAGGTTTTACCCTTGTGTGTTTTGATAGCGGTGCTTTCGGCTTCTGAAAGCACCGCTATTGCGTTGTAAGAGCGCTGTTATAGCCATGCGATTGCAGTGCTTTTGCGTTGCAATAACAGTGCAATTGCAATGCAAGTATTTTGCTTATTCTTGCATTGCAGCTTCTTGCTTTCAGTTATTTTAATTATATTTGCAAATTAAAAACTTGAAAGTTCTTGACCTCAAGCCAAAAGGCAGGTCATTCTGTTATAACTTTATGGTAGCAAATACAAATCAAATAGAGAGTCATCCCTTGCAGCCTTTTCTGCCGGAAAATGCACGCTTGCTGATGTTGGGCAGTTTTCCGCCAGCTCGCCATCGCTGGTGTATGGAATTCTTTTACCCCAACTATATCAACGACATGTGGCGTATTTTCGGCTTGTTGTTTTTCAATGACAAGCAGCATTTTGTAGACGAAGAGGCGCGTTGCTTTAAGCTTGAAGCTATTGTGGCATTTCTGCGCGAGCGTGGAGTGGCTATCTATGACACTGCTTGCAAGGTGCGGCGCACCCGCAACACGGCATCAGACAAAGACCTTGAGGTGATAGAGTCTGCCGATTTGGATGCGCTGCTGTCGGCATTGCCCTGTTGCCACACGGTAGTTACCACAGGGCAGAAAGCCACAGAGCTGTTTGCTGCCCATTTCAATATTGTGCCTCCAAAGGTAGGCGGGCAACAACCGTTCTGCTTCAGGGGCAGACACTTGGTATTGTGGCGCATGCCCAGCAGCTCGCGGGCTTACCCTATGAAGATAGAACGCAAGGCTGAATTTTACGCCAAGCCATTGTCTTGCTTGCAAGCAGACAACAGGCAGCAGACAGAGAAAAATGTGCTGTAAAGGTTTAGGCTATGCCGGCTGGCACAGTTAAGTAATCGATGAAAAAACATAAAAATACAATATAATGACAATAATAGGAGTTGCCGGTGGCACAGGATCAGGAAAGACCACCGTAGTAAAGAAGATAGTAGAGGCTCTACCGCCACACTATGTAACCGTAATACCACAAGATTCGTACTATAACGATACCAGCAGTATGACCGAAGAGGAGCGCCATGCTATCAACTTTGACCATCCTGATGCCTTTGACTGGAAGCTGATGGTCAAGCAAATCAATGAGTTGCGTGCCGGCAAAGCCATAGAGCAGCCTACCTACTCTTACTTGATATGCAACCGTCTGCCCGAAACCATTCATGTGGAGCCGCATCCCGTTATCATTATCGAAGGCATTATGGCATTGCTCAACAAGAAACTGCGCGATATGATGGACTTGAAAGTGTATGTAGACGCTGACTCAGACGAGCGCCTTATCCGCAATATACAGCGAGATGTAGTGGAGCGCGGCCGCACGGTAGAGATGGTTATCAACCGCTATCTGGATGTGCTCAAACCCATGCACGAGCAGTTTATAGAACCTACCAAGAAGTATGCGGATATTATTATACCGCAAGGCGGAGAAAACAAAAAAGGAATAGGTATCTTGTGTAAATACATAGAGAGCTTGGTGGCAGGCAAGTAAAGCATCTGTTATAATGTATGCTTGACTGCGGGTATAAGAAATCGCCCGATGCATACTTTACCGTAAAGTATGCATCGGGCGATTTCTTATAATAGTGAAGTATAGGTAATTACGCCGGCAAGCAGTTTTAAGCTTGCTTGATGCTATTCGCCAGTGTCGTGTTCTGTGGCTTTTTCTTGCAGTTGTTTTAGCATTTTGTTAGTCTTGTAAATCTTGAATGAGTTGATGCATTCAGTAACACCATAGAACAGCAGACACCACCCAATGATGAGCAGTGGCAGACTGGCGGTAGCCATAGGCTTGAGAATGACAAACAAGCCTACCAACAGCACCACCGACGGACCTAACCAAAACCATAGAGGTATGGCACAGGCCCTTTTCAAATTGACGAGATTCATAAACTGGTTGAGGCTGCCCATTATCAGTATTGCACCTAATACATACATCAGTGAGGTAACAAACAGACCTGGCATCAAGGCTAAGATAAGTCCTAACAGCACGCTGCCAATGCCTACTAAGGGAAATGACATGGGACGCTGACTGATTAACTGTCCGCTACGGTCGTAGATTTCCACATCGTTGTAATGTTTTCTTGAGTTGAGATAGGTGGCACACGAGATGACACCAGACAGCAGAAACAGCACGCCGATGGCTATGGTGATGCCTTTTACCGTATTGTCGGGATTGCTGATAAGCAGTGCACCCACGGCAATGGCACACAGGGCGCGGAACAAAGAACTTTGTAATATCTTCATGATAGATAACTTTAATAAGTGCAAACTTACATATTTTTTCTTTATAAGTAAGGCTTTTAAACACTTATTTTCTTGAAAATAGTGATAGCAAAAGCGTTTTTTAGCTATCTTTGTAGGGCAAATGGCCGTAAAGAAGGTAGCTGTGTGCTTTCGCAAAGTAGATGATAGCCTTGAAAATATGGCACAATTTTATTTGCTTTACTGCTGAATGTCTACTGAAAGGTATTCCTTTCAAGATAGAAACACTGCTACTTTGGCGACCTTCAAGAGGGCAAATGGTAGGCTCTGTGTAAGAAATGGCAAACAGAAAGCGGTGGATAAGGATTGCAAGAATGAAAAACAAGGATTTCAGAAAACTGTTGATGGTGTTGGCTTGCATTGTAGTGGTCAGCATGGCTATGGTGAGCCATCATGCAGACCATACCAGGCAATCATTAGCTTTGGGCAAGATGAACCAGGCATGGCGCACAGATACAGCTCATAAAAAGCAGACTAAAAAGGTGGCTAAAAAGGCAGCAAAAGCCTCTAAAGACACCACCAATTATACCATAACAGGACTGCTGACAGATGAGCAGGGCCATGGTATGGAGGGGGTAGTGGTGAGCGACGGCTACACCTGTGTGCTGACTGACACGGCAGGGCATTATACCTTGCTGCGCAATAAGCAGGCACGTTTTGTCTATTACAGTGTTCCTGCTTACTGTGAGGTGCCTGTTCATGCCGACAATGACCGTACAGCTTACTTTTATCAGCCCGTTGAAGCGAATAAGAAAGTATATGATTTTAAACTGAAAAGATTGCCGGAAGGGAAGGAGAGACGCTATAAGATGATTGTTATAGGCGATCCGCAAGTTACCAACGCTATCAATCCCTATTACACGAGTCCTGATGACAATCCTGTGAAGAAAAGCGATATAGAGCGCTTTACTGCTCAGACCATGAAAGATATCAGAAAGACCATACAGGCAATGCCTAACGGAACAGCGGTGTATGGGCTGAGCATGGGTGATGACGTGCAATATTATGGGGGCTACAACCCACGTTTGGAGCGGGAGATAAGGCGGGCACTTGGCTCCTCGCAGATGCGCCTGTTCTCGGTAATAGGTAATCATGACCAAGATGGAAATGCCTTGTACAAGCGCAAATGGGAAGATAGTTGGGGACCTACCGACTACTCTTTTAATCGTGGTGATGAACATTATGTGTGTATTAATAATGTGCAATTTACCCGACACAAGTCATACTATTCTCCTGGTGAACTGACAGCGGCGCAGGTAAAATGGCTGGAGCAAGACCTCGCGCTCACTCCTCGTTCCATGAAAGTGGTGCTTTGCTATCACATACCGTTCACTTTTGGCAACTCGCCTTATGGCAAAGCGCATCCACTTGACATAGCAAAGGAGAAAGGACACTACATTTCATCACGGCTGTCGATGCTGCTTGGTTTGCTCGAACGCTTTGAGGGGGGCTACGAACTCTTCTGTGGACACACCCATTTTGCCCTCAACCACGAAATCAATTACCAAGGACGCCATATCATGGAGCATTGCCATGCTGCGGCATGCGGCAATATATGGCAGTCGAACATCAATATCTGTGGCACGCCCAACGGCTACTATGTATATACCTTTGAGGACACACGCTTGACAGACTGCTATTATAAGGGCACATTTTGGAATGCTTCTCGGCAGATGACACTGTTTAGAGCAGATACAGATTTCAATGGTGATAGCTATGTAAACGACTGGAACCTGCCTAAGAATAGGGGAGTGTTGGTGGCTAATGTGTTTAATGCTGACTCCAGATGGCGTGTAATAGCTATTGAAGATGGCGAAGAACACCACATGAAACGCATAGCAAGCAAAGGGCAAGATGCTTTTGCTGCGGGGTATCATCACAAGTATGCCAAGTGTGCGCCTTATTCTTTCGTCAGCAAAGCCAATGGCTATTTGATTATGAATCACCTTTATTATTATGAACCTAAAAATCCTAAGGCAAATATAATAGTGGAGGCAACAGACCCTTATGGACACGTCTTTACTGCCACCAGTGGCGAAGTGGTTACCAATGCCTTTTACAATTATGCTCATTATTACGCTAACGAGCGTAAATAGATGTTGCATATCAGTAGTAAAGAGAAAGACATACAATGAAAAAGCCCTTTGCCATAGACAAGATTGCACATGGTTGCAATCTTATCAATGGCAAAGGACTGAAAATAGGAAAATAAGGTTTATTCAACAATTATTTCGCTCAGTGTGGGGTGTATATGCGTCATATCGTGCAGCTCTTGCAGTGTAGTGTTGCGACACATCAGTGTGCTGACCTCCTGCACTAAGTCGGCAGCATGTGCTCCATACACATGGCAGCCGATTATCTTTCCGGTGTTGTCGGCCAATAGTTTCAGCATTCCATCCGTCTCATTCATGGCTACAGCTTTCCCGTTGGCCCTGTAATAATTCTTCTTGCAGGTGTATGCCATACCTTGTGCTTTGCATTGTTCTTCTGTCATTCCAACGCAAGCTGCTTCAGGATGGGTAAAAATAGCGGCAGGCGTCACGCTTAATTTGATATTGTCAGCCTTGTTGAGAATATGATTTACGGCCCGTTTGCCTTGCATCTCTGCAGCATGGGCCAGCATTTGCAGTCCATTTACATCGCCAACAGCATATATATGGGGTATATTTGTTTGCATATTGTTGTCAACAGCAATGCCTTTAGAATTATATTCTATGCCTATCTGTTCCAAGTCAATTCCCTCTGTGCGTGGCTTTCGGCCTACAGCTAACAGCACCTTGTCGGCTTCAAGGTCAATATTCTTGCCTTTTCGTTCAAAAGTAACTTTGCCGTGAGCTGCACATTGTATGGCAGATTGCATGTAAAAGTCTACACCGCGCTTTTCAAGACATTTGCGCAGACGCTTGGCTATGTCGCTATCTAAAGCGGGAAGACACTCTTTCATAAATTCAACCACACTGACATGGCAGCCAAAAGCATTCAGTATGCTTGCAAATTCCATGCCTATTACTCCTGCTCCTATTATGCAGATGCGCTGTGGTAACTGTGTAGTTTGCAGCACCCAGGTAGTATCGCATACCATCTCTGTGTCTAACTGGTCAATGGAGAGGCTCTTTGCTTCAGAGCCTGTGGCTATGATAATATTTTCTGCTGTATATATTTGTCCGCCTATATGGATGCTGTTGGATGTGGCAAATTGTGCTTTGCCTTTGACAAGGGTGATGCCTGGGACAGACAGCAGGGTGCTAATGCCCTCTCTGAGCTGTGCTATTACAGTATCTTTGCGGTTAACCGCTGTTTTGAAATCAAACTTATAGTTCAGTTTTTCCAGTCCATATTCTGTAGCATGGTGGAGCGTTTGTAAGATTTCAGCATGGCGTGCATATGCTTTTGTAGGTATGCAACCTTTGTTTAAGCATGTTCCTCCTAATTCATCTTGCTCAACAATGAGTACAGAAAGACCGTTTTGGGCAGCGTAGAGAGCTGTCTTGTAGCCTCCAGGTCCTGCTCCTATAATAATGATATTGAAGTTATTTTCCATAAATAAGATAGGTGTTAAAGTGCAGAAAAGTATATTTGGAGGTTTAGAACAGTATAACGGAATGACTGTTTACCATGAAACAAAGGTTTCAAATATTCTTTTCTGCATATTGAAGGGAATGTTTTCTCTATTGCAAAACGCCTTTCTTGTCATACTTTTTATATGTGTGAAGACTATGAATTGCATGTATAGGGACTATGAATTGCATGTATAGGGACTATGCGTTGTATGTATAGAGAAATCACATGATACATGTGAGCAAGCTCAATAGCTAACTTTCGCTTTGCAACTGCTTGTATGTTACTATCGGATGTTTGGCTGCCAACACATCATCAACTCTGCCAATTGGTGTGTTGTGCGGTGCCGTCTTCAGTAAATCGGGTTCGTTTTTAGCTTCATCGGCTATCTTCCGCATTACTGTAATGAAGCCATCAAGGGTCCCCTTGCTCTCGTTTTCAGTAGGTTCTATCATCATAGCTTCATGGAAAAGCAGTGGAAAGTAGATGGTAGGAGCATGGTAGCCATAATCAAGCAGACGCTTGGCCACATCCATAGTGGTGATACCGGTAGACTTGTCTGCCAATCCATTAAATACAAACTCATGTTTGCACAGTCCTTTAATAGGCAATTCATATATATCTTTTAGCGATTCTTTGATGTAGTTGGCATTCAGTGTAGACAATGGTCCTACTTGCTTGATGTGTTCTTTGCCCAAACTTAGTATATAGGCGTAGGCTTTCATGATTACGCCAAAGTTGCCATGGTAAGGCCCTACCGAAATGTCGCTATTGTCAGGAAGAAACTTTTCCAGTCCTTTTCTTACTCCTACAGGTCCGCTTCCAGGGCCTCCACCACCGTGAGGCGTAGAGAAAGTCTTGTGAAGATTAATGTGCATAACGTCAAATCCCATGTCGCCAGGGCGGCAGACGCCCAACATTGGGTTTAGATTGGCACCATCATAATACATTAAGCCACCACAATCGTGCACCAATTGGGCTATTTCTGGAATTTGTTGCTCAAAAAGTCCAAGCGTGTTGGGATTTGTCATCATCATGGCTGCAATGCTGCCATCGAGCAGCGCTTTGAGATTGTCTATATCTACAATGCCGTTAGCTGTGCTTTTCACCTCAACAATATCCAATCCGCATACTGCGGCAGATGCAGGATTGGTGCCATGGGCAGAGTCAGGCACAATAACTTTGGTGCGTTTGCTGTCGCCTCTGCTCTCGTGATAGCTGCGTATAATCATGAGTCCAGTCAATTCACCGTGTGCTCCGGCAAAGGGATTAAGCGTAAAGTCGGCTAATCCTGCTATTTCTGATAAGGCTTTGCGTAGTTCTTGACATATTTTTAGCGCTCCTTGGCAGGTCGAAGCAGGTTGCAGAGGATGCAAATGAGTAAACTGAGGCATAGTGGCTATCTCTTCATTGATAGCAGGATTGTATTTCATAGTACAGCTACCTAAAGGGTAAAAGCCATTGTCTACTCCAAAGTTGTTGCCACTATGGTTGGTGTAATGCCTTGTAACAGTCAGTTCATCACATTCAGGAAGATTGGCATCACTGTTCCTTCTGATAGAAGTTGGTATGTTATAATTGCCAAATTCGTTTTTGGGTAGTGAATAACCTTTACGTCCTGCATGCGACAACTCAAATATAAGGTTACCGTATAGCTTGTTGTTCATGGTCAGATTAATTTAATAAGGTTGTCAATTTCCGCTTTTGTGCGTTGTTCAGTAACGGCAAACATAATGGTATGTTCGCCCATCTTGATGCCGCCCATAAAGCCATTGTCAATGAACTTTTGTTGTAGCAAGTCTACATCACCTGAATAATCAACACAAAATTCATTGAAGAAAGGTTGTTGGAAGGTGGGTGTAAACTTGCCTGTGGCTATGAGCAGGTCGTACATATAGTGTGCTCCAGCATACGAAAGTTCGGCAGCTTCTTTTACCCCTTGCTTGCCCATTAATGCCATATAGATGGTAACATACAATGCCATAAGGCTTTGATTGGAGCAGATATTGGAGGTCGCTTTCTGTCGGCGGATATGTTGTTCACGTGCTTGCAAGGTAAGTACAAAGGCGCGTTGACCGCGGTTATCCTGCGTCATGCCAACAATACGCCCGGGCATTTTACGCATTAGCTTCTCTGTGCAGCATAAATAGCCTATGTAAGGTCCGCCAAACTGCATGGGAACACCTAAACTCTGCCCATCGCCAACGGCAATGTCTGCCCCCCATCCGCCTGGAGTTTTTAGCACAGAAAGGTCTGCTGCTACGCTGTTTATAATAAGAAGAGCTTTATTTTGGTGAGTAATGTCTGCCAGTCCTGTATAGTCTTCTACGATACCATACTTGTTAGGCTGTTGCACTATTACACCTGCAATGCCGCCTTTACCCACTTTCTGCTCTAAATTTTGTCTGTCTGTTATGCCTTCGTGTTCTGTAACCATTACTATATTGATGCCATGAAACTTGGCGTAAGTATTGACAACGTCTACTGTTTTCTTGTCAACAGTTTCCGAGAGAATAACGGTATTACTCTTTTTTGCTGCCGCTACTGCCATCATTACGGCTTCAGCGGTAGCTGTTGTGCCATCATACATGGAGGCATTGGAAATGTCCATGCCTGTAAGTTCAGCCATCATTGACTGATATTCGAATATATAATGTAGCGTACCTTGTGATATTTCAGCTTGATAAGGGGTGTAAGAGGTTAAAAATTCCGACCTTTCTATAATATGATTGATAACGGCTGGGGCATAGTGATCGTATACACCAGCTCCGGCAAAGCATGTCAGGGGCTTGTTTTCTTTGCCTAACTGCTCAAAGAAACGTCTTACCTCTGGTTCGCTCATGGCTTCAGGAAGCTGATAATCTCTTTTAAACCGAATGCTATCAGGTACTTCGGAATAGAGCTCATCAAGCGACTTGACTCCCACAGTGTTAAGCATACTCTCTATATCTTCATGGGTATGAGGAAAATACTTGTATATCATAGGTGTCAAATAGGTTAATAATGGATATAGATTGGGTTAATGATTGGTAGATGATTGTACATCAATGTTTTTCATTTTCGCAGAAAACTTCATAAGCTTTGGCGTCCATAAGGCTGTCAAGTTCGGTCTTGTCGCTTAGCTTTACCTTTATAATCCAATTATCAAAAGCATCTTGATTAATGAGTTCAGGAGTGTCGCCTAAAGCTTCATTTACTTCAACTACAGTGCCACTGACAGGAGAATTGAGGTCGCTTGCAGCTTTTACGCTTTCTACAGTGCCAAATTCTTCACCTGCTTTCACTTCATCATCCACTTCAGGCATGTCTACATATACCACATTTCCGAGGGCATGCTGCGCATAATCAGTAATACCTATATAGCCATATTCGCCTTCCACCTTTACAAATTCGTGAGACTCAGAATAGTAGAGTCCGTCAATAACTTTTTCCATAGTATAAAAATGTTTATAGAGCAAGGGCTTATTCTGCTTTAAAAGCATTGCTCGCCGCTGCTGATTAGTAATTTATTGTGTATTGTTATTAGATATTTTTGTGCCTTGATAGGTTTCTATTTCTTATAATGCTTATCGTAAAATTTCTTTTTTACCACTGTTCCTGGGAATGTTTTTTTGCGTATTTGCACTTCAAGCGGTGTTCCCAATTTGGCATATTCTGTTTTTATCAATGCCATACATACGCTTTTATCAGTAGAGATAGTGTGGTAACCAGTGGTTACTTCGCCTATTGCCTGTCCATCTTTTAATACAGTATAACCATGTCGAGGAATGGCTTTGCCCTCCAGTTCAATGCCTACTATTTTATAGCTTGTACCTTCTGCCTTTTGTTTTTCTAACGCTTCTTTACCTATAAATTCGTCTTTATCGAGCTTACAGAAAATAGACAATCCTGCCATGACTGGTGATATATCAGCAGAAAGCTCATCTCCGTAGAGGGGTAATCCTACTTCAAAGCGCAAGGTATCGCGGCATCCCAAACCACATGGCTTGCAACGTTGACTGCTTATGAGCTTATCCCAGCATTGGCAAATGTACTCATGGCTACCATAAATTTCAAAACCATCTTCGCCTGTATATCCTGTTCTGCTGACAATAATATCTCCAATTACCTTAAAAGTATAGAAAGTAAGCTCCTTGCAGTGAATACCTAACACCTCTTCAGTTACTTGTTCGGCCTTCGGTCCTTGTATAGCAATTTGTCCATACGCGTCAGAGCGGTTTTGCAAGTCTATATCAAAGCCATCAGCATGCTCTTTCATCCATTGCCAATCCTTGTCGATATTGGCAGCATTGATGACCAAGAAGAAATCATTTTGCCCCATTTTGTAAACCAAAAGGTCATCAACAGTACCTCCATCGTCATAGATCATCATGCCATATTGTATTTTTCCAGGCTCTAATTTGCTTACATCATTTGTGAATATATGCTGCACATAACGTTCCGCATCAGGCCCCTTAATAGTTACTTCACCCATGTGTGAGACGTCAAACACGCCACAATCGTTTCTTACTGCTTGGTGCTCATCAGTGATAGTGGTGTATTGTATAGGCATATCAAATCCGCCAAAGGGGCTGATTTGTGCACCTAATGCTGCATGTCTGTCATAAAGGCAAGTTTGTTTGTTTTTCATATGTAATATTATTAATGTGTGTTTAGGTCTTTTCTTGTGTTATAGTATATGAAAGATACTTTATCCTTCCAATAAGAGGTGAATGAAATCATTACGCTGAAGGTTCATTATGACGTCATCCAATTGTTTCGGCAATGCTTTTGTAAGTTGTTCTTTGTTCAGCTTTACATTATGAAGAGGCTTGATAATGGCAGTGTCTATATCTCCCATAATAAAGAAGTCGCCCAGTATGGTCATACTTTTTATGACATTGTTTTTCATTTCCAAGCGTATTTCAATATCGCCTACTTGATCTATATGGGCACGTTTGACGGTAGAGTATCGTGGATTTTTTCCATAGATAAAGGCCTCGGAGAGATATTCTTTCTCTTTTTCTTCTATTTCACTGACAGCACATTTGCTTAATACAAGCTCGTTGTCGCAGAGGGTTTGTTTTACAAACTGTTTGAATTCATCCAGCGTTAAGTCTGTATAATCTTTCAATAGTGCTATGCGTTGTCTTACGCTTTGTATGCCTTTGCTGGTTAGTTTTGTTGTAGAAGGTGTGATGGCTCCTACCATATTTTGCATGTTGGTATCGTAAAGCATAGTTCCGTGTACAATACTTTTGTTCCACGCGTGGTAGAAAGCATTGCCAGACATCTTTCTGTTGCCTATCAATATGTCGTTGCGTCCTGTGGCTTTAGCGTCTATGCCCAGCTTTCTGAGCACTAATACGACCATATTGATATATTTATTAAAGGTGAAATTCACGGCTTTGTCTTTTGTGATGTATGAGAACATCACATTGCTCATGTCTGCATACACACAGCCTCCGCCACTTTTCCTTCTGTAAGTTTGAATGCCGTTTTGCTGGCAATACTCAAGGTTTACCTCTGTTTCAATCAGTTGATTACGACCGAATATCACGCTGGGTTGTACTTGCCACATAAAGAAACAGTCCTCCACATCTATCCATTCAGCTACATATTCTTCCATAGCTAAATAGAAAGACAATTGTCTCGGCTGTTGATTGGGCAAAGCAATGTATAGCATAGGTTTTTCGGTTTATGTGGTATTAGTGCAGCAAATATACAAAAAAAAAGGTTGCCAGCAAATTATTAGCCGATTTTTTGTGCAGACTTTACAACTTGATAGTAGCAATAAAGCTTGCCATTGGAATGACAAGCTTTATTGTAGCATAATGTAAAAAATATGTAATTCCTCTTTTGTGTTAAAACAACTCATTTGTTGCTTCTTTTCGATATGTATCTGACAGGCTATCGCATTATGCAATATCTACAACTGTGATACCTGCTCCTCCAAATTGTACATGCTCATCATGGTAGGATACCACATTGGGTACAGTGGCTAAATATTGTCTGATAAGCTGGCGTAAGATGCCTGTACCAGTGCCGTGTAGTATGCGTACCCGGCTCATGCCTACCAATATGGCATCATCGATAAAGTGGGTTACTGTATTGATTGCTTCATCTCCTCTCATGCCTCTTACGTCAATGTCTTGCTTAAAGTTAAGCTTTCTGTTGTCAATTGTTTCGCGTGTCTGTCGTCCTAAAGCCAAATAGGGTTTAGGTTCCTCTTTCTTAGGGGCTGCTGCACGTTCCAGACGATCTGTTTTCATCTTGGTTTTCATATCTCCAAAGATAACAGTAGCCATCTTTCCGTCAGTACTTTCTATTTTTCCTATGGTGGTCAGACCTTTTATTCTTACTGTTTCGCCTGCTTGCAAAGGTGTTGAGGCCTGGAGTTTGGATACATTCGTGTCTGTAACACTATTAATGTCTTGAGCTTTCTTTTCGCTTTTTTCTTTCTTTCTTTTTTCTTTTCTTGCTTTTCTGTCTTGTATTTGCTTGATCTTTTTCGCTATCAGTTCATCGTCATTTTTTGTGTCCATGTCGCTCACTTCAGCTTTAAAAGAGTTCAATTCTTCTCTGATGCGTTTTGTTTCAGCCTTTTCAGCTTGTCTTTCTCGTATCTCTCTGATAGTATTTTCTATCTTTTTGTTACTCTCTTTAAGCAATTCTTCAGCTTGCTCTTTGGCCTTTTTGAGTATCTCTTTGCGGTTTTTCTCCAGTTCGTTCACCTCTTTTTCATACTTGGCAATGGCTTGTTCCATGGTCTTTTCGCGCTGGTGAATGTTCTGACGCTTGTTTTCCCAATACCGTTTGTCGCGAACAATGTCTTGCAAGTACTTGTCACTCTGTATATACTCGCTGCCTACTATTTCCGAAGCATCTTTAATAACCTCTTCAGGAAGTCCTATTTTGCGTGCTATTTCTATGGCAAAGGAGCTTCCTGGATTACCAATGGAAAGCTGAAAGAGTGCTTTCATCTGCTGTCTGTCATAGAGCATGGCTCCATTTACCACTCCTGCATGATTCTCGGCAAAGTGCTTTAGGTTTTGATAGTGGGTGGTGATTACACCAAAAGCCTTTTTCCTGCAGAATTGTTTGAGCACCGATTCCGCGATAGCTCCACCTATCTGCGGCTCTGTACCCGTTCCAAATTCATCTATGAGCAGTAGAGTTTGGTTGTTGGAGCTCTTCATCATGTTTTTCATGTTTAAGAGATGGCTGGAGTATGTACTCAAGTCGTTTTCTATGCTCTGTTCATCGCCAATGTCAATCAGTATGTTTTTGAAGATACCTGTCTTTGACCTTTCGCTTACAGAAATGGAAATTCCGCACTGAAGCATGTATTGCAGCAGTCCTACTGTTTTCAGGCAAACGGATTTTCCGCCCGCATTAGGTCCTGATATAATCAATATGCGCTTCTCTTTTGTAAGCATGATATCTAATGGCACAACCTTTTTGTCTTGCTTTGCCAATGATAGTTTCAGCAAGGGATGTGCAGCTTGTATCCAGTCTATATGTGGATAGTTTTCCACATGTGGTTCAATGCCTCCTATGAGCCGTGCCAGTTCGGCTTTAGCCCGTATCATATCTATCTTTGCCAGGAATTGGTAAGATTTCAAGATAGGCTTTACGTGTGGCCTAACCAGCAATGAAAAGTCAGTTAGTATGCGTATGATTTCTCTGCGCTCATCGGCTTCCAGCTCTCTGATACGGTTGTTGGCCTCTACTACTTCTGCGGGTTCAATAAACACTGTCTTGCCTGATGCCGACTCATCGTGTACGATACCTCTTATCTTTCGCTTTAATCCTTGTGTAACAGGTATAACCAGACGACCGTCTCTCATGGCAGGTGTAACGTCTTTCTCTACCAATCCTTCGCTTTGCGCAGTGCGTAAAATGCCAAGCAGTGTTTTGGATATACTGCCTTCCGTACGTGCCAATTCGTGTCTGATATTGCCTAATTCAGTAGAGGCACTGTCTTTTATTTTCCCAAACTTGTCAAGTATCTGGTCTATACGTTGCACTAATTGTGGAAAAGTAAGCACGTCTGTTGTCAGACGGTGTAGAGCGGGGTAGGGATATGTGCGCCCTTGGTCTTCATCAGCAGGGTCATCACTGCGATTGAGATAGTTGACAATATTGTTGATGGTTTCAAGAGACCTTCTTAAATCAAATAGTTCACGTTCGTCAAGGTGTGTGCCTTCCAGACGTAACCGTGCCACTGAAGCTCTTACGTCAAAGAAATATTGCAGGGGAAAATCATCAGCCACTTCCTGCAAGAGTCTGAACTCTTTTACTTGCAACAACCATTCATTGATGACATTGGCATCTGTTGATACAGAGATGCTGTCTATCATTTCTTTTCCAAGATTGCTGAGGCATCGTTCTTTCAGTAATGTGCGTATCTCGCTGAAACCTATTTTACTTTCAAATGTTTTCGGATAAATCATTGTTTCTGTGCTTTATGGGCGAATAAACAAGAGCGCAAAAATAGCCATTTAATTCTTTATACGCAAGAATAGCTTGTAAAATATGTTTTAAAGTGCGCCAAACCACAGACTAAAAGCAAACACGGTCATAAAAGAATAGGCATCAACAGCTTTATTCAAAGTGTTGATGCCTATATATAAATAATGTAATACTACCAAATGTTAGGCATTGCCTTCTTTTATCTTCTGTACGTAAGCATCTATTACAGCTACTGCTGTGATATTGACAATGTCGCGTACGCTGCTTTCAAAGTCAGTGAAATGAATTGGTTTGTTCAGTCCCATTTGGATTGGACCTATAAATTCGACGTCTTCATTCAATGCCTGCAACAGCTTGTAAGCATTGTTGGCACTGCTCAAGTTAGGGAATACCAATGTGTTGACATCCTTTCCATAGAGACGCGTGAATGGATATTTGCTGTCTCTGAGTTTTTTGTTGAGTGCAAAGTTAACCTGCATTTCACCGTCAATGGACAAGTCTGGATAAGCTGCCTGCAACTCATCTACTGCAGCGTGCACTTGCTCTGGGCTGCCACCCTTGTCTGTACCGAAGTTAGAGTAGCTAATCATAGCTATGTTAGGCTCGTCATTAAAGAATCTTACAGTAGATGCGCTGAGGCGTGCAATGTCTTTCAATACCTCTTTGTCGGGGTGTCTGTTAATCAGTGTATCTGCTATATAGTAAGTGCCCTTGCTGGTGTTGAGTATCTGCATGGTAGCGAAATGATTGTAGCCAGGCTGTATACCGATAACCTCTTTTGCCACTTTGATAGTGTTGGAGTATTTGGTGTAGAGTCCGGTAATGAATGCGTCAGCTTCACCTGTTTCTACCATCATCATGCCAAAATAGTTGCGCTCAAACATCTTGTCGTTAGCTTCTTCATAAGTGTATCCCTCGCGCTTGCGCTTGTCAGCCAATATTTTGGCATAGCGTTCGCGTCTTTCGCTTTGGTTGTCGTGGCGTAGATTTACTATTTCTATGCCTTCCAAGCTGAGGTCAAGTTCTTTTGCCAACTTTTCTATGCGTTCGTCATTGCCCAAAAGAATAGGATGACAGATGCCTTCATTCTTGGCTTGCACAGCAGCCTTCAGCATGTTAGGATGAATGCCCTCGGCGAATACTACGCGCTGTGGATGTTTGCGTGCAGTGTCATAAAGCTTCTGCGTGAGTTTAGACTCCTGTCCGAGCAATTGCCTTAACCAATTCTTATAGGCATCCCAGTCTGTTATGCTGGTGCGTGCCACACCGCTTTCCATAGCTGCTTTAGCCACAGCTGCTGATACTTCGGTAATGAGTCGTGGGTCAACAGGTTTTGGTATAAAGTAAGACGGACCGAAAGTGAGGTTGTTTACATGGTACACGTCGTTAACCACATCAGGCACTGGTTGCTTGGCCAATTCGGCAATAGCTTTTACAGCAGCCAGTTTCATTTCTTCGTTGATGGCAGAAGCGTGTACATCAAGGGCACCTCTGAATATGTAAGGGAAACCAATGACATTGTTAATCTGATTAGGATAGTCGGAGCGACCGGTAGACATCAATACGTCTGGGCGGCTTGCCATGGCATCTTCATAAGAGATTTCAGGTACAGGATTGGCCAATGCAAATACGATGGGCTGTGAAGCCATAGAGCGAATCATGTCTTGTGAGAGTACGTTGCCTTTGGACAAGCCTACAAACACATCTGCTCCATTGATGGCCTCTGCCAGTGTGTGCACGTCGCGACGGTCGGTAGCAAAGAGCTTCTTCTGTTCAGTAAGATTCTCGCGGTCAGAGGTAATGACACCTTTAGAGTCGAGCATCACGATGTTTTCTTTCTTTGCACCTAACGCAACATAGAGTTTTGTACATGATATAGCTGCTGCACCAGCACCGTTGACAACAATTTTTACCTTTGAAATATCTTTTCCGTTTACTTCAAGTGCATTGATAAGACCTGCGGCAGATATAATGGCTGTGCCATGTTGGTCATCGTGCATTACAGGTATATCGAGTGTACGCTTCAGTCTTTCTTCAATGTAGAAACATTCAGGCGCTTTGATATCTTCAAGATTGATACCTCCAAATGTAGGAGCTATCTTCTCTACAGCTTCGCAAAACTTTTCAGGGTCTTTTTCAGCCACTTCTATATCAAACACATCGATGCCGCCGTAAATCTTGAAGAGCAAGCCTTTGCCTTCCATTACAGGTTTTCCGCTCATGGCACCTATGTCGCCAAGGCCTAATACTGCTGTACCGTTGCTGATAACAGCTACCAAATTGCCCTTGTCGGTATATTTGTATGCATCGTTAGGATTTTTCTGTATTTCCAAGCAAGGATAGGCTACGCCTGGAGAATAAGCCAAGCTGAGGTCAGTTTGTGTGCTGTAAGGTTTGGTTGGCTTTACTTCTATCTTGCCTGGTCTTCCGCTCTCATGATAACTAAGGGCGGCCTCTTTAGTAATCTTTACCATAGTTAGTGTGTGTTATTTTGTATATATTTTTCTTCTGAATATATTTAAATGCTGAGCTTTCAGTCTTTCAACTTAAGTTGATGCAAATGTAGTAAAAAATATAGTAAATCAAATAGTTTTTTAATTAATTTATTAACTTTGCACATAAAATGAATGTTTATGCAGAAAAACTGTAACACAACGGTCTATAAGGAGGAACTAAGACAGCGCATATTGTCAGTATCTATGGCATTATTCAAGAAAAAAGGAATAAAACAAGTGCGTATGGATGACATTGCTACTGTGTTGGGTATCTCCAAACGTACCCTTTATGAGCTGTATGGCAACAAAGAAGACTTGCTTTATGAAGGGGTAAAAGAGGATCAGAAGCATTTCTTTGAGAAGTTGGCGAATTTTGCAGACCATGCCAACAATGAAATGGAGGTTATTGTTTATTTTGTAAAGTTAAAGTTGCAGGACTTTAGCATTGTCAATCCATTGTTTTTTTCAGAGCTTCACAAGTATAAGCGTATTGTAGAACTGATGAAGGTCGACCATGACAGGCAGCAGTGTCGGTCTGAAAACTTTATACGCTTGGCTTTGGAACATGGTTTCTTGCGCAAAGACATTAACTTTGCGCTGGTGTCAAGGTTCGGTGAGGTATGTATGGACTATGTGCTTCGTGAGCAGGTATATAAAGAATATTCTATGACAGAGATATTCCGCACGCATATTAAGCTTTTTATGGGTGCGTGCTGCACTGAGAAGGGCATTCGCTATATAGACGATTTTTTTAATAAAAACATGTCTATGACTAATTCCAACCAATAGTATTGCTTATTGCTTGCTGTCTTTTAACAATAGGTAGTTATTCTTTTTTTCAGTATTTAATGTAGTCTTGGCTTGCTGCTTGTATAAAGTGGCAAGATGATGTGTGTGCCTTTATTATATTATATAAGGTATAGGCTTGCCAGATAAAGATGCTTTTGTACAATTGTTGTATTCAAGATATTTTTTAGTATCTCTTTTCCCGATATAAATTTTAGTATTGTATGACAAAGATAAAAGAACCTTCTGCTTTCTTGTCCATTTTACCATTGGCGCTGTTGGTACTGTTGCTTGTAGCCACTGTCCGCACTTTTGGTAGCGACTCATTGGCAGGTGCCAGTCAAGTAACTCTATTGGCTGCCGCAGCTGTGTGTGTATTGATAGGCATGGTGTTTTTGAAAGTGCCATGGAGCCGTTTCGAACGTAGCATCACCGACAATATAGCCAGTGTGTCAAGTGCTGTTGTTATCCTGCTGTTGATAGGTGCCATGAGTGGTGCCTGGATGGTTAGTGGCGTGGTGCCCACGCTTATTTACTATGGAGTGCAGGTGATACACCCCGACATTTTTCTGGTTTCATCGTGTGTTATCTCTGCTTTGGTCAGTGTGATGACTGGAAGTTCATGGACAACAGTGGCCACTATCGGTATAGCCCTTATGGGCATAGGTCAGGCTCAAGGCTTTTCTGATGGGTGGATAGCTGGATCCATTATAAGCGGTGCTTATTTTGGCGACAAGATTTCGCCCTTGTCAGACACCACGGTGTTGGCATCAGGCAGTGTAGACGTACCGTTGTTTAAGCATATACGTTACATGGTCATTACTACCGTACCCTCTATGGCGGTGGCTTTGCTGGTGTTTACCGTAGCAGGCTTGGTTTATGACACAGCGGGTGCACAGCAGACAGAGGTGTTTACATCTGCCATACAGAGCAGGTTTTATGTTACGCCCTGGCTACTGCTGGTGCCATTGCTTACGGGTTTTATGATAGCTCGCAGACTGCCGCCTGTTATAACCCTCTTTCTTTCCACCTTGTTGGCAGTAGTTTTTGCTGTGCTGTTTCAGTCTGATTCGCTTGTAGAGCTGTCGGGTGGCAGCATCTTCAAGGGTGCCATGCAGAGTGTGTATGGCAGTACGTCGCTGCCTACTACAAATGCCATGCTTACAGAGCTGGTATCTACACGCGGCATGGCAGGCATGATGTCTACCATTTGGCTGATAGTGTGTGCCATGTGCTTTGGCGGAGCTATGAAAGCAGGCGGCATGGTAGGCGGCATTACCCGTGTATTTGTGCGTATGGTGCATAGCAGAGTCAGTCTGGTGGGGTCTACGGTAGGCACAGGTCTGATGCTTAATTTGGCCATCGCTGACCAGTATTTGTGTATATTGCTTACAGGCAACATGTTTAAGTATATCTATGACAAGCGAGGCTATGAGCGCAGACTGCTCAGCCGAACGGTAGAAGACTCTGTAACCGTTACCTCAGTGTTGGTGCCTTGGAACACGTGTGGCATGACACAAAGCGCCGTGCTTGGCGTTTCCACATTTACTTATTTGCCCTACTGTGTGTTCAACTTGGTCAGTCCGCTGATGAGTATTGTCGTGGCGGCATTGGGCTACAAGATATTCAGAACCGACAATGTACCGTCAAGCGATGAGGCTGTATAACTGTTGCTACTTGATAATTTCTTTACATCTTCTTAACAGGCATTAACCATATTTTCGATAGCGCTGCTATTGGCCTTCTGATTGCACTGCAATCAGTCTCCGAAAGCACTGCAATTGCCCACTGAAAGCATAGCAATCGGTGGGCGATTGCAGTGCTTTTGGTTGATACAGATGCTTGAGCAGGTATTTTGGATGTCTACTTTTGGCCAATGTTCAATATTTTTATGTACTTTTGCACGTTCAAATCAAGCAGACAACAGAGCGTGTTGCCGATAGAAGAAAGAAAACAAACAAAGTATTATGTTATTAAAATTTTTCCTTACTTGCAATAAGATAGGAGCCTTTACGCTGGGTGGCGGCTATGCCATGATTCCAATTATGGAACGTGAGTTTGTAGACAAGAACCAGTGGATGGACAAGCAGGAGTTTATGGATATAATGGTAGTGGCACAGACCACACCTGGAATTTTCAGCATAGATATGGCCAGTCATATAGGCTATAAGTTGCGTGGCGTATGGGGTGGCATTGTCGGAGCATTGGGCATAGCCATTCCTTCTATTATAGCCATACTGCTGATAGCCATGTTTTTCCATGCTTTTAAAGACAATGTATATGTGGGCAAGTTCTTTAAAGGTGTGCGTCCTGCCGTGGTAGCACTGATAGCTTCACCGTGTTTCACGATGGCAAAGACTGCCAAACTTACGTGGGACACGGTATGGATACCTGTTGTGTGCTGCCTGTTGATAGCCCTGTTGGGTGTATCTCCCATTTTAATTATTATAGCAGCAGGACTTGGAGGCTACCTTTGGGGACGATACACGCGTAAGTAGGTGCTTGAACTGAAGCGCATCTGTGCAACTTGCATTGGCAATGAGACGTGTTGAAGTAGCCTTGCTCTTTCTTTTCACTTGCATGCTCAGTTGCTGGCGCTATTAAAAACGGAAAAATACACATTTTGCGATTATGATATTTCTGAAGATATTCATTATTTTTACCAAGATAGGAACCTTCAATTTTGGAGGCGGTTATGCCATGCTTTCTCTTATTCACAATGAGATAGTAGTCAAGAACCAATGGCTCAGCAACGCCGAGTTTACCGATATAGTGGCAGTAAGCCAGTCAACACCAGGACCTATCGGCATCAATGC
Source organism: uncultured Prevotella sp. (assembly GCA_937907705.1). Classification (GTDB taxonomy): domain Bacteria; phylum Bacteroidota; class Bacteroidia; order Bacteroidales; family Bacteroidaceae; genus Prevotella. The sequence continues at coordinate 17,536 of CALCVP010000078.1, read as the reverse complement.
AGCTACTTATGCCGGCTACACAGCGGTGCTGAATGCCGGCTATCCGCAGTGGGCAGCCATCTTGGGTTCAGTGTTGGCATCGTTGTCTATTATATGGCTTCCGTTTATCATTATGATAATGATAAGCCGTTATCTTATCGGCCATAAGAATTCGCCCGTCGTAAAGTCTGTATTCAGTGGTTTGCGCCCTGCTATTGTAGGCTTGATTGGTGCGGCAGCTTTTTTGTTGATGACCAAAGACAACTTTGGTTCCATGACAGATGATCCTGTTTATTTCGGTATCAGCGTGGCTATTTTTGTGCTGTCGTTTATCTTTACACGCTACAAGAAAACCAATCCCATACTTATTATGCTTATCTGTGGCATTCTGGGGCTTGTTATATACTGATAAGTAAGTGCTCAAAATTAACGTATATATCCATCTTCATTATTTAAAAAACTCTTGTTCATCATAGGGGCTTTCAGAAATGTAATTAATTTTGAGCACCTACTTATCCATAGATGTGATGGCATGGCTAATGAGGATGAGATGAGGGAATGCACCAAATCTTCAAATATAAATATCAGTTTTACAAGTTGTTAGTTTAGTATAGGTCAATTATTATTAGTACATTTGCAAACGAAATGCGTTAATCTAAATGAACGGCACATAAGGTCTGCCATAGATTTTGTACAGCTATAAAGAGGAAAAACTTGCAGACCTTCAAACGAACAAGCTAATCTGAAACAAGACAATATGAGAAAATCTTTTATCACAGCTTTGACTTTGCTTGCTGGCATAACGGGAGCAATGGCTCAAAACAGTGTTTATACACAACGACAGTACCTCAGTGGACATGGATGTGACGATATGGTGCAATGGGACTTCTATTGTACTGGAGGAAGCAACTCTGGCAAATGGACGAAAATAGGTGTGCCATCATGCTGGGAATTACAGGGGTTTGGAACCTTTCAGTATGGCATGAAGTTTTATGGAAAGGCTTTTCCTGATGGCGTGGCCGATGAGAAAGGTATGTATAAATATGAATTTACACTGCCAAAAGAATGGGAAAATCACCATATAGAGTTGGTGTTTGAAGCATCAATGACCGACACTGAGGTGAAAATTAACCATAGAAAGGCAGGTTCAAAGCATCAAGGTGCATTCTATCGCATAACGTATGATGTTACTGATCGTGTGTTCTTTGGCAATAAGAAGAACCTTTTAGAGGTTACTGTAAGTAAAGAAAGCGAGAATGCTGGTGTAAACTTGGCAGAACGCCGCGCAGATTATTGGAACTTTGGTGGTATTTTCCGTCCTGTGTTTATTGTTTGCAAGCCAGCTCTTAACATTGACCGTACAGCTATTAATGCCACCGCCAATGGCGAGTTTAATGCTTATGTGCTGTTAAACCATACGATAGAAGGCGCCAAGGTACGCACTATCATTAGCGATATGAACGGCAAAAAGGTAGCAGAAAACACTACAGATGTGCGTCAGGGAAGCGACCATGCAAACGTAAGTTTTAAGGTAAATAATCCTAAGCTTTGGAATGCTGAGACGCCAAACCGCTATCAAGTGGCTTTTGCTTTGCTGGACGCAAAAGGAAATACTTTGCATATAGAAAAAGATAAATTTGGATTCCGCACAATTGAAACACGTCAAAGTGATGGTCTCTACATTAATGGCAAGAAGGTAAACATACGTGGCGTCAATCGTCATAGCTTCCGTCCAGAGACAGGTCGTACCCTTTCACTGGCTAAAAACATAGAAGATGTAGAGCTTATCAAGAGCATGAACATGAATGCTGTGCGCCTTTCGCATTATCCTGCCGACCCGGAGTTCTATGATGTTTGCGATAGTTTGGGACTATATGTGATGGATGAGCTGAGTGGATGGCATGGACATCATGAGACAATCAACGGACAGAAGCTGATAAAAGAGATGGTAACGCGAGATGTTAACCATCCATCCATCATTTGGTGGAGCAATGGAAACGAGAAAGGATGGAACACTGAATTGGATGGAGAGTTCCATAAGTGGGATGTACAGAAACGTCCAGTTTTGCATCCACAAGGCAATTTCAGTGGCTATGAAACCATGCATTACCGCTCTTACGGTGAAAGCAACGAGTATATGCGCAAATCTGAAATATGGATGCCAACTGAGTTTCTGCATGCCCTCTATGACGGTGGCGCTGGAGCAGGACTCTATGACTATTGGGAAGTGATGCGCAAGTGGCCTCGTTGCGCTGGTGGCTTTATTTGGGCGCTGGTTGATGAGGGCGTGAAACGTGTTGATATGGATGGAATGATTGATAATGTGGGCAACTATGGAGCTGATGGTATCGTAGGTCCTCACCACGAAAAGGAGGGCAGTTACTATACAGTAAAGCAGATATGGAGTCCTGTCCAGTTGTTTATGCCTGACCATTTTAACGGTGCACTCAATGTGGAGAACCGCTATAATTTCCTTTCTTTAAAGGGTGTTACGTTTGATTATGCTTATGTGAAGTACGAAGGCTGTGCCACTCGCAAGCTAAAGACAGGACAAGTAAAAGGACTGGATATAGCAGCAGATAGTCAAGGACAACTTCATTTGCCTGCTGCACCCGGTGAAGCAGATGCTTTGAGCGTAGTGGCAACAGACCAATATCAGCGTGAAATATTTACTTGGGTGTTCAAGTTGAAAGATGCAGAAAAGTTAAAGGTTACAGCGAAGGGTACTTCTCGTCCGCAATGGAATGGTAATGTGGCAAAAGCTGGCAATGTAACTTATACATTCTCTGCTATAGATGGTACTTTAAGTACTGTCACAACAAGCAAGGGAGACTACCATTTCGGCACAGGTCCTAAGTTCTTTGCCTATCGTCGTTCCGACAGGTCATTTGACCAGTTCTATAATCATGATGATCCTGAGGCAGAAAAGAAAAAGACAACCTATACTGCTTATGAAGAACAAGGCAAGTTTGACAAGTTGGAAGCAACTGAAGGTGCCAATGATACCTTGGTGGTAACAGCCACCTATAAGTTAGGTTCATTACAAAAAGCACAATGGCATATTGCTCCTGACGGAGGTGCCCGATTGGTTTATGTCTATAATTTCAATGGTGTCGTAGACTTGATGGGTATCAAATTTGACCTTCCAGAAGGTGAAGTGGAAAGCAAGGAATGGTTAGGAAAAGGTCCCTACCGTGTGTGGAAAAACCGTATTCATGGTCCACAGTTAGGTGTTTGGGCTAATAAATATAATGATCCTGTACCGGGTGAAAGTTTTGATTACCCTGAGTTTAAAGGTTATTTTGCTGGTGTACAGTGGATGAAACTGACCACCAATACCGGTGTTATTACGCTTCAGCCTGGTACCGACAGCGATTATGTAGGCGTATATCAGCCTCGTGATGGTAGAGACCAGCTGCTTTATACATTGCCGGAGACAGGCATTAGCATGATGCAGGTAATACCTGCTGTGCGTAACAAGGTGAATACAACCGACCTTAATGGACCTTCTGCTCAGCCTGTGTGGGTGAATGGTACACATGTTGGTGAGGTTACGCTTCATTTTGAATAATCATTGAATAACATAAAGCAACTTTATAGATGCGCACATTGTGTAAGAATACATTATATTCTGCCATCTATAAAGTTGCAAAATCAACCTTTTTATATGAAGAAACTATTGACATTAGCTATTGCTTGTACCGCTTTTATGTCAGTACAAGCCCATGATGCTACTACTTCTGCTGTTCATCCGCTATGGTATGAGCAGTTTGTTCATCCGTCAGTGCAAGCCAAGCCTTGGACATTTTGGTACTGGATGTACGGTTGTGTCAGTGATGAAGGCATTCGTCTGGACCTTAAAGCCATGCACGAAGCAGGCATACATGGTTTCTATTTGATGCCTATTAAGGATACAACAGATGGCGAGCAGTATCATGGCACCGCTCGCCAGTTATCGCCAAATTGGTGGAAACGCATGAACACTGTATTTCATACAGCAGACAGTCTCGGTTTGGAGATGGGCATACACTATTCGGATGGGTTTGCACTTGGCGGTGGTCCATGGATTAAACCTGAAGAATCCATGCAACGGGTGGTATGGAGTGATACCATAATTAGTGGTGGAAAGTATAACAATGGCGGTAAGAAGAACATACAGTTACCACTTCCAGAGAAATTGTATCAAGGCTATTATGAAGATATAGCTTTGTATGCATATCCTGCCACTTATGCAGACGACCGCCAGCCCAAGTCTTCTGTAGAATTTCCTTTCCGTTCTTCAAAGCCTTGCGACATTGTAATGGAGTATGACAAACCCTTTACTTTGCGCAGGGTTCAGGTTATAACAGGTGGCAATAATTATCAGGCTCATCGCTACAAGCTTTATGCTTCTGATAATGGAATAGACTATCGGTTTGTGCGTGAGATATCTCCAGCGCGTCAAGGTTGGCAAAACACTGATGCTTATGCTACCTATGCAGTGCCTGCTACTACCGCACGCTATTTTAAATTCCATTGGACTCCAGAGGGAAGCGACCCTGGGTCGGAGGATATGGATGCTGCAAAATGGAAGCCAACTCTCAAAGTTGGAGGCTTGGTGTTAGGCTCAGAACCGGTAGTTGATGGCTATGAGGGCAAGTCGGGCGTTGTTTGGCGTGTGTCAAAAGCCTTTCCTTTGGAAAAGAGTGAGTGCGTACAGCCCAATCAGATTATTGACCTGACCAGTCAGTTGATGCTTTCTTCCAAGCAGAACACGCCGCTTTCGTTTACTCTCCCCAAGGGAAAATGGCATATTGTGCGTATCGGACATACTTCAACGGGCCACACCAATGCCACTGGTGGCGGTGGTCGCGGTTTGGAATGTGATAAGTTTTCAGTGGCAGCTATTGACAAGCAATTTGACAATTGGTTTGCGAATGTTTATCGTCATGCGCCCCAAGACGTAGTGAAACGTGTGCTTACGCGTCTTCATGTGGACAGTTGGGAGTGTGGAAGCCAGAATTGGAGCCAAACCTTTGCTGCCGAGTTTAAGAAGCGTCGCGGCTATGATTTGAAGCCATGGCTATTGCTTTACACAGGCGTTCCAATACAAACAGGCGAGAAATCAGACAAAGTGCTGCGCGATATTCGTACAACCATAGCTGATTTGATAAATGATGTGTTCTTTACAGAGGTGCGTAAGTTGGCCAATAACTATGGTTGTCAGCTTTCAACAGAGTGTGTTGCGCCTACTATGGGGAGCGATGGCCTGCGCCATTATCAGTTTGCAGACTACCCGATGGGTGAGTTTTGGCTCAACAGTCCTACCCACGATAAGCTTAATGATATGCTTGATGCGGTGAGTGGTGCTCATATTTACGGCAAAAATATTATTCAAGCAGAAGGCTTTACTGAGGTTCGTGGCACTTGGGACGAGCATCCTGCCATGCTGAAAAAACTGCTTGACCATAACTATTGCATTGGTATCAACAGCATTGTCTTTCATGTCAATACACATAATCCGTTTACCGACAAGGCTCCAGGCATGACATTAGACGGCATTGGTACCTTCTTTCAGCGCGATAACACTTGGTGGCGCGAGATGCCGGCCTTTAACAGTTATATATCACGCAGTCAATCACTGCTTCAGTATGGCTGTCCTGTCAGTGACATAGCTGTTTATACAGGCGATGAAATGCCTCGCAGGGCAATTCTTCCAGAGCGATTGGTCAATACTTTGCCAGGTCTTTTCAGTGATGAAACACTACAAGCAGAGCGCAAACGAAAGGCTAACGTGGGACAACCTCTTGAAGCTAGTCCGGTAGGAGTTACTCATACGGCCAATATGACCAAGGCAGATGATTGGGTCAATACGCTGAATGGCTATCGTTATGACTCGTTTAATCATGACGTGCTCAGTAAAAGTAGAGTGGAGAACAAGCAGTTGGTAACAGCTGGCGGTACACGTTACAGTGTGTTGGTGGTGCCACAAGCCCGCCCTATGAATCCCGATCGTCTGGTCAGTTGCTTCAGCAGGATAGACTCGTTGGCTGCTCTTGGATTACCCGTTATAAAAGATGTATGGAAGCAGAGCGACCTTTCTACACTTGGTATTCAGCGTGATGCGGAGTTGCCTGACGGCATAGACTTTACCCATCGCCATGCTGCTGATGCCGACATCTATTTTATCAGCAACCAGAGTGATACGGCAATGGCTTTCTGTCCCGCATTTCGCAGCCGGCGAAACCACTGCTATATAGCCAATGCTGAACAGGGAACCATTGCAGCATGGAATGCTAAAGACTCTATTGCATTAGCTTCTGGCGATGCTCTTTTCTATGTTTTCACAGATAAAGAAGTACCTCAGAACTATCTCTTGCAGCCTAAACACGTGGCCGCAATGCGCCCATTGGATAACAAGTCGTGGAAGATTACTTTTGAGAAGACAGGACGTCAACTGGAGACCACGACGCTCAAGGACTGGACTTCATATAAAGATATGAACGATGTGCGCTATTATTCAGGACATGCCGCTTACGAAACCACTTTCAAACGCAAGGCCAAGGTGGGTGAAGGCGAGTGTGTGATGCTCGACTTAGGCAGTGTAAACAATATTGCTACCATTTATGTAAACGGCAAGAACTGCGGAACGCTGTGGCGTGCACCTTTCCAAATAGACATTACTTCTGCGGTAAAGAAGGGGCAGAACACACTGAAAGTGGTAGTTGTCAATACTTGGATTAATGCGTTACGTGGTTTTGACAGTGGCAATCCACCGTTTGAAGGAATCTGGACCAATGGCAAATATCGTCGTGCAGGCAACGACTTGCTGCCGGCAGGACTGCTTGGACCTGTCAAGGTAAGTCAATAATGCAACATCTTTTTAACTTTGGAAAGTTTTAATCAATAGAAACTACAAGAAACAAAACAATCTTTTATAAAAATGAAAAAGACAATCTTTTTGCTTGGCGCACTGATAGCCTCTGTGGCAGTCAGCGCCAAAGTAACCCTGCCAAAGATGTTTTCTGACGGCATGGTGATGCAGCGTGAAACCAATGCCAACCTTTGGGGACAGGCAAAGGCACAAGCCGTTGTGAAGATAACTGCCTCATGGAACAAAAAGACCATCACCGTAAAGGCTGACCAGCAAGGACATTGGACAGCCAAGGTCGCTACTCCAGCGGCTGGTGGCCCTTATACCATTACGTTTAATGATGGCGAGAAAACCACATTAAGCAATATTTTGATAGGCGAATTGTGGCTGTGCTCCGGCCAAAGCAATATGGAAATGCCAATGAAAGGTTTCAAAAATCAGCCTGTTGAGAATGCAGTGGCAGATGTGTTGCACAGCAAAGATAGCCAGCTACGCCTTTTTACTGTGAAGCGCAATAGCCAGTTTGCACCTGTGGACACTGTTTCAGGAAAGTGGACTGAAGCCAATCCGGCTTCAGTTCGCGAGTTCAGTGCTACTGCCTATTACTTTGGCAAAGAGCTGCGTCAGGCACTTGATGTGCCGGTAGGGCTGATAGTAACTGCTTGGGGTGGCTCTGCTTGTGAGGCTTGGATGACTGCCGACTGGCTGAAAGCTTTTCCTGATGCAAAGATACCTCAGCAAGCATCGGACATCAAGTCAAAAAACCGCACGCCGACGGTGCTTTATAACGGCATGCTTCATCCGCTGATAGGCATTGCAATGCGTGGTGTTATCTGGTATCAAGGCGAAGATAATGTTACAAGAGCCTCTTCTTATGCCAACATGTTGACGCGTATGATACAGGGCTGGCGCCAGGAGTGGAAGCAAGGCGACTTTCCTTTCTATTACTGTCAGATAGCTCCCTACGATTATAGTCTTGTCAATTGGAACTACAACAGTGCCTTTTTGCGCGAACAGCAAGCCAAAGCAGAGCTGATGAACAAGAATTGTGGCATGGCAGTATTGATGGATGCCGGTTTGGAGTTTGGCATTCATCCCCGTAAAAAGCATCTTGCGGGTATGCGCCTTGCACTGTTGGCACTGCAAAATACCTATGGCATGAAAGGTCTGTCGGCAGAAAGTGCCTATTATAATGACGTTACATTCAAAAACGATACCGCAGTGGTAACCTTTAATCGTGCCAAGATGTGGGTGTATGGAAAGAATGGTTATAAGAGCGACCTCTTTGAGGTGGCAGGCAGCGACCATGTGTTTCATCCCGCTAAAGCATGGATAGAGCGTAGCAAAGTGTATGTAAAGAGCATCTATGTAGACAAGCCTGTGGCAGTGCGTTATGCTTTTCATGACTGGGCAGACGGCGATTTGTTCTGTGATGGACTACCCGTTAGTTCTTTCCGTACAGACGATTGGGATCAATAATCAAAAGCTCAGTTAAGCTTTTCTGATATAGATGAAGCGGAGGTCAGGTAGGATAAGCTCCTGTTGACCACCGCTTCATTTTTGCAAAAGGGCATCATTTATAAGGCTGTCTTTTTGCTTCTGACCCATTAAAACTTCATTATTTCTTGTAGATAAACCTTGCCAAGCCATATATATAACGGCGAAAGCCGGGCTTGTAGGCCAGCAAGCGTTCAAACCATTCTAACCTTTTGCCTACTACACGCACGGTAAAGCCTACATAAAACATGGCAAACAAGGTGCCGATGCCAACTATGTACCACTGCCAAGAGCCGAAGAAAGCGTAGCAAGCAACGATGCCCAATACCACCAGTGCTGTATCTACACAAATCTTTACCTTAGGAAATTCTACACCGCTCACCCTGCTGATGGCTACTGGAAAGCCCTCTCCGGGCATTGTTACGCTGCCACAGCGCACCTCTAAAGCTATGCCTACTCCCAAGATGGTGCAGCCTGCTGTTTGGGTGATGGCTTGTTGCCATAAGGCTACAGGTTGCAGCCATGTAGTTAGCAGCATGTTCAGGTCTATCAGCATGCCGAATACAAAGCCCACCAACAATTGAAAGAGCTGTACCGGTTCAAATCTTTTTCGTAGGATGCACACTTGTCCTGCTACTAACAGGGCGTTCATGATATAGGTGTATTGTCCGATAGTAAGCTGTGGCACCATCTGCTGCTTGCCTGCACTCTCAAAAACATAAGGCAACACACTGATTACGCTGGAGCCTAACATGGAACGTACGCATACGGCTACACCTACGGTCATAATCCAAAGAGAGACCAAGAGCAACACATGTTGCCAGCAAAACGAAATTATTTTATCCTTCATACCTTATTGTATTAAATGTTGTCATGTAGTGATTTTATTGCAATATCAATTTGTGTTCTATTGTAACAACAACAGTTTATATTCTATATAAATGCTCACTTCTATGACCGGAATTGCCATTTCATTGACAGTAAAAAAGAGTATGTCATCTTGAAGTATACCGATTGAGTGATGCAAAATTACTAAAAAAAGTAAATATTTTATCTATTTTGTACAATTATTTCGTTTCATGTTAATGGTTGGAATCTTCATCTTGATTCTATTTCTGCCTGGCCAGCAGCCCAATGCATTGTAAAAGCACTGCTATCGCCCTTCTATTGCACCGCTATCGCTTTCCGATTGCAGTACTATCGGCAGCCAAGAGCACTGCTTTTACATGCCGTTTGCACTGCTCTTGCAATGGAGCATGTTGCTACCGATGAACGGTAGCATGCAGATAGAGGTATCAACCGTTGCCAAGTTGCTGTTTTTTGCACCCTTTTGGGCGTGGCGCTGCGAAGTGAAAATAAACAGACAATTATTTTGCATTTCACGCAAGTTGCTGTAACTTTGCCAGCAGAATTATAAATAATAAGAATGGAAGAAACAAAGAAGCCCCTGTTGGGTTTATCCCTTTTCGAACTGAAAGAGGTGGCCAAGCAGTTGGGTATGCCTGTTTTTACGGGTGGTCAGATGGTCAAATGGTTATATACGCAACACGTTAAAAGCATAGATGAGATGACAAACCTCTCAAAAGCCAATCGAGAGAGACTGAAAGAAAGTTACACCATAGGCTGCATGGACCCTCTTGACAGTCAGAAATCCAAAGACGGTACCATTAAATACCTGTTTCCTACAGACAGCGGAAAGTATGTAGAGACTGTTTATATACCGGAAAAAGACCGTGCCACGCTATGTGTGTCATCACAGGTAGGCTGCAAGATGAACTGCCTTTTCTGCCAAACTGGCAAGCAAGGCTTTGAGGGCAGCTTGACAGCTAAAGATATACTGAACCAGATATACTCGTTGCCTGAACGCGACAAACTGACCAATATCGTATTTATGGGTCAAGGAGAACCTATGGACAACCTTGACAATGTGTTGCGTGCCACTGAGATATTAACGGCAGACTATGCATACGCATGGAGTCCTAAGCGCATTACGGTGAGCAGTGTGGGCGTAAGAAACAAGTTAAAGCGCTTTTTGGACGAGAGCGAATGCCATGTGGCTATCAGTCTGCACTCGCCCATACCAGAGCAACGTGCCATGATTATGCCGGCAGAGAAAGGTATGAGCATTACCGAGGTGATTAATCTGATGCACAACTATGACTTTAGTCATCAGCGCCGCTTGTCGTTTGAATATATCGTGTTTGGTGGATTGAACGACTCCATGATGCACGCCCGTGAGATAGTAAAACTGCTTGATGGACTGGATTGCCGTGTCAACTTGATTCGCTTCCATCAAATACCTGGCGTAGACTTGCACGGGGCTGACGAGAAGAAGATGGAGACTTTCAGAGATTATCTTACCAAGCATGGCGTGTTTACCACCATCAGAGCCAGTCGTGGACAAGATATTTTTGCCGCATGTGGACTGTTGAGCACAGCTCATAAGGAAGGAAAAGCATGACAAGAGCCTTTTGTGCAGCGTGTTGGTGGATAGCGGTATGCTTGTTGATGGCGTGTGGACCATCGGCAGGCACTTTGCTGCCCAAGAGCGGAGGGCGACCTTATGAGACCTTGGTGGTTTACAACAATGTTGAGGCTGGACACTTGGTAGCCCATCTGCTGTCTGCCGATGCAGACGTACTGCCGCAAGCTGAGCCTTGCTTTGATGTGTCGTTAGTGGACAGTGTCCACTTCAGTGAGGCGTTGAGGCTGGCACGCAGCATCGTGATCGTTACGGTAGACCCAACTATGTTTACCAAAACAAGGTTGCGTTATGAGCGTAATGTGTGGGCTACAGGGCAGACAGTGGCTTATGTCAATACGCCTGATGTAGAACAGTTGCGCCAGAAGCAGACGCTGTTGGGGCATCAGCTCACCACGCTGCTTACCAGAGCAGAGATGGCCAATAGGGTAAGTCAACTCTTGGCGGGGCACAACCCCAAAGCCGACAGCTTGGTAACGCGCCTTACCAACCTGCGTATGAATATACCTACAGACATGCTGTCGTCCAAGCAAGGCAAGCGTTTTGTGTGGCTGTCTAACAATGCTGCCACAGGCATGCAGAACATCTGTGTCTATACTTATCCTGGAGCAACTCTTGACATCACCACACTGCTGGCCATGCGCGACAGTATCATGCGTATCAATCTGCCGGGTGAGCGTCAGGGGATGTATATGCAGACTGTGACCGGCAGTGTGAAGTCGGGCATGGAAAAGACACGATTAGGCACAGTGCTGACAGCCCGTGGCTTGTGGGAGATGCACAATGATGCCATGGGCGGTCCTTTTGTGCTGCATGCTTATGCCGATACTGCTCGTCGACAAGTAATAGTGGCAGAGGCATTTGTCTATGCCCCGGAGATGAAAAAACGCAACTTGATACGGCAAGCAGAGGCTTCGCTCTATACGCTCAGAAGGCGGTAGCTCTTGGTTGAAAGCTCAAAGGCAGGAAGGGCTGACAGGTGACGGGCATTGATAAAAAAGAAATTAAACAGAACAAAAATATATGGAAAATAGAAAACTGCGCGTAGCTATTACGCATGGAGATACAAATGGAGTAGGGTATGAAGTAATATTCAAGACCTTTGCAGAGCCGGCAATGCTTGAACTGTGTACACCTATTATATATGGTTCGCCCAAAGTGGCTGCTTATCATCGCAATGCGTTGGGCATACAGGGCAATTTTACAATTATCAATTCGGCAGAGGAGGCGCATGAAGGCAAGCTCAATCTGCTCACTACCTTTGACCAGGAAGTGAAAGTAGAGATGGGGCAGCCCTCAAAAGAGGCTGGTAAAGCAGCACTGATGGCACTTGAACGTGCCATGACCGATTATAAGGCAGGGCTGTTTGACGTGTTGGTAACTGCCCCTATCAACAAGAATAATATACAGAGTGATGATTTTCATTTCTGCGGACACACTGAATATATAGAAGACCGTGTAGGCAATGGCAACAAAGCCCTCATGATACTCATGAACGATATTATGCGCGTGGCTTTGGTTACTACCCATCTGCCCATCAAGGATGTGGCACAGGCTATTACCGAAGACAAGATAATAGAAAAAGCTACTATCTTCAGTAACTCGTTGAGGCGCGATTTCCGCATTTCAAATCCGCGTATAGCCGTATTGGCACTCAACCCTCATGCTGGCGATAGCGGTGTGTTGGGCAGCGAAGAGCAGGATATTATCATACCTGCTATCAAGAAGCTGGCAGACAATGGTGTGCTGGCATTTGGTCCCTTTGCCGCAGACGGCTTCTTTGGCAGTGGTGCCTATGAGAGCTTTGATGGTGTGTTGGCCATGTATCATGACCAGGGTTTGGCTCCATTCAAGAGCCTTGACACAGGTAATGGCGTCAACTATACAGCAGGACTGCCCATCGTGCGCACCTCACCAGACCATGGCACCGCCTATGAGATAGCAGGAAAAGGCGTGGCAAACGAAAACTCTTTCCGTCATGCCATATACGATGCCATAGACATTTTCCGCAACAGACTCATCTATGATGAGCCACAGGAAAACCCGTTGAAGAAGCTCTATCACGAGAAAAGAGACGATAGCGAAAAAGTAAGGTTCTCTGTTCCAAAGCCAAAGGAATAAAGAAATGAAGAAAAAATACCAAAACGCATTCTTTGCGTTCGGAATAGTTGTGCTTGTTCTCATGATAACACAACTCGATTTCAAGCAGGTGTGGAGTGGATTGCAGCATGCAGGCTATTGGTTCTTTGCAGTCGTTGCGTTATGGGGACTACTCTATGTTATCAACACAACTACCTGGCACGTCATTATAAAAAGTGGAGCTAAAGGAAAGACCAATGTAGGTTTTTGGTGGCTTTACAAGATTACGGTATCCGGCTTTGCGCTCAATTATGCCACTCCGGGTGGCTTGATGGGTGGCGAGCCTTACCGTATCATGTCGCTGGCACCGAAGATTGGCACAGAGCGTGCATCGTCATCAGTGATACTTTATGCCATGACCCATATCTTTACACACTTTCTCTTTTGGATGTTGTCAGTCTTTCTGTACCTGTTTACAGAGCCTGTAAATTTGTTGATGGGCATCTTGCTGACCCTGATAGGGGCATTCTGCCTGTTGGGTATCTGGTTCTTTATGAAGGGATACGAGAAAGGCATGGCTGTAAGGTTGATGAATTTCTTGGGGCATGTGCCTTTTGTCAAGAAGTGGGCGCACGGTTTTGTGTCTGCACACCGCGAAGAGTTGGACAACATAGACCGTCAGATTGCCGCATTGCATCAGCAAGACAAGCGTTCGTTTCTCTTGGCAGTAGTGCTTGAATTGGGTTGCCGTATACTGTCAGCCTTAGAGATTATGTTTGTGCTGCTGGTGCTGATGCCACATGTGTCTTTTGTACCTTGCATACTGATATTGGCTTTTACCAGCTTGTTTGCCAATCTGCTGTTTTTCATGCCCTTGCAATTGGGCGGTCGCGAAGGAGGCTTTTTGATGTCTACCACCAGTTTGGCCATGACTGCCAGCACTGGTATATTTGTGGCGTTGATAGTGCGTTTGCGCGAACTTTTGTGGACAGCAATCGGTTTGTTGCTCATCAAGTTAGAGAAAAAGCCTGAGCATAAAGCATAAGAAATCATAGAATTGCATACCTGTACAGGCATCCTGTCGGTGAGCTGTAAGCGCACCGTAGTGGTGTCTGTTTTGTCCATTAGGCGTCAGTAGTGCATGCTCTTGATGCAGACTCTTTGTGAAAAACAAGTCTGTTTGCGACAGGACAAGCCATGAATGGCAGAGATGTGATGTTGTCAAGACAATGTCAACGGTTTTATATATACGATTAAATTTGAGCATCTGATTATGCACTTAAAGTGTTGATATTCAAGTCAAAAAAAATTAAAAAAGTCATATTTGCCTGTAAACGTTCGGCCTTTTAGAAGAAAATGCGTAATTTTGTGAGCTAAATGAATACTACAGAACTTCAGAGAATAAAGCAAAGATACAACATTGTGGGCAACTGCGATGGTTTGAACAGAGCACTTGATGTGGCCTTGCAGGTGGCACCAACAGACCTTTCTGTACTTATTATTGGCGAAAGTGGTGTGGGTAAGGAGATTATACCGCGTATCATACATGACAACTCGCCCCGCAAGCGGGAAAAATATTTTGCCATCAACTGTGGTTCAATACCGGAAGGTACAATAGACAGTGAACTGTTTGGACACGAAAAAGGATCTTTTACTGGAGCTATAGGCGAGAGTGAAGGCTATTTTGGCGTGGCTAACAAAGGCACAATCTTTTTGGATGAAGTGGGCGAACTGCCCATTGCCACACAGGCTCGCTTGCTTCGTGTGCTTGAAACAGGCGAATATATCAGAGTGGGTGGACAGAAAATAATGAAGACAGATGTAAGAATAGTGGCAGCAACCAATGTAAACATGCGCAAGGCAGTGAGCGAAGGCCGCTTTCGTGAGGACTTGTACTATCGCCTTAACACCATTCCTATACAGATGCCCCCGTTGCGTAGCCGTGGCGAAGATATACTGTTGCTGTTCAGACTCTTTGCTATGCAGATGGCAGAGAAGTACAAATTACCTAAAATAACACTTACAGAAGAAGCACAGCAGATCATGCTCAAATACAAGTGGCCGGGAAATGTAAGGCAACTTAAAAACATCACGGAGCAGATGTCTGTACTGAGCCAAGACCGTATTATTACAGGTGCAGCGATACATCAGTTTATTCCTGAAGATACAGATTCTACACAGTTGGCCACTGTCAGTAAAGGCACAAGCCATTCTTATGAAAGTGAGCGCGACCTGTTGTATAAAATCTTATATGAATTGCGGGGCAATGTGAGCGATTTGCGCCGCGAGATGAACACATTGAGAAAACAGTTGGACGATGCCAAGAATACTGTTTCTTCGGAAAAGCCGTCAACTAATCTTCCTACCATGCGCCCTGATATGCAGTCTGTTATAGCATCACAGCAACCTGTGCCGGCAGTGCAAGACGCTGTGGCAGAAGAAATATCTGAGCCAGAGACACTGAATCTGGAAACAATGGGCAAGCAGATGCTTGAAAAAGCATTGGAGAGGAATGGTGGAAACAGGAAAAAAGCAGCACAGGAGTTGGGTATTTCTGACAGAACTATTTACAGACGAATAAAGCAATATGGACTTGATAAATAACGATAAACGGCGTGTGTTACAGGCCGTAAGGCATTGGCTGCTGGCAGTAGCTGTCATAGTGGCTGCAGACTGCTTGGTGGCTTGCAGCGTATCGCTCAAATTTAATGCGTCAAGCATAGACTACACTAAAACAAAAACCATACAGATAGCCGATTTTCCTATACGTTCCAGTTATGTATGGGGACCAATGGCAAGCCTTTTCAATAATCAGCTGAAAGATCAATTTGCCAACCATACACGACTGATACAGGTGAAGCGTAATGGCGACCTCAAGATAGAGGGCGAAATAACCCAGTACTCTCAGCGGAATAAAGCGGTAACGGCAGAAGGACACTCTGCACAAGCAGAACTGTCAATGACGGTAAATGTGAGGTTTACGAATAACGCAAATCATAAAGAAGACTTTGAAAGGCAGTTTACAGCTACTTCAACCTTTGAAACAACACAGTCGCTAAGTTCGGTGCAGGAAGAGCTGGTAACGCAAATGGTAAAAGACCTGTCAGACCAAATCTTCAATGCAACAGTGGCTAACTGGTAAAGCTGTTTACAGGCTTGTTAGGCAGTGAAGCGAAAAGGCAAGAAGCGACTTGATAGTTAATGTCAATCAATAAGAAAAAGAACGGCAAAGCTTGTTATATTACAGAGGATATGGATTTCGTAAAACTTATTAATCATCCGGAAACAATGAACAGGGATACACTCTATGAGTTGCGTTCCCTGTTGGCCATGTATCCTTATTTTCAAACAGTCCGCTTATTGCTGTTGCAAAATCTTTATTTGCTTCATGACCCTACTTTTGAGGAAGAATTGAAACGCTCTTCTGTCTACTTGACAGACCGTACTGTAGCTTTCAATATGATAGAGGCAGGACACTATACAGTTGGTCATGCTGCAAAAATAGTAGAGCAGCAGGATAAAACTGTGATGGTAGAAGAGGTAAAGGCCAGTGCGGAACCTGTGCAGGACCGCACAGCATCCATTATCAATCAATATCTTGATACAGTTCCACAAGAGGATACGGAAAAAGACTCGGAGCCGAAGCACAAGAAGAGAAAGCCTACACCTGCTGATGCTGCCGTAGATTATGTGTCTTACCTGATGGATACAGAAGATGAAGAAGAGACTGATGCACAACAACAGCAGACCGCGATGAAGGGACAAAACCTTATAGACAACTTTATTAACAATGAGAATGGAAAAATAGAGCTGAAAGAAAAACCTGAATATGTGCCTGATTTAGACAGCAGCGATAAAAAAGATAGCGACGAAAGCTATTTTACAGAGACATTGGCGCAAATTTATATCAAGCAAGGTAGATATTCAAAGGCTTTGGAAATTATTAAGCGTTTAAATTTGAATTATCCAAAAAAAAATGCTTACTTTGCAGACCAAATAAGATTTTTGGAAAAATTAATCATTAATGATAAATATAAACAAGGTAACAAACAACCCTAAAACAGATAAATAATAATAAAAATAAAATAAAGAAAATGTACACATTATTTGTAATTCTTATCGTGCTTGCAGCAGTGCTGATGATAGGCATTGTGCTTATTCAAGAATCTAAAGGTGGCGGCCTTGCTTCTAACTTCTCATCTTCCAACCAAATTATGGGCGTTCGTAAAACGACAGACTTTGTTGAAAAAACTACTTGGGGATTGGCTATAACAATGGTTGTATTGAGCGTTATCTGCGCTTATGTGGCTCCAACAGCAGCTAACTCTGAAAGTGTAATAGAGAAGACTGCCACTGAACAGCAGCAAACCAACCCTAATACTTTGCCGGGTTTTGGTGCAAGCCAAACTAAGCAAGCAGCTCCTGCACAGGGCGCAAATGGTGCGCAACAAGCTCCAGCAGCACCAAAAGCACCTGCAACTCCAGCAAAATAAAAGAAAAGATGAAAAAAAAACGGGATTTTATTTGGAAGTTTCAAATAAATCCCGTACCTTTGCACTCGCTTTAAAACAATAAGCAATAGATAACCAATATGGTGGATGTAGTTCAGTTGGTTAGAGCGTCAGATTGTGGTTCTGAATGTCGTG